>NZ_RYFF01000001.1 GCF_004138165.1 Candidatus Chloroploca sp. Khr17
CGGCGGCAGCGGATCCGGCGCACCGAGCGCGCCACGGCGACCGTCACGGGGAGCCGTTCGGCTCCGTACCCGGTGCTTGTCACGAGCAGGAGGGGCAGCAGGGCCAGCGCCAGCAGGCGCACAATACGACGGTGTTGCCGTCGGGTCAGGGGCTCGAAGATGGTATGATACATAAACGCCAGCCTTTCGGGTGGGCATACGTGGTCGTGTCAGGTAACACTCCATGTACACCCTTCCGTGAAGGTTGGCAAGTTTATACCCAAGCAGAAACGGCGGTCAGGCCGGAATAACGAAGCGCCTTGGTGACGGGGTGCGTCCTAATGCCACTGCGTAGTCCCTAATGTGTATCGGTCTCGCAAAGAGAAGATAAGACCAATGCTGTAACGTAAGTTTTCCGACCTTCCTGAGAGCGAGGGCGGGACGCCCTCGCTCTCAGGTGCAGACCTGTGAGGTCTTCTTTGCAAAGCATTGTGTCTAAACGCGCATCCAGGTTGAAGGGATTTGGTATAATGGACAGATTACGTTTGCTCGTGAAAGCTCTTCATATGAATAAGGAAAGATATGGCAAAGACATTACCTCGCCGATCCGAAGTTTCACTTCAATCTACGTGGGACATTACCAATGTTTATCCAGATATAACCGCATGGCATGCCGATGCCCAGCGTTTAGCGAGTGAATTGCCAAAACTGGCTGCGTATGCCGGGAGGTTGGGTGACGCACCGGCGACATTGCTTGCGGCCTTGCAACATTTTGAGCAAGCTCAGGTGTTGATGGGGCGGCTGTTTGTCTATACGAGCATGAGCTTTGATGTTGATACGACCAATCAAGCTGCGGCAGCCTTGCGCGATCAGGCGATCGGGCTCTATGCGCGGTTGGGGGCAACGACGGCGTTTGTTGAGCCTGATCTGCTCGCGCTTGAGCCGGCGCATCTCGATGGCATGATCGCGGCTGAGCCGGAATTGGCGGTGTATCGGCACTTGATTGAGAACCTGCGCCGACGGGCGGCCCATGTGCGTTCGGGTGAAGTTGAGCAACTGCTCGCCCAGGCGGCCGAGCCACTGAGTGCGGCCTATAGTTCGTATCAAATGCTGGCCGAGGGCGATCTGCAGTTTGCCGACGCGCTTGATGCCCAGGGCGAACCGCATACCGTAACGACCAGCACGATTGAAGAATTGCTGCACAGCCCTGATCGTACCCTGCGCTACAATGCCTGGTGCAGCCATCAAGATGGTTTTTTGCGCTTCAAAAACTCAATCGGATCGATCTATGCGGGCAGTGTCAAAGGCGATGTCTTCAATGCCCGCGCCCGCCGCTACCCAAGCGCCCTCGACGCGAGCCTCTTTGCCAGCAACATTCCACGCACCGTCTATGAGAATGTGATTGACGCGTGCAACCGCCATTTGCCGATCTGGCACCGCTACTGGGACATCCGGCGGCGGGCGCTGGGCCTTGAACAGATCGAGGCATGTGATATCTTTGCGCCCCTTGGCCCGCCGTTGCGGTATAGCTTCGATGAGGCTGTTGCGATCGTCACCCAGGCGGTCGCGCCACTTGGGGCCACCTACCAGACGACGGCCCAGACTGGGCTAACGACGCAACGCTGGGTAGATGTCTATCCCAACCAGGGCAAGACGAGCGGGGCCTATTCGAGCGGAAGCTACGGCACGCACCCGTTTATCCTGCTCAACTTTGATAGTACGCTGGTGAATGTCAGCACACTGGCCCACGAACTCGGCCACTCGATGCACACCTGGTATACGCAGCAACACCAGCCACCGATCTATGCCGACTATGCGTTGTTTGTCGCCGAAGTCGCCTCGAACTTCAACCAGGCGCTGCTCCGCGGCCACCTGCTGGCGAAGCAACCCGGACGCGACGAAGAGATCGCGATTCTCGAAGAGGCAATGTCCAACTTCCATCGCTATCTCTTTTTGATGCCGATCCTCTCGCAATTTGAGCAGCATGTGCATGACCAGGCTGAAAAGGGGCAACCATTGACCGCCACGGGCATGAACCGCGTCTTGAGTGACCTCTTCGCGCGCGGGTACGGGCCAGCCGTCAAGGTTGACCCCGAACGTGATGGCATCGTCTGGGCGCAGTTCCCGCACCTCTATGCCAACTTTTATGTGTATCAGTACGCCTCGGGCATCGCCGCCGCCAATGCACTGGCGGTTGACGTGCTGCGTGGCGATCAAGAAGCCCAAGCGAAGTACCTGCGTTTCCTCGGCGCGGGCAGTTCGGTCTATCCACTTGACGCACTCAAGCTGGCCGGGATCGACATGACCTCCCCCGAGCCGCTTGATCGCGCCTTTGCGGTGCTGGAAGGTTTTGTCAGTCGGCTGGAAGCGTTGGTGGGGTAGCCGACCACGAATAACACGCACGAAGAAACGAAGAGCGCACCGCCCCTCTTCGTTTCTTCGTGATCAGTATTCGTGGTCGGCGGTGCTACCGGGAAACTTTTGTTGGCAGGCTAGTTACTGGTCTGGGAACTAAGTCTTCCGATAGCTTGTCACCCTGAGCGCAAGCGAAGGGTCTCAGGCGGCCCCACGGCAGAGATGCTTCGCTGCGCTCAGTATGACAAGGCTGCGAGCATGCCAAAAAACTTCGTTGACAGACTACACACAAATGAGGAGTATACATACCATGAGCGTTGATACCCATAAAATCCCGACCCGCAGTGAGGCCCTCACTGAATATACGTGGGATTTAAGCATTGTTTTTGCCGATGTTGAGGCATGGGAACGGGAATTGGCGGCGGTTGAGGAGTTGGCGCGCAAGGTTGCGTCATTCCAGGGGAGCCTGGGGCAGAGTGGCGAGCACCTTGGCGAGGTGTTGCAATTGCGCGACGAGGTTGCACAGCGGATCTATGCGCTCTATGTCTATGCGATGCACCGCAAAGACTCTGATGCGACTGATCCCATTGGGCAGGCCTTGCAAGAGCGGGCCGGTTCGTTTGCGGCACGGGTGATGGCCTCTGTGGCCTATGTTGAACCAGAGATCTTGACGATTCCCGAGGAGATCCTGGCAGGATGGGTGGCCGAGACCGAGGCGTTGAAGGTATATGCGTATGAGTTTGCGAAGCTGAATCGGCAGCGGGCGCATATTCGTTCGGCTGAGGTTGAAGGCGTCCTGGCTCAGTTTAGTGATGTAACCCGGGCACCCTACGAAGTTTTCGAGATGCTTTCCGACTCGGATTTGACCTTTCCGAGCATTACCGACGAAAACGGCGCAACCGTACAACTCTCGCACGCACGGTATGGGCGTTTTCTCGAGAGCAACCATCGGCAGGTGCGCCACGATGCCTTTAAGGGCTACTATGGTGCGTATCGGCCTTTCCGCAATACGATGGCAACGACGCTCGGGGCCTCAATCCGGACGCACGTGCTTGATGCGCGCATCCGCAACTATAGCTCCGCCCTGGCGTCGGCGCTCGATCCAAACGAGATCCCGGTGGAGGTCTACCACAATCTGCTCGCAACCGTTGAAGCTAATCTTGGCCTGAACCATCGCTATATGGAGATCCGCAAGCGGCTGATGGGCCTCGATGAGCTGCGCATCTATGATCTCTATGCGCAGCCTGTGCCGACGCCCGAGTTGATCGTGCCGTTCAGTGAGGCGCGTGAGATGATGCTCGCGGCGTTTGCGCCCCTCGGCGATGAGTATGCGGCGGCCTTGCAGAAGGCTTTTGGAAATCGCTGGATTGACGTATACGAGAACGTAGGCAAACGTAGTGGAGCCTACAGCGGCGGATCCTATAGCACACCACCGTATGTTTTGCTCAACTACCAGGATCGGTTGAACGACGCCTTTACGCTGGCCCACGAACTGGGTCATTCGATGCACTCCTTCTTTTCACGGCGCAACCAGCCCTTCATCTATGGCGGCTATACAATCTTTGTCGCCGAAGTCGCCTCGACCCTCAACGAAGCACTGCTGACCGACTATCTGCTCAAGCACCGCGACGACGAGCAGCTCCGGCGGATGCTGCTTGTCCAGCAGATCGAAGACATCCGACGGACGATCATTCGGCAGACGATGTTTGCCAGCTTCGAACTGGACATGCACACCCGCGTCGAGGCCGGCGAGCCGCTCACCGCAGAGGGGTTGAGCAAGCGCTATTATGATCTGGTCGCCCGGTATCACGGGCCAGCGGTGACGCTTGATGACGAGATCGCGTTTGAGTGGGTGAGGATTCCACACTTCTACTACAAATTTTATGTGTACCAGTATGCGACAGGGCTCTCGGCGGCCCTGGCGTTGAGTCGGCAACTGATGAGCGAAGGCGCCCCGGCGGTCGAGCGCTACCTGGGCTTCTTGCGCGGCGGCTCGTCGCGTTCGTCGATCGAGTTGCTGCGCGGGGCGGGGGTGGATATGGCAACGCCGGCCCCGGTGCAGGCCGCGATGGAGACGTTTGGGCTGTTGTTGGAGCAGCTTGAGCAGATGGATGGGGCGTGAGTTTTAACGCAGAGGCGCGGAGGCGCGGAGGCGCAGAGGGGACATAGCATTCTATGCAAGCGACGACGCCAGTTGAGTCAGGGGTTCGCCATCTTTCCGTTCCAGTCTATACCAGCCTTGCGCTCACCTTCTCGTTTCTCTGGTCTACGGGCTTTATTGCCGTGGCCTTTGCCTTGCGAAGCAGCCCTCCGCTCTTTTTAATGGGCTTGCGGTTTGTCTTGTCAGGCGGTGTCTTGTTGCTCATCGTGATCTTCTTGCGTCGCTCGTTGCCACGCACGCTGCGCGATTGGCTGCGGCTCGGCGTGTTGGGAATCCTGAGCTTTGCCTTCTTTTTTGGCTTTACGGCGACCGCGCTGCAGGGCATTACCGCAGGCACGGGGGCGGTTCTGGCGAGCACCAATCCGTTGATGCTCGCCTTTGCCGCCCCGTTTTTGCTCGGTGAACGGCTCGGGCTCCAGAAGTTTTTTGGTCTTGGGCTGGCTTTTATCAGCGTGGTCTTTCTGATGTCGGCACGGATGGGCACCGGCGAAAGCCCCTTTCACATGGCGCTGGTGCTTGTGGCCAACGTCTCGATGGTTACGGGCACGATCCTCTTCAAGCGCTGGGCCTTGCCGTACGACCTGGCCGGGATGAATGCGATCCAGTTGCTCGTCGGCGGGGTTGCCTTGCTGATCCCAAGTTTCCTCTGGGAACCGGTTGGCCAGGTGATCTGGGATACGAACTTCATCGTGGCGCTGATCTATATGTGCATCATGCTCTCGTGGGTCACCATGTTGCTCTATCTCTTCCTGGTGCGCCACGGTGATGCGAGTCGCGCCAATACGTTCCTCTTTCTTACCCCGGTCTTTGGCCTGGTACTGGGGGCTTTGCTGCTGGGCGACCCGCTGCGTCCGATTGATGCCCTTGGCGCAACCGGGGTCGCCGTAGGGATCTGGCTGGTGATGCGCTCGCGCTGAACCGACTCCTTGCATAATCAAGCCGTCTGAAGTAGGATAACGCTATATCCCTGTGGAATGCCGCATGGCCCGATGGAGGGCCTGATCCGATGGAGGTCAATGGTGACGGTGGCAATCGATCTCGCAATGCCTGAGGATTTCAATTGGGCATATGATGTGATTGACCGGTGGGCGGACGATCCGCAGAAATTGGGCATGCATTGGGTTGGGCCGACAGGTGAAGAGCGGCAGATCACGTTTGCCGAGTTTCGGGCACGCTCGCATCGCCTGGCGAACGGGCTTGAAGCAATGGGCTTGCAGCGCGGTGATCGAGTGCTGCTGATGCTGCCACGGGTTGTCGCGTGGTGGGAGTGCATCCTCGGGTTGATGAAGATGGGGGGCGTGCCGATGCCGGCCACCATCTTGTTGACCCCGAAGGATAGCATCTATCGGATCAATATCGCCGAGGCGCGGGCGGTCATTACCGATGCCGATGGGGCGACCAAGATCCAGGCGATTCGCGATCAGTGCCCAACCCTTCAGCATCTGATTGTGGTTGGTTCACCGGTTGAGGGGACGCTTGGCTTTGAGGATTTGATCAGCGCCGGGGCACCCGAACGGGCGCGCATGCCGACGCCAGGCACTGATCCGGCGCTGATCTACTTTACCTCGGGCACCGTTGGCAACGCCAAAATGGTGCTGCATACCCACGCCTCGTATCCGATTGGCCATCGCATTACCGGCAAATACTGGCTCGATCTGACGCCCGATGATCTGCATTGGAATCTGTCGGATACCGGGTGGGCCAAAGCCGCATGGAGTAGTCTCTTTGGGCCGTGGAATATGGGCACGGCGCTCTTTATCCACGATGGGCGCGGCAAATATAACCCCCACGAGACACTGGAACTCTTGCAGCGCTATCCGATCACCTCGTTCTGTGCCGCCCCGACGATCTATCGGCTGCTGGTACAGGAAGATCTGAAGGCGTTTACCTTTTCGACCCTGCGTTCGTGCGTCAGTGCGGGTGAGCCACTCAACCCCGAGGTGATTGAGGTCTGGCGTGAGGCGACCGGCTTGACGGTGCGTGACGGCTATGGGCAGACCGAGTCGGTGCTGTTGTGCGGCAATCCGCCGGGCCAACCGATCCGTCCTGGCTCGATGGGCAAGCCGTTGCCGGGGATCGATCTGGCGATCATTGATGACGAGAACGAGCCGCTGCCCCCCGGCAAAGAGGGCGATCTGGCGGTACGGGTGCGCCCCGAACGCCCGGTCGGGCTCTTCAAAGAATACTGGCGCAATCCAAATGGGACAGTGGCCTGTCACCGGGGCGATTGGTATGTCACCGGTGATCGGGCGTATGTCGATGAAGACGGTTACTACTGGTTTGTCGGACGGTCAGACGATGTGATCATTAGCGCAGGCTACCGCATCGGTCCATTTGAAGTCGAGAGTGCGCTGATCGAGCATCCGGCGGTGGCCGAGGCGGCGGTGGTCGCCAAGCCCGACGCGGCCCGCGGCGCGATCGTGAAAGCGTATGTCGTACTGGTGTCGAGTGCGCAACCATCAGAGGAGCTACAGCATGAACTCCAGGAATTTGTCAAGACCAATACGGCCCCTTACAAGTACCCCCGCGAAATCGAGTTTGTCCGTGACCTCCCCAAGACCATCAGTGGCAAAATTCGGCGGATCGAACTTCGGGCGCGGGCTGAACAGGAGAGTCAGTAGCGGCGTCGTCTCTCACGACGGGTTGACGATGTCGAACGGGGGCGTGGTCTTTCTGTCGGCGCAGGTGCGCGGCTTGCGCGATCTGCGGACGATGCGTGATCTGCCGGGGGTGGTGGAAGACCATGATTGATCCAGCCAACCTTGGGCGCACCTTTGGCCCCTACACCGTGACGGTCGAGCGTGAGCACATCCGGGCGCTGGCGGTAACGCTCGGCGAGACCGATCCGATCTATCATTCGGTCGAAGCGGCGCAGGCGGCTGGGTTGCCTGACCTGCCTGCGCCGCCAACGCTCGCGACGCGCTATGGCCTCTGGGCGAACTCCGCGTTGCTGGCCGAACTCGAGGCAATCGGCGCGCCGTTGCCCCGCCTCTTGCACGGCGAGCAGAGCTATGAGTACCACCTGCCGATCTTCGCGGGTGATGAATTGATCGCCGCCCCCGAACTGGTGCAACTGGAACAGAAAACGGGCAAAAGCGGGCCGTTTGAAGTGCTGACGCTCGAAACCTGCTGGTATAACGATCAGAGCGAATTGGTGCTGACCGACCAGTTGGTCGTCGTTGTGCGTGGGGAAGAAGGGTAAGCAGAGAGGAGCAGAAGGCCGTGGCAGCATCCAGGCGACTCAAGGTTGGCGACACGATCCCCGGCTTTACCGAAGGACCGCTTGCCCCCGAATTGTTTGTCGCGTATGCGGCAGCGTCGGGTGATTATAACCCATTGCATACCGACCCCAGTTTTGCGCAGGCAGCGGGGCTTGACGGCGTGATTGCGCATGGCATGCTGGTGATGGGCATGCTCGGGCGGCTGGCGACCGACATCGCCGGGCCAAATGGCCTGCTCCAGTTTCAGGTACGCTTTCGCGCCCCGACCCGCCCCGGCGAAACCTTGCACGTTGGCGGCACCATCACCAGAGCTGAAAGCATGTCCGATGAGCGCATCATGTTCACCGCTGAGCTCTGGGCACGTGGCGATGGCGAGCAACTGAAAGCCGTCGGGACGATGATGGCGATTGTGTAGGGCTTTCTTTTTGGACGCACAACCAGCCAGCTTTTGCTGGCTGGTTGTGCGTCCAGAGCGTATTGACGCCGCCGCTAGCGGGAGATCAATGGTAGATAGAGCCGCGGTTGGAGGCTAAAGACCGGGACGCCGGGGGGCGCAGGTTCGACGAGGGCGGCGTCGGTGCTGAGCGTAAAGGCGGTTGTGGCTTCCTGAGCCTGGGCCAGGTTGGTGCCCTGGGCAACGCTGCGGATGCGTACCGCGTAGTCGCCCGGTGGATCGTTGGGCGAAGTGGCGAGGACAAAAACGAGTTCGCCGATGCTGCTCATGCGGATCCGTGCGACCTGGCGAAAGTTTTCCTGCCCAGGGTAGCGCAATTCGATCAGGTTTTCGCTGTTGTCGGTAAAACCGCGTGCGGTCAAGATCAGGCTACTGCCAGGAGCCACTGTATTGATGTCGGCTTCGACGATCGGCTGATTGGCGGTTGGCTGGCGGCAGAAGGCGAGATTATTGCGGTTGAGTGAGGCGTTGGGCACCGTATAGTCAACCACAATGAAGCGATGCAGGAAGCCGGTGCTCGACTCTTCGGTCACTTCGTAGTAGTAGGGCTGGAACCCGTATTCGCACTGGCCCGGCCCGAGCGCAACCCCACCTACGGTGGCCGGGAAGCCCTGAACTCCGCCACCAAGCTCAAACGATGTCCCCCATGCCGTTGAGCGCACATCCTCGGTGATCACACCCGAGGTGTACTCGTAGCCCCCACCAAAGACGACCTTGCCGCCACCGGCGCTCACCTCAGCATCAAACTCGGCCCCGATGCTGACGCTGTGACTCGTCGCGTCGGCCTGCGTCGTAAACGTTGTACGCTCTTCGGTCAATGACCACGACGAAACAGGGTTGCCGACCGAGATGCGACGTGCCGCGAGCACACCGTAGTTGGCGCCATTCCAGAGCAAACGCCCACGCTGACGCACCTGTTCGATGCCTCCGGTCAGCGGGTTGTAGAGGCTGACGGTAAAGTAGCCATCGTTGGGATCGCTGTCGCTGACATTGATCGGGTAGCGATCAGGATCGACCTGGCGCTCGCCAAAGACTTGCACTTCGGCAAGCGCGAGATAGCCCGTCCCGGCGAGTTGCACCCGCACGTAGCGCCCAAAGATTGGCGCATTGTTGCGATAGGTCTGGATGTTGGTGACGCGCCCGCCTTGACCCTCGCTAAAGAAGGTTGCCACGCGGGGATCGTCTTTGAGCACCGCAGGATCGTTCGAGATGGTACGCAAGTCGGTATCCGAGACAAAGACATAGAAATTACGCAACTGCGCGGCACACGTCAGATCGTCGCAGCCCAGATTGTTGCGATTCCAGACCCGCACCGCGCCAAGTTCCTGCGTGAGACCAAGGTCAACCTGCCACCAAGGCGCATCCTCAGCTTCGGTTTGCGTCACGGAACCATTGGCAAAGGCGGGATCAATGATGCCATCAATAGCGCGTGCTGCGACGGCGTCGCCAACAGTACTCGACTGCGCCACGGTCGCCCGACGGAAGAGGGCGAGATTGGCCCAGTCGCGGTTGAGTGGAATCCACTGGAGTGCCTGCGGGTTGTTGGCCGGCCCAAAGAGACTGTTCCAGCGACCCACATCGGTTGCGATTGAGGCGTAGTCTTTGTACTCGCAGAAACGCATGCCCGCGTCGAGTTCCTGGCCGTCCTGGACAACCCGGTAGTTGTAGCAGTCATACGTGGTGCGCTCGATCGCCGCAAAACTGCCGGCATCATTCGTCCAGGCCTCGCGGGTTGTTTTGCCTTCGGTGGTACCGCCGCGATTCGTGACGCTGCCCGTATACTGATAGCCTGCGGTCACCCGCGCTGTGGCCGCAACTTTGGCAAAGATAAAATCAGCCTCAAATCCACCACCAAAATAAGCACTAACTGCATGCGAGCTTGAAACTGTCAACGCACGCTCGTCGGTCTGGGCAAAACTGGTTGATTGCCCAATCGAGGCCAGGCGGAGCCGATTGCCTTGCAGGCGTTGCCAATAAGGCGGCGCATGTACTACCGAGACGATATTTGGTTCCTGCACCGTCTTGCAGGTGATCGAACTACCCTGCGGCTCGCCATAGAGCGCCTTGAGCGAATCGTCGTTCCAATCGCCAAAGGCCAGGTCAATAGAGGTCGCATTCTGGCGGCCACCATCGTTCGCCGTCACCGTATCGCGTTCGCTCAGGGTCGTCGTGTCGGGTTGATAGGCGAGCGTCGTCACCTGCAACGCCTGATTATTGAGCAAGGCCAGGCCAACCTCGTGCAGCCCATCGCGGTCAAGATCGCCCGCCGCAACCGCGAGGGGAAGACCGGGGCTTGGGGTCATCGGAAGCGCAAAGCGATCCAGTTCACGCGGGGTGCCGGTGGCTCCATCAAAAGCACGCACCGCCACGTCATCGGGGGTAACTTCGCCCACGAGGATCTCGGCGCGTCCGCTGCCATCAAGATCGCCCGTCGCGAGCGTCAGGTTCGAGGTTAGGGTGACGACCACGGTTGAACTGCCGCGTTGCACGATCTGTTCAACCTCGGGATTCTCAGCAGAGGCATTGAGCGCGAAGGTTTGCACCGTATACTGCGGGCTCAAGGGGCGCACATCTGGCTGATCGGTATCGGTCAGCAGAATGATCTCGTCTTTGTAGTCGCCTGAGCCCTGACTTGCGCCCGGGCCGGTTGTGAGGCGGCCATCAAGATCGGCTGCCGCTACCCGGATCAGCGTGGGAGTACCGGTATTAAGGGTGAAGTTCGCAACCTCGCGCAGCCTGCTCTTGAAATTGGGGCCACCATCTGGCCCAGTATAGTCAGGGTCGTAACGCAACACGATCACCTCGACTTCACCGTCCACTTTCTTCAAGCCGAGAATGATCTCGTCGTTGAAGCCATCGCCGTTGAGGTCGCCGACAGCAAGCTGGAGATCAACGACATCTTTGCGCCCGTCCTGATCGGTGCGCCAGGTCGCGAGGGCCACCTGACTATCGCGAAGCGGCTCGATGATGAAGACGTTGAGCGAGCCAATCGCTGTCCGGCTCGCCAGCGCCAGGCGTTCGGTACGCCCAGGGGCACGACTGAGCACGCCCGAAGCGACTTGCAGCAAGGCATAATTCGAGACCAGCAGGCTCCGTTCGAGCACGGGCTGACCCTCTTCATGCACCAGCCAGCGCACCGTGCCATCGGCCCCGGTGTAGACCTGCACCAGTTGCGTGCGATCGCTCTCGAAGCGAAACTTGCCGGTCGTGCTGGCAAGGGCGCTGACATTTTGCGCATTTGCATTGGGCGTCTCGTCGGTGGCCGGCCAGGATCCATCGCGGATCAACGCGGTGCCATCAGGATTCAGATCAAACTGATCGTGCAGCACCCAGCCCTGGCGTCCCGCGCCCGCACCGCGCATCCCCACAAAGATCTCTTGCTCGGAACCAAGGATGATCGCACGGCCAAAGGGCGAATTCGTGCAATCGAGCGGCTCTTGCGCTAGGGCCGGTGGCAGCGCCCACGGATCATCGTCGTACTCCATCTGCGCTGCCGCAGGCGGCACAGCGAGCAACGTGGCAAAAAAACCGATCAGGAGGAGAAAAAGAAGGCTTCGTTTCACAGCTAGACTCCTTGCGTAACGCTCTTGTATGCAGCGTAAATCGAACAAATTCATTAGTCTGTGAACTACATGTCCCGGTAGCGCCGCCGACCACGAATACTGATCACGAATAAACGAATATGGGCGTTGCAGTGCGGTATTCGTTTATTCGTGGCCCCAATTCGTGGTCGGCTGAGGACGCCAGAAAACTTCATTCACAGACTACTCATCAATGGTGACTCAAGATACCAGAGCGACTCTTAGCAAAACCTTAGCGCGGGCCAATGAGCATGGTAAAATTTCTCTTAAGGCGGAAGGGCCAACGGCCCTTCCGTTAAGAGAAGCCTCTAGCACAACAGGTATGCATGCAGACAGGTCTCGACATTCGTACATTTGGTGGGCTCACGTTGCAACGTGATGGTCAGCCCCTGGACGAGCTTGGGTCGCGCAAGGCCGAGGCGTTGCTTGTCTATCTGGCCTATCTTGGGCGGCCCGTGGCCCGCGAGATTGTGGCCGATCTGCTCTGGGGCGAAATGCTGAGCCCTGATCGCGCACGGGCTAATTTGAGTGTCTTGTTGACCGGGATGCGTCAGGTGCTCGGCCCGTATCTTGAGACGTCGCGCCGTGACGTCGGCTTGAATCCACAGTTACCCTGCTCACTCGACGCAGCGCAACTGATCCGGTTGCTCTCCCCTGGGCGCGATCTGGTCGATCCTGCCCGCTACGAAGCGGGCCTGGCGCTCTATCGGGGCGAGTTTCTGCAGGGCTTTGCGGTGCGCGATACGCCGACGTTTGAGGCATGGGTCCTGGCTGAGCAAGAGCACTTGCGGCGACTCGTGCTGATGGCCCGCCGCGAGCTCACCCGGATCTATCTCGATCAGGGGGCCTATGCGCAGGGCATTCTCCACGCCGAGGCCCTGTTGGCCGATGAACCTTTTGACGACGAGGTGCAGCAACGCCTCATGCTCTTGCTGGCCCATCACGGGCAACTGCTCGCGGCGCTCGCAAGCTACGACCGCTACCAGAGCGTGCTGGAACGTGAACTTGGCGTGGCCCCCTCTGCCGAGGTTAGCGCGCTCTACCGACGGTTGCGCTCCGGTGCTTTCACCCATACGCCGGTGCCACCCATCCGTACTGCGCCAACCCAGCCCACTCTATTCGGCTTTCCCAGCGAACCAACGAGCTTTATCGGGCGCGAGCAGGAATTGCATCTGCTCGCCGCACGGCTGGCCGATCCAGCCTGCCGCCTGCTCACCCTGATCGGACCCGGTGGCATCGGCAAGACGCGCCTCGCAAGCCAGACGGCGCTTGCGCACGCAGCGACGATGCGCGACGGGGCTGTTTTTGTCGCACTCACGCCACTTGAACAGAGCGACCAGGTACCGGCGGCGCTGGCGACAACGCTGGGCTGGCACCTTGATCCAACGCGGTCTGCGCTCGATCAGGTACTTGATGGGCTGCGCGAACGTCAGATGTTCGTTCTGCTCGACAATGCCGAGCACCTGCCCGAGCTTGCGCCCATCATCAACGCGATTTTGCAAGCCGCCCCCGAGGTACGCTTGCTCGTCACGTCACGCGAGCCGCTGCGCTTACGGGCCGAGTGGCTCGTTGACCTGGAAGGGTTGGCCTACCCCCGCGATGTAACGATGCTGACGCCGCCGCAACTGGCGCACTATAGCGCTGTGCAACTCTTTGTGCAGCGAGCGATCCAGGTCAGTGCGCGTTTTCAGCTTGATGAACGCGAAGCGCCGGCGGTCGCAACAATCTGTCGCCTGGTCGAAGGTATGCCCCTGGGCATCGAACTCGCCGCCGCGTGGGCCCGTGACTTGCCGTGCGCCACCATTGCCCAGGAAGTTGCGCGCAACACCGATTTTCTTGCCACCAGGCTGCACGATGTCCCGGCACGTCAACGGAGCCTGCGGGCGATCTTCAACCATTCATGGCAGTTGCTCAATGCCCAGGAACGCGCCACGCTGACCGGGTTGGCGGTCTTCCGCGGCGGCTGTACGCTCGCCGCCGCCGAGCAGGTGCTGGGGCACCTGGTTGATCCGCCCATACGCCCATTGCTACGGGCGCTGGTGGAAAAATCGCTGGTACGGCAACGCGACGAACGCTACGAGTTGCACGAATTGTTACGCCAGTTTGCCGGTGAACGCCTCGAAGCGGGCGGGGCCGAGGCAACCCGTACGCACCATAGCACCTACTTCCTCCAGACCCTGGCGTCCGCCCTGCCCGCCTTGACCGGACGCAATCCGCGCACAGTGACTGAAGGGTTACGCGCCGACCTGGCAAATCTGCGGCAAGCGTGGGAGCGGGCCAGTGAGCACGGCGATGCGGCAAGCCTGGGCGCGGCTGCCGATGCGCTGGCGCTGCTCTACGAACGCCTGGGCTTCCTGCGCGAAGGCGAAGGGCTCTTCCAGAGCGCGGCTGATCAGCTGATGATGACATCCCAGACCGCACCGAGCGCATCTTTTGCCGCTGAGCGTGTCGCCGCCATCGCCCGTCTGCGCGCCTATCAAGGGCGTTTCACCTCGCAACAGGGGCAACACGGCGCGGCGGTTGTTCTTTTTGGCAAGATCGAGGAACTGCTGCCCCTAGAGGATCACGCCGAACTTGCGGCGCTGGTGGGGCGTTTTCGTGGCAACGCGCATGCCCGTCAAGGCGAGTATAGCCTCGGTGAAACATATCTGCGGCAGGCACTTGCTCATGCAGAGGCGGCAGGCTTGCCGCACCTCGAGGCCGATTGCCGCTCGGGGCTTGGCTGGCTCGCCGAGATTCGCGGCGACTACGCCGAAGCCCGTGCCGCCTACGAAGCCTCGCTGCTGCTCGCACGGAGCCTCGGCGATGCGCAGCGCGAGAGCATTGCGCTTTCGAATCTCGGCGTGATCGCCGAAGAGCAAGGACGTTGCAGCGAGGCCCGCGAGGCCTACATGGCTGCGCTGGCGATCGACCGCGCCAGCGGCGATCGCCCCGGCGAAGGCATGGTGCTCAACAACCTTGGCGTCGTCGCGTACGACGAAGGGCATTACTGCGAAGCCGAAGAACGCTTCACCGCCGCACTGAACCTGAGTCGCAGCACTGGTGATCGCCGCAGCGAAGCCATCGCCCTGGTCAACCTGGGGCGCACGGCCCGCGAACAGGGCGCGTACCAACAGGCGTACGGGTACTACCAGGCCTCGCTCGAACTACGTCGGGCGATTGGCAACCGTCTCGGCGAAGCACACAGCCTCAGTGGGTTGGGGTTGCTCTTTCACCTAATAGGCGACCAGGCCACAGCTCAACGCTATGCGCAAGAGGCGCTGAACCTGGCTCGCACACTCGGCGCACGCTCGATCATCGCGTACAGCCTCACCTATCTCGGCCACATCGCCCTAGCGCAGCAGAATGCCAACGCTGCCCTTGCGTTCTACCGTGAAGCACTGGAACTACGGCTAGCAATGCATCAACCAGCGCGTGCCATGCAAGCCCGCGCTGGCCTCGCGCTGGCCGCGCTGGTGAACGGCGATCGCACCGCCGCCCGCACCGACGTCGAAGCCCTGCTACCCCACCTAAACGACAGCGCCCTGCACAGCAGCGAAGATCTGCTGCGCATCTTTGCCGCCTGCTGGCGTGTTTTGACCGCCCTGGAAGATCCGCGCGCCGAAGTTGTCGTGAAGCAAGCCCGCACCATCCTTGAACAACGCGCCGCGATGATCACTGATCCCGTGTTGCGCCGCTCGTACCTCGAAGAGGTTGAAGTGCATCGGATGATCGACGCCGGGTCATAATGATTCGTTTCTTCGTGGCCCCAATTCGTGGACGGCTATCGAGCGTCTTTTTGTCTCCGGTTTCGTATGATGCCATCGCCCTAGGGGATGGGGTGATTCGGACAGACCCAGGAGCTTGCGGTAGTCAAGAAGTTGTCTGACATCGACCGTTTGAATGGCGTCCAGGATACGACAGGTGTAGGCGGCACCACCGCTGTGTAGCACAGGAATGGCAGGTCATAGGTGGCAAGATCGCCGCGTAGCACGTATCATTGGGGTGTAGGTGGCAAGATCGCCGTCTACTTCACGTTGGGCCGGCTATGGCTATCGGTGGTGCCAAGGAGAGAGACCTTGACAGCGGGGTATAACTTTTGTTATACTCTCGTCATGAAAACAGCCATCTCTATTCCAGACCCGCTGTTTGCCGCAGCGGAGCAGTACGCACAGGATAAGGGTCTCTCCCGCAGCGAGTTATACGCCAAGGCTATTCAGCATTATCTCAATACATTCCGCTACCAGGGCATCACCGAAGCACTTGATACTCTGTACGGGGAAGAGAAATCTACACTTGATCCCGCGTATATCGCCGCGCAAGGGCAAATAGTGCCAACGGAAGAATGGTAATGCAGCGCGGAGATCTTTGGTGGGCCAACCTGCCGGAGCCAACAGGTTCAACATCAGGCTATCGAAGGCCAGTCTTGGTTATTCAAGCTGATGCATTTACGCGAAGTCGTCTTGCGACCGTGATTATTGTCGCAATAACCAGTAATCTGCGCCTTGCAACAGCCCCCGGCAACGTCTTCCTTCCCGCAACTGAATCGAGTTTACCAAAAGACTCCGTCATTAACGTCTCGCAGATCATTACCCTCGACAAGTCAATGCTCGACGAATACGTTGATCGTATTTCCGCAACCACATTGAGCCAGGTTGAAGAAGGCTTACGCCTCGTACTCGACGTGTAGTGTAATACCATCCAATTCACGAGGTTCAGGCCTGCCTTACCCGATTGCAAACCGGTTGTTGCAGTATCCTTCGCTCACGGAAGCGTTTTTCAAACGGGCCAAAGTGATGCCACGGCATCTGATTGTCGTTCACGGCGACGACAGGAAGCTGCAATGGCTCTAGGGGCATCCAGGGCTCAACCCCAGAGCTACCCGAATGGCCGCCACACTCCAGCGGGTATACGAACCTAGTGGAGCAGGACACCGGCCTGTGCGCCTTCGCGCCTTTGCGTCAAAGCATCACCGCATCGCAAGCGGCAAAAACACCTGATACCGCACCGCTTCACCCACCGTAACTACGCTGGTAAATGCACCGGTCACGCCCTGCTGCGACGTGACTTCCAGGACATTTGTGACCGTGCCGGTATAGGTCATCGGCAACGTCACCACAAGCGTCTCGGTCCAGGTTCCGCCGGGGGCCGTGATCGTCGTTGTCCAGGCGAGTTTGCCATCCACAATGGGGCGGGATTCGCCAGCAAGCGTATAGGTCAGCGTCGCCGAGGGCAGGATGTTGGTAATCTGCGCATCAAGCGCAACCTGGCCGGTATTTTGCACAGCCAGCGTATAGGTCAAAGGCTGCCCTGCCTGAACTCGATCAGGTGGAGGCGTTTGATTGACCGCGACGGCCCCGATGTTGTAAAGCGTCGAGCGATAGTTGACGAGGCTGCATACCAACCGATTGGCCTGCTCAACCGTAAAGCGCCACATACACGTATCATCGGTATAGTTCATAAAATTATGAATATCGTCGGGCGTGCCACAGGTCATTGACGGAGTACAGCCATAATGTTCTACATCTTCACTAGACGTATCGGCAAGCAAATCGCCCGCCTCATAGCCGTCAAAACAGCCCCCACCCTCGAACGTATGCAGCAACCCAAGGTAATGGCCAACCTCGTGGACCAGGGTACGGCCCTGATCATACGGCGCGGCGTCGGGCAGATCACGCCCACCGATCGCCTGATAGAGCATCACCACCCCATCGTAGACACTCGGCACCTGCTGCTGAGGGAGGTAGGAGTAACCGAGGAAGCCACTCGCGGTATTGACATACACATTGAGATAGCGACTCTGATCCCAACCCAAAGCCTGCTTATACGCCAATTCATCTTGATCCTGGAACCACGCATCATTCATGGTACGCGTGATGCCAACCAGTTGAAAATGAATCCGCGTATTGGTTCCCTGCGCACCGGCTGTACCAGGCAGCGCCTGATAATCTTCGTTGAGCACACGCACCTGATCCTGAATGCGTTGATCCGAAAGATTACCGGTACCATCGCTCGCATAGATAATGTGAAAGACTGTCGGAATAACATAGACCTCATTGGGCCAGTACGCCTGCTGGATCGCGGTGCGCGTCAGCGTGCAATCGCCCGGGCTCGCCTGGAGACTCGCGAGATCGTCAGGAACCTGCGTTCCACAGCGCTTGCCGGTCAGGCGAAAAAAGGGCGACGTGAAATAGGACGCAAAATCGGGAAAAATCTGGTGATCAACGCTCACCGCGCCATCGCTGGTCACGGCAACATGGCTATGCGCACGAGGAGGGGGCAACGACCACGTGGCAGATTGGTCGGTCTGCGCATAGGAAGCAGGCCGAGCAAGCGTAACCGTCACACCGAGCAGAACTACCAGCGCAACCACAGAGGTAACCAAACGATGCGACAGATGGGGTTTCATAAGTTTTTCCGGTCTTCTTTTTGTGCAAGAATGCGGGGAATGATGGCCTTAAGATCGACACATAAGAATGTCTACCCTTGAGTATAGAACACGAGCATAAGAGCGTATAGTGACTGTCAGTCCTATGCGGAACTAGTACCTGCGTCGGTCCCATGTCACGCCAAAAGGTTTCACCAGCCAAAACGAAAGGGTTATGCAGAGGAGGGGCACGGCGCCGCCGTGCCCCTCATCCGCATAACCCTTTCGTTGGAGTCTTAAGGCGTCAGCCGCGCAACGACACACCCACAAAAGCACGACTCGCGGTACAATAGGCCTATGCAAAACGAGCATGCCATTCTTGCGCGCCTGATTGCGCTCAGTGATGATGTGACGCCGACTGAACTGGTACTTGGGGCCGACGAGTACACGATCGGGCGTTCAACGCTGTGCGATGTGGTGATCAATCGGCAGACGGTCTCGCGGTTGCACGCCCGCATTGTGCGCGAAGGGCCACGTTATCTACTGCACGACGCGGGGAGTGCCAACGGTACCTTCGTCAATGGGCAGTTGATCAACGGCCCGCATATCTTGAGCAACCACGATACGATTGCCCCAGGGCTGGGGGGCGAACTGCTCCGTTTCCTTGACCCTGATCCCACTGTGGTACCGCATACCCGCCTGCGCCTCGACGAGCGCACCCAGGCGTTTTACCTGGGCAATGCGTTGCTCGAATTGACCCCCAATCAGCAGCGACTCTTGAGCCGCCTCTATCGGAGCCAAGGTGAACTGGTGAGCCGTGAGGCGTGTGCCGAGGCTATCTGGGGGCGCGACTATGACCCCGGGCTCGATGCCGAGGCGCTCGACCGGGCAGTCAGCAACCTGCGTGCCGCCTTGCGCCGCGTCGGGCAAGCCGATGAACTGTTGCAAACCCGCCGCGGGATGGGCTATATCTTGACCGTCTATTTGCCTGAGAAATCCTGACGCCTCCCTTGCAGATCTTTTACTCAGATACATTTGTCCTGCCCCTCCCCGCAGGCCATCGGTTCCCAATGGCAAAGTATGCGCTCTTGCGTGAGCAGGTCGTCGCCGCGGGTCTGGTTGAGCCTGAAGCGCTGAGGGTTCCCGAGGCTGCCAGTGACGCTGAACTGATGCTGGTGCATAGCCCGGCCTACGTTGGCCGCGTCATCGCGGGTACCCTGAGTCGTCAGGAGATCCGGCGGATCGGCTTTCCGTGGTCGCCGCAGATGATCGAGCGTTCGCGCCGCTCGGTGGGGGCAACCATTGAGGCGTGTCGTGCTGCTTTGCGTGACGGGGTAGCGGTGAATCTTGCGGGTGGCACGCATCACGCCTTTGCCGATCACGGGGCCGGCTACTGCGTCTTTAATGATAGCGCCGTCGCTGCGCGGGTGATGCAAGCTGAACAGCGCGTGCAACGGGTCGCCGTGATCGACTGCGATGTGCATCAGGGCGACGGCACCGCAGCAATTTTTGCGGACGAGGCACGTGTCTTTACCTTCTCGATCCACAGTGCAACCAACTTTCCCTTTCACAAAGCGACGAGCGACCTCGACATCGCCTTGCCTGACGGTACCAGCGACGATGCCTACCTCGATGCGCTCGAAGAGGGCGTGCGCCACACCCTCGAAGTAGCCCGCCCCGAACTCGTGATCTACCTGGCTGGGGCCGACCCCTACTTTGATGATCGCCTGGGTCGCCTCGCCCTGACCAAACATGGCCTCGCTGAACGCGACCGCATCATCTTTCACTACTGTCACGCCGCTGGCCTGCCGGTCGCCGTCGCGATGGCCGGCGGCTATGCCCGGATGATCAGCGATAGCGTCGCGATCCACTTCCAGACGATCAGCGAAGCCGCCCAGTGGGCAACGAAGTAGTTGGGCAACGAAGGCTTCTTATGGGGGAACCACGTTCCCCCACGCCCCCGTTTTCCTGCGTGGTGGTGCGTCGGCAGGCGCATCGTGTGCTGATGCAAAGTCCCCGTAGCGTTAGATAGCGTCCGCAGATGACGCAGATGCGGACGCTCTCATCTGCATCATCTGCAGACGATCGGGAAGACTTTGCATCAGCCCTGGGGTCAACTCGCGGTTGCTTGCAAAAAGCGCTGATCGGTAGTGGGGCATTTCTTCCGGGCGTTCGTCCTCCTCGTCGCCCGCAGGTAGCGCATAATCGTGGTAAGGGTTCGCACGAGAACATCAAGCCACCCGAACTGGGTTGCCAGTGCGAGCAAGCTGATCATGGTACTATTCTGCACCACCACTTCGGAAAACCAATCCAAAATAGGCAGCACCACGAGGTCATGGACGATCACCTGGCGCACGGTCACGTTCAAGATCTTTTCCTGAACGCCGTTCGAGCAGGTAGTACCCGACATCCTTGTCGGGCGCATAGGCAGTCACCACAAAGCCCTGGGCAAAGGCAGCCTCGGCAAGCGCACGGATCTGGTAGCGCCACGCCCGCGCCCGTTGCAGATCGTTGACCAGCAAGCTGTTCACCTCAAGTGGGATCTGCATCAGAAAGGCGTCACCGCTCGGCTCGTCGCTTGGCTCAAGTGGGTTCGGGTTGGCAAGCTGTGCCCGTGTGCGCAGCGCCTCGGCATCGGGGCCACGGTACAGCCCCTGGCTCCGTGCCATCACGGCCTCATCGTTGAGCCACCACTCGACCTGAAAGCGGTCACTTGGCAAGACACCCTGCGGATCTTCGGGCTCTGGGCCATAGATATTGCGAATATAGGTACGGCTGATCGCCCCGAGTTTGCTGATATTCAACCGCGCATTGCGGCTAATCAACGGATCAAACGTCCAGGTAATCAATGTAATCCCCTGCTTCAACATCTCGTCACGCTGCGCCCACTTGAGCCGCTCCCCGATCCGGGCATCACGATACCCCGGCAGCACCGCCGCCATATGCGAGGCATGTTTCAACTGGCCTGTTTCGGTGCGCCCCAGAAAGCCAAAGGTAAAGCCAACCATTGGTTGGCCGGGCGCATCGCGATCAAAGGCCCCCAGCACGCATCCCCCGTTGCGCTGCACCGTCAGCAACATATGGTGCGGCACAAACGCAAAATTCACCGGCCCCCACACCTGGCGCTGGATCTCTTCGCACGCCATGTATTCCTGATATTCCTGAACCACCCGAATCTCGATCGGCATTGATCACTCCATCTCTTGCAACCAGACCAATTCGATCCCGCTCAGCACCAGACTGAGTTCACGTTGACTTGTCCTGCTGACTTCGGTGGCCGTCGTTGCCCGCAACGACAGCCGATGTTCACCCGGAGCCAGCAGGAGGTACAGGGTGCGCACTGCACTCGCGGGTTGCGCCGGAATGGTGCGGGTCGCAAGCGGTACCCTATCGAGCGAGACCGTCACGTCACGCGGTTCCGCATAACTCGCGAGGTTCAACAAGATCCGGACACGCTGAGGCGTCGCGGCGGCATTCACCAGCATAATATCGCCTTGCGCACCCATCCAGCGCCAGCGTTGTGTATCGTTCTGCTCTTCGTCATACCAACCAGATCCAAAGTAACCAAACGATGCCGCTTCTTCTATGGTGGGCACCAGATATGCCCCCAGCACCGCATCGCTGTAAAGCGGGGCAACCTCGGGGAACACCTGCGCCAACGCCGCCTCTACGAGCGGTCGTCGTTCGGGATGGATCGTATCCCAGTTGACCAGCACCTGGCCCACCCCATAGTAGTTCAGCGAGGCAAGCGCCGCGCCAACAGGATCGAGCAGATGGCCTGCTTCAGGGCGCATCTGCCAGAAGGGCTGGATGCCAGGCGCATAGCTGACATCATACCGTGGAATCCGTGCCAGATACCCACCCAGGATCGGGGCCTTATGCGTCATCTGCGCTTTCTGCGGTGCAAAGGCTTTGTAGAGCGGCGGCGGGACATGCAGCAAGGCTCCATCGTCAGGGGCAAGCGTCGCATAATAGGGGTGAACCGCCGCATCGTGCAGCATCCATCGCACCGGCAGCAATTCAAAACTCAACAGGCCCACGACCGTGCCAAGCACCACCCAAGAACGCAGTGGCTGCCATATCGCTGATGCGTCTGTCCTGCTGCCACGCGGCTGCCCCGCAACCCGTGCCAGCACTTCACGCATGCCAAGTGCCGCCAACGGGGCCAGGGCAAGCGTCGTGAGCATCGTGAAATGCAGGGGCCGCCGCGCAAAATCGGCCCCAGGCAACGCTTGCAACAACCGGTAGGGCATGGGCACCCCGGTCTGCCAGGGGCCAACCTGCAAGGCTGGCCCAAGCGCAAAGAGCATCCCCACCCCAGCCAGAACCCACCAGCGCCAGGCTTGACGCCACGCCAGCGCCCCGCCGATCAACGCCAGCGCCAGGATCGTGTACCCCAGCGCCACATTCCAATCGGCGCTCAACGGGTGCCAGGTCGCCCCTGCAGTCGCGGCGACTGTCGGCCCCCAGAGCGGGTGCAGATAGCTGGGCAAGGCAAAGTCGAGCAGATTCGCCGAGGAGATCCGCACCTCCTCGGGGTTGACCTCAGCCAGATCCCGCTCAGGGCCATAGAGACTCGCCATGGCGGGGATCAGCACAGGCGCCAGCACAAGCAGCGCCGTGAACCCGATGACGACCCACTGCCGCAGCCACACGCCGTACTGCCGCAGCAGTTGCGGGTAACGCTGGTCGAGCGGGGGATCACGCCTTGCTCGTTCCTGCCCCTCTGGATGGGGGGAAGAACCCGCCCGCGCCACCCCGGTCTTGCCCACACCACGAGGAAGCCAGAGCAACGCAAAAGCCACACTCCAGACCAGCAGAAAGAGCAGGTAATACCAACTGGTATACCCCGTGACCGCCAGCATTAACCCGGCCAGCAGCGCATCGCGCACGCGACGGGTTTCGACGGCGCGTAAGGCAAAGAAGGCGTACAACGCCGGCCACTGCACCGTCATCAACTCAAGTTGCCCATCATAGAGCCGGGTCATATGGAAGGGCGCCCAGGCAAAGGCCAGGCCCCCGATCCACGCAGGCAGGTGGGCACCAGTAACCCGCAAGGCCAGCAGGTAACCGGCCAGACCGGCCAGCACAAACGAGAGCAACGCCGCCGTATTGTAGCCTGCCACAGGCCCGAAGGCCAGCGTCACCGGCAACACCAGCAAGCCATTGCTTACATTGAGCGGTTGCACATAGAGCAACGCCCCCTGCGGATGAAAGAGCAACGGCGTCACAAACGGGTTCTGCCCCGTTGTCACCGCCAAAGCCGTCCACCAGACATGCCAGGTATGCTGCCAGCCATCCGCCCCGGCGATCGGGCCACCCTGGAACGCCTGTGCAAAACGGGGCACCACCGGCAAAAAGACCAGCAGCGCCAACACAACATAGCTCGCCACCGCCCCCAACACCCCAACAAACCACCGTTGCCACCCCGAGCGCCCCGCCTCGGTCACTGCTGCTGCTCCTGCTGCTGCTGCTCCTCGCCCTCAGGCTCATCGGGGGGCAACACAGCCCCGCCGAGCGGCTTGGTCTGCACCTCTTCGGCAGGAATAGGGGCCTCAGTCGGCATCACCTTGACCCCCACGGCCAGATGACTCTCGGCGCGCCCCTTAAAGACCCCGCGGGTGGGTGGCACATCGGCATAATCGCGACCGACGGCGGTACGAATATGGCGGTCGGCGGCAATCAGATTATTGGTCGGGTCAAACCCGATCCAGCCCAGACCAGGCAGCAGGGCTTCGACCCAGGCATGGGTCGCATCTTGCTCAGAGCGATCATGATCCTCAACGCGATGAAAGAGGTAGCCACTGACATAGCGACACGGAACGCCCAGCAGACGAACCAGCGCAATCATAATATGGGCAAAATCCTGGCAGACCCCCCGTCGCGAATTGAGCGCCACATCAATCGGCGACTCCACCGTGGTCTGTTCAACATCATAGTCAAACACCTCATAGATCCGTCGATTCAGTTCACACAACAAACTGAGCGGATCATCGCGACGGCGCAGATCAAGCTCCTGCGCAAGGCGTTTGAGTTCAGCTGTTGGCCGGGCAAAATGGCTGGGTACCAGGAAATCCCAGACATCCTCGTTCGCCTTCATCGCATCAAGCTGATACCAGGCAGCCGGATCGAGGGCCTGAGGCAACGGATCAAACGGAGGCAAAATCACCAGCGCTTCGGCCGTCAGCGTAATCGAGCGATGCGGGGCTGGAATATCAAAATGATGAATCATATTGCCAAACGAATCGGTATAGCTATTCACCCGTGCCGATGGCGTTGTCGTCAACTTGAAACTCAGACAACGCTGCAACCCTTCTGAACGAGGCTGCATCCGTACTTCGGTCACATTCTCAGTCACAGGCGCACTATACCGATAGCGAGTTTTGTGTAAAATCGAGTAATACATAAGGAAAAGCTACTGAACAATCGCTGACTCAACCGAATACGTAATATAGGCCTGATAGATCGCTGCGTGAATCGCCCCGCACTGGCGGCGAATAGCATCAAGATACGCATGCATATCTTCGGCCATAATCTCATCGACCTGACCATAATCAAGCGAAGCGCGCAAACGTCCGGCGAGCCGTTCGGCACGCCCAGCCCAGCGCGACCCGGTTGAACGAGAAATAGCCTGGAGGCCGCGTTCGATCCGGTCAGCGGCAAAACGCACCGAACGTGGTGACTCGCTATCGAGTAACAGAAATTCTGCGACCGAGGGAGGTTGCACATCAGCCGTATAGACCTTGCAGTAGGCCTCAAAAGCGGTACAACTTTTGAGCAACGTCACCCAGTCATTAAACTCGAGCAGCGCAATGCCTTCCGCTTCGGGCGCAAAATAGACCTGAAAATGAGTGTCGAGCAGCTTCGCGGTCGCCCCGGCCCGTTCGAGGTAGCGTCCGACCTGAATAAAAAACCAGCCCTCACCGTGACTCATCGTGGCATCGGTAATGCCCTGAAAGAGATGCGCCCCTTCCTTCAAGCGCTGATAGAACTCAATTGGCTCACCTTGCCAGATCTGGGCCGCCGATGATGCGCGAACCCGCAAATAGACCCGGTTCAACTGTTCCCACATCTCGGAACTGATCTGTTCGCGCACCTGGCGCGCATTGGCACGAGCCGAGGCAATGCACGAGACAATCGAATGAGGATTCTCGGCATCAAACGTCAACGACGCCGTAATCCGTGAGGCATCAGCCTCTTCATCAGCCAACGAGGAGGCCCCAATCGCCTCGAGCAAACGCGTCCAACGCGGATGCGCCTGCCGGGGGTTCTGATCAATGGTCTGCATCAAACCGACTGCCAACACCCGCGCCGTATGTTCCGCCCGCTCGAGGTAGCGACTCATCCAGTAGAGGTTATCAGCCACCCGCGAGAGCATTGGTTTCGCAGTTATATCAGGCATAGGTTTTTGCCATGCTATTACTCAAAGAGCACCCAGGTATCTTTGCTCCCACCGCCTTGTGACGAATTGACGACCAGCGAACCTTTGCGCAGCGCCACCCGGGTCAGGCCCCCCGGCACAATCGTGATCTGATCGTCGCCACTATTCAGAATATAGGGGCGCAAATCAACATGCCGCGGCTCAACGGCCCCATCCACAAAACAGGGTGCCCGTGAGAGTTGCAAGGTCGGTTGGGCAATATAATTGCGCGGTTCATACTCGATCAAGCGACGAAAGCGCTCACGTTCTTCGCCGGTACTATGTGGCCCAATCAGCATACCATAGCCCCCCGACTCACCAACCGACTTGACAACCAGTTTGTCGAGATGGTCAAGCACATAGGCCCGTTGCCTATCATCTTCGCACAAATAGGTTTCGACATTGGGCAAAATCGGCTCGACACCCATGTAATACTGGATAATCTTTGGCACATAGGCATAAATGGCCTTGTCGTCAGCGACACCTGTACCAATTGCATTCGCAAGCACCACATTGCCCGCCCGATAGGCATTGAAGAGCCCGGCCACCCCGAGGATTGAGTCGGGGCGGAAGGCGAGTGGATCGATGAAGTCATCATCAATGCGCCGATAGATCACATCAACCTGGCGCAGACCAGCCGTCGTTCGCATATAGACCACCGAGTCGTGAACGAGCAGATCGCGGCCTTCGACCAGTTCAACGCCCATCTGACGAGCCAGGAAGGTATGTTCAAAATAGGCCGAATTGAATACCCCTGGGGTCAGCACCACAATCGTCGGATCAGGCCGATGCACCGGGGCCAGCGAACGCAGCGTTGTCAGTAGCACCTGCCCATAATGATCAATCGGGCGCACCCCCGTATGCGCAAAGAGGCGTGGAAAAGCCCGCTTCATCACCCCGCGATTGGTCAGCATATAACTGACCCCGCTGGGCACTCGCAGATTATCTTCCAGCACCGCAAATTCACCCGAAGGCAAGCGCACCAGGTCTGTTCCGACAACCGAGGTGTAGACTTTGCCCGGCACATCCACCCCGCGCATCTCACGGCGATAGTGGTGGCACGTATAGACAAGTTCACGGGGAATGACCTTGTCGGTCAGGATCTTGCCCTCGTGGTAGATGTCGTCCAGGAACATATTCAGCGCCATAATGCGCTGTTTCAGCCCCGCCTCGATCACCGCCCACTCACTCGACGTAATAATCCGCGGCAATAGATCATACGGAAAGATCCGCTCGGTGCCCTCGGTATCACCATAGACCGTAAAGGTAATGCCCTGGTTGAGAAACGTCAGATCGGCATAACGTTGCCGCCCGTGCAGATCCTCAGCGGATAATTCCAACAAACGGCGGTACAACGGCATGTACGGCGGACGCACCCGACCCTCTGCCGTGAACATCTCGTCATAGGCGGTATCGAGGGTATAGCTGTTGAACAGCGGGTGATCGATCTCAGGAGCGCTGCGTTCAGTGAGCATAGGATATCCAGAGCTACATCTGTCACTGCAAAAACAGAGATCACAAGAGAGGTAGAGGCGGGCAGCGCTGCCCAGACTGCTTCAGTTTGGCTCTCAGGGTTAGTGGATATAGTACTGCGTGCCTCGCATTTCGTCAACTAGAATCAATAACACGCGGTCTCCTTGACCGCGTGTCACGCTTCACCAGCGCATTATGCAGCGCATGTGCGCTGCACAGTGCTCAATCACCCATCCCATCGGCCGTTGCCGGAATGACCCGGCGCTGCAAATCGGTCTCTTTTACCCGCACGACATTCCAGACGAGCCCAACCCGTTCGAGTCCTCGGATCAGGTAGGCCGAAAAGTCGATCTGCCACCAGCGCAACCCATGAAAAGCCGAACGAGGAAAGGCGTGATGGTTGTTGTGCCAGCCTTCACCAAAGGCGAGCAGACCCACCAGGAAGTTGTTCCGACTCGCGTCGCGGGTCTGGTAGTCACGTCGCCCAAACGTATGACAGATCGAGTTGACACTCCAAGTGATGTGGTGCGTCAAAAAGATGCGTACCAACCCACCCCAGAGCAAGCCACTCCACCCGGCAATGAGTGTCGGAATGATCAAACCGACGGCCACCCAGAGCACCCAGGTCTTTGCGACCCACACGACATCGGGGTCTTTCTTGAGCCAGGTGCCGTACACGTCAACCTTGTGCTTATGGTTGAACATCCAGCCCACATGCGCATGCCACAGCCCTTCGAGTGGGCTGTGCGGGTCATCCTCGCCGTCCGAATGGGCATGGTGCTGAATATGCGTCGAAGCCCAGGTGATGGGATCACCTTCGAGCGCCATGCTCCCCGAGATGAGCATCAAGCGCTTCATCCACCAGGTCGTCTCAAAGCTCTTGTGGGTAAGCAGGCGGTGAAACCCGACCGTAATGCCGAGCCCCGAAATAATGTAGAGCACCAGCATCAGTGTGAGGTCAACCCAGTTGACCCACTGATTCCAGAGCATCACGATTGCCACAATGGTACCAAGAAAGGGAATGACGACCACTGCAAGCACAACCAGCTTTTCGGCCCATGATTTCTCGATGACAGGTTCTTCGGCCACTCGATTGGGGACAGTACGTGCCATAGGTATTTCCTCTGAAAGTAGTGTTGCGAAGGCCGTCGCTGTGGCGCACTTGCTGCGCTACCCGCGTGCGACGTCCTCCTCCTTTCAGCAGTATACGTTGCTGGCGCGTCCCCCGGAAGTGCTGTCAGGCTAGTCAGCAGTCACGTTCCGAATTCCTTGTGCCTTCTGTCACATATGACTAGAGACATATGCCTCTAGAGAGAAGCCCCCGTCTCATTGGCCCTAGCGCTGGCTGCTATCAGGCGGCGTTGCGGGCATCGGCAAGAGCGGGGCAAGCGGGTTGACCAGGCGATCAACAATGGCCCCAAGCCGCTGAAACTGTGGCCCGAGCTCGGTCTCTGCGAGCGGGATATTCACTGGCACATCGAGTTGTACTGGAATGGATGTAACAAGTTTGACATTCATATTCAGATCAACAGGCAACTCAAGGCCAGCAGGCAACTCAATGCTGACGGTAGCATTGAGGTTGCCGCCGCCACCGGGGAAAGTAATCGCTGCCGGGGCCACTAGGGGGACTGGTTCAGTCAGGCGCACAATATTGCGCTCGGTCATGATGGTGTCGGGATTGATCGGCACATCAAGCTCGATCGGCAAGCGGGTATCAAGGGGGACGGTATAGATGATCGTCGCACCTTCGAGATCTTTCACCACATCCTGCAACTCAGAGAGATTGGCCGCCGCAAACGTCTGGGTATTGCCAACAATCGAATTGACCTGATTACGGTTATTCAGCAAAATACCGCCCAGCAGCCCGACGATGATAAGCAAGATTGCGTTGATAAAAAACGAGGTCCAGATCAAGGCTTTGTAGAGAGGCGCAAGACGGGCATACCGGGGGCGGGGGCGTGTCGCAACTTCAGGGGTTGCTGACGCATGTGATTGAGTAACAGGTTCGACGGCCATGCTGAACCTCCCTCGCTTCTGTTGTGGCCTAACTCAAGACATAACGTGACTGATCACAGTCTACTGAGCAGGATCATACCACGCCCTATCAAAGCTGTAAAGCCTTTGTTGCCTGGCCCTACTCGGCGCGTTTCATATAGGCCGTAACCCCATTGAGGCCAAC
This sequence comes from Candidatus Chloroploca sp. Khr17, assembly GCF_004138165.1. Classification (GTDB taxonomy): domain Bacteria; phylum Chloroflexota; class Chloroflexia; order Chloroflexales; family Chloroflexaceae; genus Chloroploca. The sequence continues at coordinate 29,170 of NZ_RYFF01000001.1, forward strand.
GCGCCGTTCTAGTTCGCGCACACGTTCCATGGCCGACCGGTAGGGATGCTGGGCTTCAAGCATACGCTGAGCAGCACGCGTACAACCAAGCCAGCAGAGATGCTGGTAGGCGACCCATTCGGCATGACCCTCGCGTAATGCATCATCCTGGAGCAACGGGCAATGTTCGCCCTGCCAGGCATGCGCATATTCATGGGCTACCGTGGTGCGGTAGGTCAACCGGGGCAACCCATAGAGCATATAGATTGCCCGCAGATGCCCGCGACGCTGATAGATACCCAATGTCTGCAAGCCTGGCCCTGGGGTTGTGCCTCCTTCGCTCCGGAGAGCTTCGAGCGTCGGTGCATCAATGACCCGCAGGGCGACACCTACATTGAGCGTCATGCCGAGTTGCGCCACCACCCCGGCAACCGTTTCGTCAAAGAGCGCCTGCGCAACCAGCGGGTCATAGATGGCGGTAAGATGACAGTGGGCGCAATGCAAACGGCCATCATGCAAGCGCCAGTGAGCTTCACCCACTGGTGCACCGCAACTTGCGCAACGAGGTCGTGTCGCCATACAATTGGCACAGTAACGCTCGCGCCGCCCCACAAGGGTGAAGTAGCGATCGCGTAACTCGTTCCCACACGCCGCGCATTGCTCTGAATTCCACATACTGGCCCCTAAGAGGCTGTCTGAAACGTCGACCGTTTGCTCCGGAGCGCCGACTTTAGCCGACTAAAGCCGTCACTCCAAGGGCACACCACGTGGTGGAGAACGATGCTGGCACCCTTTTCAGACAGCCTCTAATTCTACAACGAGCGTAACCTCGCACTGACGTGTTGCGCGAAGTACCATTGGTGACAAAAGCACACAAAAAGGACGCGCTCTCCGCGAGGGTGTGTTCTTTGACGCAGCCTTCTTGATCAGCGTTCTTCGGCGAGGCGCTCACCGAGCCATTGCTGCATCAACCGCACGCCATCGGGGTGAATGCCGTGCCCTATTGGATACTCCTGGTAGGTATGCCGCACTGGCAATGGTTCGAGCAAAGCACGGGTATGGTGGGCAGCAGTCACCGGAATCACATCATCATACGTGCCATGCATCTGCAAAATCGGCATGTTGGTCAGGGCTTCAGGCAAATCGGTCGGCAGCAACTCGGGATCGAGATAGCCGCTCGAGGCAATAATGCCCGCAATTGCCTCGGGAATATGCACCGAGAGCGCCAGGCTAATGATGGCCCCCTGACTAAAGCCAAGCAGATAGGTACGCCGCGGATTCGTGCCAATCCGCGCCGGCAGATCGACCACAAACCGTTGGGCCAATTCCACCGCATGCGCCCGCGTCGTCGGGTCGGGGATCAGCCGCCCAGGCGTCCCCCCGAGATGATACCAGGCGTACCCACCCCACGGGAGCGTCAGCGGTGCGCGTGCGCTCACGACATAAAAGTGGGGGTCAACATAATTCGCCAGATCAAAGAGATCGTGTTCATTCGCCCCATAGCCATGCATCAGCAAGAGCAGTGGGGGAGCCTCATCGGTTGTCTGGCGTGGTTTGCGTTCAATCGTATGGATCGTCGTCACGGAATGATCAACTCCTGGTCTATGCGCAGGCTATCAGCCTGCTCGGGCGTAAGATTATTCACGCGTAGTAGATCAGCCACACTCACTCCAAAGCGCTCAGCAATGCTCCGGAAGGTGTCACCAGCCACAACCGTATAACGCTGGCCCCCAGCAGGAGGCTCAGGCGTCGGCTCAGGCGTCGGCTCAGGTGTCGGTTCAGACGTCGGCTCAGGTGTCGGTTCTGGCGTCACCGTTGGCTCAGGCGTCGCGGTAGGCGTCGCCGTTGGCCGTGGGGTCAACGTGGGAATAGGGGGCATAGCCGTCGGCCTCGGATCTTCTGTCAACCCTGGGTCTAGCTCAAGCACCACTGGCGCACCTGGCGGTGCCCCTGGCAATAGCAAGGTCAAATTGCCAACCCGCAACACATTTGTCTCGGCACGCGACAACCCTAGTGCGGCCCCAATCGCCAGGGCAAAGATCAACGCAACACCGATCACCATGGTGCGTTCACCAATCCGCCGATGCGCCAAGCGCAGCAGAACCGCGCCGAGAATCGGCAAAACGAGAGCCACAAAGAGCAGAAGATACATTAATGATTGCGCCATAGCAAGATTATTGTACCATATGCGTTAGGCGCAGCGTTGCGACGTTGCGGTCTCGCCCAGGGCTGATGCAAAGTCCCAGGAGCGTTAGATAAAGTCCGTAGATGACTTTGCATCAGCACACGATGCGCCTGCCGGCGCACCACCACGCAGGAAAACGGGGGCGTGGGGGAACGTGGTTCCCCCCATTTTCAGCGTAGCCCTGCGGTCTCGCAGAACGTATGCTGGCGCACACGACCAACTTTGCTCGCCATGTGCGCCAGCATACATATGATTCACCGGTCATCCAACCCAACGAGCACCCATATGTTACCGCTACACTCTACTCGCGCCCGGCTCGCTACCGCGATGCTCGGCTATTTCATCCTTGTGATCGTCTTGCTGACCCTCTACCCTTTCTATTTCGTGATCCCCACGCAGTTTGAAATCGATCTGCGTGTGCGCCTCGACGATATCATCGAGAATATCATGCTGTTGCTTCCCATCGGCTTTCTCTATCGCCTGACTGGCGGGACTCGCCGCAGGGCACTCATCCTGGGGTTCACGTTGAGCATAAGCATCGAGAGTCTGCAACTCTTCCTCCCGGTGCGGACTGCCGCCCCGGTAGATGTGGTAGCCAATACGCTGGGGGCTGTCGCAGGCGCATGGCTCTATGATCACCTGACGGCACGTATTGCGATGACACCGGCGATGGTTGGCCGTCTGGCGCTTGAAACCCCGCTCATGGGCCTTTTGTATATGCTGATACCCCTGCTCTGGATGAACGCTCTCGCCCTAGAGATCGAACCCGACCGTTGGATTTTGACTGGGCTCATCGGTGTGAGTGGGGCGATCATCCTCAGTGATATCTACCGTATGTGGGGCAGCCAGATCGGGCTACGTTCGCAGGGTTGGGTCGGTCTCGCTGCTGCAGGCTGGTGTCTGCTCGGGATGAGTCCTGGCGTAAGGCACATCTTCCCGACAGTCCCGCTGGTCATTGGGATGGCCCTACTCACCGTTGCTCGCGCTGCCTTCCCGTGGCGCATCACCGAGCGTCGCTTTGAGCGAATCACCCTCGGGCGTATTCTGCCAGGTTTCACCATCTACGTGATCCTGCTCGCCCTCTGGCCGCCGTTCCGCGAACTCACCGCATGGCACGGCACCTTTGGCCTGACTGACCGGATCGAGCCAGTGAACGCACGCTATCCTGCAGCCCTGCTCGAATACCTGGCAGCCTTTACCGTGCTCGGCTACATCAGCGCCGAATGGCGCGGACGGGCCGAACTACCCCTGGCGCAGGATCTGCCACGTCTGATCCTCATTGCCTTCGGAGCCGCCCTCGCCATAGAGGCTCTCATTGGCTTTCAAGAAGGGCCGGGAGCCAGTTTTGTCCGTCTTTGCTTGGTGGTCAGCGGTGCCTTGAGCGGTGGCATGATCTACCACCTCCAACGAAGCCATGTGCGCTTCCTGCTCGGACACCCAGAGCGTTAGGGCATTAGGGCTAGCTACCTACCGGGTGAATCTGTGGTATACTGAACGCTTAGTATGCGTCTGATATAGTGTCCTGGAGGAAATAGACACCTATGGTTAGAATTCGTCTTCGCCGCACTGGCAAGACCAAACAGCCTAGCTACCGCGTCGTTGTGGCTGATGCACGCTCGCCTCGTGATGGTCGGTTTATTGAAATTATTGGTCACTACAATCCTGTTCGTCAACCCAAGGTGCTTGAGATCAAGGCTGATCGCGCACGCTACTGGCTTGGCGTCGGGGCTCAGCCGAGCGATACAGTCGTGCGGTTGCTCAAGCAGGTTCACGTGCTCGATAGTGAAGGCAAACTTATGCCGGCTTCAACTGAGCCTGTCGAGGCGTAATTGCAAGCGTGATCAGGCGCTGAGTGATTAGATGTGCAGGGTTCGCAATGAAAGCACTGCTCGAATATATTGCGTTGAGCCTGGTGGATAACCACGAGGCCGTCCACATTAAAGAGCGCGTTGGTCGGTTTACCGTAACCTATGAGTTGTCCGTCGCCTCTGACGAGACGGGCAAGGTGATCGGGCGAAGTGGCCGGGTTGCCAAGGCTATCCGTGATTTGATGGGTGTGGCTGCGGCACGCCAGAATAAACGTGTCCACGTTGATATTGAGTAATACGAATTGCATGCAGGTTGCTGAACCGTGCGTTGTGCCAGGGTGTCGGCAAGCTGCATGCTCTTTTTATCTAGATTTATGAGCGACGAGCAATTGCTGTTGATTGGTCAGATCCTGGCCCCCTTTGGGGTACAGGGACAACTGAAAGTACGCGGGGTGACCGACCGCCCCGATTATATTGCGCACCACGTCAAGCGGCTCACGCTGCAAGTGGGCAAGCAGCGTACCCAGTATACGATGGTGCGCCTCCACGAACATAAGCCTGGGCAACTTGTGCTGACGCTTGAGGGCGTTGCCAGTCGTGAAGCAGCCGAAGCTTTGCGCGGGGCCGAGATCTATATCCACGAGTCTGAGGCCGCCCCACTCGCCGACGATGAGTATTTTATTCATCAACTCATTGGGCTCAAGGTGGTGACGGTCGCCGAGCAAGACGTTGGCACTGTGCGTGATGTACTCACGACCGGGGCCGGTGAGATCCTTGTGATTGCGCGCCCCGGCCAACCCGATGCGCTCGTCCCGATGGTTCACACCTTTATTGGCCGCCTCGATCTCGCCGCTGGAGTGGTGGTGATAGACCCGATCGAAGGCCTCTTGTAGGCCCTAGCTACCCCGAACGGGCTTCGCCCCGCTATTCCGCAACCGGTAGTTTCATCCGGAAGGTCGTACCCCTGCCGATCTCTGAACGTACCGCTAGTTCCCCATGATGCTGCTCGATAATGCTGTAGCTGACCGCGAGGCCAAGCCCCGTGCCTTTGGTGCGCGTCGTGTAAAACGGTTCAAAGATTTTCGGCAGATCAGCAGCGGCAATCCCCGTTCCGGTATCACTGATCTCAACCACGACAGCCGGACGGAGCGGCGGTTGCCGCCCCTGACTGCCCGAGACAGCAATATAACTCGCGTCGTCTGTATCAGGTGCGTCAGCGTCGATGAAATACGCCCGCACAGACAAAATACCACCGTCAGGCATCGCTTCCAGCGCATTGAAGATCAGGTTGAAGCAAACCTGTTTCATATGGTTGCTAATCGCAAAGATCCGTGGGAGACGCGGCGCGCCTTCGCGTTCAATGCGAACACCCTGGGTGTGAACCTGATTTTCAATCAGGGTCAACACCGCATCAAGAATGTCATTGATCTCGACCGGGCGCATGCCCTCGCGGGTAGGCCGATAGAAATCGAGCATGCGCTGCACAATGCTGATCAGGCGTTCAATCTCGTCCTGGGTCATCGAGAGGTAGATTTGGCGTTTCTCTTCGGTGAGAGGGCGACTGCGCATCAGATGCACCGAATTATGGATGGCCTGCAAGGGATTGTTGATTTCGTGGGCCAGCGATGCCGAGAGGCGGCCCAGCGCCGCAAGCTTTTCGGCCTGCACCATTTGTTGCGAGATCCGCTGGCGTTCACTGATCTCACGGGCGATCACGAGCAACAACTGCTGCCCTGCGTGGGGCACCAGGCTCACACTTGCGGCCACGGGCAACGTCTGTTCGTGGCGGGTGCGTAACACCGTCTCGATCTCGCGCTGTTCAAGCGGCTGATGAAGCTGGCCGTTGTAACGAACCGCAGCCAGCAGGGTTGCCAGGTCGGGAAAGAGCACGTCAGGGGAGAGCGTCATCAGATCCTGGCTTGGATAGCCACTCAACTGTTCAAGGGCCAGGTTCGCATCAAGAATCGACGACCCTGCTTCATCCAGCAGCAGCACCGCATCAGTGGCGTGTTGCAACAATGCACGATAGCGCGCCTCTGATTCGGCGACTTGCGTATAGAGACGGGCATTCTCAATCGCAATCGCTGCTTGCGCCGCCAAGAGCAGCAGCAACTCTTGATCAGCCTCACTAAAGGGCGTACCACTCAACACCTTGGCTGCGGTCAGTACCCCGAGCACCCGATTCCCGGCCAGGACGGGCACGCACACGGCCGAGACAATCTGATCCTCAAAGAGCTTGCCCTGCAAATTTGTCGCTGGTGGTGACACAATGCCATTATCATCAATGCGCAGTGATTGGCGATGGGTTGCCACAAAACCCGACAGACTCTGCTGCACCGGGCTACGATGCCCCACAGTAATTGGCTCGGGCAACCCCGAGCAAGCGACAATCCGCAGCCACAGGCCATCGTCTTCGAGCAGCATGAGTGAGGCACGGTCGGCATCCAGTTCAGCCCGCACCGTTTCAATAATCTGCTCCTGCAGACGAGGCAGATCGAGTTCACCAAGGAGACGCTGGCCCACACGGAGGGCCGGGCGCAGCGCGGCGACGCGATCGCGTGAACGGGCAGCGCGCCGCTCAGCGACCAGATCGAGAGCAATGCTCTTGAGTTCTTCAGGTGCAAACGGCAACAGCAGCATCCCGCGTGCGCCAAAGCGCATAGCGCGCGAGGCATGGGCAACCGTTGTCTCAGCACTGATCAAGAGAATCGGTGTATCCACCCCGCGCTCGCGCAACTGGGCCAGCGTCGTCATATCAGCCTGGGCTGGGTCGGTCAGGTCAAGAATGACCAGATCATAGGTATTGGCAACGAGCACCCGGGCCGATGTCTCAACCGACCATTGATGCAGCACCGCAAACCCTGCCTTGCGGAGCGTTTCGGTACACGAACTACGCAAAGCAGGATCAACCGCGAGCAAGAGCACCCGTCCAACATGTTTCTGTTTCGTTTCCGACATAGGCCCCTGTAGCATGCTTTTTATGGGCTAAACCGACGTTCCAATTCGTGCCAGACGGCTTCAACTGGAAGGCCCTGATCCTGCAAGAGCACCAGACTATGGTAGATCAGATCGGCCATTTCATAGGTCAATTCCGCGTGCGAACCATTTTTGGCCGCGATAATAACCTCGGCGGCCTCTTCCCCGATCTTCTTCCCAATGCGATCAACCCCACCGTGGAGCAACTTGGCAGTATATGATTCTTCGGGCTGCATCGTGCGGCGCAGGGCAATCAGATCAGCCAGACGCCCCAGGATCGCGGCAGGCGGGGCCGCACTCGAGGCCGGTTCGCCATCGAGATCGCGATAAAAACAACTCCGCGCGCCCGTGTGGCACGTCGGCCCGGCGGGTTCGGCAAGGACAAGCAACGCATCGCTATCGCAATCCTGACGGATGGCAACCAGATCTAGCCAGTTGCCGCTGGTCTCACCCTTGCGCCAGAGCGCCTGTCGCGAGCGGCTCCAGAAGGTTACCCGCCCGGTCGTACGGGTTAAGGCGAGCGCCTCTTCATCCATCCAGCCGAGCATCAACACCTCGCCAGTGCGTGCATGTTGAACAATCGCCGGAACAAGGCCATTGGCATCATATTTCATATAGACATGTCTCATCTTTGCAGTAGCGCCAGAGGGCAACTAATGACGGAAGTGGCGGCGTCCCGTAAAGACCATTGCCGCACCTGCGGCGTCAGCGGCGGCGATCACCTCGGCATCGCGGACTGAGCCACCAGGCTGAATGATCGCGGTCGCACCAGCCGAAAGGGCCGCTTCGACCCCATCGGCAAAGGGAAAGAGCGCATCGCTTGCCACCACACTGCCCTGCAGCGACAGCCCGGCCTGTTGGGCCTTCCAGATGGCGAGACGTGAACTATCGACGCGGCTCATTTGACCGGCCCCGATACCCAGCGTACGGTCTGGGCCTGCATAGACAATCGCATTCGACTTCACGTGCTTGACCACGCGCCAGGCAAAACGTAGAGCCTGCCACTCTTCGGGAGTAGGGGCACGCTGGGTCACCACCTTTGCCTCTTCGGCTTCAACTGCCGTCCGATCCGGCTCCTGGGCAAGCACCCCTCCGGGCACACTCCGCACCTGGAGGCCAGCGAGGCTGGCGACCGGCTGCAACGCCCGCAGCAAGCGAAGATTCTTCTTCCGGGAGAGGAGGGCGAGCGCCTCGGGGGTGAAATCAGGGGCAATAATAATCTCGGTAAAGATCTCGGCAATAGCCTGCGCGAGGGCGGCATCGAGGGACTGATTTACCGCAATAATCCCCCCAAACGGAGCCTCGCGATCAGTCGCAAAGGCATGTTCCCAGGCCTCAAGCAGCGTTGCACCTGTACCAACGCCACAGGGATTGGTATGCTTGACAATCGCCACGGCAGGGGCGGATGCAGCGGGGAACTCTTCAATCAACTCAGCGGCAGCAGCGGTATCGAGGATATTATTGTACGAAAGCTCGCGCCCGTGGAGTTGGGCAAAAAGGCTATGGAACTCGCCATAGAGCGCCGCGTGTTGATGAGGATTTTCGCCATAGCGCAAGGGCTGGGCAAGCGGCCAGGCCTGACTGAGCGTACTAGGCAAAAGTTCATCATTGAGATAGGCGGCAATGGCGGCATCATAGCGAGCTGTATGGGCAAAAGCGCGGGCGGCGAGGCGGCGACGCACCGCAACTGGCACAGCCCCGGCCTGCAGATCAGCGAGCACCGGGGCATAATCAGCGGGATCAACGAGGGCTAGGACATCATGGAAATTCTTGGCCGCAGCGCGGAGCAACGCCACTCCACCGATATCAATCTGCTCAAGCGCCTCATCGAGGGTCACCTCAGGGTGAGCGACTGTCTGCTGGAAGGGATAGAGATTGACGACCAGCAGATCAATTGGCGCGAGGCCATGGGCCGCGAGTTGTTCGAGATGAGCGGGGCGATCGCGACGAGCGAGCAAGCCGGCGTGAATAGCAGGATGGAGCGTCTTGACCCGACCATCAAGGATCTCGGGGAAGCCCGTCACCTCACTCACTGCTATGGCGGGCAAACCAGCCTCAACCAGCAAGCGCTGGGTATTGCCAGTTGAAAGCAGTGTTACCCCCATCGCGTGCAGGGCACGGGCGAGATCAACGACCCCGGTTTTATCATAGACACTGATCAGAGCACGCACAACAACTCCATATGAAACAAGACGATACAGACACATGAAGACCCTCCCCGAGGCGACGGGCAGGGTCGCAAGCTGCGTTATTTTACCACATCTCGGCTCATGGTGTGCTTACGCAAGCGCACCGCTCAGGGCTAATGCAACGTCAGTTCGCCAGGGTCGCCGTCGCCGTAGCCGAGGGCCTTAGCCCGACGGTGCTCCGGTCAGGTGGACGTTGCATCAGCCCTGGCACACCGCTCAAGCGAGGTAAGCCTTGACGGTCACGAGGCCCACCTCAATGAGGCGTGACAGGATCTCACATGCGCGGAACTCACCGAGGCCACTGCGTTGAACAATTGTGTCGACGCTATTCTTCCCATTCACCATCGTCAAGATCCGCCACTCGGTAGGATCGAGCTGAATCTCGGCGGTACTTGAGGTTGGATTGATCAAAATCCGGGGCACCAGATCGAGCGAAGGGAGAGCCTGCTCGATGCGGAGCCAAGTATCCTGGCGGTTCACGCCCTCCATAATCAAGAGCTCATTCGAGAGGGAAATCGTCGGCTGAGCGAGGCGTTGCTGATCGTCAAAACGAAAAGGGCCCGCTGTGAGCGTAAAGAAGGCATAGAGTGCAGCGAGGGGATCCAGACCGGGGCTGGTGGCCCCGATAATCTTGCCATCACGGAAATAGATCCAGCCTTCGAGGGTTTGCCCACGACACGGCCCACTGAGGTGGACGCCGCCGGTCTGCTTACTCAACTGGATAAGCTGGATAATATCAGTGAGTGGAAATTCACTCAAATCGCCTGCGAGGGCCATAGATATCTCAGGAGGTTAGGGGCGAACACGACACCAGCGTCGTCTTACAACTTACTAATGACTGCACGGCTAATCGCGCGCAGGGTCTCGAAGACACCGGTACCAACAGTAGCGACGGCCTCGACGCGGGGCCAGTGCATACGCGTCACTCCGAGGAAATGATCCATTGTCGGGACTGGAGCCAGCACCTCTTTCGGCAAATCGCGCTTATTATACTGCATCACAATTGGGAACTCGGCAAAGCGCTTATTCTGGCGCGTAATATTCTGGGCAAGTTCCTTCAAACTATTCACATTCTCTTGCATTTTACTCTTATTCGAGTCAGCGACAAAAACGACGCCATCGGCCCCATTGAGTACCGCAACGCGGGTACGTTCATAGAGCACCTGACCAGGAACCGTGTAGAGGTGGAAGCGGGTCTGAAAGCCACGCACCTTGCCGAGATCGAGGGGCAAAAAATCAAAGAAGAGGGTACGTTCCGTCTCGGTGGCAATCGAGAGCAAATCGCCCTTGACCTCTTTGGGAACCTGACTATGGATATAGCGCAGATTCGTCGTCTTGCCGCACATACCAGGGCCATAATACACGATCTTACAGTGGATCTCACGAGCTGCAACATTGATCAGCGCCATAGATTTTCTCGTATACCTGCACAAAGCAGCGACCAGGGCGCAGACAGAGCCACACTGCGCAACGGCGAGAAACGCTCGCAAAGCATCCCCGGCCACCTCCTACGGCTAGTCGCGGAACAGCAGATCGATGGTGTCTTCCATCGAAGTGCGGAACGATGAGCCCAGCACCTCATCGCGAGCCTTGTGTTGCTGACGTACCCGTTCAAGCACCGAGGCCAGTTCATCGGTCGCCTTCTTGGTCAACACCTTCACAAGGCCGATATGAGTTCCTTTGTTAAAAATAATACAGAGTATCCACTGTTCTTCAATCAGAGCAATGAAAATATTTTCACGCACCCCCTGTTGGAACGAAGCGCGGAAATCGCGTTCACGGAGCAGTTTCGCGACCTCACGTGACGAAGCGAAGACACCCGCGATCAGCGCCCCGAGAGCCGTAATATCTTGGCGATCACCGTCCCCTTGCGAAGAGATAACCTGCCCACTCTTATCGAGGAGCAGCGCATAATCGCTGCCTGTATCCTCAACAAGCCGAATAAGACACTCTTCGATGTGCCTGAGTTCTTCAGTCGGGACAATGATACTTGTCAACTGTGGATCCATCACGGCCTACCTTGATCTTGTGCCTGTGGGCAGATATGGAGCTGTTGGTTCCGCAAAATTATAGCACAGTGCGGATCAGATTGCGCTCAAAGCTTCGAGCATTGCCACCCGATGCTTGGCAACAAGAAAGCGAAGATAGCCCAGGTCATCACGGCTATTTGTCATGATCAGCAGCAGCGCATCGCTACTCATCGGTTCAATAATCACGATGCCCTCGCCATATTCCAACACCATCTGGCGAGGTTCACCTTTGGCTATTTCACGCCCAAGCGCTTCGGCGAGCACCAGACTATTCGAGGCCACGGCACAGATAGCATCAACGTCGTGCTCGGCTTCAGCCAGGCTTTCGATGAGCAACCCATCGGGAGCAACAACAGCGGCGAGTTCAACACTGGACAGCGTCCGAAAGCTATTCAGCAGATTCTGCAAATGACTGCTCATAGGGCGCGATTTCCTTGACAGGGCTCGGAACCGAGGCAACACCAGTGCGGCTACCTCTGCCTATTATACACATTGGGCGAACCAAGGCATGACCAGTCATGCCTACGTTTCATTGCCATTCGTGCGCTCACGCTCTTTGGGGGGGCGTCCGGTACGAATATTGCGGAGTGAATAGACCGTTGCGGCCAGGGCACGATCCGCCCAGCCATAGATCGTCGGGCGACTCTTCGCGAGTTCTTCGGCAATTTGCGTGACATTCGTACGATATTCGGGGTCAAACGTAGCAAGGTTAATGCGAGCCGACGCCACAATTTGCTGAATCTCTTCGATCGTCAGGCCGTGCTCACGCATCAGTTTCCTGGCTCGCTTGCTGGTCAGGTCGAGCTGCATCCGTTCGCTCCTTGCCAACCCTATTGCAAATCACGCCTACAGATACCGCTTTCAACCTTTCGAAGTGTAAGTACTTATTATCATATCATGTAGCCTTCAGGCTGTCGAGTCTTGCGTACGCCTACGCAGGGCAATTGCATCACTTTTCAAAGAAGACCTCACAGATCTGCGCGTCCGCCTTGGGACGCCAGCCTCAAGACCTGTGAGGTCACTCGGTGCCTCAGCATTGGAATGCCCGCATCAAGACCTGTGAGGTCTCGCCCGTTGCGCATATAACGTAAGCTCCATCCCCGTTTACGCGGCGTCGGACGCTGAGCCCTGCTTTTTAGATCTGGCACGCGTCAGGTTGTACTGGACTGGCTTGAGCATACGCAGTGTAAGAATAAGGAAAAAGATCGTCAGCGCGAGCGAGATGAAGACATAGGGGATCCATGGTGAAGGAAGCGGCAGATCGCCTTGCGTAGAAGGCACGGTAAACCAGATCGGGTTTTCACCCTCGGCGAGGAGTCCAGCGGTAACACCGAGGGCCATGAAGGGATGGAAACTGACCAACAGACCAACCCCATAGATAAACAGGACGTTATCACTGAACTGACTCGTCAGGATGGTAGTGACTACCAGCAGAAAGGGCAAGAGCAGTTGCACCCCAATGATTGTCCCCTGTGCCACGACCGTTGCTGAGAGCGTCGTACGCATCACCGTCGACCAGAAGAGGCCAATCGTGGCATAACAGATGGCGGTGACAATCAACCCAAGCGCCCCAATGACAAATTCGGTGCCGGTGACGCCACCAAAGAGAAAGGAGAGCCCGGCCATAGGCAACGCCGCCGCGATGAGCAGCAGCGCAAAAGCCAGGGCTGAGACGAGCTTGCCAAGGGCGATCTGCAAGGGTGAGAGCAGCGTGGTAATCAACAGATCATAGGTTTGGCGTTCTTTTTCACCTGAGATAGCCCCGGCTGTCAGTGAGGGGGTGATCACACAAACCTGAATAAGGCTCGCCGTCATCACCGTCAAGAAGATCGCCTTGCCAATGCGCCGCCCGGCCTCGGGATCATTGAAGGCACCGCTAAAGGAATCCGACGCGGCAGCATAGACAAGCAACGTCACGCTGGCAATCAGCGTCAGATAGACCACAAGAATGATCAACGGGCGATTCCCCCGTATCCGCCCGCGGAGCTCACGGTTCAAGACAGGGTTGTTGCGTAAGCGGATCATGTAAAGAACTGCCCCAGCAGTCGATTCACCTCTTCGGGAGCCTCTTGTTGGACCCAGTGACCAGCGCCAGGCAAGCGATGAACCATCAGGTCGGTCACATAGGGGCGCGTTGCTTCCACGAGTTCCACCCCGAGATAGGGGTCATCTTCGCCCCAGATAAGGCATGTTGGCACCTCACAGCGCCGCACCTTGCCACCAGTCAGCCCTTGCATCCCGCCACGGGCAGCGGCGCGGTACCAATTCAGCGCTGCGGTCAACGCCCCAGGGACACTAAGCGCATCTTTATAAGTATCGAGATCATCTTCGCTCAACGCATCGGGTCGCGTAGCCGAAGTAAGCGCCAAGCCGATCAACGCATAGTCATTCGCCTTGAGCAGCAGTTCAGGCAAAAAGGGCAGGCTAAAGAGGCCCATATAGAGGCTACGCTGTTGTTGTTGGCGATTGGTACGCAGTTCTTTGGCAAAAGCCACGGGATGGGGCGTATTGAGGATCGCGAGGCGACGGACGCGATGCGGATAATTCATTGCGGTGGCCCAGGCCACAGCACCGCCCCAATCGTGGCCGACGAGCAGCGCCTGCTGATGACCAAGGGCATCGATCAACGCAACGACATCAGCTACCAGCACATCGATTTCATAACCCCAAGATGGTTTATCGGTCTGATGATAGCCACGCTGATCAGGAGCGACAACCGTAAACTGATCGGCAAGGGCCGCCAGTTGATACCGCCACGAATACCAGAACTCAGGGAAGCCGTGCAGGAACAAAACCAGCGGCCCTTGACCTGCGGTCACATAGTGCATCTTGATGCCATTGATCTCGAGATGGTTGTGCTGTAGTTTGTTCACATTGCTTCCTTTTGTTACTTGCTGGTGACAAGTGTACCACAATCCCCGTAGCTTGTGGCACCTGGGCCTTTGGAGCCTAGGGCTGTTGCAACGTCCACCTGACCGGAGCACCGTCGGGCTAAAGCCCTCGGCGACGGGTCGCGAAGGCCGCCTGGGCGGCCTCATTCAGCCCGCGCAGGCGGGCTTGGCACGCAGGAGCCGAGCCGTTGACGGCGACGGTGACCCTGGAGAGCTGACGTTGCATCAGCCCTGCTTTGGAGCCCATGGCTTGTCCATGGTCTGGGGCTATGCCCCAGACCATGCGTTTCTGAAGGAATAACTCACTGTGCGCTTATTTTCGGGGATTACATGCGATGCTATTCTGGGCCGCTGGTAGGGGGCAATTCGACAAACTGGCGCTCATAAGAGGGAACCGGTACGGCAAGCCACGGGAGATAGGCAATGTGAGCAACATAACGCATATTGATGCGGGTCACGCCTAGGTTCTGGCTCGTTTTCAGGCCCGGCGCACTACCGAGCGTAAAAGCCCCATAGAAGCGGTCATGCATCACCCTATCGCTGGGCAGTGACCAACCAACCCTGAGTTTGAAAGGTTGGCCTGCGGGTTGGTTTGGTGGCCCGGTGATAGTCAGATTGCCAGGATCGATTGGTGTTGTCGGCACAACGGCCGTATAGAGATCAAGGGTATCTACGGCAGCGCCACTTGACCAGAGCCAAACGATGATCAGAAGGTTTGCATCTTCTTGTAAACCATACTTGTCGCGCAGATGAGGCAGGCCGAGCAAGTCGCACGTTTCTTCAGCCGAGTAGGTGAAGCCAATGCATAGGACTTCTTTATCTTCAAGAACGCCGTCGTTATTGTTGTCAAAACCAACAAAAATATCGACGTCAGGTGCGGTTGAATTGGCAGTTTCAACAAGAATGCGCATCGTACGGTCAAGCGATGGCGTGAGCACCTTCGTGTACATACGGCTGTAAGGTGAAAGCCTGATGGGTTGCCGATCCGCCTGCACCATTCCATAGACCGCGTGCTGAAGATCGGTGATAGCTATTGCTGTCGTGTCAAGTTCAATCGTCTGTGTCAGGGCATTCGTGCGGATATTGATGTTTGCAGGCAGATTGCTATTGCGCACTGTAATAGCAAGCGGGAAGCTTGCACGAGGGAGATCACCTGTTGCTGACAGTACGCCTATTGTAGGTATGAAGGTAAGATGGCCTCTTGCCTCTGTCCCGCCAGCCTCAACAGGTAGCTCGCCCCCACTTGCTGTAATCGTGATCGTCTGGGTTGCCCCTGGGGCAAGTGTGATCGTTGCTGGTGAGACGGTGACAACTAACCCGGTTGTACTAGTAAAGGCTGGGGTCCACGTTGTCGTTACCGGCAATGTGCTCTTGAGTGTACGGATCCAGATGCATCCCCCAAAGCAGTCGCGATTGGTGAGGCTCGGGAGATTGAGCGTTGTCACATCACCGTTCAGAGCCGGGTCAGCTGCCGCAAAATTGGCGGCAGTCTCATCGAGCACAAACCCGGCGCGCATTGCGCGCCCGACATTGATCCGCCCTGCGCCAACCTCAAAGGGGTCATCAGAGGTCTGTTCTGCTGTCGTCATCAAGGCCGAGCGCACTTCTGATGGTGTCCACGCGGGATAGCGTTGGCGGAGCAGGGCAGCAGCCCCCGCATTGTGCGGGGCGGCCATCGAGGTGCCGCTATGAATCGCAAACTGAGGCTCGCCCGCCCAATTAACGGTCACTGCGGCAATAATATCAACCCCTGGCGCAGCCACATCAGGCTTGAGCACATCGGGAACAGTCGCATCAGGCCCACGTGAGCTAAAGTCGGCGGTCAGGTCAGTTTTGGTTGTGGCCGCTATGCTCATCACCCACGGTGCATTTGAAGGTGCCCCAATGGTACCTGTGTACGGGCCACTGTTTCCAGCCGAGACGGACGCGAGGATCCCTGCTTCCAGAGCATTGCGAAAGGCAAGCGCATCAGGTTCTACCCATGGGTCACGCGAAGAGCCCCCAATTGAATAGTTGATCACCGCAACACCATCCTGTGTCGCTTGATCGATGGCGCCAACAAGGGCCGATGTTGGACAACTATCATATAAACAGCCATCGTAAATGATCAGGTTCGCGTGAGGAGCTACGCCACCGATCTTGTCAAACGTAGATCCTTCTGCCTGGATGTTATGTAATACGTTGCCGGCAGCTGTACTGGCGGTATGTGAGCCATGACCATAGTCATCAAATGGACTGGCACGACCCACAGGGTCAAAACTGTCACTGGTCGCAGGGAAGGTATACGCTCCAACAAGCTTGGCATTGCAGCGAAAGCCATCGTGATAGGCTGAACTCTCAGCGTCGGCGCAGACGCCCTTATAGACGCCTTCACCAAACGGATTGGTATGGGTATATCCATCAGCCCCAGTTGCGGCAAAAGTCGGATTGAAAGGATCAATGCCGGTGTCAATCACCCCGATGAGGATCCCTTCCCCACGGTTGGGCAGGATCTGACCTCGGATCTTGCCAGCCAGAAAATCAGGTGCCTCGTGCAGATTGACATAGAGTTCGCCCGCGAAGAGCGCATCCTCAACCGCCTGGCTCAGGGTGACGCTACCGAGGAACTGACCATTGATAAGCTGGTAGGGCGCAAGATCGACAACAACTGAACCGTTCGCATCTGCCGCTGCCTGGTGGATCTGTGCCCCTGGCCCACTGACTGTGACGCCACGGCTGCTAATGGTAAAACGAAGCAGCTTGCTCGTCGCATCATAATGAAATGTGGCGCTGCCCGTGGCCTCAGCAGAGACCGGAGGAACCTCGTTGGCTCCGCTGAGGTCAGCCCGGAAGATCGCCGGGCGTGTATCAAGCTGACTTGCCCCAATAATTGACGGGCCAACATTCGTGTGCAGTTGACGATAGGCTTCACGGGTCACTTGCACAACCCCTGGAAGGGAAGCAAGCTGCGTTGCCTGCTCTGGGCTCAACACACTGACAAAGCCATTGAAGGCCGTAGCGAAGACCTGTTCAACCAAGAGCTTGTCACCGAGGATCTGTTCAGCTGCCACAATAACTTGCTGGCGCTGGAGCGCCAGATAAGCGCGATAGCGCTGGCTTGCTGCTGACTGAGGATCAAGTCGGTTGGTGCCAGCAAGGCGGGGATTGGTTGCAGGGATACTTGCAATGCCTCCTGCATAGGTTGCGAGTGGTGGATCGACGAGTTGCACGATATAACGAGCCAGACCCTCGTCAGCGTGAGCCTCCACCTTGGTCACTTGTGCGCCTAGGGCGGTAGCAACGGTTGAGGGTTCTGCGTGGGTATCTGGGGAAAAGGCATAACTCCGCATCGACGTAAGCGCTAGCATGCTGATAACCAACAGACTCAAGAGAGACACTAAACGCTTGATCATGATGCTTGCTCCTTGAGAGAAAATAAAAAAGTTAAATTTTCACATAAGAGAACGCAGTCATAAATGTACAAAGATTAACATATTATACCATGAAGTTCTCTGTGTGAATAGACGGGTATGCTTGTCTTGGCCCATGATTTGACTGAACCGCATGAACGCGCTATAATCAACCAGGTTGAACGGGGCGTAGCGCAGACCGGTAGCGCACCTGAATGGGGTTCAGGAGGTCGCTGGTTCAAATCCAGTCGCCCCGACCAGTAAAAGACGAAGGCCACTTGCTGATTAGCAAGTGGCCTTCGTCTTTTTTGGATTTATCTTGAAAGCGCATCTTCTGGCGGGCTTGTGCGGTCTATGAGTCAGGACATTTGCCCAAGCGAGCCAGAGGAATGTATGCGTTACTATCAAGCGTTTTTGCTTCAGTTGGTTTTTCGTGGAACTTTGCTCCTCTTTTTCCTGCTTCCCCTGTTCTCTACGGCTGGTCTGGTTTTGCGGCCAGCTTCTGTCGAGGCCCATGTGACCCCTGCCGGGGCTTTTGGGAGCGCGGTTGGCTGTTTGCAACAGACTGACCAGTTTGTTACCAGTCGTTATGCCAATACGATGTATCTGCCCCCCGGCTCAACGACCGAAGCCACTGCGGCGCGGAACCTCCCCGCAGTCCAGGGCCTAACAATGAATTCGGCAGGTTCGATCCTTGCCACCATTGGTGATCTTGGAGCGGTCTATGGTCTGGCGTATGATGATGGCGCGGTAAGTGGACGTGAACGCATTTTTGCCGCTGCCTATACCAAACGCCTAACCCCGTATGGGCCTGGCGGTCCTGGGGCGATCTATGTGCTGGCCCGCACGTCGACCGGGTGGCAACTCGAGGGACACATTACGGCCCCCGGGGCAAGCGGCGTCACTCGCCCCACTTCAATTCCAGCAAATTACACCGATGAGCAAGCGATTGCCGGTGTCGGCACAACCAGTTTGGGTGATATCACCATCAGCCCTGATGGGCGTACGCTCTATGTTGTCAATCTTGGACCCAAACGGATCGAACGCTTTGATCTGACAGGGCTAGGTCTGCCGCGCTATAGCGGTTCACTTCCCATCGATCTGGGTGTTATTTCGTCTGATCCGGCTGTCCAGGTTGATTTATGGCCGTTTGCAATTGCTTTTTGGCCCTTTTCTTCAGATCGCAATGCGCCTCATCTAGTTGTTGGTTTGACCGATAGCGCTGCGCGTGGCGGTGGTGCAGCAACGGGCAGCGGCGAGTATTTTCAGGTACCGCCACAGATCTATGTCCTTGCCCAGCACCTAGGTGTTGGGCCCTGGCAACTTTCGTTGCACCAGGATCTTGGCAATACGCTCATCCAAAGCATTCGCCAGCGTCATGCGGGCACGGTTTTTGAAGAGGTGTATAGCGAGTGGCCTGGTCTGACCCGTAGCTGGAACCCGTGGCGTAACCAGATGCAGGATCTGCCTCGCTTTGATAACAGTATCTTTTACGCTCAGCCAATGTTGACAGCGATCGAATTCCTCAACGAAGCACCGTCGACGGGCTCACCGGCCCAGGGCCGTCCGCTGATGATCCTCGGCCTCCGTGATCGCACGGGCGATCAGAGCTTCAATGGCAATACCCAGACTCCAGCCTTTCATTACAGCTCGATTGCGCAGGGTGACACCCTCACCTATCGCCTGAATAGCTCGTGGCAGTGGGTTTTCCAGTCAGGTGAAGCCTACGAAGATAACGATTATCAGGGTATTGCGACTGACCCAATGCCTGCCCATATCGAAAACCATATGGGGGCGATGGCGAGTGTCCTGAATGCCCAAACGTCGGTCGAGAACATTGGGACAACGCTGGGTGTAACGGCGTTGCGCGGACGCAGTGCGCAGGAGGTTCGGGTCTACGAGCAAGCCAGTGGAGCGGTGACGAGTAGTGCGATTTCAGGCCGCGCCCCACTGATTGCAGGCGACACCGCGTCGGCGTCGAAAGCCTCGAACCTGGGCGACCTCGAGGTGTTGTGCAACTACGCGCTGATTGGTGGGCGAGTATGGGATGACCTGAATGGCGATGGAATTCGTCAGGCAAGTGAGCCAGCGATGGGCAATGTTGCGCTCGAACTGTTTCAGGGGTTGCCTGGTTCGGCCCCAGTGATGAGTTCGGCAGCCCGTGCGGTGACTGATAGCCAGGGGCGTTACCTGTTTGCCGTTCCGCCCAATACCAACTTGGGCATCCGGATCACAGCCAGCGGTGGGAGTCCGGGTCAATGGACACGGGCAACGCTGGCGCAGGCCGGGTATCATTTCACGCTGCCTCATGCGGTAGCTGACGATACGATTCGCAGCAATGTTGAT
Organism: Candidatus Chloroploca sp. Khr17; assembly: GCF_004138165.1. Classification (GTDB taxonomy): domain Bacteria; phylum Chloroflexota; class Chloroflexia; order Chloroflexales; family Chloroflexaceae; genus Chloroploca. The sequence continues at coordinate 48,963 of NZ_RYFF01000001.1, forward strand.
CCAGCACTTGGCATCATCGAGTTTGCGTATCCCAATGAAGATCTGAGTCAATATGCCATCCGTCCACCCTGGAATCGTGCTGATGAACGCACTTTTGATCTTGGTCTGACCAAACAGCCGCCAACGGGACGGATTGGGGATTGGGTCTGGCTTGATACGAATCGTAACGGCCTGCAAGATGATGGGGCAACGGGGGTTGCCGGGGTCACGGTAGCGCTTGAAGAGTCGACGCTTGGGGCGACGTTGCCGCATCTGGTCGATCCGGTGACAACCGGGGGCACCGGGACGTTCGCCTTCACCGATCTTCCCCCTGGGATCTATCAGGTGCATTTTAGCAACCTGCCCTTTATGCCGACGCTCTTGAGGCAGGGCAGTGACCGCAACCGTGATAGTGATGCCAATGCCAGTACGGGGTATGCAACGGGGTGGATCAGGCTGCAACCGCATGAGACGCGGAACGATCTTGATCTGGGCCTTGTGAGTGAGGCCGATCTCTGGGTCACCAAACAAGGGCCACCCAGTGTGCGTGCCGGGGCGAGTTTTGAGTATACCCTTGCCTATGGCAATCAGGGAAGCAGTGTAGCGGCAGGTGTCGAGATGCGTGATCGCCTGCCTTCTGGCCTCACCTATGTTGCAGCGCAGCCTGCACCCACGACGATCAATGGGAATGACTTGCGCTGGAGTATTGGTTCACTGAATCCAGGGGCGACGGGCAGCATCCGTTTGACCGTACGCGCTGCAACAACCTTTAGTCCGCCAGAGGCGGTGCGCTGGTCAGTCGAAAACCAGGCCACGCTCAGTACGACGAGCTACGAGGTGACAACCGCAAATAACGAAGCGCGCCACACCACCGAATTGCAGCGTCCCGAGCTTGGTCTGAGCAAAACAGCGCCGGCCCAAGTACTGGTTGGCGAGACCTTTACGTATCAACTCGACTACAGCAACAGTGGGAGTACGGTCGCCCGTAATCTTGCGATCACCGATCAGTTGCCTGCAACGGTTGCTTTTGTCGCCTTCGAGCAGAACCCTGGCAATATCTGCCATTATCGTTATGTGGGGTCGGCCATCGCCTGCACCTTGCCATCCCTTGTGCCAGGCGGGCATGGCACGATCCGTTTCCAGGTTATGGCGCTGCCAGGCGAAGCCAGTGCGGTGGTCAATCAGGCACACATCAACACGACAGACGAAGGTGATCGTCTCGACAATAATCAGGCGACCACCACAACGCTGGTGCAGTACCCCGATCTTGGCCTGAGCCTGCAGATCAACCCTCGTCCGTTGCCAGTTGGCGAGACCGGAACAATCAACCTCAGCTATCGCAATAATGGCCCTGGGATCAGCCGGGGCAGTGTGCTGACGGTCACACTTGATGCCGAAACACGGGTAGGCAACCTTACTGGCAACTGTCAGAGTATAGCGCCGCTCAATGGGGACCTGCGGGTGCAATGCGATCTCGGTGAGATCAATGCACATGCAACGGGGAATGTAGCGCTGCCGGTGCAACTACCAGCGACGCCCCTGGAGGCAGCGACGTATGCCGCCAATACCTTGACAGCCCACGGAACCATTGCTGGTGCGACGCCCGAACGCAGCAGCACCCTGGCGAATAACCGTGCCAGCGATCAGGTCGACGTCACACGCCCGAATGTCTGGGTACGAGTGCAAGCTGTCAACAAGAGTCTCCCCACCGCAGGCCCGGCTGGTTGGCTGAGCTTTGTCAGGTTCCGCGTGGAATACGGCAATAACACGGCGAGTCTGACGTTGCCGCCTGCGTTACGGCATCCGGCTCACCTGACTCGCCCGGCTGCGGGGACGAGTTTGAGGATTATGTTGCCGAGCAATGCGGAACTGGAACAGGTGAGCGATGCCGCAGGGGTTCCCCTTGGGGGCTACGTGAGCACGACTGATGCCAGCGGCGCACCGATGCTCGTCGTTGACTACGGGACACTTGCCGCACAAGCGAGCGGCGATCTCTACCTGACAGTACGGGTGCGCGAGCAGCCAGGGGCTATCGTTGGGCTGGCGGCGAGGATTGCAACGACAACCCCTGGTGATGAAACGATTGACAACAGTGCCGCCGATACAACTGATATTGTTGCTCCTCCGGCGGGCATTGATGGTACGGGCATAGTACGGCTCGCGATGCACTCAGAGTTTGACCCAAACCATGGCGGGAGTGACCCGAACGATGCTGTCTATCTCTCGGAGGGAAACCGGATCACGTGGCCAGCCGGGGAAGTGCTCGATTTCACGCCACGGCTCACGGCATTACGGGTTCAAGATCCTTTCAGTGGGCTCGACCCGCTCTTGCCATACGCCTATTACGGACGCGTCGTAGGCTGGAGCATGGTGAATTACCAGGGCAACGGACGCACCATTGATGCGCGTAGCGACGCTGATGCGGCCGGGAGAGTCGGGTGTCGGGTAGGAAGCAGCACCCTTGAGCAGACGGCACTTGCTGGTTGCACCTACAGCTACCCTGGGGCGAGCAGCGTGGGCGGGCCAATCAACGCCGTCTTGCCAACAGCCCCCCTGACCGAAAACGAGATGCAGAGTCAGGGCCATGTCTACTGGACCCATCGCGGGCCAGCGGGCACCCCACTGCCAACGATGCGGTCGGATGTGTACCTCTTTACGCTTGACCCGATGGAGGAGGTACGGCTCACCGTCCAGATCGAAGTTGAAGTCTGGGTCGTCAACCTCTACCCTGGCGCACCCTTGGGCGACTGGACGCTGAACCCAATCAGGCTCACCAGCATTCCCGAGGTGCGCCAGATCTACCCCGAGACGTTCGGGATCACGCTGGTTGTCCCCCGGAGTGTCGTTGGCCCGGGCAATCGTCCAGGTGGCTCACCAACGACACCATAACAACAGCGGAACACCGCAAGGAGGAACGAAATGATAGTCAGACGTGAACGTGGACAGGCGATTGTCGAATTTATGCTGGTGATTGGCATCTTTCTTGCCCTGGTCTTGTGGCTGGTCTGCATTGGTCAGATCCTGTTGGCAGGCTACACCGTCAACCAGGCCGCACGTGCAGCCGCACATCAGGCTGCGCTAGCGGGCGGGGCCTCTTCAACGGCCTATGATGCGGCGGCAGCAGTGCTGAATGCGGGGGTGGGAACACGGGCCGATGCGGCGCAGGTGCGGATCGAATGTCTGCGGACACCGTGCCGACGTTACGACCCGATCACGGTCAACATTGCCTATCAGGGAGCGTACTGGGCGCCGGTAGCCCCCTTTTTCAACGAATTCACCCTTGAGTCTGAAGCTGTGCGCGCTGCCGAGCGTGATCAGCAATAGGAGGTTGAGATGAAGCAAGAGCAACCAACCACATTTGAACACGCATCACAGGTTGCCTCCAGCAAACGTGAGACAACGCCACTTCAGAGCAAGCCCCAGCGTTCATTGCGTGGCACCGCAGCGCAATGGCAATGGCGGCGACGGCTCGGGGGGCTACGTTCGGCGAGGGAAGCGGGGCAGATCATTCCGTTGGCAGTGATCATTCTACCTTTTCTCGTGCTCTTTACCCTGCTGGTGATCGAAGTTGCGGAGCGTTGGCTTGAGGTCGCTATGGTTGAAGATGCCCTGCAACAAGCAACGCGCTCGGCCGTACAGCAACTCGACTATGCCGCCTTTGCCCGGGGCGAGATCGAGCTACGGGGCAGCGCGGCCTGCCAGTCAGTGACCGTTGCCCAGGCCCAGGGGACAGCCTGTGCCGCCATTCTTGGGGTTGCCGCCGAACTCTTTCGCACCAACCTCACGAGTGTCCGGGGCCTCGTTGCTTCGCCAGCAAGCGTCACCGCACAAGTACGCTGGACCGTCTTGCCCGCAGGAGGGAGTTGCACCTATAGCAACGGGGTCAATGTCCCAACTGAAACCACGCCCCTGATCTGTGCCGAGGTTCGCCCGACGATGAAGGGGTTGGTCGGGTGGGGCACCTATACACCCCTGATTATCGCCGCAGATCGACTAGAGCCTGTGACCCCGCTTATCTATTGAGTTTTTTGGAAAGGATCGAACACCATGACGACCATGACGCCCAACGCGCCCTCTTTAGGGCAGGCCCTGACTCGGAAGAAGGCAAATCCTTTGCCAGTTCTAATGCTTGCGGCAGGCTTGATCGCAGCGCTTGCTTTTGCGGTGATGGGATATCTCGAGAGCCAACGAACCGAACAGGTCGTGGTCTTGATCCATGAAGTGCCCTTTGGTCAACAGCTTGTGGCCGAAGACCTGGGCATGGTTGAGGTACCTCTGCATCGTCCGGTGCCTCTGGCGGGCATAACTGACACGAGTCTTGTTATTGGGCAGTATGCGGCGCGCAACCTCGGCGTCAATGATCTCGTGCAACCAGGGATGCTTATGGCGGCCCCACCGGATCAGCCTGTCTATCCGAATGGCGAGCAACTGACGGTCAATATGGTGCCAGTCCCCTTCAGCGTCGCGGCGCTCGGGCCGGTGAATTACCGTGATCGTGTCAATCTTGGTTTTAGCGATCCGTCGGGCGATCCGGCGCTCTGTGATGCGGCAATTGCAGCGGCAGCAGGCGAAACACCAAGCAGAATGACGGTCAGCCAGGGCGAACTCGGGACACCACGACCATATGCGTGCCGACTGCTCAGTTCGGTGCGGGTGCTCTGGATTGAAGGAACCACCGCTTACCTTGAGATGACCCCCTATCAGGCTCATACCATCTGGGCGCTGCAGGCGGCTGGGTTGCCAATGTGGGGCGAGCGTTACGGCAGCACGTCAGACGTCCTGAGCGCATTCGACCGGCTCGATATCGGCCAGGTCACCCTATCGGCCTTGCTTGCACCTGCGCCTGAAGGAGAGCCCGCTGACGTTGACGCGAACGAACTACCCGGGGCACATACGCCACTTCCTGGAACCAATAGCCCTGTGCCTGGAAGTGAACAGCCTTGAGACGGGAAGGCGAAGAGATGCAAGCGAAGCTTGCGACATTGATAGCGAGGCGCACCGTGAGATATTCAGCCAGGTCAAGCCCTGCCTGAGCGCCACCCTAGTGCCGAGAAAGAAGGTTTATATGCATACCGAGTGCGATCTAGTCGAGACCGAACTGGCGGCATGTGCAGGGCAGAGCAACGAGGAACGCAAGAGGGCGCTGCGCATCAGACCTGATTATGCAGCGATCACCGAAGAGTTGCAGATGCTTGTGCGCAGTGGACGCTTCCGTGACTGCTGGGATCTACCGCCTGAAGAAGCCTTTGCGCGCCTTGGGGTCGGACAAGCGTTGGGAAGCGACGACTGGGTTCATATCAACTGGTACGGCCCGCTCGAGATCTGGCGCGATCCCGAACATCAGGTCTCGGATATTTTGTACAACGGGCCGCCCGAAGAGCCCTTCTATGTGGTGCAACGGGGTGCGATGGTCTGCACTGGGGTCACAGCACATCCCGACTGGATCACCTGGACCCAGCATCAGTTGTTGTTGCGCGATATGAAGGTTTTACCCTATGTGCTCGACTGGCCGCCTATGGCCCAGGGCGTGGCCGATCTGCTCCGCTATGCCATCACCGGGCCACCTGTCTCACGGATGGGCCGGAGTCTCTCGATCCGGCTCTTGCCTGAGCGCTGGCGAACGCTTGATGATCTTGTGCAGGCACACATCATTTCGCGTGAGGCTTCAGAAATCTTGCTTGCAGCCCTCGCTTCAGGCGCATCGCTGCTTGTCGCGGGGCCAACGGGGAGTGGCAAGACAACCTTGACGGCAGCGCTGACACAGGCCGTTGGGCAACGGATGCGGCTCGTCTTTGTCGAAGATGGGGGCGAACTTCCCCGTTCGCCCAACAGCCTCCACCTTGAAGCTCCGGCGGAAGAGGGCGGTTTCACCCGTGCCGTGACGTTTGCGTTGCGCCAGAAACCGAACTACATCATTGTGGGCGAAGTCCGCGGGGGCGAAGCGATGGCGATGCTCCAAGCAGCGGCGACTGGACACCCCGGCGTCGGAACGATCCACGCCGGCGGGGTCCAGGGTGCCTTACGCAACCTCGAACGGATGGCAATGCTTGGTCTCGCCGCCGAAGCAGGTGGTGGTGGTCAAGCAGCAGCGCAGATTGTCCGTGGTTTGATTACGTCTGATACGGTCAATCTGATTGTCGTCACCATCGGACAGACAGCCCGTGGACGACGTGCCGTCCTCTCGATTGAAGAGGTCTTGCGTCAAGGTGCGCAAGGGCAGAGTGGGGATGTTTTTCCGACCAATACGCTCTTTAGCTATGACCAGTATTACGAGCGTCTCGTGCAGACTGGCAACGTCAATGCGGCGTGGGGACTTGGCCGTTTCTGAGAAGGGCGCGGTCGTTGCGGCCACGCCGATAACGCCTAAGAGGAGAGACCTCGATGGAATTGATCATTTTTACAGCAATGGATGGGCTTGCAGCGCACATCGAACAATTTCGCGATCTTGCGGTGCTGGCACCATCGCAACTCGATCAGGTAAATCGCTTGATCGAAGGAACACGCCCCCCCGACGCGCTGTACCTTGATGATACACGCGCAGCACCGCTCGCCGAGTTGTGGCGCACCGCCACACTCGCACGGCGAACAGGGGTACGGGTCTTCGTCAACTTTCCCGGTACCGCACGAGCCGCCCTGAATGAGGCCCAGGGTGCCGGGTTGCCTGCCCTTGCCGAACGCGATCCTGCGGTTGTCGCCAGTTGGCTGGGCGAGCAGCTCGGCCTACGCCCTGGCACGGGCCTCCGCAGCAGCGCCGTCATCGCCGTTGGTGCCGCTAAAGGCGGTATTGGCAAGACTTTTGCGACCTGTGTCCTTGCCGAAGGCTTACGGCGGCGTGGCCTGCAGGTGCTGGTCTGGGATAGTGACATTTCGAATCCGGGTCTTGTCCCGGCATTTCGGGTGCCGTCGAGTGCGCCATCGTATCTGCATCTGATTCAGCGTGGACCAGCGCACTGGAATCCGACGGGTATCGAGCCGTTCATTTACCAACCTGAGCATACGCGTGGCACGGCTGCAGGTTGGGGGGCCATTGATTTTCTGATCGGGTCGCATGCCGTTGCGCGTGCCGAAAATGATGTGCGTCTGCCCGATTGGCAAGGGTTTTATCAGGGGACAGCAGCCCTGAGTGGCTATGATCTCATCATTGTGGATACGCCTCCGGATTACCTACGACGTCCGTATGCCACGCATGTGCTGCAATGTGGCGGCACCGTGATCTTGCCCACACCTCCTGGCGCACGCGAGCGCATGGGCGTAGGCCACCTGCTCGACCATTTGCGTGACCATGCCCCGGATAGTCTCGAACGGTGTACGTTGCTCTTTATCGAACCCGAGCGTGGGGTGACGGCAACAGTACCTGATGTTGCCGCGCTCTTTCAGCGTCGCTACCCACAGGTACGGCCCCTGGGTACTTTGCCACGAGCGCCACGGCTAGCCAGTCTTGCCGACGAGCACGACGGCTATATCTCGATGCTGGATCTTGGGCCACACTCAACGTTTGCGGGTGCAGTGCACCGTGTCGCCGATGCACTCTGTGTCCGACTCGGGTTGCAGCCAACGCTCCCGATGCCGCGTTCGAGTTTCTGGGCACGCATGCATGCCCGCCTCCGCGGTGATCGGGCGCTGGCGTTGCCGACACCGGCTGTCGCGTAAGGAGAGAGCACATGCTGACCTCACATCGTCCATTGACCGTGATTGAAGATGGTGGCCTGACCAACTTGAGTCCAGTTACGGCGGGGCATGCTCCGACGAGTGGCCTTGATGCCCTGACGCTTCAGGCGGTACGCGAATCGCTTCGTGATCGCATGAGTGCGACCTTGCTTGACCCGGTGGCACCAGCATCGGTACGCGATCCAGAAGTGTTACGCGTCTTGCGTGCCGAGATTGGGCATCAGGTCGAGGCAGGGTATGGGCCATTGCGCCATTTGCCAACTGATGAACGCTCACTCTTACGGCTCTTTCAAGAGGCGCTCGGCTGGGGACCGGCCCAACCATACCTGGATGATGAGCGCATTCAGGAGGTAAAGATCATTGGTGATCTGATTATGGTACAGGAAGAAGGAGCTGATTTTAGTCTGGTTGCCGAGCGGTTCCAGGATCCGCGTCAAGCCCTGGATCGGGCGATGCTCTTGGCGGCGCGCTTGAATGTACCGCTCGACCGTTCACGTCCCCAAGACACGCTACCGCTTGCGCATGGAACCCGGATGCATGTCACCATTCCGCCGTGTACGCCCGATGGGACTGGCCTGATCTGCATTCGTCGCGGGCGGCGTTATGCCTGGGTGCTCGATGATCTGCTGCGTCGGCGGGCGTGTGATCAGGTCGTGGGCGATCTCTTGCGCCTGCTTGTGCGGGCGGGCTGTTCCTTCATCATTGCGGGCGAGACCGGGTGTGGCAAAACGGCACTGCTCGAAGCCCTGGTCAACTCGTGGCCGGGCGAGCCGCATGTCATCACGATTGAGGACAACACCCTGGAGATCAACGTTCGTCATCGGGCGTGGACGCGCGAACTGGTGCAGACCGCCGTCGAACGGGGGGCCTTTGGGCGCGCAGCACGTGAAGTCTTGCGCCAGACGCCCTCGCTGGTCGCACCCGGCGAGACGCGTGCCGATGAAGCGGGGGCAATTCTCGCCGTTGCCGTCAGCGGCCATGCCGTTGTGACCACCATCCACGCCCGCTCGGCAGCGCGTGCGGTAAGCCGTTTTGCCGACTGTGCGGCCATGCCAGGCGCCTATATCTACGAAGGGCGACGTGATCATGCGCTCGAAGATACGTGCGATAACTTTCAGGTCGTGATCCACCTTGAGAAGGTGAGCGGACGGCGCTACATTGACGAGATCCTGCTCCTTGATGGTGTCGAGGCGCAGGGCGAGCGTTTACGCCCTCGATTTGTCCCGCTGGCCCGCGTGAAACATACTGAAGGCGAGGTGACATGGCACGTCGAGGCCGTCGCCCATGATGATCGTCTGGTCTGGCAAACAGAGGCGCGAACCCCAGAGGCCTTGCAGCGTCGGTTTGAGCTCTTGCAATTGCGGGCCGATGTACGTGCAGCCGCGACAACCCATGCTGCGGTCAGTGAAGCCATTGCACGGGCAAGTGCCGTCACGCGTTCGGGCGATGCAACGCAGGCGCTGGCAATCTTGCGGCGAGCCTGGAGTGATCGCCGCGATCAACGGCTTGTCACTGCGGCACAGCGCGTCCTTGAACTCGATCTCGAGGCTGCCAGCACGATGGCGATCCAATCGCGCCAGGCCGAGGCCACTATTCAGGCGACTCTTGGTTCGCGTCGTTGGCCTGACGCACGCGCCGCCTATGGTGAAGTCATGGCAGATCTGGCGATCGTCGCAGCCCACAGCCCTGCGGGGGGGTGGGAGCACCTTGAGCGCACGATTGCGGCTGGTGAAGACCGTGACTACCTGGCCCGGTCTCAGATTGCCGAGGCACGGTTGGCCCTGACGCAAGGTCGTGCCCGCGATGCGGTTGACTTGTTGACCCAGTGCGATCCGATGGTCTTGTCGAAGAGCGTCGCCCTTGAGACGCTCGCAACGCGACGCGACGCACTCGCCATCCTACACGCCGCCGGTGAGATTGGTGGCGACGCGCTCGGCCCGGTGCAGGCTGCGCTTGAAGCTTTAACTACTTAACCAGGGATACGACGATGATACCACTTCTTGTTGCGATTACCCATCCCGAAACCGCGTGGCTGATCCACGCAGTCTTGCCCGTGACCGGCTTGCTGACGTTGCTGATCCTTGCCACCCTTGTCCGTCCTGCCCTGATCAGGCTGACGGTCACCGTGCAAACAAAGCGGCAGCGGCACAGGCTTGCCTCGATGCCTGAGCATATGCGACCTGATCTTGCCTTGCTTTGGGCACCTGTGGTCATCACGCCAGCGCAACTCGTCACAACTGGCCTTGTGCTTGCGATCATGCTCAGCATCGGCTTGGTTTTGTTTGCCCCGTTGAGTCTCGCGCTCTTGTTGGGGCTCCCACTGACCGCTCTGCTCGTGTGGGCAATGGTGCTGGTCGCTGAACAGCGTTATATCCAGCAACTTGATCAGCAGTTAACGGCTGCTGTTGGGCGTCTGAGTGCGCTGCTCAAAGCAGGCACCGGTTTACGTCCTGCGCTAGAGCGGGTGACCGTCGATCTTGGTTCTGGCCCCTTGCAGAGCGAATGGAGCTACCTGGTTTCGCGCCAGGGAATGCCCTTGGAAGGAGGAGGCATTGCCACGGCACAACAGGTGGTGATTGCGCTCGCCGATCAGACGCCCTCACGCCGCCATGCCAACCTGCTCAACCATCTTGGGGCCTCGGTCGGGCAGCCCCAGGATGTGTTGGCGCGGCGTTGCGAAGCAGCCTATGCCGCGCTGCAAGCATCGGATCGCCGACGCGACGAAGCACGTACTGAACTCGCCCAGATGCGGTATAGCGGCGTGGCCGTCGGGCTCGCTGGCGTAACTATGGCGCTCTATCTAGGCTGGACACAGTGGGAACGGGTTATTGTCGCGTACACCACCCCCCTGGGCATGCTTGTCGCCCCGATCGTTGGCCTGGCCCTGATCTTGCCAGTCCTCGGTGGCTTCGCACTCGCCCAGGTTGAGGATGCCGACTATTAGGTTCTGCTCACGCAGAGCAGAACATCAACCTGCTTGAAAGAATAGAGAGGCCCCTATGCCTGATCTTTTCCTCGCTCCTGGAGCGCCATTCTATACGATGGCACTCGCGGGTGGACTCTTCAGCCTTCTCGGACTCACCATCGGTAGTCAAAGTTTGTCCCGCCGTTCCTTCACCTTCAGCAACACACCGTTGACGGCGACAGGGCGGCTGCTGGCCGGGCAACTGGCTGGCCTCAGCCTGGCCGCGCTGCTCTTGGGGGCGGCGATGGGGAGCGGTGTCAGGGGGAACCAGGCGAACCTGCTGGTGTGCGCCGCCCTCGCGGCATATCTTGGGCTAGGCTTTGTCTTGCCACGCCTCCCCCAACTGCGGCACGAACGGCAGGCCGCAGCCTTACGGCGGCTCACGCCGGGCTTTATCAGCTTTGTACGGGTTGCACTAGGCAGCTTTGAAGCACCGATTGAAATCATGCGGCGCTATACCCGACGACCCCATCCACGTCTGGCTGTGATGCAAGCGCTGGTGAGTGACGCGCTTGAAACCGGGGCTGACCAGCGACTCCGGCCCTTTGCCGCGCTGAGCCTCACCGCACGCGACCGAGGGTGCCGCGAACTCTGCGATGTAGCCGATGCGCTTGCCCAGGCCGAGGCCGAAGGAGCACGGGTAGAGACCGTGCTTGCCGCCCATCAAGAGACCCTCGAATTGATCTTGCAGGGCGAATTCAAGCGCATGATCCGTCGCCGCACCATGTACCTGCTCTTGATGGTTGCCATCAGCCTTGTTGTCGGCATTCTCGCGAATCTCCTGTTTGTCATGACCGCCGGAGGGAGCCTTTTCAGCACTATCTGAGAAGTTGTCGGCGGACGGCAGACCTGCCAGGTGGGTGCCGGGACACTTCTCCGGTACGCCCAGGATCCCTGTGGCGCACACCTGGCAGGTCTCGTGCGACGAAGCCGCCCGCGACGTCGCCTAGTCTTCTCGCGTCATGGCGTAGACAACGTTGGGGTTGGGGTCAGCAAGGGCACCACTCCTTCGGTGACGGGCGTACGCAACAGCGACGGAATGATCAGGGTCTGACCAGGTTGGAGCGCATTGGGATCAGTAATACCATTAGCAACCGAGAGTTCATCAATGGTTGTATTGAAACGGAGGGCCAGGTCACTGAGCGTATCACCAGGCTGAATCGTATAGAGAGCGGCCGGAGTTGGGCTTGGGAGCGCGATCAACGCAAAAGCAGTTGCGGTTGCATCAATGTCAAGGGTCGGTGCCGGGGTAATATCGAGCACCGCTGGCAAGGTCGGCAAAACACTCTGTGGTGGTTCGGGCACACACGCCACCAGAATCAGCAGCAACAAACTTGCTCCTAGCACACGGGTCAGGGGTCGTTGAAAAAGATACACTGGGCGCCTCACTCACTCGAAAGAATCGGGTATACTATAGCTGATGAAGTAACATAATCTGTATAGTCAAGGGACGACATGGCCATCACATTGAAGAGCGCGCATCAGATCGAGTTGCTACGCGAGTCAGGGCAACTTGTGCGTGAAACCTTCGAACTCCTGCGCACTCAGATTAGGCCGGGGATCACTACGCTGGAACTGGATGCCATTGCCGAAGAGTTTATCCGCTCGCGTGGAGCCGAACCAGTCTATAAAGGGTATGTACCCCAACGTCGCCGCGGTTGGCCCGCAACGCCACCGTTTCCGGGTACGATCTGTGCTTCGGTCAATGACGTCATTTGCCATGGTATCCCCAGCAAGAAGGTTCGCCTCCGTCAGGGTGATATTATCGGCATTGATATTGGCCTGAGCCTCAACGGGTGGATCGGCGATGCCTGTGAGACCTTTCCGGTCGGCGAGATTGATGAAGCGACTCAGCGCTTGCTGAATACCGCCCGTCATTGTCTCGAACTTGGGATTGAACAGGCGCATCCCGGCAAAACGCTTGGTGATATTGGCGCGGTCATTCAGCGTTATGCCGAGGGCAATGGATTCAGTGTTGTACGCGAATATACTGGTCATGGTCTGGGACGAAACCTCCACGAAGATCCCACCATCCTGCATTATGGTGAACATGGAACAGGTCGTAAAATTATGACCGGGATGGTCTTTACCATCGAGCCAATGGTCAATGCCGGCGTTGCCGAGACAAAGCTTGAACGTGATGGCTGGACCGTACGCACTGCTGATGGCAAGCGTTCGGCTCAGTTTGAACATACCCTTGCCATTACGGATCAAGGGCCGCTTTTATTAACTGCATAAACAGACATGACAATACCACTCGAAACCCAATTAATCATGGCTCTGGTGGATGAAGATCAAGACGAAGCTCACCGGATTGCCGCCTTGTTACAGGCTCGTGGCGTCGATATGACGCTGATCGCAAGCTTGATTGAGGATCATCCCGACCAGGAAATAGCCCTCTATGCTGTCCTGAACGATGTTATACCCCTGTCACGTCGCGCTGCCAAACGCCGGGCAATCCGTGCTGCTGAAGAGCGCGATTGGGGCGATTGGGACGATGGTCGCCGCCAATCATGATTGGCGGCCAACCCCATGTCTCTTATTGTACACCTGCCCTGCTACGACAACAAAATTTGTCATGCTGAACGCAGCGAAGCATTTTGGGTTCTGATGCACACGAGCGGCCCTTTGCTCTGGCTGCGCCTCTGCTCAGGTTGACATGGGGATGGCATCCTGATGTTGGCATATGCAAGCCTTTGTTGTAATACTACTATACCATGACGCAAAAACGAGCCGAACAGATCCACCGATTAAGCACAAATCCGATCGCTTCCAGCGTGCTGATCGTTGCAGGCGCATGCGAGATGCTGTTGCTCGCCCGGTTGGTAGCGCGGGCGCTTGCCGCACGCCCCGATAATCCGGTGATCATGGTATTGTACACGGTGACAGCCCCTTTCGTGAGGCCCTTTGATTTCTTGAATGCGACCCAGCCACCTTTCGGGGCTGTGCTGGAATTCTCAACCCTGCTGGTCACCCTGCTGGTGCCGCTGCTTGCCCTCGTGATTTGGCACTATAGAAGTCAGCACCACGATGGCGTGTACGTTGAGCGCAATGACGCTTGGGAGGCGAGCGCAACTAACCTTTCCGAACGAACGTCAACATAAGAAGATATGTTGTTCGTTTTAGAAGTGCCAACTTCATAATATTGCTCTAGATGATGACAATGCTAGAAAACCTTAGTACTATTTTTTTTTGGATCCTGGTTGCCATGGGTGTTGCGCTGTTCATTGCGGTGATCGGGCTCGCCTTGATGTGGCACCAGATCAAGGCGCTGCGTGTGCCGTACCACGCGGGCTTTTTTACGACCCTCCAGTATGTTCCGCTCTCACTGGTCATTTTGCTCGACTTGCTCGATTTTGCGCTCGATATTTTTGCTGCGCCGATTAGCTGGATTACCCTGGATCGCCTAGGGCTGCGTGGCTTGCGCAATAAGGCGGCGCTTGAGGCGCTCATTCCCTTTACTCAGCCGATTCCAACGTTTACCATTGCCTGGATCGCAACCCGTCTGCTCGATCTTGATGATACCGTTGTACCACAATTTATTGCTGGAGATGACCGTTCCCATGGATAGTTGTTGTTTTGTCGCGCAGCAAGGTTAGCGTAGCTAACCTTGCTGCGCGACAATGGAGTTGAGGGCGGTGAGGAGCAAGATGATGACGGATGAGCCGGTACGCTTCAGGGGGGCCTGTCCCCACGATTGTCCCGATACGTGCGCAACGATTACCGAGGTGCAGGATGGGCGGGCCGTTCGGTTTTATGCTGATCCAGCACATCCGGTGACCCGCGGCTGGCTCTGCGCTAAGGTGCGCCCCTATCTTGAACGGGTGACAAGTGATGAGCGTCTGCTCTATCCGTTGCGGCGGGTAGGCCCCAAGGGCGCAGGTCAGTGGCAACGGATCAGTTGGGACGAGGCACTTGCCACCATTGCTGTCCGCTGGCAGGCGCTTATTGCTCAGTACGGAGCAGCGGCGATCCTGCCCTATTCGTATAGTGGCACCCTGGGCCTGGTGCAGACGGTGATGATGGATGCACGTCTCTGGGGGCGGATGGGGGCAAGTGGGCTCGAGCGGGCGATCTGTTCGGCGGCGGCTCACGCAGCCGTGATGGCAACCCTCGGGGCACGCCATAGTGCCGATTATGCCGATGTGCGCCAGAGCAAACTGGTCTTGATCTGGGGACACAATCCTGCGAGTACCGGGCCACATTTTATGCCCTTTCTCCGCGAGGCGCAGAAAGCCGGTACTTATGTGGTCGTTATCGATCCGCGCCGCACGCTGACGGCACGCTCGGCGGATGAACATCTGCAGCCCCGTCCCGCGACTGATGGGGCGCTGGCCCTCGGGTTGATGCATGTGATCTTTGCCGAGGGTTTGCACGATGAGGCCTGGCTTGAGGCGTATAGCCACGGCTGGCGTGAACTGCGCGAACGAGCTCGTGCGTATTCACCTGATCACGTTGCTGCCATCACGGGGATACCTGCCGAAACAATTGTTAACCTGGCTCGTCGTTATGCGACGACGAAACCAGCCCTGCTCAAGACAGCCGATGGTGTGCAGCGGCATCAAAATGGCGGCCAGATCTTTCGCGCTCTGCTCTGCTTGCCTGCGCTCGTTGGGCAGTATGGTGTACGGGGTGGGGGGCTAGGCTATTCAACTGGCGGCTATGCCACCTGGGATGCCGAGGCGCTGAGCCATCGCAGCGAGTGCCCACCGGTGCCGCGGGTGATCAATATGAATCGCCTTGGGGCAGCCCTGACTGGCGAAGTGACCGATCCGCCCATCAAATCACTCTTTGTCTACTGTGCCAATCCGGTGGCGTCGTCGCCCAATGCCGGCCTGATCGTCGAGGGCCTCAAGCGCGAAGATCTCTTTACGGTGGTACACGAGCAATTTATGACTGATACCGCCGACTATGCCGATCTCGTTTTGCCTGCCACAACCCAGCTTGAGCACACGGATCTCCATCGGGCCTATGGGCATCGTTACCTGCAATACAATCATGCGGCGGTTGTGCCCCCCGGCGAGTGCAAAAGCAACTGGGACGTGAGTCGTCTGCTCGCCCATGCCATGGGCTATACCGAACCCTGGCTGCACGAGAGCGCCGAAGAGGCGCTTGCTGGGGTACTTGAAGCTTCGCGGGCGACGAATCCCTATCTCACCGGCATTACCCTCGAACGCCTGCAACAAGAGGGGACAGTGCCGTTGCACTTTACCGAAGCAACCGACATCCCCTTTGGGGATCTGCGTTTTGCGACGCCTTCAGGCAAGGTTGAACTCGCCTCGCGTCTGATGGAAGCCCGTGGGCTTGACCCCTTGCCCTACTATGAAGAGCCCGCCGAGTATGTCGCGGCACGGGCGTATGGTGCAACCGGTGGGCTGATCCTCATTTCGGGCGCATCGCACCACTTTGTCTCGTCGAGTCTGGCGAATCAACCTAGCTTGCGGGCCAAAGAGGGCGAACCATTCATTGAAATACATCCATCTGATGCGGCGCAACGTCAGATCAGTGATGGCGCGTATGTGATTGTAGAAAACCAGCGGGGTTGGTGTGAACTGCGCGTCCGCGTTACCGACGATGTCCCGCCTGGCGTGGCCGTGGCCCCCAAAGGCCCCTGGGCAAAATTCTCCCGTCATCAGCGCAACATCAACTGGACAACCCCCGATGCCCTGGCTGATCTCGCTGGACAGAGCACGTTTCATTCAAATATTGTCTATGTTCGGCCTGCCTCATAGCTTTGATTCAGGGATGGGGTCTGGAGGTTTGGGGGCCTGCGGCCCCCAGGAATCTTTCTTTCGCTGGAAAAAAGTCAGCATAGCTGGCTTTTTTCCAGCGAAAGAAGCCAGGTTTTGGGGCGTAGCCCCAGCAATCCTTGTTGCTCTGGTTCCCAACCAGAGCAACAAGAGGGGTTTTCTGTATGAACTTCTTCCGGCGTTTGTTTGGCGGTCAGGCCCAACAAGAAGATCCTGCGCTGCACCTCTATGTGCAGTGCAGCCGTTGTGGCGCACCGGTGCATGTGCGGGTGCATCGCTACAATGATCTCACCGTGCTCTACGATGACAACGAGAGCGTCGAAGGCTACCATTTGCGGAAAGAGATCATGGATGCGCGCTGTTTTCGGCTGATGTATGCCGAACTCACCTTCGACCGGAAACGCAATGAGATAAGCCGATCGATCGAGGGTGGAGAATTCATTACGCAGGAAACCTATGCCCAACTTGTGGCTGAGCAAGCGAGGTCGGTGTGAAGGTCTCTCTGGCTTTTTTAATTCCGCTTGGGGTGAGTGCGCTGCTTGGCTGGATCGGGGGGAGTGCGTTTCGCTGGACGAGTCCCGAGCAAGCCTGGAATCTCTTTACGGCGGCCTTTCTCTGGACACTGATTTCCGCAGCGGGAACAACCATTGGTCGCTTTGCCGGTGAACGGGTGCGCCGGGGCAACTGGCGCCGCGGGCTCTGGCTGGCAAACACGCAGACTTTTCCTTTGACGACGGTGTTCCTCACGGCCGCGTTCTTCGTCGGTGCGCCTTCTGGTGGATCAGTGGTGGTGATTCTCTACGTATGTACTCTGGTGGTGGCAGTAGCGATGAGTTTGCTTGGCGTATTGAGTTCGCCCTATCGCTGACTCAGTTCCCATCCTTTGCAAATAAGACGGGTTGTTTGACGCAAAGGCGCCGAGGCGCAAAGCTCCGCATGGAGATGGATCAAACCTTTGCGTCAAATCATCAGAGATGTCATGCACAGACTACGCATGCGTTCGCACATAACAAACCTAACGGGTTTGTAAACAGGAGTGACGGCTTTAGCCGGCTAAAGCCGTCACTCCTCAGACACAAATCGTCTAGGCTTGCTATAGCATTATCAAAAGGCACGCACCAATGGCAATTTGTACGTTGGAGACGCTGGTTGAGGAACGTGCTCACTGGGGAGAACAGGGTTTGCGTGTGGTGTTAACCAACGGGATCTTTGATCTGCTGCATGCGGGCCACGTGGAGTATCTGACGCGGGCACGTGCGCTTGGGGATCGGTTGATTGTCGCCCTCAACTCGGATGCGTCGAGCCGAGCGCTCAAAGGGGCGCAACGTCCGCTGATCCCCGAAGAGGATCGGGCGTTGCTGTTGAATGCCTTGCGCCCGGTCGACTATGTGACCGTCTTTGCTGAACTGACCGCCGAGCACGTGGTAGCTGCGTTGCGTCCCGATCTCTATGTCAAAGGGGGCGATTATGCCAGCACGCCCGATCTTTCACCAGATCTGAGCCGCTTGCCCGAGGCAAGACTGGTGCTCAGTTATGGCGGTGAGGTGCAACTGTTGCCGTATAGCGCCGGTCGTAGTACGACCACGTTGATCGAGCGGATCGTGACTGTCTATGGACGCGATCCCTTGGCTCAGGACGAAGCCTCCAGAAAACGCTGATGGTACGCACACAAGATGCGAACTGGGCTGACATCTTGTGTACGTACCATTAGCGTTAAAAGAAGACCTTGACTACCTTGAGAATTCCCTGGTTCCAGGGGACACGGTGCGAAACGCCGGTGGCATGCTGGAAATCGCCGAGGTGGTTGATGTACCAGCGATAGTTGCGCACCAGCGCATCCTTGTTGGAGTATTTCGGTTCAAACCCCAGGATGCGGGCGGCTTTCTCCACCGAAACAAAAGAATCTTCGGTGACCGTGCCATAGGCCCATTTGTAGACTGGCGAAAGCTTGAGGCGTTCGAGCACGACCAGCGCTGCCGTCATCGGGGCAGCCGGGAAGGTGATAATCTTTTTGCCAAAGCCGGCAGCATCCAGAACGGCCTGAAAGTCCTCTTTGATCGTTGTAAAGACTTTGGCACCAATATTGAAGGTATCATTGACCTGTTCGCGCTCAAGCGTTGCGCAGCGATAGATTGCTTCGCACAGGTCTTCAACATCAAGCAACTGATAACGATTCTTGCCGTTGCCTGGCAGCGGGAAGTTTTTGCCGTCTTTGGCCCAATCGTAGAGCATCGCAAAAATGCCGAGGCGTTCAGGTCCAATAAACGATTTGGGTCGTAGAATCGGGACGCACATGCCTTGTTCACGATAGCTGAGGCAGATCTGCTCGGCTTTGACTTTGGCTTCGCCATACGGCCCAACCCCATCCATTGGATCGCTTTCGAGCAGCGGATGATGATCGGGAATGCCATAGACGGCTGTGGTTGAGATGTGGATAAAACGCTCGACATTCTGGGTCTGCGCCGTCTGAATGACATTGCGCGTGCCGTCAATATCGGTCGAAAAGATGTCTGCGGGTTTGTAAAGAGGAAGGGCCGCAGCGGTATGGACAACGATGTCAACCCCCGCCATAGCACGTTCAACCGCGGCCTTATCACGAATATCGCCAGTATGCACTTCGACACGATCACGTTCGGGGTAGTCGAAGGGGGCAATATCAAGCGAACGCACAGCATAGCCGCGCTCAAGCAAATACCGGGCCAGGTTGATGCCTAAAAACCCGGCCCCACCAGTAATCAAAACCGTTTTACTCATATTCCAGGTACCTTATTCACTCTGTTGCAAAAGAGCTCGGACGAGTCCACCAGGCGCTATTATACCCAATAATGTCTGTTCGCCATTCACGACGGGCAATTGGGTCGCTTGAAGCTCGATCAGGCGATGGGCCGCGTCGATCAGGCTCATCTCGGGGACAAGGGAAGGAGGCGGCGGCTCAAGCAGTTCAGCAAGGGGACGATCGCGCCCTGGCAAGCTGGCCTTCTCTGGGGGCTCAGGCTGCTGAAGGGCGATCAGTAATTTCGTTCGTTCTTCGCCAGCCAACCCCTTCAAGACTGAGCCAAGGGTGAGCATACCAACGAGGCGACGCTCAGGATCAAGGACAAAGAGCGGCTGAAGGCGCGTTGCCAACAGTTGCGTCAGGGCATGGTTGAGCGGTTGCGTTGTGGTTGCCGCTTGAAAGACCGTCTGCATCACTAGGCTCACCGGGGGTGGAGGTTCAGCCTCACGCACTGCGGATTCATCAGCACTGCTCTGGGCTTGCGTTACCGCTTCACGCAAGATAGCGTCTTCATCAAGCAGACCAACGAGTCGGCGGTGACGATCCACCACAGGTACCTGGCGGAGGCCCCATTCGATCATCGTGGTCAGCGCCTGCGGGATCGCGATCGTCTCCATAACACACCGTGGTTCCGTCGTCATGATGCTGCCGACCGTGAGGTCGTTCAGCCGTTGCACGAGCGGTTCACGTTCAGCAGAGGTTAACCTGGTGAGCATCCAGACGGGCATCCGTAGCGGTGAACGCCAGGTTACATCCTGGTCGGTCAGGGTGCCCACGAGCTGGCCAGTCGCATCAACCACAGGTAAAACCGCAAGTTTATCGGTGACCAAATGGCGCAAGGCCTCAAGCAACGGGGTAGCACTGGTAACGGTAGGAGGTTCGGTTTGCATCAGATCGCCAACCGAGCGATCAGCGCTGAACGGCCCGCGCGCACGCAACGTCGCGCGATAGACAGGCACCGGCTCGCTGGTCACCATCGCCTCACCACAGAGATCGTCGAGCAGCGGCAAAATGCGGACAACCCGCTCGGGGCGATCTAGCCATTCGATGATGACCGGTAGATCGTACCCCGACTCATTGAGCATGGCGAGACGACCACGCTGCCCCGGCCCAAACCCGGCCAGCCCCGTCAGCGCCGTGGCTCCGGTCGCCCCGGCACTGCGGAGCCGTTCGAGAATCGCCAGATAGAGTGGGCCACCTTGCCACTGATCGCTCTGGCTAAGATAGATGCGCACCCGCTGAACACTTGCCTCAACCGCCATCACATGTTCCTCCTCCCGTGATTATAGCGCAAAGCATGGCGGCAGGGCAATGGCTCCCCGTCCTCGCCCTGAAGGAGAAACTGTTGCTTGCCTTTGGCTCGGGGTCAACGGCGCATGAAGAGACCTCACAGGTCTTGATGCTGGCGTCCCAATGCGAACGAGCAGACCTGTGAGGTCTTCTTTGCAAGGTATTGATCCTAGATCAGGATGCTCAACGGGGTTTCGAGCAAAGCTTTGAGTTGCTGGAGAAACTGTGCCGCTACTGCGCCGTCCACGACCCGATGATCGGCACTGAGCGTGACGGTCATGACCTGACCCACGACGATGGCATCGTCACGCACGACTGGGATTTTGCGGACGGCCCCGACCGCGAGCGAGGCCGCCTGGGGCGTGGTGATGATCGAGCCAAATTCGCTGACGCCAAACATACCGAGGTTCGTGACCTGAAAGGTTGCGCCCTCGATCTCGTTCTGCTTGATCTTGCCCTCACGTGCATTGTTCGCCAGGGCGCGGATCTCAGCGCTAATCGTGCCGACACTCTTTGTGTCAGCATCTTTGATCACCGGCGCTATCAGGCCATCATCAAGCGCGACGGCTACACTGACATTGATTGCTGCGTGATGCGCGATCGCCGGTTGCCCATCTTCACCGACCACAAAGCTTGTATTCACGGCTGGCATCGCTTTGAGGGTCTTGGCCACCGCTTTGACGACCAGATCATTGACCGAGAGTTTGACCGGCGCGGCACCTGCGGCATTGAGTTGCTCACGCAACGCCATCACCGCATCCATGTCGATCTCCATCGAGACATAGATGTGCGGAATACCTGGCTTTGCCTCGGTCATGGCGCGCGCAATCGCTTTGCGCATCCGCGACATCGGTGTCGCCGAAGCCGGGGCCTTCGGGGGCGCTGCCGGGGCAAGCGGGGCCGGTGTCGGTTCCGGCGGCGTGGCTGGAACCGACGCCGGTGCCACAGGCGCAGGTTTCGTGCCTGTCAGCGTGGCCGCGTAGGCTTCGACATTCTCTTTCACAATGCGCCCGCCCGGGCCTGTCCCCTCTACAAGCTGCAGGTCAATGCCGAGTTCACTGGCAATGCGTCGGGCAACAGGCGACGCAAGTACTCGCCCATTCTCGTCACTCCCACCGGAACTCGCTGCCACCGGGGCAACCGCCGGAGCCGCTTTCGCCGGGGCCGCAGGTGGGGCCGCACTCGCCGGAGGTGCCTTGACCACCGGGGCTTCTTCCACCGGGCCATCCCCAATGTAGGCGATCACTTCGCCAATTGGTACCGTCTGACCCTCAGCCACCACAATCTTCTGGAAGGTTCCCTTCTCGAACGACTCCAGTTCCATCGTCGCCTTATCGGTTTCGATTTCGGCGATAATCTCACCAACCTCAACCTGATCACCTGGCTTTTTGAGCCAGCGCCCAACCGCACCCTCCGACATCGTATCAGACAGGCGCGGCATTGTTATCTCACCCATAGCTCACTCCATCACCTTGCGAATCGCGTAGATCAAACTGTGCGCACTCGGCTTTGAGGCCGCCGAAAGATCTTTGGCATAGGGCAACGGGGTTTCGATGCCTGCGACGCGCTGAACCGGTGCGTCAAGATAGTCAAAGGCCTCTTCTTGGATCGTGGCCGCAATCTCGGCGGTGACGCCATACGAATACCAGTCTTCGGCGATTACGACGGCGCGGTTGGTCTTTTTGACCGACGCGATGATCGTCGGACGGTCAAGCGGGCGCAGCGAACGTAGATCAACCACTTCAACACTGATGCCCTCGTTCGCCATGCGCTGCGCAACTTGCATCGCTACGGCCGTCATCCGTGAATACGAAATCACTGTTACATCGGTACCAGTGCGTTTAACCTCGGCCACCCCGATCGGCACCACAAAATCGTCATCCTCGGGCACATCGCCCTTGGTATCATACAACGCCAGACTCTCGATGAACATCACCGGATCATCGTCGCGGATCGCAGCCCGCAACAGCCCTTTGGCATCATACGGGGTTGCGGGGGCCACAACTTTTAGGCCGGGACAGTAGGCAAACCAGTTTTCGAAACTCTGCGAGTGGGTCGCGCCGAGCTGGCCGGTGCCACCCGAAGGGGTGCGGATCACCAGGGGCACCCGCACTTGCCCACCAAACATGTAGTGGATTTTCGAGGCATGATTCACAACCTGATCAATCGCTACAAGGATAAAGTTGATCGTCATGATTTCGACGACTGGGCGCAAACCAAGCATTGCTGCACCAATCGCCACCCCGACAAAACCCTCTTCGGCAATCGGGGTGTCAACCACCCGCTTGGGTCCATACTCTTGCAGCAAGCCCTCGGTAATCCGGTACGAGCCTTGAAAGACACCGATTTCTTCACCCATCAAAAGCACATTCGGATCGCGTTTTAATTCTTCGCCAAGTGTATCGTTCAACGCCTGACGATAGGTAATGATCGGCATCTTACACCTCTCCCCGATTGATCTTCACCGCCGCGAGTGCATCTTCGGGGCCAGGTGTATTGGCAACTTCGGTGGCATACATAAACTGATAGAGATCCTCGATCTTTGGATCGGAACTCGCATTAGCAAAATCGATTGCCTGCTGAATCTCTTGTTCAACCTGATCGGCTGTGGCTTTGAGCCAGGCATCATCAATGATCGCATGTTCATGCAGCAAGGTCGCAAAATTGCGCACCGGATCGTGCTCCTGGCGGCCTTTACGCACAAACTCAGGGTTGCGATAACGATCCGAGTCGATCACCGAGTGCCCGCGAAATCTGAAACTGACCATGTCAAGGATCACCGGATCAGCCTCGCGCTCGGCATAATCACGCAGACGGCGGCAAGCATCACGTACAGCCAATACATCAGTGCCATCGATCTGCTCACCATGAATGCGGAATGAAGCCCCCTTCTTCCAGAGATCCGGCTCCGAAGAGCCCATCGCCACCGAGGTTCCCATGCCATAGCCATTATTGACAATAAAGAAGAGCACCGGACACTTCCAGAGTTTCGCCAGGTTGAGCGACTCATAAAAAGCCCCGATATTCGTTGTGGCATCGCCCATCTGGGCCACCACGACCCCGGATTTTTCCTGATAGCGCAGGGCGTAGGCAGCACCGACCGCAAGGGGCACTTGCCCCCCGACAATCGCATAGCCGCCCATAAAATGACGCTCGGCATCAAACAGGTGCATCGAGCCACCCCGCCCTCCACTCACCCCGGTCTCTTTGCCGAATAACTCGGCCATAATTGGCCCGGGTGGGGTTCCGCGTGCCAGCACATAGCCATGATCGCGGTAGTTCGTGAAAATATAATCTTCAGCCTTCAAGGCGGCCATGAGGCCAACAATTGTCGCCTCCTCACCAAGATTCAGGTGGCAATAACCACCGATTTTTGCCTTCACATACATCTCGCCCGTACGCTCCTCAAAGCGCCTGAGCAAGAGCATCTGATAGTAATAGTGACGTAACTCATTGGCATCTTCGTCGACCAGCGACGGGTATACCACATTTGCTTCTTTGACCATCTGGTCACTCCTCAGTTACATACCAGGCGGCACCACATCGTGAATAAACGCCGTCGCGCCCGCGCCGCAACTGGGGCAGTAGTCAGGTGGTTCCAGGCCACGCACACTCTCACCGCAGATACCGCAGACCCAGCGCATCGCAATCTGGCGCACAAGATCCGACCGACTCACAATTCCGATCACTTTGCCATCTTCGACGACCGGCACACGCCGAATCCGTTGATTGGTCAAGAGGTGCTGGATCTGTTCAACTTCGGTCTCAGGCCCAATCGTGATGACCCCTCGACTCATAATATCACTCACGAGACGCCCCTGCCGAGCGATGAGGTCAAGCTCAGTCACCAGACCAATCAGAATGCCCGCCTCATTGACGACTGGCAACCCACTGATCCGATTCCGCGCCAGCAAGCGTGCCGCGTCTTCGACGGTGGCATCATCCAGGATTCTGATCACCTCGGTGGTCATGATCTCGCGAGCCTTCATTGCCCACTTCCTTCTTTGCTGTCGCCTTTTTCACTTAATTGTGACAAAAAGCACAAATATCATTCTCAAAAAAAGAGAACGCCTTCAGGTTCAGTATACCAGACATTGCCGCGGGTTACACCCCCAAACAAGCTTGCTGCAGGGCCGTAGGCCCAATCCTTTTCCAAGAAGATCACACAAAAGTGCGAAGCGTGAGCGCACCTTCGCGGAAGCCTTTGCGTCAAAACAACCACCTTTTTTGTAAGGTGAGGGCCGCAGGCCCCTTTACCGCCCCGTCCCTCGCACATAAATATTCGGCCAGGGGCGAAACTCCGTCGCAAAGGTCTGCCGTGATGACTCACCTCCCCTGGTGATCGTACGATACAATTCGATTGTGATCCCACCGCGCGCCACGTCGCTCTGCCGTACATAACCCACCGGTTTCGTCGGATCATTCACGTAGACCGGGGCGGTAGGCGCAGGCATCCGCGCAACCACACGGTGATCATAGGTCACCGTGCGACCCGTTGGCGTCCCATAGAGGGCCACCGACAGACGCTGCCGACTCAGATCCACATAGCTCTCCATCAAGAGCCAGTGACCAGTATCATTGGTAAAACGCAGATCGTTATACGGGGTGAAAATGGCCGCATCAAACCCTGGTGGTTCTCCAAGTTCTTCATACCAACTGATGCGAAAGGCATGGGCATGGCGTTCATTGATCGGCACGCCAGCAAAGAACGCCGCCCGAAAGACGGTCGTTGAAACTTGACACAGCCCACCACCCCACTCCTTCTGCGTCCGGTTGTTGACAATCGCCAAACCCTCGACAAAGCCATTTGCGGCGTCAACCGATCCAAGCTGATCATTGAAGGAGAAGCGTGCCCCCGGCGGGATCAGCACCCCATGCATCCGCCGCGCTCCCGCACGAATATTGGTAATGCGATACTGCTCAGAGTTCGCAAACGAACTGACGCCCGAGGCCACCTGATCGGTAATGCCAAGGCTTGCCAGATTATTCGCCGTCACCGGTGGCGGGATCGCCACCATTGGTAGCTCGATTGTTCGCTCTTCGTGCGCCAACAGCGAACGTATGTCAGCGACCGCCTGATCAACGTCCATGCCCTGACCATTGGCTCCAGGGGCCGTAATCACGAGGTTGCCGCCATTCCAGGCAACCCTCGGCAAGGTGCCCTCTTCACGTACCGCCGTGGCAAGTGGGCGCAACAGGTTACGGATCTCCGTGGGATCAAGGCTAATCGCATAGGTCGGCTCACCATCCTCACCAACGATGCGTCGTACACTCAGCCACGAGGCCAGTTCGTCAATTGACCATTGCCATTGACAACCCTGCCCACACGCTCCCGTTGAGCCGTTGAGCACAATGGGCTCACTGAGCATCAGGCGCAGTTCATCGGCAAAAGGCGCCACCTCTGCATCACGCAAGCGTGGCTCAACCTCGCGCGTGCGCACGACCACCGGGCGCCGTACCAGTTCCTGGACAGTCGCCGTCATATCGGCCACCGTCTCGTCAATCAGCACCTGGCGGCCCCAGTGTTCTGGTTGCTGCACAACCGTGGCACCCTGAAGCCACAGCGCTGCATCACGCGGCGGATCTTCGATCGTCGCAGCAAGGCCAAGCAGATATTGCTGCATCACCTGCTGATCAATTTCAAGGCGAAGCGGCAGATCCATGCCCTCTTGCCAGACGGTCGCCGCCATGCGCACATTCTCGAGCCTGGTCGCGCCTCGCCCATAGGCCAGCGCCTCATCCAGTGCATCGTCGAGCACCAGGCGCAACCCAAGCTCATCAGCCGCAGGATGCCAACTCGCCTCACCAAACTGCAATTCGACCGGATTATAGAGAAAAGCCCCGTATGCCCGTTCGACCTCCGCCCGGGCCTCTTCGACCGTCATCCCACTCACATCAACCCCTCGAATATGGATATTTGGGTAGATGCGTTGCTCGTATTGACGCTCAGTGAAGAGCAAGGTCAACGTAAGGGCTGCCGTCATGCTCGCGACAATCACGAGCACCAGGATCAACCACTCGATCAGATGCCGAAAGAGTGATGTACGCCGACGCGGTTCTGGCACATCATCAGCCAGCCGCTCGTCGCTTATATGGTCAGGAAACGATGTTGACACAGCAATCCCACGGAAAGTGAACCCAACTGTTGCGCTATGCAACGAGAACTAATATGAGTGTACAACCCTAGCCATGGCTCTGTCAAGAAGCAGCGTGCTGAGGTATATGACGATTGCATCTTCCGTGTATGCACCCGCCAGGGCACCCGCCAGGGCACCCGCCAGGGCACCCGCCAGGGCACCCGCCAGGGCACCCGCCAGGGCACCCGTACACCGGATCCGGCCCCCGGCCTGTAGTAGGGGCACCCCTGGCGGGTGCCCTGATAAAGCGTCTTTTTGTATCCGGTTGCGTATGATGCAATCGCCCTGCATAACCACCTCCTGGCACAGATCTGCAAGGCAAAAGTGTTGTATCATGGCCGCGAACAGGCTGTTCCTCTGGCGATGAGGCCAGAGTCTGATCATAGAGGAGGTTACGTGATGGTTGGACAGTTCACTGGCAAGGTGGCGCTGGTAACCGGAGCCGGCTCGGGAATTGGACGGGCAAGTGCGCTCGCTTTTGCCCGCCACGGGGCCAAGGTGGTGGTGGCTGATATTGCCGAGGCCGCAGGCGAAGAGACGGCCGCCATGGTCCGTGCCGAGCAGACTGATGCACTCTTTGTACGCACCAATGTTTCGCGCCGTGCCGATATCGAAGCCCTGGTGAATCTGACGGTTGCTACCTATGGCCGACTTGATTTTGCCCATAACAACGCTGGGATCGAGGGCGCACGCTCGATGATGGACGCGTACCCCGAGGAAGTCTGGGACGAGGTGATTGGCATCAACCTGAAAGGGGTCTGGCTCTCGATGAAGTACGAGTTGCAGCAGATGCTCAAACAGGGCAGTGGCGTTATTGTCAATACCTCGTCCGTCGCCGGTTTGACTGGTTCGCGTGGGGTTTCAGCCTATGTGGCGAGCAAGCATGGCATTATTGGTTTGACCCGCGCCGCCGCCCTCGAATATGCCCGTAGTAATATTCGGATCAATGCGATTTGCCCCGGTACGATCCATACCGCGATGATTGACCGTTTTACTGGCGGCGATGAAGCGATCTTGCAGGAATTTGCCGAAGGGGAACCGGTCGGACGCCTAGGCCAACCCGATGAAGTTGCCAGTGCCGTTATCTGGCTCTGTTCCGATGGTGCTTCATTTGTCACCGGCGCAACCATCCCGGTTGACGGCGGCAGATTGGCCTGACACTAGTGCAGAGTTACGAGGCGATTTATGCCGTCGTGCGCCAGATCCCGCCTGGGCGCGTCAGCAGCTATGGGCGCATTGCTATACTGGCTGGTTTTGGTGGACAGGCGCGGCTGGTGGGCTATGCCCTGCATGCCCTGCGCCTGTCTAGTGAAGATGAGGTGCCGTGGTGGCGGGTTGTCAATCACCGCGGCCTCATTACCAACGCCTACGAACCTGCGTTGCAACGGGCCCTGCTCGAAGCTGAAGGGGTTGTGGTTGATGCAAACGACCGGATCGATCTGCGCGACTATCTTTGGGATGCGATCCTCTAGCCCCAAGATGTTGCCAAGAGGCTCTCTGAAAAGGCGACGGTTTGCTTCGGAGTGCCGGCTTTAGCCGGCTAAAGCCGGCACTCCAAGGGCACACCACGTGGTGGCGCACGATGCTGACACCCTTTTCAGACAGCCTCCAACATAGGCACCTTTGCGCCTCTGCGCCTTTGCGTCAAACACGACCCTCTAGCCCTCACTCGCGAGATGACGCAGCAACGCCACCGCCGGAGCCATATCTGCGCCCACGGCAAGACGATACACGCCTGCTTTCACCAGGGCCGCGCAGGCTTGCTCCTCGGTCTTTTGCTGCAATTCGTGCTGAGCCAGCGCAGCTTCCAGCCGTTCAAGTTGGCTCGCCTGTCCGGTTCTTTGTTCGACCAGGCATGTGACCACCCGTTCAGCATGGGTTGCCCGGTTGCCCGTACCCTCACTGGCATGCCCCCAGACGCGTAACCCGTGCGCCAAGCTGAGATAGACCGTCTGCTCGGCCAGCAGCGCCATCTCCGCTTCAATGGATGCCCTGGTAAGCGCACTGACAAGCCCCACTTCGCCACTGAGCAGAACCGCCATCCCGTCAAGCACGAGGCCAGCCATCGCAACAGGCAGCCGGTCGTGACGACTTGCGAGCAACAGGCCAAGATACTCGATCACCTGAGGCACAACCACGGCCTCGTTGCCGCTCAACCCCGGGGTCAGAAACGCCACCGCCACACCCTGCTTCAGGTCAGCACTGCACAGATTGCTGCCCTGAGCAGCGACGACCGTATCCGCATATCTCCGTACCACAAAACGCGACGATGCCATCGCCTCAGGTTCATCAGGCTGGGGGGCTTGCACGAGCAGATGGAGTCTTGCCGGGGGCGTGGAAGCACGCAATGAGGCAGGCAACGTAAGCCACTGGCGAAAACAACGCAGCAGCATCGGCTCAAAGCCTACCGCAGCATGCACAACCAGAGGCACACCGAGCAGCGGCACCTCAAATGACAACATATCAGCAGAGCCCCCGCTATGCGGAGGCTCTGCCCATAATGAACGATCTTCAGGCAACGCAGAGGGCCTTATTGACCGGGCTGAAGGAACTGCGGATAAGCAATCCCAGCCTCGACCCCCCACTGGAACCAGTTATTGACAAAATCGGGCATCGAGAGGAAGACACCGATGGCACCAGTCACCCCACAGAGCCAGGCAAACCAGAAGGCCCAAATGTGGATCGAGTACGCATTGGCATTGAAGCCCATGCACCAGCGCCAGAAGAGTTGCGCCCGCTCGGTACCGGTACCAGGGGCCTGCAACTCGTCCCACTCTTCGTGGGCGGCATACTTCTCAAGCGCCCAGATCGTACCAGCATGCATTGCCAGCAGCACTGTTGAACCAAGCAGGAAGAAGATCGAGAGCATATGGAACGGGTTGTAGTAGAAGTTCCCGTAGCGCACGCTCACGTTATTCGTCCAGTCAAGCAACGCCTTGAGGCCATGCGAAGGCGCCTCAGACCAGTCGGCCATCCACATCGGGCGAATGATATAGATCACGAGGTAGAGAATAATCGCACCGGTGAAACCATACGCCAGATAGGGCTTGATGCCAAGCGTCCTTGCACGGGTATAGAGATGCATATACCAGCAAAAGATCGAAATCGTCAGGAAGAAGGTCGAAATAAGCCACCAGCCACCCTGATGGAGGGGGGGAAAGCTAAGGCCATAGAAACTAGCGGGCGGGTCGATCTGCAAGACAAAGAAATACTTCGCAAATGCAATCGGGTTCCAGTTGACCTGCATCGCCATTACCGACAACCAGATAAAGGTAAAGATCCCACCGGTCACATACGCCGCAACATTCCAAAGACCAAGGAACGTCGGGCCAATCTGGCTATCCAGGCCGAAGTTTTCAAGGACAGGGAGCTCTATCGCCTTGCCGATCCGTCCCTGCGGATTAGGCCCCAGTTCAAGATCGCCGGGGGTTCTATTCATTGTCGCCATAAGACTACTCCTCAACTGTGTAGGCAAGCGCTGGTTCAAAGGATAGGCAGCACGCCCTGCTCCTCAGCGGCTTACACCCCACTCCACCAGGGAAGGACATTCCAGAAATTCCAGAAACTCACCCAATCCTGCACGGGCCAACCCGAGAAGAGGATACAGAGATTAGCTGAGAGAACGCCACCGCAGGCAAAGATAAACCCAAGACGATGGATGCCTGACTCACCAACCGAGTAGACAATTGTATCGCGGAAGAAGATATTCTCGATATCTCCGCCTTCAGGCCCACGATATTGCGCTGCACTCAAAATAAGTGAGCCGTGAGCGGCAAGTAGCCAGGTTGAGCCAAAGAGCCCCGTGATCCCGATCGCGTGGAAGGGGTTGTAGAAGAAGTTGTTGTAGCGGTAACCAAAATTAGAAACCCAGTCGAGGTGGGGCATAACACCAAGGACAAAACCTTCGTGCCACATCCCGAGGGCGATGGGCCGAATAATCTGGAGGGTCACCCAGGCCGAGAAGACAACACCATAGGCAACAGCAATATGGTAGCCCATGTTGAGCTTCATACTGATGTCAACCTGGCGCATCATCCAGCCAAAGAACGCAATCGTGGCAAAAAGTACGGTCATCTGCCAGACAAAACCAGGTTGCCCAGGGCTGACCAGGGCCAGACCTACTTCGGCAGGCGGAGGATCAAGGCGTCCGGCAAAAAAGTTCTGCGGTAGCGAGAACGGTCCGTTGACGACGGTTGCATTGAGGTAGAAGTAGCTACCGAAAATAATCCCAAGGACAGAAATAAACCCCCAGAAACCAACGTAGAACGGCCCCACCCAGAAATCAAAGGGGTCATTCTTGAAGAGGGCGCTGAAGGTTGTTTTGCCCTTAATCTTATATTCGGGCTCCATCTCTTCGATCGTGCGTCCCCCCGGAACTCGTGTTGAACGCGCTCCTTCTTCCACAGTAAAACCAAAATCGGGGAAACGTGGGTCCTTTGCCTTCGTACCACTCATGGCCGGCTCCCTTTCCAGGACGACTCAGTACAGCGGGGCATAACATTACGCAATAGGGATGCGCCAGTTGGGCATGCCCCCATTCGTGTCGCATACTCAGGGGATCTTGCAAGAAAGACAAAATCTTACGCGCTTGGACGAAGTATAATACGCTTGAATAGGGTTGTCAAGCAAGAGTTCGCAACCATTTTTTTCGCATTGCAATCAGAAAAAGTCCTGAAGGGGCCGTTTTTTTAACCAATGAGCCGCAACAATTTGTCTTGCATATAGTCAACGAACGCCATCTGAGCCGGTGGCTCAGATGGCATTCTTCACGGCTCGCTCTTGCCCGTGACCTGCCAGATGTGACGGGGCATGGATTGGCAGTCACCCATAGCGAGCGGGACGGCTTTGTTGTCTCGCTACAACTGTTGCGCACGTCGGCTAACTACCACCACTGCACAGGCCAGGAGGAAGACGATACTCGTCGAAATGACGACGAGCAGCGCAACCGCCGGGGGGCCAGCACGACTGAGCACCAGGCCCATCAAGGGGGGAATGATGGCACCGCCACTGTTGCCAATGGCAAGGGCCACCGCAGCCGCCGTGCCTCGGCCCCCCGAGGTAACCGCAACCAGGGCCATCGTGGTGGGGAAGATCGGGCCGAAGGCCAGCCCGAGCACCAGCAGCGCCCCTATCGAACCGGTCGGATTGCCAACCATGAAGAAGAGCAGAACCGAGCCAGACAACAAGAGCATGATCGTCATCAAAAGTACCTGGAGGGCACTGAAACGCAACCCGAGCAAAGCACCTGCCCCACGTCCGAGGGTCAGGGCGAACCAAAAGCCTGCAACGGCAATGGCAGCTTGCGCCGGCGCCATGCCAGCCCCGATCTCCAGATAGAGGGCGGCCCATCCCCCGAGGGCAATTTCGGTGCCACTGTAGACAAGCAGCAAGCAACCCAACAGCAAGACAAGCAACCACGGGACAGAACCGTTGAGTGTGCCCTCAATAGAGACATCGGCTTCCGCAGCCAACAGAGCCAGGGGAAACAGCCCAAGCAGCAAGCCAGCCCCAAGCCAGAGCGCTGGCAAAGGGCTTCCCCATTGGGCAAGCGTGCGACCTGCCACCAGCGGGCCGACAATCGAGCCAACCCCAAAAAAGAGATTGATCAGGTTGAGCGCCGAGGTGCCCCGTACCGGAAACAGCCGTGGCACAAGTACGCTCCCCGCCGAGAGGATCGAGCCAAAACCAAGCCCACCGAGACCAGCGAACACGAGCAAGAGCGTCAGATCCCGACTGAGGCTTTCGCCAAGGATGCCGAGCCCCATCATCAACAGCCCCAGACTCAACACCGTACGCTGACCATAGCGGTCGCTAAAGGGGCCGACCACAAACTGCACCAGAACAGTCCCAAGCGAAAAAGCGGTAAACTGACTGCCGATCAAAGCCACGTCACGACCAACATTTGCGGCCAGCGCACTCAAGTTTGGCCCAATGGAGGCCAGGCTAAGCCCTGCGCCAAAATAGACGGCGCAGAGCAACGCAAGGGTTGGCCCCCGGTTGAGCCGTGGCAGGAGGGCCACTTACGAAACCTGCGCAACAGGACGGCGGAGGGCACGGGCATGCTGGCGCTCGCGCACCAGCGTTTCGTAGATAGCACTCATGCGGCGGGCAATGCCCGGCCATCCATATTCCGTGGCCCGCTGGCGGGCACCTGCACGAAGCTGCGTCGCCAGCAACGGCCTGTCTAGCACCCACGCAATCCGTTCCGCCAGCGCGTGGTGATCATCAGGAGGGACGAGCAGGCCACTGCGTCCATCTTCGATCGTCAGCGCAAGGCCGCCGGCCCGCGAGGCAATCACTGGAACACCAGAGGCCATCGCCTCGAGCGCAACAAGGCCAAAGGACTCGTAGTGGGAAGGAACCGCAACCAGATCGGCAGCCGCAAAATACGCTGGCAGCAACTCTTGCGGCTGGGCGCCAAAAAAGCGCACATGATCGGCGACCCCCAGATGGGTACGGAGCGCATCGAGCCGACGCTGCTCGGCATTCCACGCCTGAGGCCGGGTTTCGGGTTCACCACCGATCAGCACCACACGAAGCTCATCAGCATCTGGTCGGCCCTGCTCGCGGAGTAACGCCAGCGCCCTGATTAGGGCATCCATCCCCTTCAACGGCTCCATTCGTCCAGCACAGAGCAACAGGCGTTCATTGGCGGGCAACCCAAGACGCTGACGTGCAACAGCCTGATCAGAAGGGTGAAAGCGCTTGAGATCAACCCCACACGGAGCAACGCTGATCCGGTCGGCCTCGGCCCCATAATTCCAGACCATCTGGGCACGGTCGAGTGAGGTTGCAGCGATGACTGCATCCACCTCGTGCATCAAGCGGCGTTCGATCGCAATGCGCTGGTTCGTCTCAATCTCTTCCTTGCTTCGGGCGACACTATTTTTCAGGGCACCGAGGGTATGGAACATATGCACGACTGGCACGCCCCAACTACGACGGAGGCGGAGCGCCGCTTCACCTGACAACCAGTAGTGACTATGGATCACATCATACGACAGATCTTCGCCATCAGCGAAACAACGTACGCGGCTCACAAACTCGGGCAAGTGAACCTGCACCAGATTCTTATCGTACGGCGCAGCGGGGCCCGCATGCAGATTAATCACCCGGACGCCACACGAGAGGGGTTCAATGGTTGGCGTCGCACGGCCCTGCGTACGGGTAAAAATATCAACCGGAATGCCACGACTCCCCAATTCACGGGCAAGTTCGCGGACATAAACATTCATCCCGCCAGCCTCTTTGCCCCCCAAACGGGCCAGCGGGCTACTATGAACACTCAACATTGCAACACGCACGAACGATCGCTCCTGATAAAAAGAGACGGAAGGGCAGCAGGATCATCCTGCACCACATCCGCCCATCCATGGGTATATTCATGACAAAAGCATAGTGGGCCAGGGCCCACCATGTAGAGTTATACCACTGTTTCGCTCTTCCCACAAGCAGCGTCCAGGAACCTCCCAGGGCTGAGGCAAAGTCGTTGGGGCTGCGCCCCACACCCCAGTTTTTGGTTCGGTTTGGCGGCTTCGCCGCCAAACCGAACCAAAAAATCGTGTGGAGCGGCGAAGCCGCTCCACACCCCACCGCCGACCGGCGGATCACAGCAACACGAGCACAATCGCCAGCGTCACAATGCTCACCACATTTGAGAACAAGACCGTTGCCGTCACAAATTCAGGCAACAGTTTATTCTCCATCGCAATGATCGAAACCAGCACAGCCGTAGGCATACTGGCCTGCAAAATCCCAACATTGCGTTCGAGGGCTGGCAGCATAAACCAGCCAACCGTCGCGAACGCGAGCACCGGCCCGCTGATCAGCCGGATCGAGCTCGAAATCAGCAGATCGGCACTGAGTTTCGGCACCCCCGCATTAGCCAACTGCACGCCAAGCACGAGCAGCATCGTCGGGATCAGCGCCCCAGAGAGCAGATCAAGCGGGCGACTCACCACAGTCGGCAAGGCAAGCCCCGACCAATTGACAAGCAAGGCCGGAAGCAGCGCAAGCAGAGCCGGGGTCTTGAAGACCTGAATGACAATGCGCATACTAAATCCATGGCTAAAATTGGCTGCCGAGACACAAACGATAAAGGCAAGCACAAGATTAGCAAGGAAATAGATCGTGGCAATGCCAAGCGCCTCGGGGCCTTCGGCAAATTGAATGATTGGCAGCCCAAAATTGCCAACATTGCCAAACGCTGCGATCATCACATAGGCTGCCGTCATCGCGGCTGAACGGCGTAAGAGACGGGCAGTGACAAAGGCGATCACAATCGAGCCTAGATAAACCAGGGTGATGAAACCGATCATTCGCCCTGCCAGCGCAGCTTCAATGCGGGTCTGGCTGAGCACATTGAAGACAAATGCCGGGGTGAGGATAAAATAGGCCAGACGCGAAAGGGTACGTGCCTCGAATTGAAGCCGCGGCCCGGTTATGTAGCCAAGCAAGACGAGCGCAAAGACGGGCACAAGCACGTTGAGAAAGATTCCGGGCAACTGGGTCATGATGATCTGCTCCTGCGGCAAACGTACCTTCCTGGGGCAACAACCCGTCAATGATACCATCAGTTGTTACCCCAAAGGTCAAAGGCTTTTTTTCTTTCTCTCTTGCCCGCAATAGCACGGTATGCTACAATTGCTCTCACAAAAGGTACGGTTCGCTTGAGCGATCGAGACTGGCGGTTGAGTTGCCAGTAAAATAGGAGTTGCGTCATGCCTGATGGCTCTGGCCGCAATCCAGCAATCGTGCTCGTTGAAGATGAGCCCGATATTCTGATTATTTTGCACCGTCTCATGCGTGATATGACCGGTGGCTACGACATTATCACTGTGAATGGTGGTGCCGATGCCTTGGCGCAGATCGCCCTGCGCCCCGTTCCACTGGTTATTACCGACTACAATATGCCAGGGATGAATGGCTTGCAGTTGGCCTCGGCAATCAAAGAGACATCGCCCGATACTCGTGTTGTAATGATTACGGCCTATGCAACGCCTGAGCTTGAAAAACGTGCTCGCGAGCAGCGCGTTGACTATTATCTGCCCAAACCATTTGCCCTCGATCGCCTTGAGCAGATTGTACGGGATGTTCTTCGTTAGGCGCTGTCTCAGGTAGCACGTCTGACTCGTGTGACTGTGAGAACTCTGTCACGTTGTTCTCATTGATTGGTTACACTTCACCGAGTAGGATACCTTCGCATGTTTAGATGCGGAGGTATCGTTATGCAAAGTGTGATCAATCTCTTTCCGCTTATCCTGCTCGGGGTGATGTGTCTGTTGACCTTCATCCTCTTACCTTTAACCCGGGAAGAGACGCCGTATATGCAAGAGGAACGCCAGCGTACCGATCGTTTGAAGGTGCCAGTGCGTGATGAGACTTAGTTGTATTGGCAGGAGAGAAGCTATGTCAGCAGCGTCACTGCCTCCAGTTATTCAAGGGGGAATGGGCGTCGCAATTTCGGATTGGCGACTTGCCCGCGCCGTTGCACGCTGCGGTCAACTGGGGGTCGTCTCGGGGACGGGGGTTGATACAGTGCTGATGCGACGGCTGCAGGATGGCGATCCTGACGGGCATATGCGCCGCGCCATGGCGCAGTTTCCGATGCCACATGTCGTCGAACGGATGCTCGAACGCTATTTTCTGCCGGAAGGCCGCCCCCCTAACACGCCCTACGCGCTCTTGCCGATGTTTCGGCAAGAGACACCGCGTACGCGCCAGGAGATCGCGATGCTCGGGGCCTTCGTTGAGGTGACGCTGGCGCGCGAGGGTCATCAGGGGCCGATTGGCATGAACCTGTTGACCAAGGTGCAACTGCCCAATCTCCCGATGCTCTATGGATCAATTCTGGCCGGGGTTGATGTTGTTTTGATGGGGGCGGGCATTCCACGTGATATTCCTGCGGCCCTTGATGCCCTGGCCGAACATCAGCCCGCGACGATGGCCTTTGATGTCGAGGGGTTGCCGTCGGGGGCAAACGCGTTGCTGCGCCTTGACCCAGGTGAGTACTGGGAAGGCCCAAAGCCGACGTTGCGTCGCCCCGCTTTTCTGGCGATTATTGCGAGTAATTCGCTCGCAACGATGCTCGCGCGTAAGGCGAGTGGCCGCGTTGATGGATTCGTTGTGGAAGGTCCGACTGCCGGTGGTCACAATGCTCCCCCTCGCGGCGAAATGCAACTGAACGAGGATGGTGAGCCAGTCTATGGCCCCCGTGATGCGGTTGATCTCGCGAAAATTCGTGAGCTTGGCTTGCCCTTCTGGGTCGCTGGTGGCGTTGGTACCCCCGAGGGGTTGCAGCAAGCCCAGGCTGCCGGGGCGGTTGGGATTCAAGTGGGAACCCTCTTTGCGTTTTGCGAAGAATCGGGCCTTGCTCCCGAATATCGATCTTCGATTCTGGCCGCTGCCGTGCGTGGTGAAGTTCAGGTACGAACCGATCCGCGAGCGTCGCCTACCGGGTATCCCTTTAAGGTGGTACACTGGTCAGACGATCCGGGGGCTGAAAAACCTCGTGAACGCATCTGCGACCTCGGGTATCTGCGCTCGGCCTATGTGACCCCCGAGGGTGAGATTGGTTTTCGCTGTGCCAGTGAGCCAATTGCGGCGTTTGTGCAAAAGGGTGGGGCCATCGAAGAGACCGAGGGGCGCAAGTGCCTCTGCAATGCGCTGATGGCCAATGTGGGCTTTGCCCAACAGCGTCGCGATGGCAGCATCGAGCCGCCTCTCTTGACGAGTGGCGATGAGTTGCAGAATATTGGTGACTTCCTCGGGGGACGCACGAGCTACTCAGCAGGTGATGTGATTGATTATCTGCTCGGTGAGCGTTGAACGCTCGCCGAGCAGCAGCTAAGACCGCGCTCTTCAACCTCAACGGCGAACCTCTTCGTCGCGGGCGGATTGGGGAAGGCGACGGCTGATCTGGCTTCCAAGGGCCATGGCGCCCTGGATCGTCCATTCGCGTACCTGGGTGCTAGCCTGGTGCCAGACCGATTCTTGCACGCCTTTCGCCGCTTTGGGCAGGTGCTGCAATTTTTCGTGCGCCTCGGCCTGCGTGCGTTTGAAGAGGGCAGAATCGGCGTGCAGACGGGCAGCAAGCGCACGTCGTTGCGCAAAATCTTCCTCGGTAACATACGCTTCGAATGAACGCAAGCCGGCCAATTGAAAGTTGTGTTTCTTGAAGAGCCGGTAGATCTCCTTGACCCGCTCGATCGAAATATTGCGCCCTAGCGTATAGTCCTCGAAACGTCCATCCATCGCCAGCAACGCCGTTTCGGCAAGACAGGCGTACGCGGTGCCACGGGGTAGGCCAATGTCGTAGCCGATATCGGTGACGCCCGGAATCAAGACCTCACCGCTCTCGATCACGAGCACATCCGGCCTCAGCGCAGCTTCGGCGGGGCTGATATCGGGGGGGCGCGCCACATCGCAGATCACGGCACCGGGTTTGCAGCGGCTAATATCAATAATGCGTTGCCCAAAAGCCGAGGTTGCCGTCACAATCAGATCGCACTGCTCGACCATATCTTCGGTATGCGTCGCGATGACGACCCGTGAGCCGGGGGCCTCTTCCTCGATCGCACGTTTGAGGGCGATGAGCTTTTCGGGCTCGATCGAGACCAGCACCACATCATGAATCGCCTGGGCCAGCAGGCGCGCACAGACCGACCCAATCGATCCGGTAGCCCCAATGATCATCGCCCGCCCGTGGGCAAGATCCGTCGCGCCCATCTTGATCACCGCCTGTTTGGCCGCTTCGAGCGTGGCTGCAACCGTCAAACTATTGCCACTGGTGATCGCTAGCTCGGCCTCGTGGGCCACCGTAATGCCGGCGTCGCCAACCACACTGGTAAAAGCACCGAGGCCCATAATGCGTGCGCCGAGGCGTTCCGACATCCGGGCAGCGATATTCAACTGGCGATAGGTAAAACGCTCGTGGTGGCGCATCATCTGGCGCGGGGTTGCCCCCAGGCTAATCAAGTGACCTTCGATCCGTTGACCGGTCGCGGGCGAGACACCGCCCTTGATCTTGCCCAAATAGAGGGGCGGGACATAGGCCGCCACCGCCTCAACCAGACCATCCGGCAGATAGCGGGTCCAGCGAAACACCTTATGCTGATGAATGAACTTCACGTTCAGTGGGTGGATGACAAAAGCAAACCGATTGATCCCTGCTTCACTTGGTTGCAACGGATAGACTGAGGGCATCCAGTTCAATTCGGCCAGCAGATCAAGATAGGTATCTTCGCGGAGGGGGGCATCGGGCGAGGGTCGTAACGCGACGAGGGCGGCCTCGATGGCGGCGGCTGAGCTATGCCGAGGATCGGCTCCTTCAAGCAGCGCATCGAAGAGCGCAACCACCAGCGAAACCCCTCGTTCGCGCAAATCAGCGCGATCCTCTTTGGTCACAGCGGTCGTCACAACAAGTTTATGTTTGAGGTCGCGGGGTGCCCAGCGCCGGATCAGATCAACATCACCGGCAAGCACATCGGCCCAGTGGAACTGAGCGGCTGCACGCCGCCCGCCTTTCGTAACGGGCGGGTGGGCGAGTTGGGCAAAGCTGAGTTCGCGCAGGCGATCAAGGGTTGGCCCGGCCAGACTATCGAGGGTGATACGGCTCCCGATTCCAGGTAGGGCCGGCACCCCAAAATAGAGCACCGGATCGGCATAACGGACAGCCCCGACGCGGCGATCAAGCGCATGGCTGAGGCCCTCGTGGTTGAGGCCAGGCACCATCAGCACGCGTTTCTGGCTGAAAATGCCCGGTTGCGCTTTCTCGACCAAGGTCACGGCCCAGCGTTCAAGCATCGCCCGTGCCCCGCTGCCATCCACCGTGGGCGTATGGTGCGCGGCGGTCAGCAGGCGTTGACCAGGCGGATAGGCCCGACTGGCATTGCCCAGGCGTAAACGACCAGGCATCCCTTCAAGACCAATGGCATCAACCTGTCCATCGTGCGCCAGAATCAACTCGCGGGCCTGTTCAACATCACCGGCACATCCGATCCGGCGCATCGTAATCGCCTGCCCGAGCAATTTGACCGTAAGCTGCTCATCACCTCGACCCGGATGAATAATCACGATCGTTTTCACAGACACCTCATTGTATGTAAGCGGCCGACTCTCCAGCGTCGACCATATAGACGTGCACCACAAGCGTAACTGGTCTTATGTGGCTCAGGTGACGCCTATACCCGCTATTGTACCCTCATTATCAACTTCTTGCGCAAGAAGGGCTATTGCTTGCCAGACAAAACATCGCGCCCAGCGCCAGGGTTCCCAGGAACCCTGGCGCTGGGCGCGAAGATGCACGAACCGGAATGGCTATTGCTGAATAATGGGCAGATAGGTGTTGAGTTTCAGCACATGATCCGACTCACGGCCTACGAGAGCCCGGCGATGCATAAAGAGCAGGCCGGTCTGTGATGGCGACGCCGCAGCCCCCTCGGGGCTTGACGTCCAGGCGACGTTGACGCTGCCAGCAGGAGGCACATCAACAAAGCGGTCAGCTTCGGGGATGGCGAAACGTGACAGCCCAGGCGTGTACTGATACGTTCCAGTGCAGACACCGTTCACCTTGGGCGCACAATCCCACGGGGGGCCACCGAAGTAGGCATCGAAGAGGAAGACGCTGAAACTGAAGGGCTGTCCTGGGGTCACCCCAACCAGCGCGGCATCCATCGGCAGAATGAAGTTCTGCGTATTGAACGTCGAGTCGATGAAGTAGACGGGAACGGCCACACTGGGCGTCGCCGCCAGATCAACCACAAAGACCACATTGCGCCCGTCGCTCCCATTGAGCGCGAGATCGGCGTTGAAGATGACATAGTCATCGGTGCCGTCGTTATTGGCGTCAACGTAGATGTCGATCTCGACCGGGTACTGACCTGCCCGATACGGGTTATCCCAGATGGTCACACCGAACTCGAGGAAATCGTTCGGACTCACCACCGTGGTTGCACGGACACCGAATTCCTTCAGGTCGACAGGCGACAGATTGCATCCGGGGTCAAAGCCACCCGAAGCACAATCACCGACGGTATAGCCATAGTCGTTGGCATCGGCAACCATAAGATCGAAGATGTCAACCTCGCCGGTCACGACCGAAGAGGCATTGTTCAACACGGTCGTCTCAGAGACCAGACTGGTCGTACCGACTGACACATCAGCCACCGCCTTGGGCAGCACGTGCCAGACAACATGGATCGGGGTCCCGCTGGTCGGCGTGATCGTCACCGAGCCATCGTACTCCTGGAACGTCAGGGCAGCGCCGCTGGCACCAAGCGAACCCTTATTGACCACCCAGGGGTGCAGGACGGCGGGATCGATGGTCATCACGACGGGCACATTCACCGTGCCATTGGCCGGAATGGTGACCTCTGACTGAGCGGGCGTGACCACCACACCCTGATCGGCATCCTCCGCATAGCGGAAAGCCGACGCGAGCGCCACGGTCTGCGCGGTATTCGCCATGTTCTTGATCGTCAGGGTACGGGTCACGGTCTGGCTCTCGGCAACCGTCTGATAGCCAAACGACATGCTGCCTGTCCAGGCCAGCGACGAGGCACTGGTGCTATCCCAGGCCACGAGCGTGCTCGAGTAGGCTGCGGTTGCATCCACCTGACCACCACCAATGCGGGTAATTGGTGCGAGCACCGTCCCAGGATCGCCCTGCCAGATCTCGAGGTTGCCCGTATTCATCAGCAGCGCTTTGTACTGCTGCACGATCAGGGTATCCGTGTAGACCTGCTTGAGCAACGCGGCCACACCCGAGACCATTGGCGCGGCCCCAGAGGTGCCGCCAAACGGCCCGGTTGCGGCGCCACCAGCGGCGATCGCCGAAATCGAAGCACCAGGCGCACCGATGTCGGGCTTGATCACATTGTCGTGATTACGCGGGCCACGCGACGAACTGCCGACGATCGTATTCGCCAGGCTAATCGCATTGGCGGGATCGATCCCGGCAACCACACCATTCTCAATCTGCGCCTTGAGCAGGTTCGAGGCGGCCTGGCTGATCATAAAGGACGGAATGTTGATGGGGCGATCGCCACCATCGCCACCCTCGAAGGGGTCGCCAGGGGCCACCAGGCCAATCAGTGACATGACGGCACCGGCATCCGATGCGTTTTTGGCTTTGAGGCTGAAATTACACGCCCCGCGATCGGCCAGAACCACCGAACCGGTCAGAGGGGTGGTATACGCCGCACACCCGTTGGTATTGGAGCCATCCGCGTTGCCATAGACAACGGGGCCTTGGATCAAGACATTCGTCGGGGGCACCGACCAGTTCTGGAAGACGGCGGTATTGATCGTGCCACTGACCGTACTGCTCGCATAGAAGAGCGGATAGCGCGTCGCCGAGGGCACGGCGGTCTGCGCCACACTCAGCACCCCATCACCCATTGAGGGGCTTCCCACGATGAAGGGCTTGTCGGCCGAGTTCCCCGCCGACGCGACCACGATAATGCCCATGCCAGCCGCCCGATTCGAGAAGTAGGTGAGATCATCCTCGGGCTGGCCATAGTTTGAACCGAGCGACATATTGATCACATCAACCGGGTCAGCGGTGGCAGGATCGCGGTCAAGATCGGCGGCATTGTCAACCGAAGCCAGCAATGCCAGACCATTGCACGAGGAACTGAACGACGCACACGCCTTGAAGCCATAGATCTCAGCATCGGGGGCGACCCCGACACCCTTGGCGGGGTAGGCTCCATCTTCATTGGTGCCCGCCGGATAGCCCACACCACCGATAATGTCGGCGACGTGCGTCCCGTGGCCTTCAAAGTCAATCGGGTTGCTATCAGTGATAATAGTCGTATTGGTCGAACCGTCAGGATTGAGCGAACCCCACTGCTCACCGAGCCAGTCAAAGCCACCCTTGATGCGCGGTGCCGCCGGGCCAAAGAGCGCCGGATCGGCGGGCTGCGCATAGGCACAATCAGGATCGTGATCAGCCGCGCGGTCACAATCAGGGCTAGCGCCATAGTAGGCGGCTTCCCAGCCAGCCACGGTTCCCGGGCCACCAAAGGCCAGGTGGCTAAAGTCAATCCCTGAGTCAATGACGGCAACTTTGACGCCAGCCCCGGTGACATTCAGGTTTTGCAGAGTGCTGGCCCCGATGAAGGGCACCGTCTCGGTCAGGTCACGCGTGTAATTGCGGACATGCGACAGGCGCTCGACGCCAGCGATGCGGCTCACGCGACCGGCAAGATTGGCCGGCATCTGCACCGCAAGGCCGCTGCTGAGCGTAGTGAAGCGGGTGATCACCGTTCCACCCAGCGCCTCAATCTCAGTACCGACCCGTGTCTGCACCTGCGCAATGCGGCTGGCATACGCGGTGCGCTGGGCACCACTGATGCTCACCTGCTCGGCCAGGGCAGGCATATCGAGATAGACCACGACATCGATCACCTCGTCGCCCATGGCTTCGAGGGTGGCAATGGTGGTGTCCTCGCCGCGTTGCGCAGCAGGGATCACGGCACCACGCGGGGCAATGCGATCACGGGCCACCATCCCGGCGATCAGCGCCGCATCTTCGGCGGACACCCGCTCATACAGGAATGCGTCCAGATCTGCCGCTGAGACGGGGACAATCCGTTCTGGCGCGGCGGTGAACGACCCGCTGCCCAGATTGCTTTGCGCAAATGTGAACGCAAAGCCCGACACCAGCATTGTCAAGGCCAGTGTCACTAACAACCAACGACCACGACCCAACATCCGTGCCTCCTTCAATATACCCAACGAGCCAACATTGGCTGATGAGAGCAAGGGATGGAACCTGTCAGGTGGCACAACTTCGCAGTTGCGGCACTTGATCGGTCTGCGCGTTCACGACCCAGATGAATTCAGGCTTCAAGGCAAGATTGACGAGCAGTACAATTCTACAACGTACTGACATCTGAAAGTGCGGAGTATAGAAATGATTATGTGTGAGGAGGGTAGAAACCATATGTTTGATATTTATGGCAGTCTAGTTGCCTATTGTACCATTACTTGGTTCATTTTGGGAGGGGTTTGTTTTTTTCTGGGGATCCACGGCCCCCAGGAATGATGCTTGCGCGCACAAGCAGTAGCCTGCCAACTACACCTGAGTGTTTGCTTCTGAACCCGCAGAGGCAAGCATAGCACGTGCGAGTTCAAGTGCCTGGTCGCGGGTGGTGATTTCGCCCACCGCCTGCGCTTCGGCGATTGCCTGGAGCAGAGTGCCGAGTTGTGGCCCCTGTTGCAGATTGCAGGCAGCCATCAATTCATGGCCGTTGAGTAGGGGTTGGCGTTTTGTCATCGGGGGGGCATAGTAGTGCTGCAAGAGCAGTTCAACCCAGGCCAGATGGGCTTGCCATCCTGCGGGATCGAGGTTTGGCCCGCGCGTTGCCAGGTGATCGGCGAGTTCGTGGAGCAAGAGATCAGGCCCGGCGTCGCCGAGGTCACGGAAGAGACGGCTCACCGCACGCATGGTAAGCACCTCACTGGTGCGGAGTTGGCCGGGGCGCATGTGTTCGCGGATGATCAGCGTGATATAGCGGCCATCCCGTCGACTCAGGCGCAAACGCCGCACGGCCAGCGCGGCGCGCTCGGCACCGAGACTCTGGTGTCCATAGAAGGTAACGGTGCCGTCGGGATGGGCCACACGAGTCAGCGGTTTGGCATTGTCGTGCAAGAGCGCGGCTAACTTGAGCAGCGCGGCGCGGCGGTAGTGCCCTGCCCCACAGGGAGCGCCCAGCAACGGCGCCAATGTTTCAGCAAAGGGCAGGGTGCGCGTTAGGCCAGGGTGCGTCTGCACCGCGACCGGAAGCCAGGCAGGTTCAGGTTGATCATCGCTGGCAGCAGACAGGCGAACCGAGTCTTCACCAAACAGCCCACTGAGCAACCAATCAAGGGCAGCGACTGTTTCGAGGCTATGGGCCAGGACAGGCAGAAAGTGGACAATCGGCTGACTACAGGTACGGGCGGCTTCGAGTTCGGGCAACATGACGGTGAGCGCACCGCAGGCATCGAGGTAGTGCAACCAGGGGGCCGACACAGGGGCATCGAGCAATTTGAGCAACTCGTCGCTGATACGTTCAGCGGCCACGTTCGCCAGCGCCGGGGCGGTGGCAAGCATCAGTGGGCGCAAGGATGCATGGGGTTGTACCCCGAGGCGCGCACAAAAGCGCGCGGCCCGGACAACACGCAACGGATCATCAGCAAGACTTGTAGGGCTACACGGACGGAGCACCCCGACACGCAGATCAGCAAGACCGTCGGTTGGATCGAGCCAGGCCGCATCGGGCACG
Organism: Candidatus Chloroploca sp. Khr17; assembly: GCF_004138165.1. Taxonomy (GTDB): domain Bacteria; phylum Chloroflexota; class Chloroflexia; order Chloroflexales; family Chloroflexaceae; genus Chloroploca. The sequence goes on from NZ_RYFF01000001.1 coordinate 93,800, forward strand.
CGATCAGCAAAGGTAACAGTCGGCTGCGTCCAAAAGTGGAGTGGTAACGCTAATGCGTTGAGCGTAAAATCACGGAGCGCGAGATCTGCTTCGATGGTTGGCGCACGCAGACCGGCCAGATCGAGCGTGAGCGGCTGCGCCCCGGTGATGACGACCCGACCCGTCGCCCGGGCTTCGTCAAGCCCGACAAACGAGGCCCCCCGCACATCAGCATAAGCACGGGCAAGCTGATACCCATCAGTTGCCACGGCAACATCCAGGTCAGTGGGAACCTCGCCGCGAGCGAGATCGCGGGCGGCCCCCCCAACGAGCCATGCCTCAACGCCGTGTGCGGCACAGAAATGGGCCAGTTCAGCCAGGGCTGTGTGTAAATCATGCATAGCTTTATACAAGAAAGGTCATTTGTACGCATGATACACGATACGGGGTGCATCAGCCGGGGCTGGCTCCCAGCGAGGGGTGCGACGGGCGACGAGGGTCAGCCCAGCGGCCGTGAGGGCGGCCTCCACATCATTGTCTGACCAGGCACGCTCGGTATGGGTTTCGCTGCCAGGCCACCAGCGCCCGGTATCGTCACGGACAAACCAGCCAATGTGGCCTGCCGCAAGGCGACGGTCTGGATCATAGTTGAGGCGATTATACACGAGGATGCCCTGGTCATCGTAGACGACCTGATCGCTCTCGGTCCAGGTCTTGAATTCGTGCTCGGTATTGAGGTCAAAAAAGAGATGACCACCTGGCTTGAGTAGATAGCTGACACTGGTCAAGACCTGAGCAAGCTCGTTATCTGCGGTCAGATAGTTGAGACTATCATAGAGACAGGTGATGAGGTCAAAGCTCGCAGGTTCCAGGGTTGGTTGATGCGGTGAAGCCTCGGCGATGGTCGTGATGGGCAACGCACGGAGATCGGCCTCGATCAGAGTCACCGCAAAACCGGCTGCCCGGGCACGGGCGTGAGCGAAGGCAAGCATCTGGGGGGAGCGGTCAACGCCGACGGTTGTGAGTCCGGCGGCAGCAAAAACGAAGGTGGCCGCCCCCGTCCCACAGGCAAGATCAAGCGCCCGCCTGGGCCTGTGGGGCAACGCTGCCAGGATGCGCTCGGCAAGGGTGGCCGCAAAAGCGGTCTGGCCGATCGCATCATAGATAGATGCATAGTTCTGATAGATCACGGCTTAGGCGGCGAGTTGCTCCCACTGGGCATATTTGGCGGCAAGCAGCGTCTCAAGCTCGGCATATTGCGTGCCAAGGTCGGTGATCTGCTTGATATTCTGGGTCGCACTGGCGGCTTCGAGCTCGGCTTTGAGTCGCCCAAGCTCTTGTTCGAGCAGGGCAACCTCTTGTTCGAGCAGGGCAAGACGTCGCTTACGCTGACGTTCTTCGGGACTCTGGCGAACGGGTTCGGGGCGGGGCGCCTGCGACGTCGGCAAAGCTTTGGGCAGATCGGCTTCCCGTGCTTCAGGTTCTTGGGGTACCCGGGCCGCTTCAGCTTCACGGTTGGTAACAAAATCGGTATAACCACCGATATATTCCCGGACACGGCCCTGGTCGACGAACCAGATCTTATCGGCGAGTGCATCAATGAAATAGCGGTCGTGGGACACAAAGAGGATCGAACCGGGATATTCTTTGAGCACCCCCTCAAGCGCTTCACGGGCACCGATATCGAGGTGATTGGTTGGCTCGTCGAGGATCAGCAAATTGCCAGGCAGCAACGTCAATTGGGCCAGCGCCACCCGCGAGCGCTCGCCGCCGCTCAGGTCGCCGACCCGCTTGAAGACATCATCGCCACTGAAGAGGAAACGACCGAGCAGATTGCGGGCGGCAGGCTCGCCAAGGTTTGGCCGAACCCTGGTCAACTCTTCAATCACGGTTGCATTCCAATCGAGCACATCGTGGCCTTGCGCATAGTAGCCAGGGTGAACCTGGTGGCCGAGCCGCGGATGTCCTTGGAGGGGCTTGAGTTCATTGAGGATTGTGCGCAACAACGTCGTCTTGCCGCTGCCATTGGGGCCAAGCAGCGCGACCCGGTCGCCACGATGAATCGCCACATCATCGACGCGGAGCAAGACGCGCGGATCAGAGTCACTGGTGCGATCGCCAGGGTACCCGATCACCAGCTTATCAAGGGCAAGCACAAGCTCACCGCTCCGCAACTGTGTATCGAGGAAGAGGCGTAATTTGGCCTGATCCTTCGGGCGTTGCACCAAGCTATCACGCTTGAGGCGATCGAGGCGTTTCTCACGGCCTTTCGCCTCGCGGGCACGCTGCCCAGCCTTGTAGCGTCGAATAAAATCCTCGGTTTTGGCGATGTAATCCTGCTGCGCCTGAAACTCCTTGAGACGCCGCTCCATCCGTTCAGCCTTGAGTTCCAGATACTTATTATAAGCGGCAGGGTACTCTTCGAGGCGACCGGCATCTATTTCCAGCGTACGTTTCGTCACGCGATCGAGGAAGTAGCGGTCGTGCGAAATAACGATCAGCGTACCGTCCCAATTGCGCAGAAACTGCTCGAGCCATTCGAGAGCCTGCATATCGAGGTGATTGGTCGGCTCATCGAGGAGCAGCAGATCGGGATCTGAAAGCAGCGTGGCTGCGAGGGCCGCACGCGTCTTCTGGCCACCAGAAAACTGACTGAGACGCTGGTGATGTTGAGCCTCGTGAAAGCCCAGACCCTGGAGCGTTCGCTTGATGCGCGGCTCGATCTCATAGCCGCCGCCGTGCTCAAAGCGAGCGCTCAATTCACCATACGCGTCCATCGCCTCGGCCCAGCCGGGGGCATCGGTCGCGGCAATGACTGGCTCGAGCGCAAGCATCTGGGCCTGCAGATCGGCCAGATTGCTCAGCGCCGCCTCCATCTCTTCCCAGAGCGTCCGGTCACCTTGAAAGCGCACCTCTTGGGCCAGATAGGCCACACGCAGGCCACGCGCCGCGGCGACCTGGCCGCTATCGGGGGTCTCGAGACCAGCAATGATTTTGAGCAACGTACTCTTGCCGGCGCCATTGACGCCAACGAGGGCCACTTTATCACCACGGGCAACCTGAAAGCTCAGATCCTGAAAGATCTGCTCGGCACCATAATACTTGCCCAGATTGCCAACACTTAACAACGTCATAGTGCGCCTAAAAACTTCCTCGTACGGATACCATGACCATTATACCATTGCCTGTGCCGCGCACACCCTGCCCCTGCGCCCATCTGCGCTGGTTTGGCGAGCAAAGCTCGCCAAACCAGCGCAGAATATCTACAAACCCTGTAACCTTTTTGTGCAACGCTGCATCATATCAGCAAAGAAGCGTGCAAAGCGCACCACTGGAAACAAAAAGTCTCGATTCTAGGAGGATGGTCTGTATGTTGAATGTTGCACAACGTTGGTTTGGTCTGCGGCGGGAGCTTGGTGAGCGCTATTCACCCCTCTATTTTCTGGCCTCGCTGGGGAACGGAGGCATGGCGGTTGCGTTTTTCATTTATCTGAACTTCTTGGTACCGCATCCCCAGACGCCGATTGTCACCTTCGATAACATTGCGGCGTTCTTGAATGGTGCTGGTGGCGTACAGAGCTTCCTGGTCTTCTTGGGCATGGCGGGCATTCTCTTCTTTGCCTTCCGCCATCTGCGCCTGCTCTTCTGGAATTTGCGCGAGTACGCTGCCTTTCGCCGTACGCCGGCCTACGAGCGCATGTTGAACAACAACAGCGCTGTTGCAACGATGGCGCTGCCATTGACGTTGGGTATGACGGTGAACGTGCTCTTTGCGACCGGGGCCGTCTTTGTGCCAGGTCTCTGGAACATTGTCGAGTATCTCTTCCCCTTGTCATTGACCGCGCTGCTGCTGGTTGGCATCCTGGCGCTGCGGATCTTCATGAACTACTTTGGCCGGATGCTGATGGCAGGCAACTTTGATTATGACAAAAACAACAGCTTCAGCCAATTGCAGGCGGCGATGGCCTTCACAATGGTCGCCGTTGGTCTGGCTGCGCCTGCCGCAATGAGCGACAACAAGCTCACGATTACGGTCAGCATTCTTGCTGCGATGCTCTTCCTTGGTGCCGCTGTCTTGATTGGCCTGCCCAAGATGATCCTTGGCCTGCGTGGAATGCTGCTGAACGGTCTGAACCTCGAAGCCGGTGCAAGCCTCTGGATCCCCATTCCAATCCTGACGCTGGCCGGGATCGCCCTGCTGCGCATCAGCCACGGTCTGCATCACGGCTTTGGCCTGCACACCACCGAGCCTGGAATGATGTTCTTGCTGACGGGCTCGATCCTGATGTTGCAGCTGAACTTTGCGGTGGGTGGTTTCATTGTCCTGCACAAAGTTGGCTACTTCCGCACCTACCTGATGGGTGAAGGCCGCAGCCCGGCGAGCTATGCGCTGATCTGCCCCGGTGTTGCGCTCTTCGTCTTCGGGATGTTCTTCTTGCACGTTGGTCTGGTACAAAACGGCGTCGTTGACAAGTTCTCGTTTGGCTACTATGCCGTGCTTGCCCCGCTGGTTGCCGTGCAGCTTGTCACGATTGCCTCGATTTTCCAACTGGACAGCAAGCTCATTCGGCCTGAGGCCGCGGTTGCCCCGGCGGTTGATCCTGTCGCAGCGCGATAATCGGTGAAGTACACTGGTGCTTCGTGACAGACAAGCAGGCCAGCTATGCTGGCCTGCTTGTCTGTCACGAAGCACCATGACGCTTTGGTCATGTTACAATAGCGAGAATGCTGGTCGTTGTTGGCTCGACCGCGCTAGGTTGCGATCACAACACCTATGGACGCTGTGCTAGTGCTTGAGGATGGACGGGTGTTTCCGGGGCGTTCGTTTGGGGCGACCGGTGAACGCATTGGTGAGGTTGTTTTTCATACGGGGATGACTGGCTATCAGGAGATCCTGACTGATCCGTCGTATAGCGGGCAGTTGGTGACGATGACGGCCCCCCATATTGGCAATACTGGGGTGAATGATTTTGATCCCGAGTCGTTGAAGCCTCAGGTGGCTGGTTTCATTGTCCGCGCCTATAGTGAGGATTATAGTTCGTGGCGCGCCCGCGGCAGCCTGGCGCAGTTGCTGCGTGACCACCAGATTGTGGCGATTGCCGAGATTGATACACGCGCTCTGACCCGCCATATCCGTACGGCAGGGGCTATGCGCGGTATTCTTTCAACCACTGGTGAGGCGGTAGCTTCTTTGCTTGCCAAGACCCGCCAGGCCCCCTCGATGGAAGGCCTCGATCTGACCAGGGTGGTGACTTGTGATGAGGCTTATCCTTGGAGCGAAGGGTCGGCTCCGTTTGGGCCAGATTATGGCACGACGCTGCTGCCGCCCTTGACTCGCCATGTGGTCGCGTATGATTTCGGGCTCAAGCGCACCATTTTGCGCCGCCTGGCCGATCACGGCTGTCGGGTCACGGTTGTTCCGGCGCAGACTCCGGCCAGCGAGGTGCTGGCGATGCAGCCTGATGGGGTCTTCTATTCCAATGGGCCGGGTGATCCGGCGGCGGCGGCCTATGCGGTCGAGACGCTACGTGGGTTGCTCGGCAAGGTGCCCGTCTTTGGCATTTGCCTGGGGCATCAGTTGATGGGCCTGGCGCTCGGCGGGCGCACCTACAAGCTTCCGTTTGGGCATCACGGGGCCAATCATCCTGTACGCTATCTGCCCACCGGGCGGGTCGAGATTACGTCGCAAAACCACGGTTTTGCCGTTGATCCCGATAGCCTGCCAGCCGAGGTGGAGATTACCCACATCAATCTGAATGATCAGACGGTCGAAGGGTTGCGCCATCCTGGTCTGCGCTGTTTCAGTGTGCAGTACCATCCCGAAGCCGGGCCTGGCCCGCACGATGCAACCTACCTCTTCCGTGACTTTGTCAGTATGATGGAGGGCAAAGGTTGACTGAGGCGCCAGAGGGCGACGTCGATCCGCGGAACCGCCTGAATGAGTTGACAGGGCGCGAGTGGGTCTATGCGTTGCGTTCGGTGATCAGTACGGCGTATCCAACCAGTGGCCCCGAGAGCTATGCCCACGATCTGCGGCGGAAGCACCCGTCGCCCAAGCCACCGCAGTTGCTGGCTGAATTGGTGCGTTTTTTTACGCGGCGTGATGGGCGGGTGCTTGATCCCTTTGCCGGGGTGGGGGGCACCTTGCTCGCCTGTTCCCTCGAAGGACGCCATGCGGTAGGAGTTGACCTGGAACCACAATATGGCGCGATCTACCAGGCGGTTTGTGAACGCCTCGGTCTTGCCCCACAACCCTACCTGATTGGGGATGCCCGGCACCTGACGAGCATCCCCGAGGTGCAGGCAAAACCATTTGACCTGATCCTGACTGATCCGCCGTACGCCGCGATGCAGGCCCGTGCGAAGACCGGTGAGCGCAAAAAACGGGGACAAGGGGCCGCAACACCTTTTACCCATTCTCCCGATGATCTGGGCAACCTCGCGTACAACGACTTCCTCGACGCCTTGCACGCCATCGTGGCTGAGGCCCTCACCCTGCTCAAACCCCGTGGGCACCTTGTCCTCTTTACCAAAGATCTCCAACCAACCGCCGAACACCATAATATGCTGCATGCCGACATCGTTGCCAGGCTGCGCCACCTCCCAGCGCTCGAATACCGTGGTTACCGCATCTGGCACGACCAGAGTATGAACCTCTACCCGTTTGGGTATCCCTTTGCGTTTGTTGCCAACCAGCAGCATCAGTTTATCTTGATCTTTCGTTATCTCCCAGCATAGGGGCAACGCACCCGCCTCAAAGAGTTTGACGCAAAGGCGCAGAGGCGCAAAGGTTTGATGTTGCGCTCTGCGTCAACAGGGGTCAAGCTCAGAGGCTGTCTGAAAAGTCGACGGGTTGCTCCGGAGTGCTGGCTCATGGTCTTTCAGCAAATAATCCGGTATGCGCGGCACGGGCGAAACCTCACAGGTCTTGATGATGGCGTCCCAATGCGGACGCGCAGACCTGTGAGGTCTGGCCTTGTCTCGCTTTGCTTTGCCTTGCTGATCAAGGATCACCGTAAGGAAGAGACCTCACAAGTCTGGTCGAGCGGATTCATTTCTGGAAGACCATTAAGGCGCGCGAGGGACGGTGCTACAATAAGGCGTTGGGTTCATGGCATGTTTGATGGGCTGATGAAAGGTTTGTGATGCTGATATTGCAAGCGCTGCTTTTTAGTGTCGTGCAATGCTGCCTTCTGATCTTTTGCGGTCTTGGTCTGGCAATGCTGATATTGCCAGCAGCGTTGCGTAACCATGAAATGACCCTAGCGCCTGCGTTTGGGTTGGCGTTTCTGGCGATCATTGGGTTCTATGGAACCATCACTGGTTTTACGTTGCGCATGATCCTGCCGGTTGCGCTACTGGTTAGTGGCGGTTTACTGGTTAGCGCCATGATAACCCGGAGGCACAAACGCCTTCCAGGGATCTTGTCAGTAGGTGAGTTACTGCCCTTGCTTGGGCTCAGCATGATGTGTTGGCTGCTTTGTGTTGCGCCTGCATTGGCTTTTGGCCGTCTGATGTCGTTTGGTTATGGGCTCGATGTTGAATTTTATATGTCGCTGGCGGCTTATCTCAAAGAGTATAGCTATCCGACGCTAGAAACAGCCCCGGCTGGCCCGCTCCGTTCATTGCTGCTGAATCAGCCCATTCATCTGATCGCCTTTGGCGCAACCTATGCCCAGGGCATGGCCGATCTTCCCGGGGGATGGGAGAGTTGGGATAGCTGGGTACCGTTCCAGGCTACTCTGCGGAGCGTTGGGTTGCTGGCGCTCTATGCGCTGTTACGAGGGGCCCTCGGTGTGCAGCGAGCAGGTGCGTTGCTGGGGGTAGCCTTGACTGCCCTGAGTAGTCTGTTGCTCTGGCTTACGTATAACAACTTTAGCGCGAGTCTCGCTGCGCTGGCTGTATTGCCAGCAGCGCTTGCCGTTACGGTGTTGGCCCTGCAAGAGGGTGGCAAGCGAACAATCCTTGGGGCTGGTTTGTTGATGGGCGGGCTCACCTGTCTCTACTGGCCGATCCTGACGGCTTTTGGTGCGCTGGGGCTAGGGCTGGGGCTTGCAGCGCTTATTGCCCGTCGCGATGCGCCTGGAACAATCGTGATGCGCGGCGTTGCATTGCTGACGCTTGGCGGGATCATTGGGCTTGTGCCAAATCTGCGTGCGCCCGAGGCTTTCCCGGGGATGTTTGAGGCGGAAGCCCCGTTTATGGGGATCGACTTTGTTGTGCCACCACCGATCCTGGCTGGCTGGCTGCGTTTTACCCATCCCGAGCCAATTGATCCGACGGGTATCGAAGTGTGGCTAGGCTGGCTGGCCTTGGCCGCAGGCGCCCTGCTGCTTGGGCATGGCGTCTGGCGTGGTACAACGCAACGTGGGGCAACGCTCGGGCTCGCCCTATGCGCAATGATCTATCTGCTAGGGTTACGTTTTGTGGTCGCCTATCCGTATGGCTACTTTCGTGGGGCCAGCTATATGGCCCCACTGCTGCTTGGATTGGCCGGTGCCGGCCTTGGCGCAACTGGGGCCGCAGTCGGTCAGCGCCGGATCCTCCAGGTAGTCGGTGCGCTGTTGGCGCTGGTTGTGCTTGTGGCAAGCAGCACGGCTAGCCTGGGGACAACACGAACGTATGCGAGTGGGCCACGTGGCTATAGCCTTGCAACTGATGAACTGCGCCATCTTGCGACCGATCTCGTGCAACCTGGCCCGGTCTTCTTCTCACCCGCCGCAGCGACCGCACTTTGTGGCACGACGCAGGGGGCCTGGGCCTACTGGTTGCGTGAACGCCCGCTGGAGGGATTCGTGCGGGGGACTTTTGCCTCAAGTGATCATCCACGCAGCGCGGCCATGCCCGCCTATGCTGTCCTGCTACATGAAGAAAACCCGCTCGACCACGGCTTTGCCAATCAGGCCCTCTGGCGCGATGAGTTGGTCACAGTCTATCCTGCCCCCACTGAACGCATTGCCTGGCTAAGCGGCCTGAAACCCTCTCACGTCGCACCGGCGTGCCCTGCAACCGTAACGAATCGCTTCCGTGCGAGCCACGGGCTGGGCGAGTACATAGCAGCAACACCTGAACAGCCCCTAGAGATCTATGCAACTGCTACTCGTTTGAGCCTTGCCCCGGTCTCTGATCGCACACCAGCCGAAAACAACCTCGAACTGGCGCTTGTCTCACTGATCAACCAGACCATCGATCTCACGATAGGCAACGAAACGCAGCGTCTCAACCTCACGCCCGGGCTGACCATCTATCAGACCGGCACCATCTCAATGCCAGTGCGCCTTGCCTTGCAGCCAACTGATGAACCTGTGCAGATGCACTGGGCCGCCCTCGAAAAGAGCACGCTCCAAGCCTCTAGCCTCGAACCGGCCCGCAACCGGCTCATCCTTGATGTCACGACCAGCACAAGCCCGCTTGAGACCGCAGTAGAGTTGGAGTTGCGCATACGTAATCAGAGCACGCAACAGTTGCGGCTTGCCATCGAGATCTATGAAGAGCTCACAGGCTACCGTGGAACCCCAAGTCATTATGCCGGTACAACAATCACCTTGCCCGCTGATGGCGACTACCACCTCCACCTTGATCTCCAGACCCCGACGGCGGATCTCGATGGCACAGATATCGGCCTACAAGCCATTGATCTGCGCGACGGGCAATACTTCGCAAGCCTCTGGATTTACCAGGGCGAACAGATACGCCGGTTCATTCCACTCGTCGCCTTTGCGCGGCGCAATGGTCTGGTCGAAGCCATCGAACCACTGAGCGCCACTACGGTAGCGGTAACGATTGACCCACCCGCGCAGGCGCTTGAAGCCACCTTTGGTGCGCTTGCCTCGCTGGAAGGCTACGAACTGAGTGAAGAACGGCTGCGTAGTGGCGACAACCTGCGGCTCAGCTTGCTCTGGCGGGCCGAGGCACCGGCCACGCAACCCTACCTCGTCTTTGTGCAACTGCTTGATGCCAACGAGCAAAAAATCGCCCAATGGGACGGGTTAGCAGGTGGCGACTGGCGGCCCATCAGCGTATGGCAACCGGGCGAACGACTCTGGCAAGACATACCCCTGACAATCGCACCGGATGCGCCACCGGGTCGTTATCGTGTTGTCATCGGATTGTATGATCCGGGAACGGGTGAACGGCTTGCGCTTGGCAACAACGGCGACATGTTAACCCTGACTGAGGTAGAGGTGATCGACGCATCTGCTCTGCCACACTGATACGTTCATGCTCTATTGCCAGAATTGTCAAGATGATGTATAGTATATGCACAGGTACTGCACAGGTACGTTATCGTGAAAAATAGTGAATAGAGAGAAAGAATAAACACCCATGCAAATTTACGATTTTGAAGCACCGTTGCTTGACAACACCCCACAATCTCTTGCCGCGTATCGTGGCAAAGTGGTCTTGGTTGTCAATGTCGCCAGCAAATGTGGTTTTGCGCCGCAATACGCTGGGCTCGAGGCGTTGTACGAGCGATATAAAGACGATGGCCTGGTCATCCTTGGATTTCCGTGCAACCAGTTTGGCTTTCAAGAGCCAGGGAACGCCGAAGACATCCAGCAGTTTTGTTCGATGACCTACGGCGTCAACTTTCCGATTTTTGCCAAAGTTGACGTAAATGGCCCGACGGCCCATCCGCTCTACGACTATCTCAAGCGTGCCCAACCTGGCTTTCTTGGGAGCGAGGCAATCAAATGGAACTTCACCAAATTCCTGATTGACCGTAACGGAACGGTTCGGCGGCGCTATGCCCCGACCGACACCCCCGAAGCGATTGAGCGCGATCTTATTGCTCTGCTGAAAACCCCAATGCCTGAAGCCATGGTATAGACGTTCACCATTGGTGCCGCACACACAAAAGACCAGCAATGCTGGTCTTTTGTGTGTGCGGCACCAAAAAACTCACCCCTTAACGCGCCGCATGATCTCATCAACATCAAGGCCAGCCTGTTTCGCAAGACGGATCTGTTCAAGCAGACGTGCTTCAGCTTCAGCTTTGCGCGTCTCGGCATCAGTGAGCCGGCGTCGGTCGTCGTCAGCTATCAGCAAGCGATCCTCGCGGGCCTGATCTTCAGTCCACTTCCACACTTGCTCAAAAAAGAGACCAGTTTCACGAAAGAGTAGCGTAAAGATCCCGGTATTATTCTCACCGACGGGACGATTGGTCATAACACGCTCCTTGAAATCAAGCTCCGCTACTCCTATTGTATGACGTGGGAGGCAAAAAGTCAACGCAAAGAACGCGACCGGTTGTGAAACCACACCAATCTTTTGTCTTGCATTTGGGTAGCTGTAATGCTATAATCCAGCGAGCGAAGGTTTGCATATATGAAATGGGGGCAGCAATGAGGGCATTGCACCAGTTTCGCTCACCGATGGCTCAGGCGGGAGCGAGGCGCTATATTGATCTCGGTGGGCAAGCGGTTCACATCTTTCAGTTTGCTGCACCTGTCGATCTGGCGTATGAATACTTCTGCGATGTCCCAGCCGTCTTCGAACTCTTGCCCGATGCCCTCAGTTGTTATCCCTATGGGCCAGACCGCTATCGTTTGACCGTCGGGGCAACTGACGGGCATGGGCACAATATGGCGGCGGTCTTCGATCTCTACGCACACCACGAGCCTGGCAAGGCTATCCGGATCCATCCAGCCAAGGATGGTCCTCCTCTTTCTTCCGACGAGGGCCTGTTCCACGGCTCACTCTCGGCCGACGCGTTCTTTCGGCCAGGGCATGGTTGCACCCTCATTGAATATGCCGTTGAGATTGACATGTCGATCCCGGTGCCCAATGTGCTGCGCATGATGCCAACGACGCTGCTTCAGTCGATTGGCGAGCGCACAATGTCCTTCAAGATGACCCAGATGATCAATGGGTTTACCCGTGGCATTAGCAATGATTTCCATCTCTGGGCCAATGGGGTCATCTAAAACGAACGCATGAGATAAAGAAGCGGCGCGAGACCCTTGGTCTCGCGCCGCTTCTTTATCTCATGCGTTCGCTACCAGCGCGAGCCGCCACCAACCTGACGCTCAGCAAGGCTTTCAAGCGAAGCTTTAAAGGTCACCGTGCCAAGGGTGATCAGGCTTCCTTCTTCGATGCGTTGCTGAGACGTGACCGGTTCGCCATTGACAAAGACGGTTGCCCGAGGATCAAGCGGCACAATAAACCAGCGATCAAGGATTGTCCGTAACTCGGCATGAAGGGGCAAAATGAGGCGATCCAGCAAGATCATGCCACATCCCGGGGTAGAGCCGATAATGGTACTACGACCAGTTACAACGGTTGTTTCACCAACACGTGAGCCTGAAACACCAAGCAATGCGAGTGCGCGTGCCATGTGACTCTACTTTCTACCAGAGGGAAAATTTTTGTTGTGGATCTTTAACTACTATAGTACTGGCGTGTGCCGATGTCAAGAAGGAATGAACTTTGTTGACGCTTATTGGTGCGCATGGTACAATGTCCAGCGCTGGTCGGGGTAGCTCAGCGGTAGAGCAAACGGCTCATAATCGTTAGGTCGCGGGTTCAAATCCCGCCCCCGACACCACCAAGACGATGGAACGTACCTACGTTCCATCGTTTTCATCTTTCGTATGATCACGAAACGTGTCATGCTGAGCGCAGGGCATCATCGCCGTTCTTGTGGCACACCAGAGACCCTTCGCTCCGCCTTCGGCTCCGCTCAGGGTGGCATGGGGATGCTGCGCTCGGCCTATTTCCTATCTCCTAGCCTATGCACGAGGCGCTCCTTTATCATGTACGCACGGTGTTGCGTCGGTACCACCTCGACCATCCTGAGGTTCTGCTGCTCGTCGCGGTGTCGGGTGGCCCCGATTCGCTGGTCTTATTGCACCTGCTGACCAGGTTGCGAGCCCAGGGCGGCTCGCAGATCCATATTGCCCATCTTGATCACGGGATTCGCCCCGAAGCTGCAACCGAGGCTCAGTATGTTGCGACGCTTGCCGCAACCTGGGGCGTGCCGGGAACCTTTGCCCGCCGCGATGTGCCAAACCTCGCCAAGGCCCACGCCGAGGGTTTGCCTGCGGCCGCACGCCGTGCCCGCTATCACTTTCTGGCCTCAACAGCGATGGAGATCGGGGCCGACGCGGTGGTTGTCGCCCATCACGCCGATGATCAGGCCGAAACGGTCTTGCTCCACCTCCTCCGTGGGGCCGGTCTCGCCGGGTTGCGCGGCATGCGCGAAGCGGTTCCCTGGGATGCATGGGCACCGTCTGAGCGCTCACGTCCCACGCAGGACGGGCCGGTGCTGCTCCGCCCTCTGCTTGCCATTGCTCGTGAACAACTGCTCGCCTATGCTTCCCTCTGGCAACTCGAACCGGTTGACGATCCGAGTAACCGCGCTGAACGCTATGCCCGTACGCGGATCCGTCAGTTATTGCCGATCCTTGCCAACGAGAATCCCCAACTCGTCGCCACCCTCGGGCGTACAGCACAGATCCTGGCGGATGATTATGCTTTTATCCAGAGCCAGCTTGATCAGATCTGGCCTAACCTCGCCACGGTAGGTGACGGATTCGTCGCCTTGCAACGTAAACGCTTGCTTGCCTTGCCTTTGGCCTTGCAACGCCAGGCTCTGCGTCGTGCCGCCGAACAACTCGGGGTCACTGATCTAAGCCTGGCGCTAATCGAGACGGCGCGTGAGGCAATGTACCACGTCGGACGTCAGTTCCAGCTTGGGCATGCGCTCGTGCTTGAGGTGGAAGATGCCACCCTGCAACTCAGTCAACCGGGACATCGGCAGATTGCTGATGTTCCCCAATTGAGCAACGATGAAATCCACTTGTCTGTCCCGGGTGCGGTCGAACTGGGCAATGGATGGTGGTGTTTTGTCCAGGAAGAACCACCACCTGAACCAGATGCGTGGTGGGTCGCCCTGGATGCTGACCGGCTCGCTGGATCGCTCATCCTGCGCCGTCGGCGCGCCGGCGATCGGTTTCGTCCTATTGGCGGGCCGGGCAGTCGGAAAGTGCAAGATTTTATGGTTGACCGCAAACTGCCGCGCCGCCTGCGGGATGGCTGGCCTCTCCTCACAACCCCGACAGCGATTGTCTGGCTTGCCGGGCTGCGTGCTGACGAACGCTTTCTTGCCAGCCCAACGACTCAGCGTACAATATGGGTAGGGCTTGTTTCACAACGGATACGCAGGTTTCCCGGCCAGGGAATGCCGGGATGAGAAGAGGAATTCAATGCGCGATGACATTGCCAGGGTCTTGATTCCATCCGATCAGATCCAGTCACGAGTTCATGAGTTGGGACGGCAGATCACTCAGGATTATGTCGAGTGCGACACCCTCTTGCTGGTGGGGGTTCTCAAGGGATGTGCGACCTTTATGGTTGATCTGGCACGTTCCATTGACCTGCCCCTGGCGGTAGATTATATTGCCATTGCGAGCTATGGTGCCAGCACCGAGTCGAGTGGCGTTGTCCGGATGCTCAAGGATCTCGAGACCGATATTGCCGGTCGCCATATCTTGATTGTCGAGGATATTATCGATAGCGGTCTGACCCTTGCCTATCTGTGTGCCCAGCTTCAGCGGCGGAACCCCGCCAGTCTGCGCATCTGTACCCTGCTCAATAAGCCCGAACGCCGCAAAGCCGAGGTCAAGGTTGATTACCTGGGCTTTGATATCCCCAATGAGTTTGTGGTTGGCTATGGTCTGGATTATGCTGAACGCTACCGCAACCTCCCTTATATCGGCATTCTTCGCCCTGAAATCTACACCGAGTGATCTAGATTACAAATATGGTGTGATCTGGTTCCCTTGAAGCAGGGGCACCACTCTGTTATACTGCACTATACGTTCACAATGCCTCTGAGTAGGGTATTGGGGCCTGTGGCCCCCAAGAATCGTGCTGTAGCTGGTCAAAACCCCAACTGTGCTGGGGTTTTTGACCAGCTACAACAAGAATCCCGGGCTGGCACGGAAAGAGCACAGAGCTTTTGGAAGGGTAGAAGCAACATATGGGTGACAATCGCTGGCTGAAAAATAGTTTTGTCTATCTGATCATTCTGGTCGCGGCTCTGGCGCTCTTCTTTCAATATTTTGGTGGCTCAACAACCCAGAATAATGAAAAAGGTATCGCCGAAGTCATTACTGATATCGAAGCCGGGCGTGTTGCGACAATTCAAGCCCAGGCCGGTGATGAGCAGATCATTGTCCAATATCGTGATGGGAGTGAGTATCGCTCGCGCCTCGAGACGGGCGATAGTGTGATGTCGCTGCTGGCAAGCTATGGTATTCCTTTGAATAGCAATGATGGCGGGCCAGTGAGTGTGCAGGTTGCCCCTGCACCAGCATGGGGTGGCCTGCTGAGCATCTTTACGATCCTGTTGCCAACCCTGCTGCTGATTGGTTTCTTTGTCTTCTTTATGCGCCAGGCGCAGGGTTCGAATAATCAGGCGATGTCATTTGGCAAGAGCCGCGCACGCATGTTTGCCGGTGATAAGCCAACGGTGACCTTTGCCGATGTCGCCGGGCAGGAAGAGGCGAAACAGGATCTGACCGAGATTGTCGAGTTCCTGAAGTTTCCTGATAAGTTTGCCGCCCTCGGTGCCCGTATTCCGCGGGGTGTGTTGATGGTTGGCCCTCCTGGGACAGGCAAGACGCTCTTGTCGCGTGCGGTCGCCGGTGAGGCTGGGGTGCCATTCTTTAGCATCTCTGGTTCTGAGTTTGTCGAGATGTTTGTTGGTGTTGGTGCGTCGCGTGTGCGTGATCTCTTTGATCAGGCCAAGCGCAATGCGCCGTGTATCGTCTTTATTGATGAGATCGATGCGGTTGGCCGTCAGCGCGGTGCCGGGCTCGGTGGTTCGCACGATGAGCGCGAGCAGACGCTCAACCAGATCCTGGTCGAGATGGATGGCTTCGATACCAATACCAATGTGATCGTGGTCGCCGCCACCAACCGGCCCGATGTGCTCGATCCGGCGTTGATCCGGCCCGGTCGTTTCGACCGTCAGGTTGTGCTTGACGCGCCCGATGTCCGTGGCCGCATTGATATCCTCAAGGTGCATACCAAAGGCAAGCCACTGGCTGATGATATCAACATGGAGATCATTGCTCGGTTGACGCCTGGGTTCTCAGGGGCTGACCTGATGAATGCGGTCAATGAGGCCGCCATTCTGGCCGCCCGGCGCTCGAAGAAGAAGATCGGGATGTCTGAACTTCAAGACTCGATCGAGCGTGTTGCCCTCGGTGGTCCCGAGCGCCGTTCACGGGTGATGACTGACCGCAAAAAACTGGTGGTCGCTTACCACGAGTCAGGGCACGCGATTACCGGTGCGGCCATGCCCCGCGCCAATCGCCTCCAGAAGGTGACGATTATCCCGCGTGGTCGCGCCGGTGGGTACGCCCTCTTCTTGCCCGATGAGGATAACCTGGGCCTACAGAGCCTGGCCTACTTCAAGGCTGATATGGTTGTGGCAATGGGTGGCCGTGCGGCGGAAGAGATTATCTTTGGGCCAGAAGAGATTACGACTGGTGCGTCGGCTGACCTGGTGAGCGTGACGCGCACGGCTCGCTCGATGGTCACGCGGTATGGCATGAGTAACAAGCTCGGGCCAATCGTCTTTGGCGAGAAGGAAGAGTTGATCTTCCTCGGTCGCGAGATTAGCGAGCAGCGCAACTATGGTGATGAGGTTGCCCGCCAGATCGACTCGGAAGTGCATCGCCTGGCGACTGAAGCCTATGAGACGGCCTATCAGGTTTTGATCAATAACCGTGATGTGCTAGACGATATGGCGAATGCCTTGCTCGAATTCGAGACGGTCGAAGGCGAACAACTCGCTGAGTTGATGAGCCGGGTCAAGCCGATGGTGATTGATATGACCCGTCAGAATGGCACCCGGCACCAGAATACACCTTCGCTGCCACCACCTGCGTCAGGGACGTTGCCCGCGTAACGTCTCGCAGAAGCACCAACACGAAGGGGGCCACAAGGCCCCCTTCGTGTTGGTGCTTCTGCGAAGTGTGCAGGCCTCACAGGTCTTGAAGAGCTGTGAGGCCTACCGGAAAGGAACTGGCCTTACTCTGCATTATCAATCTGCGCCCGCTGCAAACTACCACTGTAGTCGACATAGACGCTCTTCCACTCGCTAAACACATCAAGCATTGTCGGCCCCGCCTCGCGGTGGCCGTTGCCTGTTGCTTTCACCCCGCCAAAGGGCAGGTGGATCTCGGCGCCAATCGTTGGTGCATTGATATAGACAATGCCTGCTTCGAGTTCGTGCATCGCCCGGTAGGCCGCATTGATGTCCCGCGTATAGATCGATGAAGAGAGGCCATACGCGACATCATTTGCGACAGCAAGAGCTTCATCAAAGCTCTCAACCTCGATGACGCTCAAGACAGGCCCAAAGATCTCCTCGCGGGCAATGCGCATCGTTGGGCGTACGCCCGTGAAGATGGTTGGCTGCACAAACCAACCGCTGGCATACGTACCTTCGGTCAACCGGTGGCCCCCACAGCGCAGCGTGGCCCCCTCAGCCTTGCCCACCTCGATATAGCCAAGCACTCGCTCGAGTTGCGCTTCATTGACCAGCGGCCCCATCTCGGTCGCGGGGTGCAGACCGTTGCCAATCTGCAACGCCTGCGCACGGGCCACCAGGCGCTCGATCAATGGCTCGGCAACCTTGCGATGGACAATGACGCGGCTAGTCGCTGTACAGCGCTGCCCTGTCGTGCCAAAGGCTGCCCAGACCACGCCCTGCTCGACCAGATCAAGGTCGGCATCGTCCATCACGATCAGCGGATTTTTGCCCCCCATTTCGAGGCTGACCCGCTTGATCTGCCTGGCACCTAGCTCGTAGACCAGACGACCCACCTCGGTGCTGCCGGTAAAAGAAAGCACCGGCACATCGGGATGCTCGACCAGCGGCTGACCGGCACTCGGGCCATGGCCGGTCACAATATTGACGACCCCCGGCGGCAAGCCTGCTTCAACGAGGCACTCGACCAGGTTAAAGGTACTGATTGATGCATCTTCACCGGGTTTGATCACCACCGTATTGCCACAGACGAGCGCAGGCAGCATCTTCCACGAGGCAATCGCCATCGGAAAATTCCACGGCGTAATCATCCCAATCACACCGATTGGCTGACGGATGCTCATCTGGAACTTGTTGGGCAACTCTGACGGCGTCGTGACACCGTGCATCCGGCGGCCCTCACTGCCAGCGTATTGCGCCATACCAATGGCTTCGACAATATCGCCGCCCGCCTCAAAGAGCGGCTTGCCCATTTCACGGGTCAAATCGTGGCTATAGCGCTCTTTGCGAGCCAGGAGCAGATCGGCAGCCTTGAGCAAAATCTCGCCACGGCGAGGTGCCGGCACCTTGCGCCAGGTTGCATACGCCGCCTTGGCCGCAGCAACGGCGGCCTCAATATCATCGGCATTGCTATCTTGAAAGATGCCTACGAGATCAGTGGTATCTGCCGGATTGCGCCGCTCAAACGTCTTGCCACCCAGACTCGGCACAAACTCACCATTAATAAAATTCATGAACAGACGTGTCTCGGACATCCTTGTCTCCTTCTTCTTCAAACGAGCCTGGGTCTATGGTACCATACGGATAAGTACACTTGGTGGGCTTCGAACATCTTTGCCTTGCGCACAAAAAGCCAGCATAGCTGGCTTTTTGTGCGCAAGGCGGTGTTTGGTATTCTAAAGCGGAATATTGCCGTGCTTGCGCGTAGGCATACTCTGGCGCTTGGTACGTGCGATCTTGAGGGCTTTGATCAGGGCAGGGCGCGTTTCGCGTGGTTCGATGACCGCATCAATATAACCGCGTTCGGCGGCAACATACGGGTTGGCAAAACGGCCCTGGTAATCATTGACGAGTTCGGCCAGGCGCTGCTGCGGATCGCGTGCTTCGGCAAGCTCTTTGCGGAAGATAATGCGCACAGCGGCATCCACGCCCATCACGGCGATCTCGGCAGTCGGCCAGGCAAAGTTGAAGTCGGCGCGGATATGCTTCGAGGCCATCACGTCATAAGCCCCGCCATAGGCTTTGCGGGTAATCACGGTCAGTTTGGGCACCGTCGCCTCGCAATAGGCATAGAGCAACTTGGCACCGTGGCGAATAATGCCGCCATACTCTTGCTGCGTCCCCGGCATAAAACCTGGCACATCGACAAAGGTCAGCAGGGGAATATTGAAGGCGTCGCAGAAGCGCACAAACCGCGCCCCCTTGACTGAACTATCAATATCGAGGGTACCTGCCATCTGCATCGGCTGGTTGGCCACAACGCCGACGACATTGCCATCGAGCCGGGCAAAGCCAATCACAAGATTGCGCGCCCAGTAGGGCTGCACCTCAAAGAAGAAGCCATCGTCAACCACGGCTTCAATCACGCTGACCATATCGTAGGCTTTGCGCGGATTATCAGGAACAACCGTCTGCAATGCCTCGTCCATGCGTTCGGGATCATCTTCGGGGGCCTGGTAGGGCGGATCTTCCATATTGTTCGAAGGCAAGAACGAGAAGAGCAACCGCATCTGCTCGAAGCTATCTTCTTCGCTATCGGTGGCAAAATGGGCCACACCGCTGCGCGAATTGTGGGTCATCGCGCCGCCAAGCTCCTCAAAGCCGACCTCCTCACCCGTGACCGTTTTGATGACATCGGGGCCAGTAATAAACATCTGGCTGGAACCTTTGACCATCATAATGAAGTCGGTCATAATCGGCGAATAGACCGCCCCACCGGCACATGGCCCGGCAATAATCGAGAGCTGCGGAATCACCCCGCTACTCAAAACATTGCGGTAGAAGATCTCGGCATAGCCCCCAAGACTCACCACACCCTCTTGAATGCGTGCGCCGCCCGAGTCGTTGATGCCAATGCATGGCACACCCATACGGAGCGCAAGATCCATCACCTTGCAGATCTTCTCGGCAAAAACCTCGCCGAGGCTCCCGCCAAAAATCGTAAAATCCTGGGCAAAGACACAGACCGGGCGCCCATCAATGGTGCCATGGCCGGTCACAACACCATCACCAAGCGGCTTGCGGCGTTCCATCCCAAACGCAGCGGTGCGATGCACAGCAAACGCATCAAGCTCTACAAAAGAACCCGGGTCAAGCAAGAGATCGATGCGCTCACGGGCCGTCTTTTTGCCGCGCTCATGCTGCTTCTCGATGGCCTGGGGATCACCCGTCTGGGCTTTTTCGCGTCGTCGGCGTAGCTCTTCGATCTTTTCTGCGGTCGTCTGTGGCATCAGGATACTCCGTGAACATATGAGGGTTTGCACCCTCCAACCTATAAGCAGTAGACACGACACGCCAGCAAAAATAGGGAACGGCATCAATGATACGGCGCCAGCGACGTGGCTGGGAAACAAGACGATAGAGCCATTCTAACCCAAGTTGGCGTACCCATGTGGGCGCAAAAGACACCCGTCCGGCAAGATAATCAAAGACACCACCGACCCCCACGGCGACGGGAACCTGGAGGATCGGTTGATTACGGGCAATCCAGAGATCCTGTTTGGGGTGACCATAGGCCACCAGCAAGATATCAGGGTGAGCGGCGCGGATCACCTGTTGCAAGAAGGGTTCGTGGCGCGGGGCTGGCGAACCCGCTACACAGCCTACAATCATGAGGCCAGCGTAGGTTGCCTGCAAGACCGCAGCGGCCTCTTCAGCAACCCCGGGCGCCGCGCCAAGCAAAAAGAGCCGATACCCACGTTCAGCGGCGAGTTGGGCGAGGCGATGGGAGAGCCTGACGCCGGTCACGCGACCGCGCAGGGGCGTCCCAAGATAACGTGCGGCGAGCAAGACCCCTATGCCGTCGGCGGTACAGAGATCGGCCTGCGCAAGTACCTCGGCAAAGCGAGGGTTGCGAGCGGCCTCATTGATAAATTCAGGGTTGACCGTACAGATCTGGTGGGCACCTCCGCTTTCAAGCATCGCGGTAATCCGCGTGACGGCCTCCGCTTCGAGCACATCGTCAATCGTTACGCCAAGGATCTGCACTCGTCGTGGATGCGTCAAGACGTTTCTACCTTCATCTTCATCGGCCCTTTAGCCCCAATACCTTTCAAATAAGACCTCACAGGTCTGCTTGTCGGCATTGGGACGCCATCATCAAGACCTATGAGGTCTCTTCTCGTCCTTCTTTGAAAAGTATTGCCTCTAGCCCGTGTCTTAGCTGGCGTTTTGACCAATGAAGACACGCCTCTTGATGTCCGCAGGCCCCAGCACCCTTGCCGGAGGGCGATGACCAACTGGCATAATTATAGCGTATCCTTGCCCGTGTTATAATGAGGATTGTTTCGGTAAAAAGAGGAGAGTCTATGTTTCGCTCGCACACCTGCGGCGAGCTGCGCACTGAGCATATCGGCCACGAGGTGACTCTGGCGGGGTGGGTGCATCGCCGCCGCGATCATGGTGAGTTGATCTTTCTCGATTTGCGCGACCGCTATGGCATCACCCAGGTGGTTTTCGATAGCATTACGGCAATGGCCCATAAGGTGGCCGAAGAGTCGCGCTCGGAGTATGTCCTGCAGATTCGTGGACGTGTACGCGCCCGTCCGGCTGAGGCTGTGAACCCACACCTTGAGACCGGAACCATCGAGGTTGAGGCTCTCGAAGCCGAGGTTCTCAATCCTTCGCGTACCACGCCGATCTATATTGCGCAGGAGGGTGGCGAAGACGAGATGATTCGCCTCAAGTATCGTTATCTTGATCTGCGCCGCGAACGCATGCAGCGTAACTTGATCTTGCGCCATCGGGTCATCAAATTTATGCGCGATTTCCTTGACCAGGAGGGTTTTCTTGAGATCGAGACGCCGATCCTGATCAAGTCAACGCCCGAAGGTGCGCGTGATTATCTGGTGCCTTCACGGGTGCATCCCGGCAAGTTCTATGCCTTACCCCAGAGCCCCCAGCAACTCAAGCAGTTGTTGATGGTCGCAGGTTATGATCGCTATTTCCAGGTCGCACGCTGCTTTCGCGATGAAGATCTGCGCGCCGATCGCCAGCCCGAGTTTACGCAGCTTGATATGGAGATGAGTTTTGTTGATCAGGAAGATGTGATCCAACTGATCGAAAGACTCTTTAGCGAGCTCTGTCGCGCTATTGTGCCCCACAAGCACGTACCGACACCCTTTCCGCGCCTCACGTATGCCGAGGCACTGGCCCGCTATGGCAGCGACAAACCCGATCTGCGCTATGGGCTTGAACTGGTCAACCTGAGCGATCTGCTTACGGCAACACCGTTTCAAGTCTTTCAGCAGGCTCTCGCCAATGGCGGTGAGGTCAAGGGGCTCTGCATTCCCGGCTGTGGGAGCTACTCGCGCAAGCAGATTGATGAGTTGACCGAGTTTGCGAAGATCGGTGGGGCCAGAGGACTCGCCTGGGCGATTGTCCCTGCTGATGGTGGCGAGGTGCGCTCCTCGTTTGGCAAAAATCTGGGCGAAGGCGAAATGAGCGCCATCGTCGCACGGATGGGCGCCCAACCTGGCGATCTGCTGTTAATCGTCGCCGATCAACCGACGGTCGTGGCCGCAGCGCTCGACCGCCTGCGCCGCGAGTTTGCCCAGCGCCTCAAGCTCGCCGATCCCAATACGCTCAGTTTTGCCTGGGTACTCGATTTCCCGCTGGTCGAGTGGAATGAGGACGAAGGGCGGTGGGACGCGGTTCACCATCCTTTCACCGCGCCGCAAGATGCCGATATGCATCTGATGGCAACTGATCCTGGCAAGGTACGGGCCAAAGCCTATGACTTGGTGCTCAACGGGTATGAGGCAGGGGGTGGCAGCATCAGAATTCATCGCCGCGATGTGCAACAACAACTCTTTGATCTGCTTGGCATTACCCCCGAACTGGCCCAGGCACAATTTGGGCATATGCTCGAAGCCTTTGAGTATGGCGCGCCTCCTCACGGTGGCATTGCCCCTGGTATCGACCGCATTGTGATGATCCTGGCCGATGAAAGTACCATCCGTGAAGTAATGGCCTTCCCCAAGACCCAGCAGGCCGTGGATCTGATGACCGCAGCCCCATCGCCAGTCGATGAGCGGCAACTCAAAGAGTTGCATATCACCTTGCGGTAGGGCCACGGCGGCGCCGGTAGGGGCACGGCGCCGCCGGTAAGGGCACGGTGCCTAGAGCTGATGCAGCGTCAGCTCTCCGGGGTCACCGTCGCCGTCAACGGCTCGACTCCTGCGTACCAAGCCCGCCTGCGCGGGCTGGAGAGGCCGCGCAGGCGGCCTTCGCGACCCGTAGCCGAGGGCTTCAGCCGACGGTGCTCCGGTCAGGTGGACGTTGCAACAGCCCTAGCACGGCGCTACCGTGCCCCCACACTCAGAGTGCGTTATACTACAAAGACAACACGGAAGCATTGCATCGTTGCTTGCTGGGGGTGCTCCGTGATCCCAGGGGTATACCATATGTTGAAGCGCATTCTGATTGTTGATGACGATCCTAATATTCGCCGGATCGTTGCGATGGCGCTTACCGATGATTCGCCGTATGAGGTTCATGCGGTCTCTTCAGGTGAGGCGGCCCTGCTGGCGATTGCACGTCAGCCAGTCGATCTGCTCTTTACCGATATTCGCATGCCAGGAATGAGTGGGCTCGAACTTGTCCAGCACGTCCGTGAGCTTGATCCCAAAACAGCCGTGATTGTCTTTACGGTAAGTCCCGAAGATCTGACGCCTGAACGAGCTGCTGAACTCCAGATTGATTGCTTGCTCGAAAAGCCGATTTCACCTGAACGGATGAGGCTTGCCGTCGATCTTTTGCTCGATCCGATCAAGCTCTTGCCGCGCCCGTCGCAGCGCCTTGCTCCCGATGGTACGCTGCCTCCCGCCCCTATGCCCCATCCCGCTGCGCCACCTCAACCACCAGCACCAAAAATGTCCCCGCCTTCATCCACCCGACCAGTGCCACCTCTACCCAAACAATCAGACGATCAGGGAGCACCGGTGACCTTGCAACTCCCGACCGGGCGCCCGAGTTGGCGGGGGCGTACGTATTCGAGTGCGCAGATCCACGCGATGCGGCTGGCCCTCAAAGAGATTGTGATGGAGCCGGATGTCCAGTGTGTGCTGCTGGCCGATATCAGTGGCATTGTGCTCACGCATTGGAGCCGGCGGCGCGATATTAATGTCACGGCTGTTGCGGCCCTTGCCGCTGGCAATACGCAGGCGCTTGCCGAGATCGGGCGCAATCTTGGGCAACGCCAACTGGGACATCTGGTGATTCACGAAGGCCCCGAGCAGAGTATCATTATGGTGACTGTTGCCAAGCTTTTGTTGTTGATTGCCATTGGCCCGACGGTCTCGCTGGGCTGGGCCCGCCTGGCGACCCTGCGTGCCTGTGACGAAATTCTACACGTTGTCCGTGATGGTTCAGATAAGGAGCATTGAGTATGACCAGTCCCGCTGATGAGCAACGCACCGTTCTGGCTGTTGTCGCCCATCCCGATGATGCCGAATTTAGTTGTGGGGCGACCCTTGCGGCCTGGGCGCAAGAAGGGTGGGAGGTGACCCTGGTGGTCTGTACGGATGGCAGCGGGGGCGGGCCTGATGATGCCATTGATGTGGGGCCAGCAGAGCGCCGTCGGATTAGCAACATTCGGAAAGCTGAACAACGCGCCGCAGGAGAAGTGATGGGCCTCAAGGAGGTGGTCTTTCTCGATTATCCCGATGGGATGCTCGAACCTAGTCTTGCGCTACGCCGCGATATTGTGCGCCAGATCCGCCGTACCAGGGCCTATCGCTTTGTCTGTCAGTCACCTGACCGGGTCTGGACGCCGGGGTATGTGATTGGACGTTACCATCCCGATCATCTGGCTGCCGCCCAGGCGAGCCTGGCAGCGGTCTATCCGGCAGCCCAGAATGGCTGGGATTTCCCCGAGTTACTGGCCGAGGGCTTGCCCCCGAGTCGCGTTAAAGAACTCTTTGTCGTGGGGGCACCGCACCTCAATTTTGCGGTTGATATTTCAACGACCTTCGAGTTGAAACTCGCGGCTCTGCGCTGCCATGTGAGTCAGCTTGGCACCGATCAGGTGGAACTGGCTGAGTTGATCCGCCAGTGGGCCATTGAACGCGGCGAACCCTTCGGCCTACCGATGGCCGAGACCTTCCACCGCGTCGAGAATTAGCTCGCGTCAAGCACCCGCGCAACCAGCGCATTGGTTTCATCTTCACCAACGGTGCGCAGATCAAAGAGGATCTGCGCGTCGCTGATGCGCGCAATGACCGCAGGTTCACCAAGGCGCAAGCGTTGCATCAGCACTTCGGCCCCGACCGGCCCTGGCAACACAGCAACGCCAACGCTTGCCAGGGTCTCGCCGGGCAGCGAGCCTCCGCCGATGGCACTGCGACACGGCATGACGCTGGCGGCGATGCCCGCCGCTTGCAGTGCTGCGGCGAGCGCTGCGGCGCGCGCCTGGAGGCGAGGCAAGGGGGCGCTGATCATCTGCCACACGGGGATTTCGTTGAGTGCTTGCCCACGGAGGTAGCTGCGCAACGTAGCTTCGAGGCCGGCAATCGTCGTCTTGTCGAGGCGTAGCGCACGGGCGAGCGGATGTCGGCGGAGTTGAGCGATCAATGTTGCGCGGCCTACCAGTAGCCCGGCCTGTGGCCCGCCAAGCAATTTATCACCGCTGAAGGTCACGAGATCAGCCCCGGCTGCGATACTCTCTTGTACCATTGGCTCGGGGGCGAGGCCAAAGGGGGCGGTCGGCAAGAGGGTTCCACTGCCAAGATCGTCGACCA
Organism: Candidatus Chloroploca sp. Khr17; assembly: GCF_004138165.1. Lineage (GTDB taxonomy): Bacteria > Chloroflexota > Chloroflexia > Chloroflexales > Chloroflexaceae > Chloroploca. The sequence goes on from NZ_RYFF01000001.1 coordinate 119,522, forward strand.
GCGGCACCCCGTGGGTCTGTGCGACGGTCGCCAGTTCAGCGAGGCTGGCCTCGTGAACAAAGCCAACCAGGCGAAAATTGCTACTATGCACACGCAGCAGCATTGCGGTGCGCTCGGTGATGGCTGCGGCATAGTCACGCGCATAGGTGCGATTGGTCGTGCCAACTTCAACGAGCGTTGCCCCACTCTGGCGAAGGACGTCGGGGATGCGAAAGCCGCCCCCGATCTCGACCGCCTGGCCGCGTGAGACAATCACCTCGCGCCCGGCCGCCAACGCAATCAGCGCCAGATAGACGGCGGCCGCATTATTATTGACGGCCAGCGCCGCCTCGGCCCCGGTCAATCGGGTCAGCAGCGCTTCGAGGTGAGCATTGCGACTGCCCCGCTTGCCGACAACGAGATCATACTCAAGATTGCTATAACCAGGGGCAACTGCGTGCATGGCAGCGCGAGCCGCTACACTGAGCGGGGCACGTCCCAGGTTGGTCTGAATAATCACCCCGGTCGCATTGATCACCGGGCGCAGACTAGGGCGAAGTTCGGTGGTGATGCGGGCGATAACCTGTTCAGCCAGGGTACGCAACAAGACCTCGGGCGGCACGGCCTCACGTTTTTCCCCGGCCTGCAAGCGCCCACGCAGATCGTCGAGTTCGGCGCGTACCGCCTCACGGAGCAACGCGCCAGGCCACGCTGGATCGGCCTCGGTGCGTACCACCTGGAGCAACCGATCAACACTGGGCAGATCACGTCTGGTCAGCATCAACGCCTCACTCTCAGCCTGCAATGGCTTCTTGCTCGGCTTGCGCCAGGGCACGGGGCGAAGCATAGTCACGCCGTGAAACAGGGGCTTGGGCGACTGCCCCACGGCTCGCTCGGGTCAACTCAAAGGCCGCCCGCAGCAACGCCTCGTAATCAGAGGTCAACACGCGCTTGCGCCGTCCCATCACCGTGCGAGTGACGCCAATCATGCCATCAATGCGATACTCGCGCAGCGTATCGCCACCCCAGGTGAAATGAGGAATATTTTTAGGAATGTTCTGCGATCCAAAAACATTGCTTCCTGTGCCAATCATGGTGCCGCCATTGAGCAACAGGCCAATACCGAGCTTCACATGATCGGCGAGGAACATCCCGAGCTTGATCACCCCACTATCAAACTGCCCAAGATCTTCAAGATTGACCCGAATATTGCCATAATTATTTTTGAGATCGCTATTGGTGGTCATCGCCCCAATATTGACCCATTCACCGAGCCAGGAATGGCCGAGAAAGCCATCGTGATGTTTATTGCTATAGCCCTGGATAATGCTCGCTTCGACCTCACCCCCGACGCGGCAAACCGGGCCAATCGCCGTTTCGCCGCGAATACGAGCGCTAGAAATCAGGCTCCCCCGGCCAATATAGGCTGGCCCCTGCAGAAAACTAAAGGGCTCGATATGGGCCTCGGCCTCGATAAAGATCGGGCCATCGCGGGCATCCAACACCAGCGGCCCATCGAGGCGGGCGCGTGGATCAACATAGACCCGTTCGCCGCGTACCACGACATTGGGCAGCGCGGTCGTGAGCAACGGCAATCGTTGTTCAAGGAGCGGCAGATCGCGCACCAGTTGCTCACCCGACTGATTGATCAGATCCCAGGGAAAGCCAAGCAGCAGGGGTGGCTCATCGGGGCCAAGATCATGCGCCCGCGCAAAGCGCAACAACTCATCACGCGCATCACTCGTGTGCTGTGACTGGACAAAATAGAGCACGGCACTCGCCAGGGCCGGTGAGAGATAGGCCGCCAGGAGGGTATCGCCGGCGAGATAGACCGTATTCAATGGCTCGGCCAGCAACCGGGGCAACCAGGCCAGATCGAGCGCACGGCCATTGACCAAGATAACCGGCTCACCAGCCTGAAGAAACGCCGTCAACCCTGCGGAAGGACCGAAGCACTTCATCAAATGAGGCCGCGCCATACCCAGGGCCAATGTCTCATCACGCCGCAACGAGCGTACGGTCGCCTCGATCCGCTCACGCACCGTATAGCCACCAATGCGCAATTCAAAGACAGGGCGGGCCTGCACAAGCGTTGCGAAGCGCTGCCACAATTCATCTTCAAAGACAATGAGGCTCATGTGTCACCCCTGGCGTAAGAGCGCAAGAATAGCCCGGCTCAGCTTCTGATTATCGTGGCGCAACACACGCACGGCACGTTGTTCGGCGGGATTATTGAGCGAGGCCGTATATTGGATCACCGACGAGGCGAGATCGGCCTCGATCACCAGGCTCCCCTCAATCATCACCCCACGGCGGCCTGCGGAACCACCATTCGTCCCCGTCACAAGGGCCGTCTCTTCATACTCTTCAGGTGACAGCACTACCGGCGACTGCAGCGCGGCTGCATAGAGGCGATAGACTTCGGGGTCAATGCGTTGGGCATTGACCAGGACAACATCGGGGGTGAAATTACCAAACGTCTTGATCGCCCGAATATGATCCGCCACGCTGAACCCCGTGGTTCGTCCGGGCTCGGTCATCAGATTGCAGACATAGATCTTGCGCGCCTTGCTACGGACAATCGCTTCACGCAGATCATCAATCAATAAATTAGGGAGAATGCTCTCGAAGAGACTTCCGGGGCCAAGGATAATCGCATCGGCCTCACGGAGCGCCTCGAGGGCGAGGCGAGTGACCTGAATCGACTCAGACGCAGGGTTGCGTGCGAGGTGAAGATCCACGACGTGGCGTGGGGCAATCTGCTGATTCAAGGAGAGGTGACGCACATCAATTGAGGTACCATCGTCAAGGTGCGCCATCACCTGGATTGGCTCGGGGGTTGGCACCACATAATAGACATTCTGGGTCGCAAAGAGCCCCGAGGCACGGTAGTAATATTCAACCGGATCTTGCACCGGAACAATGCAGGTCAACTGGCGAACCTGTTCGCCCATCGCGCTGAGAATCAGCATACCGGGGCCGCCCGAGAGCACGACCAACTTGGGGGGGGCATCACGGCGATACCCGAGCACCACATCATCGCCTGCACCGGTCTCCCCCTGGCGGAGCGGGATAATCATCACCCCGCTCAATTGCCAGAGGCCAAAGGCAAGCACGACGGCCCCGGCCCCACTCAACAGCACAGCGCGCCATGGGCGAGGCATAAATTGCAACGTCAGGATCGAAAAGAAGGTGGGTAGATCCTCGAGGGAACGGTAGAGGTGAATGAACAGATAGGCGACACCCAGTGATAGCAGCACCACACCCACAAACGTCAGTGCGAGGGGAGCAGTCAGGTAACCGAGTGAAGCAAACCGACGAATAATATTACGCATAAAAATTGGTCGAAGCAAGCGACCTGGCTTGCTTAGGGTTTGAGCAACTGTTCACGCTGGGCATCAATCAAACTACGCAAATTGCCACCACTGCGCGCAACCATTTCAATACACACCAGACCGGCCAGAATCGCATCAGCATATCCTGCATAGCGTCCGATAATAATTTCACCGTCGGGCGTAGCCCCAACAACGGGGCGTTGACGTGGAAGGGCAAGCAATTCAACGAGGCGCTCGGCGGGATCACGCAGACCTTCGACGCGCAGACCAGTCTGTTCTTCCCAAGCCGTGACGCGTGGCAGACCAGCGAGCGGCGAGGCTAGGTCGGGGGGCGGGATCACCACAGCCCCGCGTTGACGATACTGACGAGCCATATAGGTTGCGATCAAGAGCGCCGTCTCGGCCGGGTCGAGTTGCTCACCATTCTTATCAACGAGGGCCAGCGCGGTTCCATCAGCTGAAATCGCCAGACCGAGGTGCGAGTCACTTTCACGGACGAGCTTTTTCAACCGATTGAGCCCGGCGGTCACCGGGGCGGGGGTACTGCGCCCGAAGAGCGGATCTGGTTCGCGGTTAATTTCAATCGCCCGGGTCTGCCCACTATCACTCAAGAGGGCGGGCACAACACCGGCTGCCGTCCCATTCATTGCATCAACAAAAATGGTCAGGGAGGTACGGCGGATCAGGTCAAGATCAATCGCCTCACGGAGCGCCGCAAAATAGGGAAGCCGCAGATCAACGAGTTGATCGGCGGGTAACGGATCAGCATGGGGAAAGAGTGGGGCCGTCGCCTGGGCTGGATCTGGCTCAAGCGAAAGTTGGACCGAACCATCGGTGAGGAGCGCAAGGCCATTGTAGTAATAGGGCCGATTGCATGCCGACACATAGAGCGCACAGGGGGCGAGATGCTCATCGAGCGCGTGATGCAGAGCGGGCAACGGCATATGCGAACTGGCGAGACTAGCCTCAACGCCGTGTGCTTGCAAGATCTCGAGGCAATCACGGGCAAAGAGCGGCCCCATAAACCGCGTATCATACGCCACGAGGCAACTCAGCTTGCGTGTACTCAAGCCACGCGCCAGCGTCATCACCCGCTGACGCACCTGATCAAGGGTAAAATCCGCGCTATAGATAGCCTGCCAGGCCAATGCATACGGACGGTAACGCTGGGTCATAGGCGCCTTCGGAGTTTGTCCACGACACCCATCATCAGATCGCGGATGGCCTGCGCTCGTTCCATCGTCTGGGCTTCAAAACGATTGGTCAGAGCTGGTTCGGTATTCGAAGCACGGAGCAGGCCCCAGCCATCGCCAAAATCAACGCGTACGCCATCAACATCAATCACCGGGTGTGTGGCACGGAAATACTCGTACACATGCTCAATCACGCGAAACTTATCTTGCTCAGCGCAAGGGATACGCCCTTCATCAATCGAAGGCAAGATCGGATACGGGGCCAGAACCTCGCGCAGGTTGGTGCCAAGTTGATGCAACGCATAGAGCAGATAAGCCCCGGCAAAAGCCCCATCATCAAAATAGTGGCCTTCTTCAGGGATAATCGTATGGCCGCTGAGCTCGCCCCCGAGGACCGCATTCGTCTCACGCATTTTGGCCGAAAGGTTGGTATACCCGGTCTTCCACAATACTGGCGTCCCCCCCAGACTACGAATCGCCTGAGGCAAGATAGCACTACATTTTACATCAAAAATCACTGACCCTTTGCGGCGACCAAGCAGATACGTGGCGAGGGCAATCAGGTAGCGATCGGCAAAGACGATGGTACCATCGCCATCAACCACACCGAGGCGATCGCCATCACCATCGAGCCCGATCCCGAGATCAGCCTGATGCTCACGCACCGCCACGATCAATTGTTGCAGATTTTCGGCCTTGAGCGGATCGGGATGATGGTTCGGAAAGGTGCCATCTGGTTCAATAAAGAGGGGAATAACGTCAAGGCCAAGTGCCTCATACATTGCCATTGCAATAGGTCCGGCCACCCCATTCCCTGCATCGAGCACGACGCGGGGCCGTTTGCCGGCAAAACTGAGTAACCCGGTCACATTCTGCAGATACGCCTCATCAACCGAAAGGTGGGTCACACTTCCTTTGCCTTGCACCACATCACCCGTCAAGGCAAGCTGCCCGACCTCCTGGATCATCTCAGAAGGGGCTGGTTCGCTCCCATACACGGGATGGGCAAGGCGCAACTTCAGGCCATTGAAGGCTGGGGGATTGTGGCTCGCCGTCACAATCGCCCCGCTATCGGCGCGCAAATGCTCGACGGCAAAATACATAACCGGCGTTGGTGCCTGACCAATATCGAGCACTTCACAGCCGGTCGAGCACAAACCATCAATCAGCGCGGCGGCAAAACGGGGCGAACTGAGCCGCGCATCGCGGGCGACCACGACCCGTTGGCCGCCGCGCCGACAGATCAAGGTGCCGGTTGCCTGACCGAGCTGTGTATAGACCGCTTCGTCGAGATCATCATCGACAATGCCACGAATGTCGTAGGCGCGAAAAATCGTCTGATTCAGGCCCATGCTACTGCTCCCAAGGCAAAAGACGTGCGTTGAGATCCTAACGTAAAGGGGCGGTTCCGTCAAGGTTCTTTACAACTACGCAGACACCCGCTATAATTGGCATATGTAACGGTTGCAAGAAGCCGGTGCCAGGCTGTGCGACCCGTCAACACAACTGAGAGTACTGCTCTCAGTTTCTTCATTTTGCATCGCCCGGGAGCAGGGATCGCCCCCAGGCGACCCTTCCATACTGTCGCTCCTATGGGCCAACGTGACAGGACTAAAGGCAGCGAAATTATGACAGACAAGCCGACATATTTGACGCGTGAGGGCCGCGTAAAGCTCGAAGCTGAGCTTGAAGAACTCTCAACGGTTGAGCGCAAGCAGGTTGCCGAGCGTATTGCCGCAGCCAAAGAACTTGGTGACATCTCGGAGAGTGGTGAATACGAGGATGCCAAAAAGTCGCAGGCCCTCCTGGAAGGCCGGATCCGCGAATTGCGCAGCCTTCTTTCACGCGCCGAGACGATTGATGAAGACCAGATCAGCAATGGCGAAGTACGCGTAGGCTCTTCGGTGACCGTACGCTTCGAAGAAGACGGTGAGGAAGAAACCTGGACGATTGTGGGCAGTGCCGAGGCAAGCCCGCGTCAAGGTCGTATCTCCAACGAGTCGCCGATCGGGGCTTCGCTCCTGGGGAAGCGCGCCCGCAATAAAGTGACCGTGCAAACACCTTCAGGTGTGATGAAACTCACCGTTGTGAAGGTGCGGTAACAAACGAGATGCTGCACGTCAGCGTTTGCTGCAGGGTAATCGTGAACTGATGGAATTAAACGATCTTCAGGCTCAGCGTGCGGCCAAACTTGAACGTCTCAAATCCGCCGGTGTCGAGCCTTATCCAACCCGCGCCCACCGTAGCCATACTCTTGCCGAGGTGATGGCCCATTTTGCTACGTTGCAGGCCGAGCAGACTGAGCTTACGGTGACTGGGCGCATTGTGGGTGCCCGTCGCATTATGGGCAAACTCGCGTTTGCCCATATCGAGGACGGCACGGCGACGCTGCAGCTCTGGCTGAGCCGCGCTGACCTTGGTGATCACTGGTTTGAACGCTTTCGCGACGATCTTGACACCTTTGATATTGTGCAGGCAACTGGTACGCTGCGCCGTACGAAGACCGGTGAAGCGTCACTCTTTGTGCTGAGCCTGACGATGCTTGCCAAGGCACTCAACCCTCCTCCAGAAAAGTGGGCGGGGCTAGCTGATGTTGAAGAACGTCATCGTCAGCGTTACCTTGACCTGATCGTCAATACCGAGGTACGTGAGGTCTTTCGGGCACGGGCGGCAGCCGTGACGGCGATGCGCCGGGTGCTTGATGAGCGGGGGTTCCTCGAAGTCGAAACGCCGGTGCTGCAGCCGCTCTATGGGGGGGCCGCCGCACGACCATTCAAGACCTTCCACAATACCCTTGGTCAGGAACTCTATCTGCGTATCGCAACCGAGCTCTACCTCAAGCGCTTGATCGTCGGCGGGTTTCCCGGGGTCTACGAGATCGGCAAAAACTTCCGCAACGAGGGAGTCGACCGTAGTCACAACCCCGAGTTCACCATGATGGAATGTTACCAGGCTTATGCCGATTATCATGATATGATGGATCTGGTCGAGGCGTTGATGCGCGCCATGGCAATTGCCGTGACTGGAAGCCCGCAGGCTGCCTATCAAGGCCAGGTGATTGATTTCACGGGTACCTGGCCGCGACTGTCGATGACGGGTGCGATTGTCGAACAGACCGGGATTGATATCAGTGAGGCGCATGATCTCGTAACCCTTCACCACGCCATCAATGCCCGCACCCTGAAGGTCGAACGCAAAGAGACCTGGGCGAAACAGGTTGATGAGTTGTTCAGCGTCTATGTGCAACCCTTGCTGATCCAACCAACCTTTATCATTGATTATCCAGTGGCTCTGTCGCCGCTGGCCAAGCGCAAGCCTGACGATCCAGCCTTTACTGAACGTTTCGAGGCTTTTGCGGTCGGGATGGAACTGGGCAATGCCTTTACCGAATTGAACGACCCCTTTGACCAGGAACAACGGTTTCTTGATCAGGGGCGCGATTTTGCCGCCGGTGATGACGAAGCCCATCAGATGGATCGTGACTATCTGAACGCTCTGATGTATGGGATGCCGCCAACGGGTGGCCTCGGCATGGGGATTGATCGCATCCTCATGGTACTGACTGACCGTCCTACTATTCGTGAGGTCATTCTCTTTCCCCATATGCGTCGGCGCGAATCATAAGGGGAGGTGGCGTGAATGCCACGATCGTTTACGATTGAGCGTGAGAATTTGCCGGCTGTTGTGCAAGGCTGGCTTCGTGCCGCAGGGCTTGGTGAAGAGGAACTCGTTGAGTTAATCTTTACCGAGCAAGAAATTTTGCTCCGTCGCCCGATGAGCCCGCACTTGCGCGACTGGGCAAAAGGTGTGAGCGATAAGTACGACCAGGCATTTCGACAAATTACTGGCTTGTAATGATGCACTATCTGACCAAAGACGATCTGCTTGATCTGCATGCGTATGCCGTTGAGCGCTACGGTGGTCTTTTGGGCATCAAGAGCCAGGATCGTCTCCAGACCGTATTGAGTGCGCCGCAACAAGCGATGTTCGGGGCCGAACTCTATCCTGATCTGTGCAGCAAAGCTGCCGTGCTTGTCTATATGTTGGTCAAAAGCCATCCTTTTATAGGGGCAAATGATGCAACTGCATTGTTGGTTCTTTTGCGGTTTCTTGAGGTCAACGGGGCCGCATTGCAGGCAGCAATCGGAACGGCAGAATTGGCGTGGATCTTTCGGGCCTTGAATCACTCTGATCTTGATAAAGCGGGCCTCGAGCAGTGGCTGCGCGAAAGCGTCGTACAGCCTGAGGGGGCAGGATGACAAGGGTTTTGATCAATGGGATCGATAGTCACCTGGGGGCACAGGTGGCGCAGCGGCTCAGTGTCTTTCCCGAAGTGAGCATTATTGGTTTGGGACGCAAAACGCCGCCTGCACCAGTTGGACGCGCTGACTGGCTTCTTGCCCATTTGAGCGGTTTGCAGATGGTCGAGTTGCTTCGCGCCGAGGCGATTGATGTCGTTGTGCAGCTTGCCTTCGTTGAACATGGGGCCAGTCGCGAAGAAGCTGTCCAACAGAATGTGCTCGGCTCGATGGAGTTGCTGGGGGCCTGCGCCAAAGCTGGTGTCCAGCGCGTGGTTTTGCGTAGCCATACGGCACTCTATGGGGCGAATCCGCTGAATCCAACATATATCGCCGAGTATCGTCCCCTCGCCAAAATCAATGGCCCGGGGTGGCTCCGTGATGTCTTTGAAGTAGAACAGTTTAGCGCGGAGTTTGCCGCACGCCATCCGCAATTGTCGCTGGTGCCTGTGCGCTGTGCCCCGCTGATCGGTGATAGCTCCCCTCTGATTACCTATCTCCGGCAACCCAACCCATCCATGCTGGCCGGATTCGATCCCTGTTTACAGTTGCTGCATCTAGAAGATGCGGCTGGTGGGCTTGCTATGGCGGCCCTGTCACACGCACCGGGGCCCTTCAACCTCGCCTCTAGCGATACCATCTGTCTTTCGCAGGCCATCAAACTGGCCGGTGGAAAAGCAAAAATAGTGCTTGAACCAGTGGTGTCGCTGGCGTTTGCGATGGGAAATCGTGCGATCCTCGGTCACTGGCCGTTTGAGTTAAGTTTCTTACGCCATAGCTGCATTGTTGACACCTGCCGTGCCCATGGCGACCTCGGGTGGGCTCCAGAGCATAGCGCAGTCGATACGTTGATGGCCTTGCAAGCTGATGAGCCTGATCTGGCACGTCGTGAATTGGCTGCCGAAGCCTTGCGTGCCTTTTTAGAGCGTCGGAACGAAGGAGTGCATGATGAGTGATGACGTGCGTCAAAACCAGCGGCCTGAAGAGCAGCCTGGTGAGATCGAGGAGGAGATCCCGGTCATGAGTGCGCCTCCACCACCTACGCCCCGCAAGGCCGCAGCCATGGGCAACCGGAATGCGCCACCGAAGCCTCCGGTATTCGCTGAAGAAGAAGAGGAACTTCTGGTGACGACACCACCCCCACCCGTTCAACGTGCGCGAACATCGGCACCTCCTCCCTTCTGGAGTGATCGCCAGAACGATCACGCGCATGACGATGATGTGCCGATTAGTGGGGCGAGTGCCAGCAGTCTCTATGAGAACGAGCTTGAATTGCGCAATCTTGCCGAGCAGACCAATACCAATGTGGATGCAATGGGCAAACTGGCCGCAGGCACCCTCAAGTTGATTGCTGACAATATGCGCCAGATGACCGACCAGCAGATCGAGCGGGTCAATGAGATGCTGCGCGGCATCGATCTGAAGGATTATCTCGATCCGGCCTTCTGGCAGGGCATCGGGATGATCTTGCGGTATCAGGTTGATGAGCAGATGGCCTTTATCAAACGGCGGATGAGTGGTCAGTATGTGACTGATGCGTACGGCATGGATCGCGAAATCATCGATCTTGTCCGTCCGTCACTGATGTTTCTCTACCGTACCTGGTGGCGTGTTTCGGTCGAAGGGGTTGAGCATGTGCCCGCTGAGGGTCGAGCGCTGCTGGTGGGCAACCATAGTGGTGTGTTGCCGTGGGATGGCGCGATGATTGCCACGGCGGTTGCCGAAGAGCATCCAGCCCAGAATCAGCGCCTTGTGCGCAGTATGCACCTGCACTGGTTTAGCACCCTGCCTTTTGTCTCTCCCGCCCTCGCCGCCCTCGGCCAGGTGCCCGGTCTCCCCGAAAATGCGATCCGGTTGCTCGAACAGGATGAACTGGTTAGCGTCTTTCCCGAGGGCTTGAAGGGAGTGGGCAAGCTCTTCAAAGACCGGTACAAACTGGCGCGCTTTGGGCGCGGTGGCTTTGTCCAGGCGGCGATTCGCGCTCAGGCTCCGATTGTGCCCGTGGCGGTCGTTGGGGCTGAAGAGATTTACCCGATGTTTGCCAATGCCGAGAATCTGGCGAAATTACTGGGGATGCCCTACTTCCCGTTGACCCCCTTCTTCCCGTGGCTTGGGCCGCTCGGCTTTATTCCTTTGCCAACTCGCTGGAGCATTACCTTCTGTGAGCCGCTGCGCACCGATATGTATGATCCTGCGGAAGCTGATGATCCGCTGACCGTGCTCGGCCTCTCCGAACTGGTGCGCACGACGATTCAAGCGACGATCGATCGTCGCCTCGAAGAACGCTCTTCGATCTTTTGAGTCCTCGTTCTCCCAAAACGTCCACCAAACGCACCCAAAAAAATGCCAGCATGAATTGGCATTTTTTGGGTGCAAAACACGCCGTAGAGGCTGTCTGAAAAGGCGACGGTTTGCCTCGGAGTGCCGGCTTTAGCCGGCTAAAGCCGGCACTCCGAGGGTACACTATTTACCGTTGAAAAGGCCACATTGTCACCCTGAGTATCACATGGCCGGTGGGCCAGTGATGCCGTGAGCAACCAGGGTGGTGCACCGGCCCGCCCATGTCACCCCGAACGAAGTGAGGGGTCTTCCATGACGATCCGTGCAGATTCCTCACGGCGCCTGCGGCTCCGTTCGGCATGACCGCGGAGGCGTTGCGATCCGACCATGAGGTTTTGTTGCTTGGGCAAGGTTCGTAGGCACGTGACAGTTTGCGCCCTACGGAGTGGTAGTGCCGACTTTAGTCGGCCTCAGCCGACTGAAGTCGGCACTACGTCTTAGGAGCGCAGTGAAGGGACTCTGGCTTCTCAACGGCAGCGATGCTTCGCTGCGCTCCTAAGCAACAAACCGTGTTGTCGGCTACAGTGTGTCCTCTGTCATTCCGAACGCAGCGGAGCGGAGTGAGGAATCTGCACGGATCCGCACGGAAGACCCCTCACTCCGTTCGGGGTGACCGTGCAGGCTACGCACCGGCACTGTTTCGCTCCACACCACTGGCCCGTGGGCCACTTGGTACTCAGCAAGACAGAGCGCTACCTTGCAGCGCCATTGGTATCACTCGAGGAGAGCGCTGCGCAACTGCGCCAGATCCTCCTCTTGCAAACCAAGCCCATCACGGACATAGGCATCAAAGGAGCCATAGATGCGATCAATCGTCGCAAACGCAGTCTGCAAATAGGCGGCTTCAACCCCAAGAAGCTGCCGCACGAGGCTCGCGGCATGCTCGCCACGGGTCAAGCGAATCAACGCTAACTCACGCCGCCGTGCGCTGATGGTATACTCATTCGACCGCAAATAGTCGGCCAGAATGGTCTCGCCAGGGACATCGAGCAAGTGCAAAGTGAGGGCTGCCGCAAAACCCGTACGGTCTTTGCCCGCAGTACAGTGAAAGAGCAGCGGTGCGCCCCCAGTCGTCTGGACTGTCTGAATAAACTGGCGGAATGACGGTGTAAAGCAGGTAACAAACTGTTCGTTGGCTTCGCTGAGCAGCGCAGCGGGATCAATGCCATCGAGGTCTCCGCGCTCGAAACGTTCGCGGAGATCAGCCATCAGGCTACTCGTCTCTTCGAGAATGGGAATTTCGACGACGTTGATGCCATGATGGGCTGGCAAGCGGTTCGGTTGCCGTACACGCTCGGCCTCGCTGCGCAGATCAATCAGGGTGACTAGGCCCAGTTGCTTCAGAACCTGCTGATCACGACGGCTCAGGTGGTGCAGGTGATCGGAACGATAGAGCGACCCCCAGCGAACCCGACGCCCGTCGTAGGTATGATAGCCACCCAGATCGCGTAAATTAGCGGCCCCGGTGAGCTTGATGCGCCGGTGAGCCTCGCGACGCTCAGGCGGCATGGCTGCCGGATGAGCGGCCACACGCATCCGCCCCCTTTTGAACTTGTGAAGGAAAAGGCCCATAACTGTCAACCCCATGCTCAAAACAGTTGTAGAACGGAGCAATGTACGCATGGTGAGATCCTGATTTGTTGTCTGATGGTGCTTCATTCTACTATTGTACCAGTTTATCGATGGATAATGCACTTGGCATCTTGGGTGGATGTGTGGCAGCTTTGCTGCCACACATCCACCCAAGATGTGATATGATTGGCACTGTTGTCACTGTGACATGTATGCTAATGGTGGTATTGCAATGGAGTGGTTGCGCCTCGACCGGCATGCTGATGAACCGATGTATCGGCAAATTGTGGCTCAGGTCAAAGCAGCGTGTGCGCGTGGTCAGTTACAGGCAGGGGATCGTTTGCCAACCATACGGGCGCTTGCCAAAGACCTTGGCCTGCATCGCAATACGGTGCTGCTCGCCTATCAAGAATTGAGCAACCAGGGCGTGATCGAAAGCCGCCCCGGGCGCGGGGCCTCTATTGCTGAACCCGTACGCTCGCCTGAGGCGGCAGTTCGTCTCCAGGCAACTGTTGAGACCCTGGTGCGCGATGGTTTGGCTGCGGGTATCAGCATCGAAGTTCTGAGTGAGCTGGTACGCGAAGAGGGTGAACGCTGGCGTCCTGCGCCGCCCCCCACGCGGCAAGCGGTGACAGGGAACGAGCGACATATCCGCTTCGAGGGGAGCCATGATTTCTCGCTTGATCTGCTGGGGCGCGAGTTGCATAAACTCGATCCTGGTCTTGACCTGAAATGGCAGGCCGTGGGGAGCATGGCAGGGCTGCGGGCACTCGTGAATGGTGAAGCGGATCTGGCGGGGATGCATCTGCTTGACCCGAGTACGGGAACCTACAACCAAGCCGCGATCGCGGCGCTTGCGCCTGCTGGCACCATTCAATTGATCACCCTGGCCGAACGCGAGCAGGGCTTGATTGTACGCCATGGCAACCCCTTCGGACTACGCAGTATCGCAGACCTGGCCCAGCCAGGGCTGCGTTTTGTCGCACGCCAGCCAGGATCGGGAACCGCCGCACTCTATCACCACCTGCTCACCCAGGCTGGCCTTGCACCTGGCCTGCTTGAGCCTCCCGTTCGGACGGTGACAACCCACCTTGCGGCAGCCGCAGCGATTGCCGCCCACCGTGCCGATGTCGCCCTAGGCCTGCATACTGCGGCAAAAGCGATGGATCTCGCTTTTATCCCCTTAACCATCGAACGTTATGACCTTGCTGTGCGCACGAGTGATATGGCAACGCCGTGGTTTGGCGTGTTGCTCGAAACACTGGTAACACCTGCGTTGCGTACGGCTATTCAGGCGCTGCCAGGGTATGATGCGCTGCATACCGCGTGGATGCCTCATATGTCATAGGTTCAGGGGTAGAGCCCTCAACCTATGCCTAGGGGCTCCGCCCCAAATGTACCTTCATTCGCTGGAAACAAGCCAGCGTAGCCGGTTTGTTTCCAGTGAATGAAAGATTCCTGGGAGCCTACGGCCCCCAACTGCCGATGGAAGATGCTTAGAAAGTGAGAAGACTCTTGAGAAACGTCATTTACATGTTCGTCGTCGTGCTTATGCTGGGTGCGCTCATTGGCTGCGGTACAGCACCTCAGGCACAAGTTACCCCAACCGAACCTCCAGCAGCGGAACCACAGGTATTGCGGCTAGCAACAACAACTTCGACCGCTGATTCGGGCCTGCTCGAGGCCATTCTGCCCGATTTTGAAGCGCGTTTCAATGCGCAGGTCGAAGTGATTGCGGTAGGCACAGGGCAGGCGCTGGCGCTTGGGGAGAGTGGCGATGTTGATGTGGTGCTAGTACACGCCCGTGCCCGTGAAGATGCTTTTGTGGCCGATGGCTATGGCATCAATCGTCGCGATGTGATGTATAACGATTTTGTGGTGGTTGGCCCTGCTGCGGATCCCGCCGGGATTGCAGGCATCGCAACTGCGGCTGAGGCCTTCACATTGATTGCCGAAACAGGTTCGGTGTTTGCCGCACGGGGCGACGATAGCGGTACCTCAACAGCCGAACTAGGCATCTGGCGCTCGGTTGGGATTACACCGACAGCTGAATTGAACTGGTATCGTTCACTTGGGCAGGGCATGGGCGAAACATTGATTACGGCGAATGAGCAAGAAGCTTATACGCTCACTGATCGTGGTACGTTTCTTGCGATGCGTGACAGTTTGCCTGATCTGACGATCCTGGTTGGCGGAGCGACGGTTGCCGAGAATCAGGATCCGCGTTTGCGCAATCCGTATGGCGTTATCCCTGTCAATCCAGACCGCCACGAGGGCATCAATGCGACCCTGGCCGAAGAATTTGCCGCGTGGCTTACCTCACCCGAAACGCAGGCAATGATTGGTGCGTATGGTGCCGAGCGTTTTGGGCAACCGCTCTTTTATCCTGCCGCGACGTAAGGAGGTTGTGTCGTCCGTTTGCTGATGATTTGACGCAAAGGCGTGAAGGGTGTTGCAAACGTATCTGGACGCCAAGCGTGCGATGAGTGGCAATGCCAGAGGTGTGTCAGCAAACTTCTGCGCCAGATCCTAAATAGTTTGTAACCTTACGTTTTCTGGGGTCGTTCGCCGACCACGAACGGGGCCACGAATAAACGAAGAGCGCATGGGGCAGCCCATATTCGTTTATTCGTGAGGGTTCTTCGTGGTCGGCGGCGCTACCGGGAAACTTTTGTTACACACCACTAAATGGCGCGGACGCTCAGAACGGCAACATCAGAAAAGATAGCATGAATTACTGGCAAGAAGCGATCAACCTGCTGGTTGGTGGCAACAGCGATGTCTGGGCGATCATCATCCTCTCGTTGCAAGTCTCTGGGCTTGCGTTGGTGGTCAGTTCAATTATTGGCGTTCCGCTTGGTTCGTTGATTGGTTTGCATACCTTCCCAGGGCGTCAACTCGTCATTGCCCTGGTCTATACGGGGATGGGGTTTCCCCCGGTCGTGATCGGCCTGGCTGTCTTTCTTTTGCTTTCGCGTTCAGGCCCGCTCGGTTTTCTTGGTTGGCTTTTCACCCCAAGTGCGATGGTGCTTGCCCAGGTCATCCTGGCGCTCCCTCTGGTGATTGGCTTTACGATGGCGGCCGTGCTCGCGGTGGATCCAGCGCTACGTATACAGATCCGCGCCCTGGGGGCCAGTCCAACCCAAACGACCCTCGCGATACTCTGGGAAGCGCGGGTGGGCGTGCTGGTGGCATTGATTGCCGGGTTTGGTGGAATCATCTCGGAAGTAGGTGCGGTGATGCTGGTTGGGGGCAATATCCAGGGTTCGACGCGGGTGCTGACGACCGCTATTGTGCTGGAAACGCGCAAGGGAGCCTTTGATGTGGCAATTGCCCTCGCCCTGGTCTTGCTCGGGATCACCTTCGTGATCAACCTGGCGATGTTGCAACTCCAGGGTACTTTGCTCAAAGCGAAGCAATGAAGGCCCAGCCAATCTATCAACTTGAGGCGATCCAGCAACGCTACGGCGAGCGGTTGGTGCTCGATATCCCATCGTTGCAGATCGAACGAGGCGAGTTGCTGGCGCTCGTGGGGCCATCGGGCGCAGGCAAAAGCACGTTGCTGCGCATCCTCAACTTTCTCGAGACGCCTGTGCAGGGTCAGGTACGGTTTGCCGGCCACGTGCTTGGCTCACGGGTGCCGCTCGCGCTCCAACGGCGCGTGACGACCGTTTTTCAACGGCCTGCCCTGCTCAGTGGCAGTGTGCTCGACAACGTCGCCTATGGTTTGCGTTTACGGCGGCATCCAGAGGCACGCGAGCGTGCGCGTGAAGCGCTCACGGAAGTGGGCCTGGCCCACTTGGCGCGGGCGGCAGCCCATACCCTCTCGGGAGGCGAAGCGCAACGGGTGGCCCTGGCGCGAGCGCTCGTCATTGCGCCAGAGGTCTTGCTGCTCGATGAGCCAACGGCCAACCTTGATCCGGCGAACATCGCCGCGATCGAGCGCACCGTCGCTGAGGCACACCGCCGTGGCACGACGATCATCCTCGTTACGCATAACATCTTTCAGGCACGACGCCTCGCCCAACGTGTCGCCTTGATGCTCGACGGGCGTATCATCGAACTCGCCCCCACCGAAATCTTTTTTGAAGCCCCACGCGACCCCCGGACAACGGCCTTTATCAAAGGGGATATGCTGTATTAAGCGCATAATCGTGCCGATGCAGGTGAAAACGACCAGCTTCGCTGGTCGTTTTCACCTGCATCGGCACGGGTTTCTCTACCCGCCAAGCTGGGACATGCCACGCACGGTGGGCAAGACACCTTCGGGTAGGCCGTGGCCCCAGGGTTTGATCTGCACGGCGTGGCGCACGATCTGCTCGATCGCCGCGACCGTCGCGCCATCGCGGATGGCCGAACGGAGATCAACCTCGTCGTCACGCAACAGGCAGAGGTGGAGCCGCCCATCAGCTGTGAGGCGCATGCGATTGCATGTTGCACAGAAGGGATCGGTGACGGCACTGATAAAACCAAGCTTGCCGGGGGCACCGGGGATGCGATAACGCCGGGCGGGATCGGCTGGATCTTGACCATAGGGGGTCAGCGCACCAAAATGGGCCTCGATGCGGGCAATCAATTCAGCGGTACTGATGACACCCTCTTCGGCGAGGCCGGCTACCCCCGTCAGCGGCATCACCTCGATAAAACGGAACTCCCAGGGATGCCGGGTTGTCAGGGCCGCGAGTTGGACGACTTCATCATCATTCATGCCCCGCACAATGACGGCATTGAGCTTGATTGGATGAAGGCCAGCCTCATCAGCGGCCTGAATACCCGCCCAGACCTCATCGAGATTGCCACCGCGGGTCATCTGGCGAAACTTGGCGGGATCGAGGCTATCAATGCTCACATTGACCCGATCGAGACCGGCTTCTTTGAGTGGCCCGGCGAGGCGACGGAGACGCAGCGCATTCGTCGTCATCGCCACATGCTCAATGCCTGGCACTGCTTTCATCGCCGCGATCAATTCGACGATATCCTGACGCAGCGTCGGTTCGCCACCGGTCAAGCGGAGCTTACGGAAACCGGCTGCGGCAGCCGCCTGGATCACCAGCAACAACTCATCGTTGGTCAGCAACTCGGGGCGCGGGGCAAACTGCATCCCAAGGGCGGGCATGCAATAAACACAGCGCATATTGCAGCGATCAGTCAGGGAAACCCGCAGATAATCAATGCGCCGCCCAAAGCTATCACGGGCCGGCTCATCGGTCGCATAGGTCGGGATCTCCCGTGGCTCAAAAAAGGTCAACGGGATAGTCGCCTTGATTGGATCACGTTCCATGGCTGCATGACCTCATTGTCACTTTATATCCACCGGGTGCGTTGCCCTCGTTGGTGCCGATGGTACGGTCACAAACGAGGGCAAATTACTCTGCATCCTGAGAGGCTGACGCAAACGTCAACGGGTTGCTCCGGAGTGCCGGCTAATTAGTCTGTAACGTACGTTTTCTGGTGTCGTTCGCCGACCACGAATGGGGCCACGCAGAAACGAATACCGCACCGCAACGCGCATATTCGTTTATTCCTGCTCAGTATTCGTGGTCGGCGGTGCTACCGGGAAACTTTTGTTACAGACTACTAACGGTTTTCCAAAAATGAATCCGCTCGACCAAACCTGTGAGGCCTCGCCCGTGTCGCACGTACCGGATTATTTCCTTGAAAACCATAAACCGGCACTCCTTCAGGCAGCCTCTCACGCTGCGACAAACTTCAACACACTGATCCTGGCAGCGAGCTTGCGGGCAACATCGCGGAACCGATCGGCATAGGCATCATCGGCATCACTGATCACTGCCGGCGCACCAGTATCACCACCAGCGCGGACAGCCATACCCAGGGGGATCTGACCGAGCAAGGGAACCCCGAGTTGCTCAGAGAGCCGTGCCGCACCACCGCTACCAAAGATATCGTAGCGAGTTCCGGTATCAGGCGCCTGGAAATAGGCCATATTCTCGACAATGCCGAGCAACGGCACATTCACCTTCTTGAACATCTCCATCGCCTTGACGACATCAACCGTCGCAACCGCCTGCGGCGTCGTGACAATGAGACTCCCGGTGAGCGGCAGGCTCTGGGCGAGGGTCAGCGCAATATCGCCGGTACCGGGGGGCATATCAATAATCAAATAATCGAGCGGTGCCCAATCCACATTGTAGAGAAACTGCCGCAACAACTGGCTCACCATTGGGCCACGCCAGATCACCGGCTGGGTCTCATCAATCAGAAACCCGACCGAGATCAACTTGATGCCGTGGCCGGTGAGCGGGATCATCATCGCTTCACCCTGGTCATTCTGGAAAGCCTCGGGCTGACCTTTGACGCCCAGCATCAAGGGTAAACTCGGGCCAAAGACATCGGCATCGAGCAACCCAACCTGTGCACCCTCTTGCGCGAGGGCCACGGCCAGATTCACCGCAATGGTGCTCTTGCCCACGCCGCCTTTACCAGCGGCGACGGCGATCACATTGGCCACGCCGGGAATAGGGGCTTGATCGGGGATGCCCGCCGGACGACGGGTATTGGCCGTAAACTCAATCGTGACCTCTTCAACACCAGGAATGGTACGCACCGCAGCTTCGGCCTCGGCATGGATTTGATCTTTCAGCGGACAGGCCGGGGTCGTCAATTCAATGGTGAAATGGACGCTGCTACCATTGATGCGTACATCTTTGATCATACGCCGCGAGACAAGGTCACCACCAAGCTCGGGCTCTTGAACGGTACTCAACGCCGCAAGCACCTGTTGCTCGGTCAGCGGCGCACTTTGCTGTGAAAAAAGACCCATAATGGGAAACGCTCCACGTACGATTACGAACTAACTATCTCAAGGGGTTGGTTTCATTATACCAGATTGTGTGCTGAAACTCTTTAGAGGAGGCTCCGGTAGACGGCGAGCGTTGCGTGGGCCGCACGTTGCCAGGTGAACCGGGCCGCGTGGGGTGGTCCCCGCCAAATCAAAGCGGTGCGTGCGGCTTCATCATGCCAGAGCGAGGCGATTGTATCGGCCCAGGCCTCAGGATCACGTGGCGGGAGACAGATCCCGGCCTGGCCAACAATCTCGGGCAGGCTGCTTGTATCAGCCACGATCGTCGGTGCCCCACAGGCAAGCGCTTCGAGCACAGGAAGGCCAAAACCTTCGTAGAGCGACGGGTTGAGGTAGAGGCGACAGGCGTTGTAGAGCCAGATCAACTCGTCGTGCGCCACTTTGCCCGTAAACCAGACATGCTCAGCCAGGTGCAACTCGCGCACGAGGCGATAGATCGGGTCGTCGAGCCAACCCGGTGCGCCGGCAGCAACGAGCTGGTAGGGGATACGGGAATCGCGATCGAGCAAGAGGCGAAGCGCATGGAGCAGCGTCTCCAGGTTCTTGCGTGGTTCGATGGTGCTCACAAAGAGCAGAAAGCTCGCTGCGGTCAGTTGACGCCCATTGATGGTTCGCGTCGCATCAGGTAGCAGACCAAGCGGTTGAAAGCTCGGATCGGCCGCTTCATAGATCACGGTAATCCGTTCGGCGGGCAGATCAAGGAGGCTGACAATATCGTTGCGCGTTGCCTCTGAAACGGTAATGACAGCATCGGCATCGTGGGCAGCCTCGGGTATCTGCGCATAAAAGCGACGTGCGTCCGCATCGAGAATGTCAGGATAATGGAGAAACGCCAGATCGTGGATGGTAATCACCGCCGGACAGCGCCGTCGGCGCGGGGCAATGAAATCGGGACAATGCAAGAGTGACAGTCGTCGCGGCCAGAGCTCAAGTGGAAGACTCAGTTGCTCGTAGCGATGATGGGGCGGCGTGATCAGCGTAGCATGGTGGAGATTGGGGCCAACAGCGAGCGGCTCGCGTTGACGATAGTGTTGGAGGGCGACAAACTCAAGGTCGGGCGCAAGCGTCGCCATTGCGCCGAGTAACTGGCGGGTATACTGGGCGATGCCACCTTGACGATACGCATTGAGGCGTGCATCAACGCCGATCCGGGTCACAGCTCCACCTGAACTTCCAACCCATCATAGGCAAAAGCCACCCCCTCGGGCAAGTCAAGGCTGGCAAGCGCGTGGTCAATGTTGTGGTTCATATGGACAAAGAAAGCGCGGCGTGGC
This sequence comes from Candidatus Chloroploca sp. Khr17, assembly GCF_004138165.1. Classification (GTDB taxonomy): domain Bacteria; phylum Chloroflexota; class Chloroflexia; order Chloroflexales; family Chloroflexaceae; genus Chloroploca. The sequence goes on from NZ_RYFF01000001.1 coordinate 140,336, forward strand.
TTCAAGGCAGCGACAACTTCAAGGGCTTGCGCAACCGAATAGTGCGTCGGATGGGGTTCGTAGCGTAACGCATTCAGCACGAGCACATCAAGGTCGCGCAGCAGCGCCCAGGCTGTCGGCAATAGCGCACTTGCGTCGGTGATATAACCAAGCCGCCCCACCCGATACCCCGTGATCGTCCAGCTTCCGTGCATCACATCAAAGGGTTGAATCGTCAACGAGCCGACCGTAAATGGCTCCACGACTGGGCGCAGATCAAGACTCGGGCGGGTTGACCCGACTGATGTTTCGGTAAACGCATACGCAAAGCGCTCACGCACATCACCGAGCGTCTGGGGACTCCCATAGATCGGGATGGCGCTCCCACTCCAGCAGAGTGGACGAAGATCGTCGATGCCTGCGGTATGATCAAAGTGGGAATGGGTAATCAAGACCGCATCAAGACGACAGAGATCTGCGATCAGGGCCTGCTCACGAAAATCGGGGCCCGCATCAATCAAAATAGTCTCGGTACCAGTGGAAAGCAAGGCTGCCGTGCGGAGACGCCGATTGCGCGGATCAGACGATGTACAGACGGCGCACTTGCACCCAATGACCGGCACCCCCATCGAGGTACCAGTTCCCAAAAAACGTAGCCACATATGGCGATCCTCAATGGCTGATAGACATGCGTACAGTATAGCATGCAGGTAGGCCAAGGCGCATCATAACGATGTATCCAATGCCGTACCCACGGGTGGGGCACCGGCCCGAGGGTGGAGGGGCGCAGCAGCCCATGGCCCCCCTGTGGGTTCACAGGCTCCTGTGATGGCTGCTGCGCCCCTACGGATCGGCTATAATGAAATCCAATTGTTGCCAATGGGAGTGGTTATGCTGGTGGTGACGCTCTTTGGTGCGCCGAGGCTTGTGCGTGATGGGGTGATCGTTGAGTTACCTCGCCGCCGCGCCCGGGCACTCGTCTATTACCTGGCAGCCCAGACTGCGCCGGTGAGCCGCGAGCAGTTGCTGGGCCTCTTCTGGCCTGATCATGACCGTAGTGGGGCTCAGCAGTTGTTGCGCACCACGTTGCACGCGGTGCGGCGTGCGCTTGGCCCAGCCTTGGTGTCTGGTGAGTACCAACTTGGCCTGGAGGCTGACGTTGATTATCGCACGTTGTTGGCGACGATCCAGAAGCCTAATGCTGATGAGGCTGCCCTTGCCTGGGCCTTACATGGCTATCGTGATGATCTGCTCACCGATTTCAGTCTTGCTGATGCTGAGCCGTTCGAGGACTGGCTGGCCGCCGAGCGTGAACGAGCACGGATGCTGGCAATTCGCGGCTTCACCCGCCTGGCGCGACTCGCCGAGGGACGCCAAGCCTATCAGGTGGCGCTTGATGCGCTACGTCAGGCCCTTGCGTTTGATCCGCTCCAGGAAGATTTGCAACGTGATGCGATGCGCCTCCACTATTATGCCGGCGACCGAGTAGGTGCGATCCGGCGCTACGAGCACCTGCAGGATCTGCTTGATGCCGAGGTCGGGGTGCCGCCGATGCAGGCAACTCGTGAGCTCTATGATGCGCTTATTACCGATGCGCTTGTGCGGCCTCCTGCAGAGCATGTTGCCGTCGAGTTGTCGCGGGCAGGCGAAGTTTCCCTGGTCACGCGTCCGTCCGCACCGACGCCGCTCCAGCCACCGTCGTTGCTCGCCTTGCCATTTATTGGGCGGCAGACAGAACTGGCGCTGATCGCCGAGGCGGTGACGCAAGGGCAATTAGTGTTGATCGAGGGTGAACCGGGGATTGGCAAGACGCGGCTGGCGACCGAGTTCCTGGGGCAACATGTTGCCGAGCATGGTCTGGTGCTTGTTGGTGCTGCGCGTGAACTCGAGCAGAGTCTGCCGTATCAACCGGTGATCGCCGCCTTGCGCATGCTTGCAACGCACCCCAGGTGGTCTGCGCTCCGTGCTCAGCTTGATCTGGCCCCTCTCTGGTTGCGTGAAGTTGCGCGTCTGGTGCCCGAACTGGCAGAAGCGCTCCCTGGTCAGCCAATCGCGCTGGGCAATGCTGAAGAGGCCCGTTTGTGGGAAGGCGTTGCGCAACTGGTGATGGCGCTGGTCCGTCACGTTCCGGTTGGGTTGTTGTTGGACGACCTGCACTGGGCCGATGCCAGTACGCTCGGTCTGGTGAGCTACCTCCTTCGGCGTAGCCAGGGCACCCAGGTCAGCGTGCTGGCGACGACGCGCCCAGTTCCCCCTCGTCATGCGCTGGCAACCCTGAGGGCCGGTCTGACACGTGAGAACCATCTGCGGAGGCTAGCGCTGCAGCGCCTTCACCCAACGGAAACGGCCTTCCTGGCCCAGCAACTCTGCCCCCATGATGTGGAAGCAACGGCAGCCTGGATTCAACAAACGACCGAAGGCAATCCGTATATTCTGGTTGAAGTGCTTAGCCACGCGCTCGCCACGGGGATGCTTGGCCCTGATGGGCATCTGCACCTTGATAGCGCAACGGCCCCAATCGTCCCCCCTACCGTCTATAGTTTAATTGAAGCGCGCCTCACGCGGCTTGCCGAAGGTGCTCGACGGGTGCTTGATGCGGCTGTCGTGGCTGGGCGCGAATTTGAGTTTGAAGTTGCCGCCCGCGCAGCCGCACTCTCTGAGCAGGCGGCCCTTGATGCCCTCGACGAATTGCAAGCCGCACGCCTGGTCGAGCCGCTTGATGAGCGGCGGTATCGTTTTGACCATAGCCTGACCGTCGAAGTCGCAGGGCACGAGCTTGGGATCCCTCGTCAGCGCAGCCTTCATCGGCGGATCGCTGAGGCAATGGAGGCGCTGCATCGCAACGAGCTCGATGCCATGGCGGGGATGATCGCGTGGCATTTTGCGCAGGGTGGCGCGCCCGAACGCGCCGCCGAGTATGCTTTGCGTGCTGCACGCAGGGCCACTGCGGTTGCGGCATGGAGCGAAGCAACGGCTCTGTTTGCGCAGGCCCTGGCGGGGAGCCAACCCGCCGAGCGCTTTGTCATTCTGCTTGACCTGGGCGAGGCGCTAGCGCAACAGGGTGAAGGTGCCCGCGCAGCCGAACGTCTCCGTGAAGCGCTGGCGCTTGCCACCAACGAGACGCAGGCTAACCACGCACGCCTCAAGCTAGCCGGGGTTCTTGTCGCGCAGGCCCGTTATGCTGAGGTGATCGATCTGGTGCGCGATCTGGCGACCCAAGGCACTCCCGGCGAACGTGCGCAGGCGCTCTTCCGCTGGGGCACAGCGCTCTCGTTGGAAGGCGCCGATCTCGGCGAAGCGGCGCTGCGTCTCGGCGAAGCCGAGCGGCTCGTGATCGCGCAGGCCAGCCTCGATCAGACGGCACTGGCTCAGGTACGTTTTGAGCTTGGCAGTGTGGCGGCGCAGCAAGGCGACTTGCCCCGGGCGGTCGCCTATTACCACGAAGCAATGCATGTCGCTGATGCGGTTTCAGAAGCACCCGACAGATTGAATCAGGCCATGATGTGGCGCATTCTGGCCCGTAACAATCTGGCGTACCATTTGCACCTGCTTGGTGACCTTGAACCAGCAGAAGGCTATCTTGGTGAAGCGCTCAAGCTCGCTGAAGCTGCGGGCTTCCTTGGTCTGCAACCCTACCTGCTCTCGACCAAGGGTGAACTTGCCCTGGCCCGAGAGCAGCTAGATCACGCCGAGCAGGCCTTTAGCGCGGGCTTGGCGCTAGCCGAACGGCTTGATGTCCCCGAGCGCATCGCGGGCCTAGTGGCGAACCTCGGCCTGGTCGCGCTACGACGAGGCGAAACGAGTCTCGCGATTCACCGTCTTTCGACGGCGCAGGCGCAAGCCGATGCGCTTGGCACCCATCATCTGGCCGCACAGATCCGCATCTGGCTCGCGCCGCTCTTGCCGCCCCACGAAGCGCGAACCCTCTTTGCCGAAGCTCGTGGCATTGCCGAAGCAGGGAAGCGCCAGCGTCTGCTTGATGAGCTTGCCCACATTTGAAGCACTGTTGCCGCGTTAGGGCAGTTTTGCGCAAGTACCGAGCTTGCTTGCGCTGGATTTGAGAGCGCACCCCCATCCGCCCCGGATGGCACCGTAGGGGGGAAGCACTCGCGCACGCGCACCGGGCCATGGCCCGGTGCGCGTGCGCTTCCCCCCTCCTAACGCCCGGCATCCCGCGGATCAAGCGCATCGCGCAACCCATCACCCAGGAAGGTGAAAGAGATCACGAGCGTTGAGAGTAGCAAGACGGGGAAAAGCAACATCCAGGGGCCGGAACTGAGATTGTTGAACCCATCGGTCATCATCTGCCCAAGGCTGGTCGGCAACGGATTGGCTGGATCCACCGAAGGCCGCATCCCGACCCCGAGAAAGGTCAGAATCGCTTCCGCCAGGATCAGGCTAGGGATACTGAACGAAACCGCCACAATGATCGGGGCGAGCGTATTGGGCAAAATATGGCGCACAAGAATGCGGCTGGTCGGTATGCCGAGCGCTCGCGCTGCCTCGACAAATTCCTTCTCCTTGAGCGAGAGCACCTGCCCACGCACAAGACGGGCAAGGCTCGTCCAGCCAACCACAGCCAGGGCGGTAAAGATCAACAAGAGACCATTAAACGCCTTGCCAAATAAAGTCTCGCGGAAAGCCACGGTGAGCGTAATGATGAAGAGCAGATCAGGGAAGGAGGCAACAATTTCAGTCAAACGCATCAACAGGTTATCAACCCAACCACCACGAAAACCGGCCACGAGGCCGATACCGACCCCGATCACCACAATAATGATCTGTGGCACCACCCCCACAATCAAGGAGACGCGCGTCGCAAAGATCAGGCGGCTCAGAATATCACGGCCATTGGTATCGGTACCGAGAATATGTTCAGGATTCGGCTGGCGGTTTGGATTATCGGTGACCCAGATCGGCGGGCGAAGGCTGTTATTGGAAGTCTGGGTGACCGGATTTTTGGGCGCAAGCCAGGGTGCCGCAACTGCGATAAACACATAGAGGAACACCATCGTGATCCCAAGCATGGCCGCCTTATTGCGGCGGAGCCGTCGCCACGCATCCCCCCAAAGGCTTCGAGGTTTTGTTGCCGTGAGGTTGAGCTCTTCGAGCGCTGATGCTGAACGGGCCGTGGTTGCCATATGGTTGTACTCCGTTGGTGAGGGCTGCGCCCCGCATATGTGGGGACAGAGGCTCGCCCTTATTTATAGCTGATTCGCGGATCAACCACACCGTAGGCAATGTCTACCATGAGATTGGCGAGGCCAAGAAAAAAGACAAAGACCAGCGCGCCGGCCATGATCATGGAATAATCGCGTTTGCCGATGGCTTCGATCAACAGCGAACCCATGCCGGGAACTTGAAAAATAATTTCGGTGTAGAGCGTGCCGGTAATCAACGCTGCCGAGAGTGGCCCGAGGATCGTAATGACGGGCAGCACCGCATTTTTCAACATATGCCGCCAGACAACGACCTGATCGTTGAGGCCCTTGGCTTGCGCGGTGCGTACATAATCTTGCCGCTTGACCTCGAGGACACTCGAGCGCGTCAGGCGGGTAATAAAGCCGAGCGAGGTTGAGCCGAGCGCAATCGTGGGGAGAATCCACGGGCGGATCGGATCATTCCAGTTGGGCAAGACGGTAAACCATTGCAACCCGCTTGCAAAGATCAAGACAAGCAGAAAACCAACAATGAGGGTCGAGAGCGAAACAAAGAACGTTGAGGTCAAGAGCACCAGATAATCAATCCAGGTATTCTGTTTGAGCGCAGCAAGCACGCCCATCGGAATGCCAAGCAGCACCGCAAAGAGGAGCGCCTGTACCCCCAGGCGGGCCGAATAATAAAAGCGGCTCGGCTTGCCTCCACGCTCACCAAACAACTCTTGCTGCACGGTACGCGCCCCACGCGAGCTATAGGTTGGCCCGAAGTTGCCGCCAATCGCACCCCAGCGGATCGCTTGTTCACCAGTCTTTGGATCGGTGACGACATCGAGAAACATATACCGCGTAAATTGGCGCCAAAAGGGTAGATCCATGCCAAAGCGATCCCGTAGCACCGCCTCGACCTGTGGTGACATCTGACGTCGCGTTGGATCGGTATCAAATGGCCCCCCAGGCGTCATTTTGGCAATACCAAAGGTCAGCAGGCCAACAATAACCAGCACTGGGATCTGCCAGAGAATGCGACGAATAATATACGCCGTCATAGCATTATGCTCCGCTCAAGGGGTTTGGGGCCTGCGGCCCATACGCATTATGTCGAAGGCGGTCGCCCTACCAGCCCGGTGCGTATGCTGGCACAAACGGCCAACTTTGTTGGCCGTTTGTGCCAGCATACGTGAAATAGCTGGGGGCTGCGCCCCCAAAACCGGCTTCTTCGCTGGAACAGAGCCAACATAGCTGGCTCTGTTCCAACGAAAGGAAGCCCCTAAACTCCATCAGGGCTGGACATCAACATTCGGCAGGTTGAAGAAGCCATACCAGTAATCAATCGGCGTAATTGTCTCGCCGGTGACACCCTGGACATACGGCTTGACGAGTTCATAGCCACCGTCGTTGCGGGTGAAGGCAACCGGTGCATCAGTCACCAGGATCTCTTGCGCCTGAGCATAGAGCTCGGCCCGTTTGACGGGATCCTGCTCGACATCAGCCTGCGTCACCAGGGCATCAAACTCGGGATTGGAATAGCCAACACGGGTGCTCAGCAGACCATTAGTCTGGAAGAGCGAGATCCAGTTCTGGGGATCGGGATAATCGGCGCACCAGCCGAGCGAGAACATCTGGGGCGGGTTATCCTTGGTGGCCGCCGAAAAAGCGGTCGGGTCAATCGGGTCAAGGACGGCATCAATGCCCAGGTTGGTCTTCAACTGGCCGGCCATCCACTCGAAGCGGGCATTATTGCGCGCACTGGCCGAATAGGTCAACTTGATCTCGGGCAGGTTCTCGACGCCGCCATACGAAGACTCGGCGATCATGGCTTTGGCCGCCTCGGGATCAAATTCCCACAGGCGCAACTCGGGCTGGTAGCCAGGGAAGCCTGGGGGGATAAAGCTATAGGCCACGCTGCCGAGACCACCAAAGATATCGCGGTTCCAGGCTTCGCGGTCAAACGCCTGGGCAAAGCCCTGCCGCACCTTGAGATCCTCGAAGGGTGCCTTGGTCGTATTGAAGCCAAAGTAGAACGTGCAGGAACCACTGACCGGCAAGAGCTCCTGGCTTAGTGTCGGATCGCTTTGCACAGCCTGGAGATCTTCGGGGGCAACGGCGAGCATATCGAGTTCACCATTCTGATAAGCCTGGAACGCGACCTGGCTTTCGGTGATCATATAGTACTCGACACGCTGCAGTGCGACAGGGCCAAGTGGCCCGGCATAGTTGGGATTGGGTTCCCAGACGGCCCGATTGCCGTGGTCCCACTCGGTCAGGACAAAAGGTCCATTACCAATATAATTCTCGGGGTAGTACCACCAGTCGTCACCCTGGGCGATATCCTGCTCGCGTGCTGGGGCACCAATCCAGAGGGCGGCCATCGAGAGGAAATAGGGAGCCGGAGCAACGAGTTCAATTTCGAGGGTCAGGTCATCAATGGCCTTAACGCCGAAGTTCGCCAGCAACTCGTCCTGGTCACGGGCGAGGGTTTCCTCCATCTCCATGCCCTCACAAGCCGTAGCCGAATACTCGCTATAGCCTTTGATGATGCCACATGGCAGCGACTGATACTCACCGGCCGTCTCGGGGTCAGCGAGGCGGCGCCAGGCATACTCAAAATTCTGCGCCGTCACGGGGGTGCCATCGCTATACTGACCATCGGGCCGCAGCTTGAAGGTATACTTCAACCCATCAGCCGAGGTCTCAACACTCTCGGCGGCGGCAGGGATGGGTTCCATATTACCATCGAAGGTCATCAAGGCCTGATAGGCCATCATGATGAACTGAATTTCACGCACAAAACTGGACTTTTGCGGATCGACATTATCAGGTTCGCTCTCGGTATTGATCCGCAGCACACCGGCCTGAGCGGTACCACCACTAGGGGCCGGGGGGGTGGTTGGCGCATCAGGGGCCGGGGGGGTGGTTGGCGCATCAGGGGCCGGGGCAGTTGTCGCTGCCTCGGGTGCGGGTGGGGTGGTCGGGGCGGTTGCCGTGCCACCACCACAGGCGGCCAGGATGGGCAAGAGCAGCGCCAGCAGCATGACTACGGCCAGGCTGCTACGCCAGTTCAATTTGTTCATAGAAGATACTCCTTCAGCAAGCAAAGCTATCACAAAAGCCAACGCAAAGAACACCATAAATAGCGCGATAGGCATTCTCCTGGGTGCGTGAGTGCGCCCCGATTGCAAGGCGGCAAGTATCAGCGGCCCGCAGCTTCATTGCGTTCAGCCGAGGAGGTTCTGTAGCGTAAATGGTCGTTCATCCGGCACAACAGTGTGTCGGAGCATGGGGAAGAAATACCCGTGTTTTGGGTGGGTTTATCCATCATTGAAGTGGCGGAATCGTACCATGTCCGTTTCGTGCTGTCAAGGTTCCATATTGGGCAGGGGCGTGGTATAATCAGGGTACGGAAGCTACAAACTGGAAATCAGGTTCTATTTTGAGGTGGCCCTATGCCAATGTATGAGTATGGTTGTGCCGTGTGCCATAGTCACTTTGATCTCTTGCGCCGGATGGATCAGGATGACAAAGACATTACCTGTCCCGCCTGTGGAAGTGAACATGTCCACCGCCAGTTATCGGTCTTTGCCGCGCATAGCCGTGGTGGTTCATTGCGTTCAGAGGTATCTGCGATGAGTGCGCCTGCCGGTGGGGGATGTGGATCAGGATGTTGCGGCGGTACGTGCGCATCAAGGAACTGAAGCTATGCGGGTTATGATCTTGACGGCAGGGTTGGGTACGCGTTTGCGGCCTCATACATTTAGCAAACCAAAACCGCTGGTGCAGGTTGCGGGCAAACCAGTACTCGCGCATATTATTGATGATCTTCTCCATTTGCAGATTGACGAACTAATCTGTGTGACAGGCTATTTAGGCAAACAAATCGAAGAATTTGTCTGTCAAAATTACGGTCATATTCCGCTACGTTTTCTTGTACAAAAGGAAATGCGTGGTCAAGCCGATGCGATCTATCTCGCCAATGAGATCAGTGGCCCGTTGCTGGTGGTGTTTGGTGATGGCCTCGTCGGCATTGACAAAGAACGGTTGGCGACCCATCCCAGCGAAGGCATTATCTACTGCAAAGAAGTCGATGACCCACGTCGCTTTGGGGTGGCGGTGGTTGAGCAGGGGCGCATTGTACGTCTGGTAGAAAAACCCATCGAGCCAGTCTCGAACCTGGCGGTCGTAGGCTTCTATTATTTGCCTGAAGCGCAGCGCTTGATGGATGCGATCGGCTATGTTATGGAGCACAATATCCAGACCAAAGGCGAGTACTATCTGGCCGATGCGTTGCAGGTGATGATTGAACGGGGTGAGATTTTGCATGCCGAAGCCGTGCCGATGTGGCGTGATTGCGGCACGGTCGAGGCGCTGCTGGATACCAATCGGTATCTGTTAGACCACGGGCATAGCCTCATGGTTGATGGGATGCACTCGGTGATTATTCCCCCCGTGCATATTGCCCCCAATGCGGTGATTGAAAACTCGGTGGTTGGTCCGTATGTTTCGGTCGCAGAGGGGGCCGTCATTCGTACATCCATTATCCAAAATACGATTGTGAACGCTGGTGCGCAAATCCAATCTGTGATTATGTCGGGGAGTTTGATCGGAGATAAGGCTTATGTCGATGGGATCAGTCACGAACTGAACATCGGTGATGCCTCAGATATTCGCCTTGGATAGGAGCCTATGATTGCTTATAACTTCCATACCATTGGCAAAGACGCCAGTGGTCAGGCCAGTGTGGGCCAGGGGAAGTTGACGCACCCTGTCAACACAATGACCTCGCCTGCTTCAGCCTATCGCGCTCGTTGTGCTGGCAGTGGTGAGCAACAACTCGTTGCCAGGCTGGTTGATGATCTCGGAAGCCTCTTTTCACGTTCCCTGCTTGTTGCCTACTATGTGTCATTGAAGACGAACCCGTTTGTGGTGCTGACTGGCCGCGAAGGCGCGGGCAAGGCAGCCCTGGCGGCTGGGGTGGCGGCTTCGCTCGTCGGCCAGGATAGTGGGCAGTTTGTGACGATTGGGTCGGATAGTTGGACAGGCCACGGTACGCAGAGTACCTACTACCGCGATATTCATGCGCGCTTTGGCATTAGTCAGTTGCTCGAAACGATGCACGAGGCGGCAGTGCCCGAAAACGCTGGCAAAGCCTATCTGGTGCTGCTCAAAGGGCTGACTCTCGAAGAACTCGATCTGTATCTGAGTCAACTGTTGCGGGTGGAACCACACGGCGAGCGGCGTCTCGTCTTGAGTGGGCTTCCAGCAGCGCAGCATCCGGTGGTACCGCGTAATTGCTTTCTGACTGCGACGATCAATGTGCCGCAGTTCAATTCACCCCTGGCTGATCAGGTGTTACGCCACGCAGGACAGATCCAGTTTAGTCCCTCGCTCGCCACGGGTACCGTTGTTCCCAATCTCCTCCCGCCACCGGTGGGGCTGCAGCGGGTGATGCTGACGGCAACGACGCGCGATCCTGGTGAGGCCCACGCACGCTTGGTCGCGATCCTCGGACGGCGCGAACTCCGTAATCTCAGGCCGTCACCAGAATTGATGCGGCACCTCTATCGTCAACATCTGGCGCTTGAGCGTGAGGTGCGGGAAGAGGCGCTGGTGTATGTGGCGAATAGTTTTGACGCCGAAGGCCGGGGCCTCTTCGAGCCAACCGATGCGCAACAGAATGCGCAGGTTGCGTTTGATGCGCAGGTAGTGCAGCGGATCCTCTGGCGGCTGGAAGGGCACGCGCAACAATTGCCACGCGACACTTGAGATTCGCTGAAAAAAAGCCAGCTACGCTGGCTTTTTTTCAGGCTTTATTGGGCATCACGCCAGCGCAAGGCTTCTTCCACCGGGCCAAAATCCCATGGCTCGCCAAGTCCATAGATGAAATGGGTCACACCTGCTTCAAGATAGGCTTCTAGGCTTTCGCCTTTGGCAGGCGAGACGCTGCGCTCGATCTCGGCAGGGTCGCGGCCAAGTTCGACACACCAGGAGTCTAAGACCGCATGTTTGTGTCGGATGACGTCGGGGGTGCCAAAGCCATGCCAGATCTGGGCATGCTGGGCGGTCAGCTTGAGAGTGACTTTTTCGCCACCGCCACCAATCAAAATGGGGATCGGGCGTACAGGGGGCGGAATTTCCACCTCCCAACGCTGCTTGATGATTGGGAGTGCCTCTTTGAGCGCCCGTAGTCGATCAGGTGCGGTGCCAAACGTATAGCCGTACTCCTCGTAGTCGCGCTCGAACCAGCCCGCCCCGATGCCAAAGATCAGTCGCCCACCACTGATATGATCAACCGTCTTGGCCATATTTGCGAGCAGTGCAGGGTTGCGATAGCTATTGCACGAGACCAGGCATCCGATTTCAACGCGGGTTGTCAGCGTTGCCATGGCGGTCAAGACGGTCCACCCTTCAAAGTGGGAACCCTGGGGATCACCATAGAGCGGAAAGAAATGATCCCAGTTCCAGATCGTATCGCATCCCAGGGCCTCGGCGTGGCGCACCGCATCGGCAAACGAGGCCCATGTGGTATGCTGAGGATGGAGTTGCACCCCTATTTTGATCCGTTTCACTGTGTCTCCTTGATGGCGATTGGAGCTTCTGCCGTCGGCGTCAACGCCTCGGCTCCTGTTCAGCGAAAGCCACCTGCGCGGCCTTCATCCAGCCAACGTAGGTCGGCTTTGCATGCCATAGCCGAGGCGTTGACGCCAACGGTGTGGGCAGATGAGGGCGATCCGTTGGTCTAACAGCACACACAAATGCAAGCGCCCTATGAGAAACTGGTAGACGACCACACAGATTGCATTTATCCTGTACACTATAGCATAATTATGCGAAGGACTTCTGGATCGAGGGCATGAGAGTACGTATCTGGGGAACCCGTGGCTCGTACCCGGTAGCACATCGTTCAGTGCTTCGTTATGGAGGCAATACAACGTGTGTCGAGGTGCGTACCACTAATCGGTGCATTATGCTTGATGCGGGGACGGGGCTGCGGATGCTAGGGGATGCGCTGGCGGCTGAGCCTGCGCCGCCACGGCAACTTGACCTGTTGATGACCCATACCCACTGGGATCATATTATTGGTTTTCCCTTTTTTCAACCCATTTATCAACCAGAATACCGCATTGATATCTTCGGCATGGCTCGCACCCAATCGACGCTGCGTACGACGCTTGCCAATGCCCTGACTGATCCGCTGTTGCCGATGAGTCTGGAGGATTTACGGGCCGAATTACACTTCCACGAAATTGATCAGGGATCTTGTTTCAAGCTTGGTTCGGTGCAGGTAAGCACGGCACGGACAAATCACCCGTATCGAGCCCTGGCGTATCGTCTGGAGACCGAGGCGGCAAGCCTGGTTTTTATCCCTGATACGGGGCCATTTCACACCGTCCTCTTTGGTGATGAACGGATCAACTGGCGAGGGCGGCCGACTGACTCGGATGCAGAATTGCAAGAACTGGCCGCCATGCGTGAGGAGATTATTGAACTCGCCCGTGATGCGGACTGGATGCTCTATGATGCTCAGTTTACCGATGCTGAGTATGCGCAGTTTCCTCACTGGGGGCATAGCACCGCAAGTCAGGCGCGTGAGATTGCTGAAGCAGCAGGCGTACGCGAATTAGTGCTCTTTCATCATGATCCGCACCGATCGGATGATGAAGTTGACCAGATCGTCGCAGAGCAGTCAGCCCTAGCCAGGCCACCCCTTGTGATCCGCGCTGCCTTTGAGGGCATGGTGCTAGACAAAGAGGAAGCGCTATGAAGCTTCAGTTCTGGGGGGTGCGTGGGTATGTGCCAACCCCGGGGGCAGCGTATCTGGGGTACGGGGGCAATACGTGTTGTGTCGTGATCTATGGTGCCCACGACGAATTGCTGGTTCTTGATAGTGGAACCGGCTTTTGTCGCTTTGGCGATGAGTTGATGCAACGGGAATTTGGCGAAGGGCGGGGCGAGTTGACCCTGTTGATCAGCCATACGTACTGGGATCACCTGCTAGGCTTGCCGTTTCCGGGGTTGGTGCATACACCGGGCAATACGCTGAAAATTTATGGCCCCGATAGTATCCGCGGTTCTTTGCGTATGGTCTATGATGGCATTCTCTCGCCGGTCTATTCACCAGTCTATGGCCTGGCCCATATGGCGGCCACGCATAGCTTTGAGCCGATCTCAACGCATCCCCTTCAGGTTGGAAAACTGACGGTTCGGGCGATGCCGCTGTCGCAGCACAAGCATTCGCCCATCTGGGCTTATCGGATCGAAGAGCACGGGCGAACCGTGGTCTATATGACCGATGTGCGCTACAGTGATGCGCAGATCTGGCGGAAGGCCGTGCATTTTGCCGAGGGGGCGACGGTGCTGATCCACAGTGCCCCGTATACGCGGGCCGAAGAGGTCGAAGATTATGGGCATAGTCGCGTCGAGGATGCGATCGAGGTGGCACAACAAGCGTGCGTCGAACAACTTTTGCTCTATCACCATGCACCGACGCGCACCGACACCCAACTCGATGCCCTGGTGGCCCACTACCGCGCTGAACTCGTGGCGATAGGGTCGTCGCTGCGCCTTGAGGCAGCCCGCGAGGGGCCGATTATCGAAGTCTAAGGTGCGCTTCTTGGGGGCCTACGGCCCCCAAGAAGCGCACCTTAGACTTCAAGTATAGTTGCCTGATGGTGCCGCCCGCGTAGGCTCCCTAAGCTTTATGCGTATGCGCTTAGCGCGACTGTTTGCGTTCGCGCAGCATGCGGTTGACTTCCTTGCCCCATTTGCGACCCTCCTGGCGGCGTTGCAGGGCAATCGGGTTAATTGGCCGCTTTTCTTTCTCTTCACCGCCCCGCTCTTCACGTTCGAGCAGTTCGTCCGTCTCTTCGATCAGATCCAGATCGTCCAGATTGTTCAGTTCACGCAGGTTGATGCGGATTTTAGGCATGATTCAGTTCTACTCCCGTTTAACTTTCGCCCTGGCGCAGCCTTACATAGCTGTCGTAGCGGGCGGGATCAATCTTGCCAGCGGTCACAGCGGTACGGACGGCGCAGTCTGGTTCGTGAATATGGCTACAGCCAGCAAAATAGCACTGGCCGAGGTAGGGACGTAGTTCGCGATAACACCAGTCGAGTTCATCGGCAGGGACTTGCCAAAGGCCGATTTCGCGAATACCGGGGGTGTCGGCAACATAGCCCTTGTCAGGTAGTTCGAGGGCGATCAATTCGGCCACGGTGGTGACATGGCGGCCTTTGTTGAGGGCTGTGCTGATAGTTCCCGTGTCGAGGTGGAGATCGGGCTGGAGGGCGTTGAGCAGGCTTGATTTGCCGACCCCGGATTTGCCGGTGACAACACTGATCCGCCCGGCGAGGGTGTCGCGTACTGCCTGCAGGCCTTGCCCGGTCTGATTTGAGACATAGAGTACACGGTAGTTGATGTGTTCGTAGGGGGCAAAGAGTTGGGTCGCAACCGCCTGATCCACCAGGTCAATTTTGGTCGCGACGATAATGGCTTCAAGGCCGCTATGTTCGCAGATAACAAGGTAACGATCGAGCATACGAGGCGTAAAGGCGGGTTGGGCACAGGCGAACGTCAGCAGAACCTGGTCAACATTCGCGACGAGCACATCTTCTTTATAGGCCCCTCGCGTGCCGACGGCGCGACGGGCGAGTTTGGAGCGCCGCGGGTAGACGCTTTCAATCGCCCCCTCGCCGTTGCCAACAAGCGTAATTTCGACCTGATCGCCGATTACGGCGATATCACTCGCTTGGCGTTCGCGTTTCAAGCGCCCGCGAAGCTTGCAGATCACCGTCTCGGTACTGGTCTGTACCCAGAAAAAGCCACTCTGGGCGCGCAAAACCGTACCGAGCAAGCGATCCGGGCGAGTTGGCGTCTGGTCTGTGTTGCTCATCGTTGCCTCAAGCTTCTGGCTGTTCATGGATACGCAACTCCAGCTTGGTGACGCCAAGGATATCAAAGGCAAAGGCGAGCAGGTTGTCGATCAAGCCCGGTTTTGCCTCTTCTTGATGGAGATGGATCATTGCCTGCGAGGGGGCCGCATGGCCCTCGGCAGGGGAATATTGATGCAGTGAGCCGTCACGCTCTAAAATAAGCAAGGCTGACCTCCCCATTGGGATGTTGTCGAATTCCTCCGATGGCGTGCGCGTGGTCATTGCTGCAACATCAAGCTGTATCATAGGATGGCTCCTGCCTGTTTATGGGTAGATTATTTGGCTGGCGGTTGAACCAGCAAAGCAAAGGTACGTGCTGCGGACTCGTTGTGAAGACAAAAAGGCCGTGGGTGCTGGGCACACCACGGCCTTTTTTGATCAAAAAAGGCTGCGGGTGCTGATCAGCCACCCACAGCCTGTTGCTCATCGTATCAGGGGAGCAGTTAGCTCCT
Organism: Candidatus Chloroploca sp. Khr17; assembly: GCF_004138165.1. Taxonomy (GTDB): domain Bacteria; phylum Chloroflexota; class Chloroflexia; order Chloroflexales; family Chloroflexaceae; genus Chloroploca. Next base: position 155,853 of record NZ_RYFF01000001.1, read on the forward strand.
GAGCAGGCGGAATGGGATCTGGCTGACCCTCGCGGCGGCACGGGCAACAACGACCCGAACCACAAGGCCCGTATCGGCAACGCCGATGTTCGCACTGTTGATTCCTATTGTCATGTTGCGTGCTCCTTCCGTTCCGTCTCTGCATCGTTTCAATTTCACTAAGCGCAAGGATAACATAGGGCAGAGGGCTTGTCAATGGGCTTTTGCTCAGTCTTCAGGCTGAACTATATATAGTTTGTTAGTCTAGTGTTAATGTGATTCTAACACTTCGTGATCTATAGTAAGTACTGGTGGGTGCCTACGGCACCCAAGAATTACTTGTATGTTGGTGTTTTTTGCCAGCTTCGCTGGCAAAAAACACCAACATACAAAAGGTAATACGCATGGCCGTAGCCCCACGCCCCCGTTTTCCTTGTTGAAGAGCGAAGGTTAGAGGATGCGGTACAATAGGGAGAATTATTTTTGAAGAAGCAAGGAGTGCTGGTATATGACGACCGAGCCGACTGAGGCGCCTCAGGTCGAGGCAAAGACCTTCAAGGCCGAGGTGCAACAGGTGTTGCAAATTCTGGCCCATTCGCTTTATACCGATCGTGAGATTTTTCTGCGTGAGCTGATTTCGAATGCATCGGATGCGCTCAATCGGATGCAGTTTGAGATGCTGACCAACCGTGACGTGCGCGATGCCGAGGCGGAATTGGCGATTCGGCTAAGTGCCGATAAAGAGGCACGGACGGTGACAATCACTGATACCGGGACGGGCATGACCCGTGAGGAATTGATTGATCACCTGGGCACGATTGCCCAGTCGAGTGCGCGCGCATTTGTTGAAAAGACCAAAGACGCCAGCAAGGCCACGGCGAGCGAAATGATCGGCCAGTTTGGCGTTGGTTTCTACTCAGTCTTTATGGTTGCTGATAAGGTGAGCGTTGTGTCGCGTTCGTACCGTCCCGAGGCCGAGGCAGCCATATGGGAGAGCACGGGTGACGATAGCTACACCATTGGCTCGGCTGAACGTGAAGAACGCGGCACCTCGATTACGCTCCATTTGAAGGAAGATGCAGCCGAGTTTGCCAATGATTGGCGTCTCGAGCAGATTGTGAAACGCCATTCAGATTTTGTTGCCTTTCCGATCTATAGTGGCGACCGGCAGATCAATCAGCGCAAGGCGCTCTGGCGGCGTGCTCCGCGTGAAGTTGAAGCCGAAGAGTATCAGAATCTCTATCGGCAATTGACGTTCGAGCCAGATGAGCCAATGCTGCATGTGCATCTTTCGACTGATGTGCCGGTTGATTTGCATAGCGTGCTCTTTATTCCTGGCAAACGTGAGCGCGGCTTGATCGAGCGCCGGATTGAAGGCAAGGTTCGGCTCTATTCGCGCAAGGTCTTGATCCTCGAAGAGGCGAAGGATCTGCTGCCCGCCTACTTCCGTTTTATCGAGGGTGTGGTTGACAGTGAAGACTTGCCGCTCAATGTATCGCGTGAGAGTGTGCAGTCGTCACCGGTGATGCAGCGCATTCGGAAGACGTTGACGAGCCGGTTGCACCGCGAGTTGAATGATCTGGCTGATAAGGATGCGAGCGCCTTCAAGTCCTTCTGGCAAGAGTTCGGCGTCTTTATCAAAGAGGGTGTTGCGACTGATTACGAAAGCCGGAACGAACTGCTCAAGCTATTGCGCTTCGAGACGACCCGCAGCGAGGGCGAATTGGCAACCCTGGGCCAGTACAAGAGTCGGATTGTTGATGGGCAGCAAGAGATCTACTATGTGTTGGCGGCGAGCCCCGAAGCTGCCGCGACGAGCCCGCACCTTGATCCGTTCACGGCACGGGGGATCGAGGTCGTGCTGTTGACCGACCTCATGGATGGCTTTATGCTTTCGGGGTTGCGTGAATACGAAGGCTTGAAACTGCGCAATGTTGATGAGGCCGACCTGGAATTGCCGGGCGAGGTAGCTGCGCCCGAGCCACAGATTAGCGAAGCGCAATTCGCGCCCCTGGCCGAGCGTCTGGCTGCGATCCTGGGTGAAAAGGTCAAAACCGTGCGTGCGTCGAAGGTGTTGCGTGATAGCCCGGCGCGTCTGGTGAGCGACGACGATATGATGGGGCGCGAAATGCAGCGCATCCAGCAGATGCTGGGTCGCGAAGCTGACGCGGCACCGCGCATTCTTGAGTTGAACCTGAGCCACAACCTGGTTGCCGCCCTGGCGCAGCGGGTCGAGGCTGATGTGAACGACCCGATTGTCACCGCCGCCGCCGAGCAACTCTACGATAATGCCCTGTTGATCGAAGGCTTGCACCAGAACCCGGCGGCCATGGTACCGCGGATTCTGCAGTTACTCGAAGCGGCGGCGCGTACGCAGCCGGAGCAGGCATAAAGCCCCCGTGGATCAAGCAACAAAGCGTGACGCCGAGCATCCTGCTCGGCGTCACGCTTTGTTGCTTGTGGTGGAGCCATGGGGGTTCGAACCCCAGACCTCAACACTGCCAGTGTTGCGCTCTCCCAACTGAGCTATGGCCCCGTTGTGTGTGTGGTGGAGGCGAGGAGGCTCGAACTCCTGACCTCGACAGTGCGATTGTCGCGCTCTCCCAACTGAGCTACGCCCCCGCACGCACTCAACGAGTATAGCATGGGGTAGGGAGGCTGTCAAATTATTGGACAGGGTTCGGGCATCCGTGCTACACTGGCTGTTATTATGTTGGATTTCGCGAGAAAGGAAATCGTCGTGGCGAAGCCTGGAACTGATCTACGTCGTCTAGGCGGCATGCTCCTGATCGGGGCAGTCGTCGGCGCCGCCGCACGTTATTATATTGAGACGCGCACACGCACTGAGCGTCGGGAGACGAGTCTGATTGACTGGGATCAAGCGCGGGCCATGGCCTTGCGAGTGTCGCAATGGGAAGAGGCCCCGTTGGTCGAGCGGTCGTTTCGCGAGGCGCAGTATCTGCGTCTGGTGCAGCAGAGCGAGCCACTGATTGCCGAATACCTCGGGGTCGAACTGCCCGAGCCAATCAGCCGGGTGTATGTTCATGATCGACGCGAGTGGCTGGAGGCGAACTTCACTTCATTTGAGCATCTCTTTCGCCCAATTGAGGCGATCTACGAGCGCAACGCAACGCAGAACGGTATGGCGATGCTCTTTAGTGACGTGAACAGCAAACTGCTTGGCTTGCAAATGGGCGGATTGCTCGGCTTCCTGGCCCGACGGGTGTTGGGGCAATACGACTTGAGCCTGTTATCACCTGATCCCGCGACGGGCGGGGCGCTCTATTTTGTTGAGCCAAACATCGCGCGGGTGCAGGGGCAGTTGGGGTTGAACGACGAAGATTTCCGGCTCTGGATTGCGCTGCATGAAACGACGCACGCCTTTGAGTTTGAAGCGTACCCGTGGGTACGTCAGCACTTCCGTGATCTGTTGCAACAATACTTTGATCAGTTGAATGATCAACTCGAAGGGTTGGGGCTCAACCTGCCGCAGCTCTTGATGCGCCTTATTCAGAACTGGGGTTCGAACGAGCACTGGATCGAACTGATGCTCACCCCGCAGCAACGGGCCATCTTTGAGCAACTGCAAGCGCTGATGTCACTCGTTGAGGGATACGGCAACCACGTGATGAACGCGGTAGGCAAACGGCTCTTGCCGAGCTTTGACCAGATCGAGCACCGGGTGGCCCAGCGGCAATCAACCCGGACGATCATCGAACAGGTCTTCAACCGGATCACGGGCATGGATCTCAAGCTTGCGCAGTATCAGCAGGGTGAAGCCTTTGTCAACGCGGTCACCCAGGCGCGCGGCCAAGCCTACTGTGCGCGGGTATGGGAGCGTGTCGAGCACCTGCCTACGATGGAAGAGATCAAGCAGCCTGCGCTCTGGATGGCGCGGATGGATGCGATGGGCTAGCGTCCAGGGCCAGCCGCGATGCAGTTCACCTCGGCGACAACCCTAAGAGGAGCAGTGACCACATTATGAGTGCAGTTCTTATCGGGATCATGATGGGCTTCATCGGATGGTTCATAGTGCGGTATATCATGTTGAGTTTCTATACCGTGAACCAGAATGAGCGTGCGGTCAAGACAATTTTTGGGCGTGCGGAACGTCTACCGGCGAGTCAGGCAGCCGAAGATCCGTTCACGGAGTTTTTGCGGCCCGAGGAGCGTGAGCGCTATCGTTATCCGCAGGTGCGCGTGATTATGCCGGGGGGGCCGTACTTCAAATGGCCGTGGGAGCGTATTCACAAGGTATCGATTGCGACCCAGACGATCAATATGGCCCTGGATCTCGAAGATCCCAAAGCCAATGGCGGTGGAACGTTTCTCGAAGCAGTGACGAAAGATCAACTGAATGTTGGTTTGAAGGGCCAGATTCGGTATCGTGTCTCCGAGCGCCATTTGTATCCATACCTCTTTGGGGTTAAGAATCCCGTGGTGCATGTGATGGGCTATTTCATCTCGATCCTGCGTGAGCGCATTGCGAACTTCGAAGCACCTACCCCACTGGGTATTTTGCCGCCGATTACAACCGAACTCAGTGCGCCCGCAGCTGACTCGAGCATCGTGAGCGGGGTGTCGATCAACGATTTGCGCAAGAATCTGCGTGATCTGAACGAACATATGGATCGCGAGTGTCTCTCGTCGGCAGTACGGTATGGCATTGTGCTCGATGCTTCACTTATCACCGAGATTGATGCGCCACGCGAGGTTGAGTCGGCGATGGCGGCAATCAATACCGCCCACAACCAGGTCTCTTCGGATATCAGCCTGGCCCAGGCCGGGGCTGACCAGACCATTGTGCAGTCGAAGCGGGCGGTCGAAATCGAAACCCTCAAGGCCCAGGCTGAAGTCGAGCCGCTCAAAGCCCTGGCCGAGCAACTTCATCAACTTGATATCAGTGGCCCCGGCGCCTTGGAGGCGTATCTCCGCAATGTGCGCCTGAACCTCTTCCGCAAAGCGGAGCGTGTCATTATGGAGGTGGAGCGATGATCTGGCTATCTCTCTCGGTGGCGGGGGTGACGTTTCTCCTCCTGTTTATTCTGGTGCCACTCTTTCTTGGTTTTGTGCGTCTCTTTGGTATCTACACGGTTGTGCGTGAAGGCACGTGCCATGTCTACACCCTTTTTGGCAAAGTTGTCGGCGTGATCCGCGAGCCAGGCCTGCATATCCTGTTGATAGAATTAGGCCCGCAGGCGGTGATTATCAACTTCTTTGGGCGGTGCGATGTGCTCGATATGCGCCTTGATCAGCGGTATCTGCGCAGTCAGCCGGTCAACTCGGAAGAGGGCGCCCCAATGGGGATCGGGGTCTGGTACGAGATGGGGATCAGCGACCCGATTTCGTATCTCTTCAAGAACGCCGATCCGCAGGGGTCGTTGGCAGCGAATGTGAGCAACACGGTGGTGCGGACGTTGAGCAATATGCCCCTGGCAGATATGCTTGAGAACCGCCACCCGATGAGCCAGGTTGTGCGCAACGAGGTCACGCCCAAATCACAAGAATGGGGCTACCAGCTTGGTTCGGTCTATATCCGCAAAGTCCACTTTCGCGATGTTGGCATGATCCGCCAGATCGAAGCCAAGGTGGTCAACCGGTTGCGCCAGGTGACCTCGGCGATTAGCCAGGATGGCGTAAATCAGGTGAGCATTATCACCAGCACAGCCGAGCGACGGGCGGCGATTGAGTTTGCGCGTGCGCAGGCGATTCGCCCGCAAATCCTCGGGCAGGCGCTGCGTGAAATCAGCGCCGACCCGCAGATCGCCAATACGCTCTTTACCATTCTCGAACTGCAAAATATCACCGAGAGCGGGGCCGAGATCACGCTGATCCCGCCCAAGAGCCACCTCTTGCCTGAGTTGCTGGTGACCGAGCCGCCGCCTGGGAAGGGATAAACGCAATACGGTCGTGTCGATTGGTAAAGATGAAGCATTACAGCGGGCAGGCGCGCCTGCTGTGTCCGTCGACGCCTCGGCTCGGCTCGGGTTTGCGAAGCCGGCCTTCGCTGGCTGGAGCTTCGCTGCCCAAGAGCAGGGCTGAGGCAAAGTCAGCTCTCCGGGGTCGCCGTCAACGGCTCGGCTCCTGCGTGCAAAGCCCGCCTGCGCCGGCTGGATGAGGCCGCGCAGGCGGCCTTCGCGACCCGTAGCCGCGGGCTTATGATTTTACAGGAAATGATCCGCTATGCGCCTGATGCCGTGGGGCTGAAGCCCTCGGCTAGGTGAAGCGAAGCCCGCCTGCGCGGGCTAGACCGGATTAATTTCTGGAAGACTATCAGCCTGACGGTGCTCCGGTCACCCTGGCCCAGGAGCCGCGCCGTTGACGGAGACGGCAGAAGATGTGCTTGCCCTAGATTTGGGGTGGTAGCTCTGGGTTCATGCACAGGTGGGGCCGCAACGCCCCACAAAACAAAAGAAACCTGCACAACATCATCAAAGCTGAGCTATAATCAAGAAGGTACGTCTTATGCAGACAGAATAGTTCAACAGATGCCACGAGGAGTCCATGAAACTCAAAGGACGTGTTGCGATCATTACCGGTGCCTCTAGCGGGGTCGGCTACGCTACTGCTCGTATCTTCGCCCGCGAAGGGGCCACCGTCATTGTTGCTGCTCGCCGCCGGGATCGTCTCGAGCACCTCGTTGCGGAAATTGCCGGTGAAGGGCAACAGGGTTTTAGTATTCCCACCGATGTGACCGACTCGACCCAGGTGCAACGCTTGATTGAGCAGACGGTTGCGCTGCTCGGACGGATTGATATTCTGGTCAATTGTGCTGGTGGGATGATGAAGATTTCACCGATCGAGCAGTTTACTGATAGCGAATGGCGTTCGATCATTGACACCAATCTGACGGGTGTCTTTTATACGTCAAGGGCCGTGATTCCCTATATGAAACGCCAGCGTAGCGGGACGATCATCAATCTTGGCTCACGTGTCGGCAAGATCGGCATCGCTAATATCAGCCCCTTCAGCGCGGCCAAGTTTGCGCTCGCCGGGCTTTCGCAATCGCTCGCCCAGGAAGTGCGCCCGTATAATATCTTTGTGACTAATATCATCTCAGGGATGATCAACGCCGATCTCGCCCCGCTCAATCCCGATGAGACCTTCCGCCGTCGTTTGCTCACCACCGACGACGTGGCTCAGGCGATTCTCTGGACATGCACATTGCCAGCGAGCCTGCGCGTTGATGAGTTGCCGATTATGCCGCGGCAAGTCGATTTGTGAGAGGTGGATGGTACGCAGTCAGGACGAGCTTCGCCCGTCCTGACTGCGTACCGAGCTTGGGGCCGCTGCCCCGCGATCAACCATGCCTACACACATTATTGCTGACTACGAAATCACCTACGAGCCCAACGCCGAACCAGCCCTGCTGATCTACCATGTTGTCCGTGGCTACGATGCACTGACGTTGAACCAGCCGGCAACGGATCTTTTGTGTGCGTTGCTGGCGGTTCAGCAAAAGCGCATTCGTGAGATCGGTGGCTATCGTGCCATTTTTGGCTCGGGTGGCGATGTTGTCTTTTATACCCCCGCCGGTCAACGGGCATGCTACTTCAACGAAGCCCAAAGTGTGCTGTTGGCACGGATGCTTGGGGTAACAACCCCCTAGCTCGCTGCTGTCTGCCCACCCTCAATCAGCAGCGAAGGAGGCTCCTCTGTGCCAGGCCAGTTTCCCCTCGATGTCGCCCAACTCCAGGCGCTTGTGGCCCATTACCCAACCCCATTCTATCTCTACGATGCAGCAGGGATGTGGCGCTCGGCCCGGGCCTTGCAACAGGCTTTTGCCTGGGCACCGACCTTCCGCGAGTTTTTTGCGGTCAAAGCCACGCCCAATCCCCATATCCTGGCGCTGCTAGCCGCAGTGGGCTGCGGGGCCGATTGCAGCTCCCTGGCCGAGCTTGTGCTGGCTGAACGGGTGGGCTTAGGCGGCGAATCGATCATGTTCACCTCGAACACGACCCCCGCCGAAGAGTTTATCCAGGCGCGACGGCTCGGGGCGTTGATCAACCTCGACGACCTCAACCACCTCGCGTTTCTGGCCCACCACGCCGGCCTGCCTGCGATCATCTCGTTTCGCTATAATCCGGGTGCGCAACGCACCGGCAATGTGATTATTGGCCGCCCCGAAGAGGCGAAATTCGGTGTAACCCGCGACCAACTCTTTACCGGCTATGCCACCGCCAGGGATCAGGGCATCCGGCGCTTTGGTCTCCATACAATGCTCGCCTCGAACGAACGCGAAGCAAGTTATTTTGTCGAGACCGCCCGCATGCTCTTTGAACTCGTCGCGGAACTGAGTGCCAGCCTGGCGATTTCATTCGAGTTTGTCAATCTTGGGGGCGGCATCGGCATTCCATATCGCCCCGAGGAGGCACCGGTTGATCTGAATGCCCTTGGCGCAGGCATTCGTGCCGTCTACGAGGCCACCTTTGACGGGACAGGGCTGCCACGACCGGCCATCTTCACCGAATGCGGCAGATTGATCACCGGGCCACACGGCTACCTGATCGCCTCAGTCCGCCACCTCAAAGAGACCTACCGCACCTATGCGGGTCTCGACGCCTCGATGGCAAACCTCATGCGCCCAGGGATGTACGGAGCATACCATCACATCACCGTACCCGCCAAAGCCCACCTACCCAATGCTACGCTCTACGATATCACCGGATCGCTCTGTGAAAACAACGACAAATTCGCCATCCAGCGCCCCCTACCCAACCTCGCCCCAGGCGACCTACTCATCATTCACGACGCCGGAGCGCATGGGCATGCGATGGGCTTCAGCTACAACGGCAAACTCCGCTCTGCCGAACTGCTGCGCGAAGAAGACGGACAAATCCGCCTGATCAGACGCGCTGAAACGATTGAGGATTATCTACGGACGATCTGTTAGTGGTCTGGGAAATAAATTTTCTGGTAGCGCCGCCGACCACGAATGCTGAGAACGAATAAACGAATATGGGCTGCTCCATGCGCTATTCGTTCATTCGTGGCCCCAATTCGTGGACGGCTGAGGACGCCAGAAAACTTACTTCCCAGACTAATCAGTAGTGGGTAACGTGTGTTTTCTGGTCTTCTGGAGTGCCGGCTTTAGCCGGCTGAAGCCGGCACTCCCTTCGGCAGCAGAGCAGAAAAGTAAACGGCACAATACCCTGAAACCTTGTCTAAAGAGAAAAGAGATGCAGAGAATTGCTGCTAGAGAAGGGCAACTGGTGGAAAAAACTGGGAGTGGTGGGCGATACTGGACTCGAACCAGTGACCTCATCCGTGTGAAGGATGCGCTCTAGCCAACTGAGCTAATCGCCCGCAGTGACGCGAAGTATACCATAGGCGCTGAGGACGCGCAAGTAAGGCTAACGCTCATTGACAGGAGATCCACCGATGACACAGACACCGCCAATGCCCGACGTTTCGCCAATGCCAGCAACCCCCGCTCGCCCTGTGCCCCAGACTGAACGCATTACGACGATTGATATCCTGCGCGGGTTCGCGCTCTTTGGGATTCTGACGGTCAATATGTATCTGTTTAGTAATCCGTTTCAGGATTATTTGCTCCCGCTTGATCCAAATATGCCCTGGTATGATCGGGTTGGCCTCTGGTTGGTGCATTTTTTGACCGAAGGCAAGTTTTATACGCTCTTTTCGTTCTTGTTTGGCCTCGGTTTTGCGCTTCAGCTTCAGCGCGCACGCGCACGCGGCGGCAGGTTCTGGACGGTCTATCTGCGTCGGTTGCTTGTGCTGCTGGGGTTTGGCCTTGTTCATGCCTTTTTCATCTGGATCGGTGATATTCTGGTTCTCTATGCGCTGCTCGGGTTTGTCCTTTTGCTCTTTAGCAAGGTCAAACGCCCCCGTACTTTGCTGATCTGGGCTGGCATCTTTCTGGTGATTCCGCAACTGCTCAGTCTGGCGCTCGCTGCCCTGATCGAGTTTGGCCGTACTGTGCCCGAGGCCGCCGCCCAGATCGAGGCAACCTTTGTCGCGCAAGAGGCGATGTTTGCCCAGGAGGCTGAGCGTGCGCGCGAAGTCTATCAAACGGGCTCGTTTCTGGAAATCACCGCCCAGCGCGCCCGCGATCTTCAGACGATCTGGCTTGGTACCCTCACGATGGCCCCGACTGTCCTGGGTATGTTTCTGATTGGGGCCTATGTTGGCAAACGCGAGATCTTTGCTGATCTCGAGGCCCACACGGCACTCTTCCGTCGCCTGGTTATCTGGGGTTTTCTGATCGGCATTCCAGCTAATTTGTACTATGCTTTTGCGATCATGCAGGCGTCGCGGACGATCTTTGGTTGGGATCTGGCTTTTGCGAATCTGGCGCTGGCAATCGGTGGCGTGGCTCAGTCGCTCGCGTATCTCGGTAGCATCACGCTGCTCTCGCGCCGTGATCCGTGGCAACGCCCGCTGAGTGCGCTCGCCCCCGTTGGGCAGATGGGCCTGACCAACTATCTGTTGCAGTCGATCATTGCGACCCTGATCTTCTACAGCTACGGTCTCGGCTTCTTTGGACAGGTTGGGCCGGCCGCAGGTTGGCTGATCGCCATTGCGATCTATGCTACCCAGATCCCGCTGAGCCACTGGTGGATGCGGCGCTTCCGCTATGGTCCCGCCGAATGGCTCTGGCGTACGCTGACCTATCTGCGGTTGCAGCCAATGCGGCGCTAAGCTAGCTCACAACTGCCCTACATCCCCCCACTGCGCCAGACGCGCCATATACGCCGGATCATCGTAGCGGCGCAAGTCAAAGGCCGGGGCATACGTCGGTAGGGAAGTGCCCACGATATGAGCCGCGACCAACTCGCTCGCGCCACACGCGGCCATCAGCCCAAACCCTGAGAGGGCGCCGATGATGTAGGCTCCCTCAACCGGCAGGGGGCCGATCAGCGGGCGGTTTTCGCGGGTGCGGGTGTAGTACCCACCGTCAATATAGCTCTGCGGCAGACGTTCGAGGTAGGCTGACAGTCCCGGGATGAGCGTCGCCATGCCACGCAGCACCACTTCGCTCACAAAAGGATCGACCGGGAGCGGAAAAAGCGGCTCGACCGGCGTCGTGTGATAATCCCAGAGCAAGAGCAGTGTTGTCGCGCCGGGGCCGCCTTCGGGCCGCCCGTGCGCCCCGGCAGGCAACGGCTCAAGCAGCCAGCGCAGCGCGGGGTCGTCCGCCAATGCTTCGCGCTCTTCGGTCGCCCACGGCAATATCACCGGATCGTTGAGGATCAGCAGCGGTGCGTCACGGGGTACGATGCCAAGCTGGTCGTTGAACGAGAGCTTGACATGCAGTTCGTTGTAGATGGGCAGCTTCAGGCCAAGCATGGTGCCGATCGTCTGCTGAAGCGGACCCGCCGCGCTGACGAGGGCAGGCGTCGCGATCTTCATCGTGCCACCGCTAACCAGATCCACCTGCACCCCACGCACTGCCCCGCCCACCACGTCAACACCAGACAAGCGCCCGCGCACCAACTGCACCCCGGCGGCACGGGCCTGCTCTAGCATCAACATGCCAAGCTGGCGGGCACCAAACCAGCCGGCCCGCCGCACATGCAACGCCGCCACAGCCTGCTCGGTCAAACAGGGAAAGTGCCTCTGCAACAGGTCACGGTCAAGGATGAGATCGGCCCCATCAGGCTGATCGACAAACCCATGCGCCGACGCAGGCACATACGGCACGCCCGATCCACCAGCATCATGGACACGCAACGGACCTGCGCCAGCCGCACTGACCTGCTGCGCACTCGCGTGCAACCGCTCGGCCCCCGCCGGATCGAGCGTAACATAGAGATAGCCACGCCGATTGAGCAAAAGCGCCTGATCCGACGCCAAGGCCAGTGCTTCCAGCCGATCGAGACTGCGGTTCATCAACGCGACCATCGCCTCATCAGGCCACCAATTGCGATACGCCTCACTCGACTTATCACTGGTCAGCGCCAGCGGATCGCCCTGTTCCACCAACACAACCCGCCGCACCCCGTGGGTCGCCGCCAGTTCATAGGCCGTCGCAATCCCCGCAATCCCCGCCCCACAAATCACCACCTCAGCCGACGCATCATGCATCACCCACCACCTCTGCGCCTCCGCGCCTCTGCGTTAAACGCACCCGCTATTTTAACGCAGAGACGCCAAGACGCGGAGACGCAGAGATTTCGCATACATCTTCCTGCCTCCGCGCCTCCCCGCCTCTGCGTTAAAAAAACCACCCCGCTATTTTAACGCAGAGACGCCAAGACGCAGAGATTCCATGTTCCTTGACAGCCCCCGCGCTCTCACGCATAATTGAAACCACAGCCATGCGTCACATACACTAGGGCTCGCCGACGAGGAAGCACGTGATCGTGCATTGCTGTCTCTTGGCATAGAAAAAATCAACAAAAAGGAGCCAATGATGGATCCGAAAACGACTGCGGTGGTCTTGATCGAATTTCAGAACGACTTCACGTCGGAGGGTGGAACGCTTCACGATGCGGTGAAAGGGGTCATGGCCCAGAATAACATGCTTGCCAACGCGGTTGAGTTGGCAACGCAGGCTCGCGAGCTAGGCGCAACCGTCATTCACGCGCCCATCAGTTTCGCCGAGGGCTATCCCGAGCTGCCGACCGAGCCTTATGGCATTCTGAAGGGCGTGGTTGACAGCAATTCATTCCGCAAGGGCACCTGGGGGGCGCAGATCATCGACATCCTGACGCCCCAAGCTGGCGATCTGGTCGTCGAAGGCAAGCGCGGCCTCTGCGGCTTTGCCAGCACCAACCTCGATTTCATCCTGCGCCAGCGCGGCATCAAGACCGTCGCCCTGGCCGGCTTTTTGACCAACTGCTGCGTCGAGTCAACGATGCGCACCGCCTACGAGCTTGGGTATAGCGTGATTACGCTGACCAACTGCACTGCCACGCTCAGCCCCGAAGAACAAGAAATGGCGACAACCAAAGACTTCCCTATGTTCTCGCGGCCAATGACGCACGACGAATTCCTGGCGGCCCTTGGCGGCGGCGAGGCAGTCGCCGCCGCAGGACGTGGCTACGAAGCGTAAGATCATGGCAAGAGGAAGCGGCCAGATGCATCTGGCCGCTTCCTCTTGCCATGCATGATCGAGGCGAGAACCCTCACATAATGCCGAGCAACCAGGTTGCCAGCGAGAAGTAGATCAAGACCCCCGCAATATCCGAGAGCGACGTGATCAAGGGGCCACTGGCCGTCGCGGGATCCAGGCCAAAACGAGTCAGAATGAACGGGAAGATCGTTCCGATCAAGCTACCAACCATGACGAGAATGACCATCGTCAGTGACACGACCATCGCCACCTCAGATCCAGTACGGAAGAAAGCGACCAGCCAGACAGCCATAGCCATCGCGATGCCGAGCAGCGCAGAAACCAGCACCTCCTTCCCCAATGAACGTGCCCAGTCACTCATCTTGATATCGCCCATCGCCATCGCTCGCACCATCAGGGTCGCCGATTGCGATCCAGCATTGCCGCTACTCGCGATCAGCAACGGCAGAAAGAAGACCAACGCCACCACCGCTGCAATCGTTTCCTCGAAAGCGGCAATAATCGCCCCCGAAAAAATATTCACAAAGACCAGGACAATCAGCCACGGCGCACGTTTCATTACCAGTTCGCGAATGCCCGTTTCAGAATAGCTTGCCCGTAGCGGGGCCACCGCCGCGCTCTTGTGGAAGTCTTCGGTTGTCTCTTCGTCGGCAACATCGATCAGGTCATCGAAGGTGACAATGCCAACCAGCACCCCATCCGAGTCAACGACCGGCAACGAGGCCAGGTCATAGCGGCGCAACGCACGCACAGCTTGCTCACGGTCATCAAAGGCCGAAAGCACAATATAGGCCCGATCCATAATCTGTTCGACCGTCTGCTCTGGCTCGGCCATAATGAAACGCCGCAGATCAATCGCATCAAGAAAGCGCCAGCGCGTATCAGTGACATAGATCGTATTGATCGTTTCGCTGTCGCGCCCCCGCGTCCGAATATGATGCAGCGCCTGCGCAATCGTCCAATGAGGGCGGACGGCGACATAGTCGGGGGTCATCAAGCGCCCAACACTCTCTTCGGGGTAGCCGAGCAACTGGCGCGCCTCACGCAGATCCTCAGGGCCAAGCAGATTGAGCAATTTCTGGGTCGCCTGGCCTGGCAACTCTTCAAAGAGTTGCGTCCGGTCATCGGGGCTCAGATTCGCCAGCAAATGCCGGGTCTCTTCACTATTCAGTTGGGTCAGCAGTTCGTTCTGCTGCTCGGTATCAAGGTGGGCAAAGACGTCACTTGAGATGTGGCGTGGCAGCAAGCGAAAGACCACCATCTGCTCGGTGGGGTTCAACTCCATCAGCAGATCGGCAACTTCAGGCTCGGGCCAGAGCGCAAGCATGGTGCGTAGTTCGGCTAGTTGGCGGTCAGCAACGAGCGTGCGGATATCCTCAACGTTGGTGCTCGGAAACGTGGTCATGGTTCCCCCCCGCTATGTGCATGCAGTATGCACCGTTACGTGCAGTGTGCAACGTGACAAAAGCATGGCGCGGGGTCGGCACAAAGGCCAACCAGAAGCAGATCGCCGGTACAACCGACTCCAGAGGGAATAAAAAACCCGGTGGAGCAACGCTCACCAGGTCTGAGGCAACATCAGGGGCATGCAGTCATCAGCACACGCCCACCGTGGAGGCACAGGCAGGGAGAGCGATTCTCAAGACGGTTGTATGCGCGACACCGCGCCGCCGTGAATGACTACTAACGTCCATATTCCTTCCAGATAAACGAAATGCCCCTCACATGCACATGTGGGGGGCATCAGCACAAGAAAAGCTGATGAACTCCCCCCTGGTTGAGCTTAAGCGTTCCCACAACGTAGCAGTCGTGCTGCAGTCATCTTAACACATCCCTTAAGCCGAGAAGTGCCGTGTACCTCTGAGCGTCTCTCGACGGGCCGAGGCAATGACCTTTGTTTGTGGGAGCGCCGCGCCTAACGAAGGAGCATCGCTGCCTATTTCACTCTCTATGGGCAAATTGTATGCCTGTGAGGGGGTTTTGTCAAGTGTTTGCGCCTGGCGACAGCCTCTGTCCATCTCGCCCTGTGTGTGGTGCATGAGGCCAGCAAAGCTGGCCTCATGCACCACATGCAAAAGCATACTCCTGCACGGCAAGATAGACAGCGCGCGGGGTGCCGTCAGGGGCAACAAAGTTCCAGGCATCCGGGTACGAGCGCGTCGCAAACGGGGTGCTGTGTTGCCACAATGCAACTGCTTCGAGCCACGGGTAGCTGCGCGCCTGCTCGTACATGGCGATCGTCCAGCGTACGCGATCAGCCGGGCGGACGGCAGCACTCCAACGCGGATGATCATTGTAGCCCCCTTCGGTGATGATCAGGCGTTTGTCTTCGTCACCAAAATGGTCAAGCATCGCTCGTACCAGTTCGATGCGCCGAAAGTTGACCCGCTCTGGCCCCGGCGGCGCGTCTGGCGGCTCTTGCCCCCCATACGCATGCACGGCCCACATATCAAAGTATGGCCCAGCTTCGGCATCGTACAGTGAGGCGAGGTATTGCATGTCATCCATCCGACTCGCGCCATCTTCCAGCGAGCTTCCCGGCGAGAGTGCCCCAGCAATAATGATCGCCTCTGGGGCAACTGCTTTGACCGCCGGATAGACGACTTTGAGCAGGGCGGCATAGGCCCCAGGATCCGGCGGACGTTCGCCCCATTCAAAGCGGAGGTTCGGTTCGTTCCAGATGATCAGGTGCCGTACCCCCAGCGGAGCGTAGCGCTCGGCAAAGGCGGCGACGTAGGCTGCGTAGTCGTCGTAAAAGTCAGGAGCGAGGTAGCGGTCGGTCGTGTTCGCCGGCCTCGCCCAACTTGGCACCAGGTCGAGCCGGGCAACCACGGTTAGCCCCTGACGCCGCGCATGCTCGATCACCAGATCCGCCCCGACCCAGTCGTAGCCGTATCGCGAGCGCGGTTGCACATACGCCCACGGAAAAAGCTCGACAATCCACGGCGCGCCCATCTCGCGTACTTGCTCCAACGCACCGCGAATATAGGCCTCGTCACCAATGCCCGTCAGCCGCGTGTGCAGGCCAATGCGATCATTGCAGGTAACGACAGTCTGCTGTGGGGGAAGATCGAGCACCCGTGGCCCACGGAGATGCAGAAATTGAATGAGCAGTAGTCCTACGAGAAGTGCCCCTGCCAGGCCGCGAACAATGAGCATGAGCATACCTTGCGCCAGATTCTTAACCATGATATAACGGTAATAGGCGACCGTTTTAGATAATAGATTACTATCGAAAGAGCACCTACGATGCGTGTGATTATAGCTGGTGCCGGGCCAGCCGGTATGGTTGCGGCTCGCAATTTGATTGACCGTGGTCACGAAGTTATTGTACTGGAAAAGCGTGATGTTCCGGGTGGCAAAGTTTCCGCCTGGCAAGATGCCGACGGCGACTGGATCGAGTCGGGCCTCCATGTCTTTTTTGGAGCCTATCATCATCTCCTTGGTTTTCTTGATCGGTATGGTCTCGGTGATACCTTCAATTGGAAGCCCGCCGAGATGATCTTTGCCTCCGAACGCCACGGCCTCGCGGGGATCAGTTTTGTGCCCTGGCTGCCGACGCCGCTCAACGGGTTGGCTGGCGTCGCCAAATTCAAGCCACTGACGCTCGGCGACAAGGTGCGCATGGGCCTTGGCTTGATCCGCCCGATCTTCGGCGACCAGTCCTATGTCGATCAGCAGGATAACGAGAGTTACGCCTCGTGGCACCTTCGTCACGGGATGGGCCAGCGCTCGCTCGATGAGGTGATGCATACGATGGCCCTGGCCCTCAACTTTCAACGCGCCGATAAGGTCTCCGCCAAGCTTGCCTTGACGGCAATGCTCCACTTTGCCCACGAAAAGAATGCGCCGAAAATGGCCCTCGTCAAAGGCTCGCCCGATACCAATATCTGGCGCCCCTTGATTGCGCAAATCGAGCAGATGGGCGGTCGCGTTGAGCTTGGGCGCAAGGTGAGCAGCATTGACTATGACGCCGAGACGAAGCGGGTCATGGGCTTTGTCCTTGATGATGGCAGCACCATCACCGGCGATGTCTATATCTCGGCGATGCCCGTCCATAATCTGCGCAAGATTATTCCTGATCGTTTGCGCGAGTACGACTATTTCGCGAACCTCAAGCACCTTAAGGGTTCGCCCGTCATTACGCTGCAACTCTTCTTCGACCGTCGGATTGCCGGGGTCGATAACCTGCTCTTTAGCGCCGGGACGCACCTGAGTGTCTATGCCGATATGGCGATGGTTGCGCCCGAATACCATAATGGCGGCAAGAGCATTATGCAGTTTGTGGTCGCACCAGCCGAAGACTTGATCAAACTGCCCGATGATGAACTGGTGCAGTTTGTGATGGAGGAGTTCCGCCGCTTGCACCCGATTGCCCGTGAGGCGAAGCTGCTCAAGCATACCATCGTTCGTATTCCCAATTCGGTCTACCAGGCGCTGCCCGGTGTTGATAAGTATCGCCCCGACCAGGCTACCCCGGTGAGCAATTTCTTCCTGGCCGGCGATTATACGCGCCAGCATTTCCTGGCCTCGATCGAGGGCGCAACCATCAGCGCTGAACAGTGTGTCGAACGCATCATGACAGCGATAAATAATGGTACACTGACCCCGGAACAAGAAGCCATCGCTGCCGATTGAGGCACGTATGCCACGAGCGCGGGCGGCCCGCCCGCGCTCCCAAGAACATCCGAACCTGTCGTTGACCGACCCGTAATAGTGTGTCAACGACAGGTTTCTGGCCTTCCTCCCCCAGCGGGGGAGGGTTGGGGAGGGGGCAACATGAGGATCGTACAACATCAGAAAACTTAGTTGACAGACTACTTAATCGTCGTTCAACGACTTTATTGGCGCTGAGGTAACTGATGCTGGCACCCGAGACAACTCTCCATGACCACTATCGCATCCTGGCGGTGGTCGCTGAGTATGATGACGAGGTCATCTATCGTGCGCTCGATACTCGTCACGCGCTGCGTGTGATGATCGCGCAATTGCCCCAGCCAGATGCCTATGCGTTGACTGATGTGCAAGCGCTCGTAGCCCAGATCGCCAGGGTCGAGGCTCCGATGTTGTTGCGCCTGCACGACCATTTTGTGCAGGGGTTTAGTTATTTTGTTGTGACCGATGATCCCGTTGGCCAGCCCCTCGACCAGGTTTCCCGCCAGCAAGATGAGCCGCTGGCGGAAGATATAGTCCTTGCGTATATTGAGCAACTATTACATGCGCTCGATCATTTGCACGAGCACAACCCGCCCCTGCTGGTAGGCGATCTGCGCCCAACGGATCTCTGGTCAGCCCTCGATGACGGCCTCTTTCTGGCTCCGTTTGCGCTGGTGCGCCACGTCGGTAGCGAACGCTCGCCCTATCGTGCCCCCGAGTTGAACGATCTTCACGCCGAACCAACGACGACGAGCGATGTCTATGCCATCGGTGCGGTGCTCTATCAGTTGCTTACCGGATCGGCACCGCTTCCAGCCCCCGAGCGTCAGGCTGGCACAATGCTTGATGCACCACGGGCGATCCATCCCCGCGTCTCGGTGCTCGCCGAGCAATTGGTGCTGCGCTCGCTTGAGCTCAAGCCCGTGAACCGCTATCAATGCGCCCGTGAGATGCGCAGTGCCCTCCAGACCGTGCGCTTAATGGCCGGACGAACGCCCGGAGCCGTTGCGTCGGTCGAGTCAGTTCAGGCTCTAGGAGCGGTGACGGCAAGCGACCCATCCCCAGGCCAGATGCTCGCCCCGGCTGTGCCTCCTGAAATCGCCGGGCCGTTGCCTCCTGCTCCACCACCTGTGCCATTCCCGTCTTCGTCTGGCCCAACTCCATCCACGCCCCCTCCCTCTCTGTCGGGTGCGGGCAGATCGCATAAGCTCCTGCTTGCCCTCACGACGTCGCTCGTGATTATCGCCCTCTTTATCTGTGTGATGGGCCTCTGGCTCGGTTTTCTGGTGTTGCGCTAGCGTACGACGTTCTCAGGCTCAGACTTAGCCGCCCTCTATCTGCTCTTGCGTACCGATAGCCGTCAACTTGCTCTTGTTGCCCGTGAGGCGGGCGTGCTCCGCTTTGAACCAGAGTTCTGATGCCACGGCGTCCGTTATTCCGCGTAGCGCTCCTCTTTCCAGGGATCGGCATGGTTGTTGTACCCGTAGCGTTCCCAGAACCCAAGTTTGTCATGGCTCAGAAACTCAAGCCCACGGAGCCATTTGGCGCTCTTCCAGAAATATTTGCCCGGCGTGAGCAAGCGCAATGGATAGCCATGCTCGGGGGTCAACTCTTCACCCTCATACGTGTAGGCTAGCAGCGCATCAGGATGGAGCAAAACCTCGAGCGGCACATTGGCGGTAAAGCCGTATTCGCAGTGCGCAATGACATGGGTTGCCGTCGGCAATAGGGTCGGGATCGCCTGCAGAAAATCACTGAACCGAAGCCCTCCCCACCGTGTATCAAGCTTGCTCCAACGGGTTACGCAGTGAATGTCGGTCACAATCTCGACCGTCGGCAAAGCCCGGAATTCGGCAAAGCTCAGGCGTGCGGTGGTTTCAAGTTCCCCCCACACACGTAGATCCCAATTCTGCTCTACATCAGGATACGAGGGGACATTGCCATAGTGCAGTACCGGAAACTTGTCAGTCACATACTGTCCCGGTGGTATCCGCCCGGCCTCGGCTGCGGTATTCTGGTCATCCTGCTTCTTGTACGCTTTGAACATCGCCCCTCCTCATCATGCAAGCTCACGTGCGGCAGCCGCATCAAGCATCCACGTCACCCGCCCAACGGGCGGACGCACCAATTGCGCTGGCAAGCGTTGTGGATCATAAGCACCTTGGAGCACCTGCCGTACCATCGGGGCTTTGTCGGCCCCGGCCACAAGAAAGATGACCCGACGCGCTCGGTTGAGCGCATGGGCCGTCAAGGTCACGCGTGTTGGCGGAGGCTTCGGTGCATCAGTGACGGGCGCAACGAGCGTCTCAGGGCTAGCCTCTAGCTGGGGAAAACCGGGGAAGAGCGACGCCGTGTGTCCATCAGGTCCCATGCCAAGCAACGCAAGATCAATCTGCCCCGCATGGCGCTCAAGCAGCGCTTCGACCTGGTTTTGGTAGACCCGGGCGGCTTCTTCCACCGGATAATAGGTCGCCACCGGAAAGACCTGCTCGGAAGGGATGGGCACATGATCAAGCAAGGTTTTCCGGGTCTGAAAATAGTTGTTTTCGCGATCATGAAAAGGCACCAGCCGCTCGTCGGCCCAGAGGATGCTCAAGGCGTGCCACGGTACTAGGTTGCGCAGGGGAGGCTGGCCCAACTGGTGGAAGACCCCTGGCGGGGCCGCCCCCCCCGAAAGCACAACCAGGGCACGCGAAGATGGGGCCAACAGGTCCGCGATCTGACGTGCGGTCGCCGCCTGCGCTTCTTCGACCGTCGGATAGACCAGGATCTCCGGCTTGCTACTCATCATGCCCCCTGTCGGATCGGCATACCTGCCACGGTTTCAAGCAAACTCCGCGCTTCGTCACGGGCGGCTTCGTGCGGCAAGGCGCGGCTGTAGCGATACGAGGCAAGCCAGTAGCTCGCCAGTAACCGTAACAGAGGCAAGCGTGTCTGTTCGGCTTCACTTAACGGCATCGTCGCGCAGTAACCATCGAGCAGACCCTCCCGCCAGGCGGCAGGATAACTTGCACAGAGGCCCGTCGCCAGGTCAAAAAGACCGTCACCACCAACACATGTGCCCGGCTCGACCAGAGCCTCAAGATGCACATGTGGCCCCGAGGTACAGCGCACAGCCCCTGGCCCAAAGTTGCCGTGCATCAAGACGGGATGCTCGCACGTCAGCCGCGGATCATCAAGCAGGCGCGCCACGGCGTTCTGTTCAGCTTCGCTGAAAACCAGGCTATCAGTCGGCGGCGGGGCAAACGAGAGGCCGAGCCGTGCAAGCGTCGTCTGCCAACGCATCGTTGGCCAGCGCCCATGCTTGTTGGGCCGCCCCATCCCCGGTGTCGTCACCCGCTGCATCCGCCGCAAGGCGCGCCCCGCCTGACGCCCAGCCCCTCGCAAGAGGTGCGTTTCCGTCAGGTCAGCCGCGCTGACCCCGGGGACGTAGGATTCAAGCGTGTACGCAAAGGGCAAGAGGCTGCGCGAAAGATCACGCTGGATAATCTGTGGCCCAGGGAGTTGTTGCCCATTCAGGCAGCGCATAAAAAAGATGTAGCCGCTCAGATCATCCTCCGGGGCAATGCGCAGGATGAGGTGTTCATTCAAGGTCGAGATCCGCACCAGCAGGTGCGCTTCGGTCTGCCCATAAAAGACAACGTCGCGTGGACGAAGATTCGTCGTGCGGACAACCAGCGTCGTATAGTCACCCAGGCGCGCCAGGGCTTGCCGCCAGGGTTCACTAACCCCTTCGGTCACCGGGGGGACATAATGGTTGAGATAGCTGTAATCGACTGTCCGTGAAATCATGGCATCTGAATCGCTGGTAAGACAAAATAGAGCACCCGTCCCGACAGACGATCAGTCACCCACACTCCGCCGTCGGCATCAACGGCCATGCCACTCGGCCCATTCAGCGAGGCAAGATCCTCGCCTGGCCCTCCCCAGCGCAGCAGCGGATCACCCCGCAGGTTGAAGGCAAGTACCTGATTGCTGGTCGGTACACTTACAAAAACGGTACTTTCAGCACTTACGGCAATCGACGGGTCATCATAGGTATTCTCATTCCACCCGCTGATCCGCCAAGTCACCAGCGGGATGCTGCTCACCCGGCCTGACCCATCTGGGGTAAAGACCTGCACCCGCCCATTCCAAATATCGGCGACAAAGACATTGCCCCGTGCATCGACGGCTACCCCGGTCGGCTCGTTGAACTGGCCGAGTTCGCTCCCCGCTCCACCAAACTGGTAGAGGAAGGTGCCCGTATCATCGGTGACGACAATGCGCCGGTTGCCGGTATCGGCAAGATAAACCCTGCCTTCGTTATCAACGGCGATGCCGCGTGGCCCAAAGAAGCCCAGCGGATTCGCCTCGTTGCGTGCCGGGTCGCCATCGGTGATTGTCGCCCGTCGCCCGTCGGCGAGATCACTCTCACCCGAACCCCAGGTTGCCATAACTTGTCCCTCGGGATCGTATTTGACAACCCGTGCGTTCCAGGTGTCGGCGACATAGAGGTTGCCCGCGCTGTCTACGGCCAGGCCACGCGGCTCGTACAACTGCCCCGGTTCGTTGCCAAAACCGCCGATGGTGCGAACCAGTTCACCTGTGGCGCTAAAGACGTGGATCTGGTGCCGCCCGGTGTCGGCGACATAGAGATTGCCATTGGCATCAACCGCCGCTCCGGTCGGGTTACCGCCTTCCAGGGGCCCCGCTGCAACCTGCTGGGCCACCAGACGCAACGATGGTGCTGCACCAGTCGTGCCGCTCCCCATCGTGCTGTCGTCACCAACCCCGGCGGCGAGATCGCGCCGCAACCAGAATTCCATCTCGCGTGCGCCCGGCACCAGCGGGTAGGGCAGTTCGCGATAGAGCACATATTTACCCAACGTACCCCAGTTTTCGCGCCGGAACGGCCATCTCAGCACTTCAAACGGCCCATACACCTCTGCCGAAATATCGCGCCCACATCCTCCCCCTTCCGATGTGCCTTCCAGTTCAGCGCGTGGCGTCCAGGTACTGTAATAAAAGCGTTTGTACCCCGGACTCTGCGGTGAACACTTGTCACCTTCGGGGAACCACCAGTTGAAGATACTCGCCGGACCATAGGGCTGCACATATGCTTCACTCAACACATTGCGCACTTCAGTGGTCACATGCGGTTTGTAGAGCATGACCACCGGGGCAAGCACCGTTGTGCCGTCGGGCATCTGGGTCTCAAAGGTGCTCTGCGTTGGATTCGTCTGAAAGTCCTCGCGTTTCGTCCACGCAACTCGCTGAAAGTCGCGGAAGTACCACTGCAACGGCCACGCCAGCGAACCTTCACCCGACGGCCCGCCACTATCAACAATGATCGGCATGCTCAAGCCGCCCGTCACATCTTGCGGGGTGCGTGAGCCACGGGTCAGATTGATGGCCAGTTCGCGGACATCGGCGACATGCCGCGGTACATCCGGGGCGGTCTGGGTGTAGATCATCGGCTCGATGGCCGTATCTGGATGGGTATAGACGACCAACCAGGTGGCCCGCATCGTATACGCCCCAACCAGTACCACCAGCGTCAACCCCGCAACTGCGGCCACCTGGCGGGCACCAAGCTGATGCGCCAGCGTGAGAAGCCAGTAGATCAGACCGCCGGCAATCAGCAGGGGCACCAACCCTTGCAAAAAGTTCCGCTGCGCTTCTTGCCCTGCCCCGGTCTCACCAAGCCGCCACAGCGCAACGCTCACCGCAACCCCGATGAGACTGGTCAGCGCCGGGACGAGCCAGATCGTCGCCCACGTGAGCGGCTTGCCTTCGCTGGCCCCATCCTCGGCCAAGGGGGTTGGCCTGGCCGCTTCGATCATCTTTGCAACCACCCACGCCATCAAGAGGTTGCCCGGTAGCGCCATATGCACGACTAGCCACGGCATCTTCTCGCCTGCCCACGAAAAGATGATCAGCGCTGTCCAGAACCAGAAGACCGTCAGCAATGAATAGAGTGGCCACGGTTTGGCCGGCACGGCAATGCTCGCCTCGGCTGCCGGAGCCTGCTCGTCTTCGGCGGAAGCCTCAGGCACTCGTGCCTTGCGGGCGGCAAGCAGGCGCTGCGCCACCGCCACAATCATTGCGACCACAGTGCCAATGCCCGCCGCGAACGCCAGCGGATCGTAGAGCGGCAAGAGGATCAGGTAGTAGTACCACGGCTGATCGCCCCGCGCATACTCTTGCTGGCTACCCAACCAGTACGCTAACCCCGCATATAACCCATCAAGCGCCCCTCGCATATAAATAAAGAATGAAGAATAGAACACAAGATAGATCGCAAAAAGCATCCCCAGTGCAATCCAGATCGTCTCACGCCGCTCACGCCACAACTCCTGAAGCCGCGGAATCAAGATAGGCTGCGGCTCCCATAGACTCTGACAGAGCCAGGCAAGCAGAAAAGCCGTCGCGACCAGAAAGGCTTTTTCGCCAAAATAGAGCCCCTGACCAACCGGGATGCGCGGGTTAAAGACCATCAAGACCAGCGCCAGCGCCATGACGCCAAGCAAGAAGAAGTTCAAATAGCGGGCAAAGCGACTCTCGGCGAGCAAGCGCATTAACACAAAGACGCCAAAAATAAAGAAGAGAATGTAGTAGAGTTCATGCGTCGCGATCGCTAGAGCGATTGCTACTGCCGTCAAATAGAGCCACCGCGCCTTGCCGGTATCAAGCCAACGCAGCGCCCCAATGAACATCCACAGTTCCCAGAGCACCATCAGGCCATCGTGGCGGGCAAAGCGCGTATAGTAGAGTAAGGCCGGGGTAAACCCGAGCAACAACGCCGCCACCAGGGCACCCCCACGCCCGACATAGGGCCGGAGCCACCAGGCCGAGGCGACCAGGAGCATGCCAGCGACCGCCATCGGCAAACGTGCCTGCGCGTCGCCATCGCCAAACAGGAAATAGGCTAGCGCCGTGAAATAGTAGAGTGACGGCCCATGATAGACCGGATCATAACAGTAGGTCGGCGAAACCCGATCAATGCGTGGTTGGCCTTCTACCTCCACTCCGCTCCAGCAGTTAAAGCCGCCGGCCCCAGTATACAGCCGCCAACTCGACCAGGCATGAATGCTCTCATCGTGGTGCAGCGCCATCCGGTCGAGACCCCAGAGATGGGCCATCACACTGGCAATGATAATCAGCGTATAGGCAACCACTTCCCATCGCACCCGCGCCAAATCAAAAGCACGGGTCAGGGCAAACGGGCGTGGGTTTGGATCAATGGTCTCAACTGCCATGTTCTATCTTGTTCCACCATCAAGCTGTCCACTAAGGCCAATTCCGATCTGGTTCGCAAGTTCGGGCCGCACGGCAATCACAAAGTCGCTTGAACCGAGCGCGGCCCCAGGGTCACGGAAGATCAAAAAGCGCCACCAGCGCTCGCCAACCTGGCGATCCAATGGATTGCGCAACAACTGCCCTACCAGTGAAGCCTGTTCGAGCGGCACTTCTCGCCAACCCGAACCAAGGCGGTAGACCTGATCTTCAGGAAACCACCAGCGCAACGGGTAGCGCTGCACAACAAAACCCTCAAGGAGCGTACGATTCTCCGGGAACCGGTCAAGATTTTCTTGCAACAGAAAGACCGCCATTACCTCGTTGCCTGGCACCGTCCCCAGCGTTCCCGATACACGTTGCGCATTGCTGAAATTGCGCAAATACCACGTCCAGACGGTCTCATTATCATAGATTACCGGCATCGCCAGGCCGCGGCCACGTCGGATCGACGCTTCTTCTACACGCCGAACCACCCGCATCACATCAGGCGATGTTTGTGTATAGACCATCGGCTCGCGGGGTACATCCCCATTGACATAGACCAGACGCACGGTGCTACGCACAGTATACACGCTCAGCGCGAGCACGACACATGTCACAAGCATCCCAGTTGCCGCCCGACTGCCCCAGCGCAAACCGATGCCAACCGTGAGCAGCGCAATCAAGACAAGCGTCGCCGCCACGACCATCCACGGATAAAGGCGCGCCTCTTCGCCGTAGGTTACGACCATAGTCATCAGGGTAAAGCCCAGCCCAATAATCGCCGTAAAGAGTGCTCCGTAGATGACCCAGGCCGGGCGCGGGGCCACTGTCGGCAATGGCGCGTCGGTTGTTGGCCGCGCGTGTCGCCCCCAGACCAGTTGTTGCACCGTCCAGCCCGCCAGTAGGGTAAAGGGCAGCGTGATATGGATTGTCAGCCACGGCATCTTCTCGCCGGCCCAGGTGTACATGCCCAAGGACGCCAGTGACCACCAGGCTACCAGCAGCACCGCAAAATTGACCGGCGTTACCGCCTGCATCGCATCCACCCCGCGCACATGCTGCACCAGCCAGATCCCCACCAGGATCAGCCCAATACCCCCAAAGATCAGCAGCAACGGCTCGTACACACCAAGCAAAAAGAGGTAATAGTGCCCCGGCTGCCCCCCGCGCTCAACATTATGCTGGGCCAACCAGTAGAGCAACGAACCAGCCGCCCCACTGATCGCCCCGAGCATATTCGTGAAGAAAGCGGTGAAACCAACCAGATAAATCGCGCCAAAAAGCAGCAATGGAGGCAACCAGCGTCGCTCGCCCCCGAGACTCGCAAAGACCTGCGCCGCCGGAGCCTCCTGCGCACAGGCACGCTCCCAGGGCGTTTGCCCATCAACCCCGGGCCGACGCCAGATCAGATAGATCAGCGCACTCAACGTCCCCAACGCCAACCCAGTTGCCAGTACCACCGCCGGATGCGCAAAAAAGCGCAGCAACTCACCGACATAGATTACCAGATTGGCAAAGAGGCTTTGCCCACCACTCGCATCATCGCGATTGCGCACCAGCAACGCATAGCCATTATCGTCGGTTGGCAGCGGGGGCCACCCAAAAAGACCAGGGCGCTCAAGCTGCATCGCCCCGGTCTCTGGATCGCGAATGGCATGATGGCCCCCATCAACCAATGCCCGCCCCGGCACAACAAAAATCAGGGCCGCCACCACCACCCCAAGCAATGCAACCAAAGCAATTCCGGGCCGATAGACCTGCCACAGAAACACGACGACAAGCGGGGCCAGCATGATCAGCAAAAAGAGATAACTCGACTCGTGATTGATGAACATCAACCCGAATGCTCCCGCGCCAAGCATCAACCAGCGGAACTGTCGCGTACTCACATAGCGCACAAGCCCCACAAAGACCAGAATCTCGCACAGCACCGAATAAATGTCGTGGCGAAAAAAACGCCCTACATAGAGCGACACAGGCGACATCAGTAGATAGACCGCCGCAAGCAACGCAGCCGGACGCCCAAGTTCACGGCGCAACAGATACGGCGTCAGCGTCAGCGCCGTCCCAGCCAGCGCTGGCATCAAACGTGCGGTGAAATCATTATCGCCAAAGAGAAAGTAGCCGAGTGCCCCTAGATAATAGAGCAACGGCCCGTGCAACAACGGATCGTGAAGATACCCCCGTCCAACCAGCAGAAACCACGAATACGACGCATGCAGCGTCTCATCGTGGTGCAGCGCCCGATCCCCGAGCGCCCACACATGTGCGAACAGAGCGACCACCCCAAGCAGGAGGTAGGCAAGATGCTCTACCGTCAACAACCAGGGGCCAGAACGCTCGGCAGACGCAGCCAGTGACGGGGTGGCAGTTGCGTGTCGGGGCAGATCAACACTGCTCATCGCACCTCAAATCAAGCTCAAAGGCAAGACAATAATCTGTGGGCATTGTACACGAGTCAACCTGCCTGGGCAACCAGAATTGCTCAAGTCATAGATCATGGTACAATAGGATGTTGACCTCCAAGGGGGATGGGGCTCTGCGGCCCTAAAGAGAACGTGCATGGGCGCAGCCCCAAGCATCGCCCGCCCCCACAAAGCTCACCTTGTGCTGGCATGCAGCCAGCGCAGTTGGCTGCATGCCAGCACAAACATAAACTCAGGAGCCTTATGCGCCGCACCGATATCCGTAACATTGCGATCATTGCCCACGTTGATCATGGCAAAACAACCCTGGTTGATGCTATGCTCAAGCAGAGCCACATTTTCCGTGAGAATCAGACCGTCGAAGCGCGGGTCATGGACTCGAATGCGATTGAGCGTGAACGCGGCATCACGATTCTTTCGAAAACAACCGCCGTCAGCTATCGTGGTACCAAGATCAATATTGTTGATACCCCCGGCCATGCCGATTTTGGCGGCGAGGTCGAGCGGGTAATGAATATGGTTGATGGCGTGCTCTTGCTGGTTGATGCCGTTGATGGCCCGATGCCCCAGACAAAATTTGTTTTGCGCAAGGCGCTGCAGGCTGGTCACCGTGCGATTGTGGTGATCAATAAGATTGATCGCCCTCAGTCTCGCCCCAACTGGGTTGTCAATGCCACCTTTGATCTCTTTGTTGATCTCGGCGCCAGCGATGAGCAGGCCGAGTTTGCGACGATCTTTACCAATGCCCTGCTCGGCCACGCGGCCCGCTCGCCGCTGAAACTCCATGCTTCGCTTGAGCCGCTCTTCGAGGCGATCATTGATCGCATCCCTGCCCCCGATGTGGATGCCAACGGCCCTGCCCAGTTCCTCGTGACGACAAGTTCGTATGATGAGTATAAGGGCAAAATCGTTACCGGGCGCCTCTATCGCGGGACGCTGAATCGCGGCCAGCCGTTGGTACGCATTGACCGCGCCGGGGCGCAGTTCCCCGCCAAGATTAGCCAACTCTTTGTCTACAATGGCTTGCAACGCCACGACGCCGAGAGTGTCCAGGCCGGCGATATTATCGCCCTCGCTGGTGTCGGTGATGCCAATATCGGCGATACGATCGCTGATGCGCTCCAACCCGAGGCTTTGCCAACCATCAATGTCGAAGAACCGACGGTGCGTATGACCTTTGGCGTCAATACCAGCCCCTTCGCTGGGCGCGAAGGTACCTTTGTGACGTCCCGCAAGCTCCGCGAACGCCTCTATCAAGAGACCGAGCGCGATGTGGCCCTCAAGGTCGCCGATACGGGAAGCGCCGATGTCTTTCTCGTCAGTGGCCGCGGCGAGTTGCACCTCGGTATTTTGATCGAAAACATGCGCCGCGAAGGCTATGAGTTCCAGGTCTCGAAGCCCGAGGTTATTTTTCACGAAGATGAGCACGGAACGACCCTTGAGCCAATGGAATTGGTCGAGATCGAGGTTGGCAGTGATTATCAGGGGGTTGTCGTCGAGTTGCTCGGGAAACGCCAGGGCGAGATGCGTGATATGCACGTCCGTGACGATGGTGGCGTCCATTATGTCTATGTCGTGCCGACCCGTGGCTTGCTCGGCTTTCGCCAACTCTTCCTCACCGCCACCCGTGGCACCGGCATCCTCAATAGTCTCTTTTATGCCTATGAACCGGTCAGCGGTGAGATCAATGCCCGCGAAAATGGCTCCCTGATTGCCTCAGAGACCGGCAAAGTTTCGACCTATGGCCTCAATCAGGTGCAGGATCGCGGTACCTTTTTCGTCACCCCAGGCCAGGATGTCTATGAAGGTATGGTGGTCGGCCAACATATTCGCGATGTTGACCTCGAAGTCAATGTCTGCAAAGAAAAACATCTGACCAATATCCGCAATAATAAAGGGGCCGAAAATGTTCGCCTCGATGCGGCGCGTACTCTGTCCCTCGATGATGCCGTTGAATACATCGGCGACGATGAGCTCGTTGAAGTGACCCCGCAAGGCTGGCGCATCCGTAAAAAATTGCTCAGCTCCGACGACCGCCGCCGCGAAAAGAAAAAACGCGACCTCGCTCTTGCCTAGATGATGTTGCCGCTACCCGAGCTACCCGGCAAAGCCGGGTAGCTTGGTTAGCCAAAAATACTCATCAATTTCTCATCTTTCCCTAAGCCCTTACTTACCCCCGTATCCCATAATAGACTCTTGACGTTCCCTCCCAGGGAGGTGTGTGCCCTGTCTTGCGCATCCCTCCAGCCGGTTCCTTCGTCTTATTCTATCGGAACCACCGTGTCTTTCTGGTGTCAACCACCGACTCGCAGCGTTGGTGTGTCGACAAAAGAAAGGGGAGACTAATGACAAATTCTGCGTATAACAGCCCTTCAGCGGCTGATTCGATTATTCTGTATCTGAACGAGATTGGCGATGAGCCATTGTTGACCTTTGGGCAAGAGCAAGATCTTGCCCGTGTGATGCAAGAAGGCCACGAGGCACGCCATTGGCTTGACCATGAGACCCAACCGTTGACTCTGACCGAACGGCAGCAGCTCGAGGCGCGGGTGCTTGCCGGTGAACGCGCCCGTGCTCAGTTGATCCATTCGAATCTGCGCCTTGTTGTTAGCATTGCCCGTCGTTATCAGGGCCATGGGCTGAGTCTGCTCGATCTTATTCAAGAAGGGAGCCTTGGCCTGATGCGGGCTGTGGATAAGTTCGATCCGACCCGCGGGCTCAAGTTTTCGACCTACGCAACCTACTGGATCCGCCAGAGCGTTGGGCGCGCTATTGCCGATCAGGGGCGAACCGTTCGCCTCCCGGTGCATCTCGGTGAACGGCTGTCACGCCTTGCCCGCATGCGGCAACAGTTGACCCAGATGCTCGATCGTGATCCGACCTGCGAAGAATTGGCCGAGGCCCTCGGTCTGACGCCTGAACAGGTCACCAAAGCCGAACAGGCCGCGCTCGTGCCCGCTTCGCTTGATGAACCACATACCGACGACGGCACTGGCTCGCTGGCCGAGGTTATCTCTGATCCGCTGCAACCATCTCCGCTCGATCAGATTAGCCATGGGTTGCTCCGCCAGGATCTTACCGATGCCCTGGCGCACCTCACGCCCCGCGAACGCAATATTCTGCAGCTGCGCTATGGGCTCAGTGGCGAACTCGCTATGACACTTGAGCAGATTGGACGCCGCCTCGGTCTTACCCGTGAACGGGTTCGCCAACTTGAAAGCGAGGCCCTCCGCAAGCTCCGCGATCCAATGCTGGGCCGCCGCCTCCACGGCTATTTCGAGGAACGCGAATAAGACAGTCTATTGGGTTGAGTGGTGTGTAACCTAAGTTTTCTGGTAGCACCGCCGACCACGAATAACACGCACGAAGAAACGAATATGGGCTGCTCTGTATAGTATTCGTTTCTTCGTGGCACCATTCGTGGTCGGCGAACGACACCAGAAAACGTACGTTACAGACCACTTCTGGCATGCCTGGCAGCGGGCATGCATTATCAGCAGGGCTGGTATACGTTTGCCCGCTATCCCGTTTTTGTTACCCCTTTGCAACCTCCCCTGGCGTACAATGTGTGCAGGATATGCCCCATGCCATTGTGGTACAACCCACAGGGGAGGTTGCGATGACGTCACTGATCACAACCCTCGTTTGTTTTGTCGCACCGTTCGCTGTCTTGATGATGGGCCTGGTCTGGTGGAGCAAGCAGCGCCGCCAGGCCAGGGCCGAGCAGCCGTTTGATCTTGCGACCTTCAGCCAGTTCGACCGTCTGGTCGCGCGCTGGCAGACGCAGGGGCGGATCTCTCCGCAAGAAGCTGAGCGTGTGCGTGCGTTGCTTGCTGCTGAAGTCGCCCTCCTCACCCGTCAACCAGAGGTTGCCCCGGCCCAGGGGCAGCAAGGTATGGGGGAGCATGCCGCCCCAATGACACCAGATCCTGCCCTGCCCTCTGCCACGGGCCACCCACCCGCACCCGCGCCAGCGCCGTTGCCTGCAGCAATGCCCACAGCGCCGCTCCTCGGTGAGACCTTGCTGCAGCCCCCGCTCGCCGCTGCAGATGTTCTTCCCGTTGCCGCAGTCGCGAACGAGTCGGCGGGTGAGGTCAGCCCGCTACCCGCACCAACGCCCCCTCTCAGCAGTACGCCCCCGCCGGTGGCGCCCTCGCCGCCCCGTACGACACGCCGCTCGGTACGTGCCGCCCTCCTTGCGCTCGGCACAAGGCGCATGCTGCTCTTTCTTGGCACGTTCTTGCTCTTGATGTCGAGCCTGACGCTCATCATTTTTAACTGGGCCGTCTTGCCGCCGCTGGCCCAACTGACGATTATCGCGGGTACCACCGGGTTGATCTGGGTTGCTGGGGCTTGGATGACGACCAAACCCGATCTCGCAACGGCCGGGCAGAATCTACAGCTTGTCGCTGCCCTGCTCCTTCCTGTCGTCGGGTTTGCCCTGAGCCGCCCCGGTCTCCTTGAACTCGCCCCCCGTCAGGCCTGGTTGCTCACCGCTGTCATCAGTCTGACAGGCTATCTCGTGGCCGCCCAAAGGACAGGACGGGCCTTTTATAGCGGGGCTGCCGTCGTTGCCGCAGCCAACCTCTTTCCCGCTTCGCTTGGTCAATTGGCCCTCGGGTGGCAACTCTTTCCGATCATGGTGCTGCTGACTGCCGTCTTGCCCCTCGCACACCGCCTCGCTCAATCCAGTGTACCTCGGTTAGGTTTCGGAGCGCGGATGGTCGCCCTCTTCGGCGCACCCCTCTGCCTCGCGCTGATCGCCCTAGTCGATCTTGGCATCTCCGGTGAGCCCTTTGCGCTCGCGGCGTCACTTGCGGCAGGCGCGTTGTTCGCCGAGGTTGCGTATCGTACCGAACAGCGCGAGCCCTGGCTCTGGGCTGCGGTGTTGTTGCCCATTGCCGCGCTGCGCGTCACCTTGATGGCGCTGAACGCTGACCTTGCCCTCAATGCGTTGGGCTTTGGTCTGGCCGCGCTCGTCTATCTCGGGCTCAGTATCGTTGGGGCGCAACGCTTGCCGCCACTGAGGCGACCAGGTTTGACGGGGGCGGTCGTGCTCGTGCTCCTGACCTTGCCGCTGGCCTTGATCAGCCTTGAAGCAACGCGCCTGGCTTTGCCACCCTTGATTATCTTTGGCCTCGCCTTTGTGATCCTGGCCGAGCGTGGTTCGTTTGCGTGGCTCGGCACACAGGTTCCATTGTTGAGTACAACAAGCCTGGCAAGTGCCGGGGTGCTGCTTTTTGTCTGGCTTGGGGTGGTGATCAATGATCGCCTGAATGATCTCAGCGCCACGTCGCTCTACCTGTTGCCCCTGGCGGCCCTCTTTTTTGCCAGTGCTCGCTGGTGGCCCGGGCGGCTTCGTCAAGCTTACGATTACACCATGCAAGGGTTGGCGCTGCTTGTTACCTTGATAGCTGGTCAACCGACGCTGATGAGCGACGAACATCGCCTGGCTGCGGCGGTGCTGCTCGCCGTGATCTTTATGGGCCAGGCTCTGATCCGCCCCCATGTCGCCTGGGCGGGCGTCGGGTTGGGCATAGGCAGCCTGGCCGTCGCCATCGCCATCGACCACCTGGTTTCTGTCGTTGATCAGGGGCCCGTCGTTGCGGTGGTTGCTCTTGCGCTGGCCGCACTCTTGAGTCTGGGCGGCGAACGGCTACGCCTCATCTCCTTTCGCCATTGGACATGGCCGGCCCTCGGGTGGGCCAGTGGCTGGGCGCTGGTTGCCGCCGGCACCGCCTGGCTGGAGTTCTGGCGCTACCCCGGCCTCACGGTCGGCGTCTGGCTCGCCCTGGCGTCGTTGCTCGGTCTGCATACCTATCTCTGGAGGCAGCCACGGCTTGGCTACCCGGCGGCGCTATTCCTCGCAAGCGCTGTGCTGCTCGCGGCTAGCGAGAGCTTTTTCCTCGCTTGGCAACCTGCGGTCGAGGATCTTGCCTATAGCATCATTGCGCTCACTGTCGCTCTGGCGCTGCTCGGCCAGTTCCTACGCCGCTTCCGCCCCGCGTATGCGTGGCCCTATGAACGGGTTGCTTTTGTGGTCCTGCCCGGTGCGCCCCTGGTGGCATGGTTCGATGCGGCCCACCTCAGCCTGGCCTGGATCATGCTGACCCTGCTCTATCTGGTGGCGCGCTGGCGCTACCGGCTCCAGTGGATGCTCGCGCTCGCTTTTCTCAGCCTCGATCTGGCCGCGCTCACCACGGCGGCCTGGCAATTCCCCGGAGGCGAACCAGCCGGGGCGGGGCTCATGCTGGCCGTGATCGTCGTTGGTCAGGCTCTCTTCAGTGCGTTCATTCATCACCGCCTGCCCACGTGGGGCGACGCCTGGCGCTGGGGCTATCTCGCCGCCGTGCCAGGTGCCGCCGGAGCGCTTGCGCTCGCGGCGACAAGCCCTGCGTATCTCGCCGTTGTCGCGGGCCTCTTCGCCCTGCTTGCCGGTGTTCTGGTCTGGCTCGAACGCCAGCCCTTGCTGGCCTGGGCTTCATTGATGCTGCTCGCGGTCAGCCTTGAGGCCCTGCATCGTTTCGCCGGGCTTAGCACCGACCTGAGTCTGCTGCTCGGTAGCTTTGAAGCGCTCGCGCTCTTTGGCGTTGGCTGGGCTTTGCACCTGCGTGCCGCCCAACGCCCGGTGGCACGCCTCTGGGATGATGCCCTGACGATTGGTGCCGGCGGCGCGATGCTCTTGCTGCCCATGACCCTGGCAGGACAGACCTGGAGTACCGATGGCAGGTTCATCGGCACGGCCATCTTTCTAACCGGCCTGGCCCTCGGCCTCCTCGGCGGACGTTTGCGCCAGACTAAGCTGGCCGGGCCAGCGCTGGCGGTCTGGGTCGCCGCCGTGCTCGCCGAAGGCCTCGTGCGTGTGCCCATCTTCTGGGCCGACGCAGGCTCACAAGTGTTGCTTGGGCTCGCCTGGCTCATTGCCGCCGCCGCACTTGCCCGGCGTCTCAGCCTCGCCGTGCGCACCCGGCAAGCCCTTGCCGAAGCGAAGCTCTTCCACGGCACGATCTACGGGGCCGCCCTCATGTCCAGCGTGCTGGCGCTGGCGGGCACCATCGGGAATGCCGGGTCGACCGCGCTCATCAGCCTGGGGCTTGCGCTGCTCACCGCACTCATTGCGAGTCTCGAACGACGCGAAGCCGTTGCCTGGACGAGCCTCGGCCTGGGCGTGGTTGGCGCATGGTTCTGGTTCACGACCTACACCAACAGCGCAGAGGTCTGGATCGCCGCATGGCTGATTCTCGGTATGCTAGGCGTGAGTCTGGCAAGTTGGGGGGTGCGCCGTCTGGGGCTAACGGTGTGGCAACGCCCTGGCGTCTTGGGAACCCTGGGTGTAGCCACCCTGCT
The DNA here is from genome assembly GCF_004138165.1 of Candidatus Chloroploca sp. Khr17. Classification (GTDB taxonomy): domain Bacteria; phylum Chloroflexota; class Chloroflexia; order Chloroflexales; family Chloroflexaceae; genus Chloroploca. The sequence continues at coordinate 190,563 of NZ_RYFF01000001.1, forward strand.
CGCCCTGCTGGTCGGGTTGGAAGCCAACGCAACCGGCATCCTGCCACCACTCACGCTCGCGCTGGTCAACCTGGGGCTCTTGCTCGTCACCCTTGCGGTACGCGAGCGCGAACTTGCCTATGCCTATGTTGCCGGGGCGAGTTTTGTCGGGGCAATGCTCTGCCAACTGGCCGACTGGGGGTTCCGCGACGCGCAGTGGTACGTCATTCCGTCAGGACTCTACCTGCTCGCCCTCGCCGCCGGTCTGCGGCGCTTTCAGGGCCAGCGACGGGTCTCCCAACTCATCGAAACCGTGGCGACGATCCTACTACTTGGCGTCACCTTCATCGACATGATCCGCAACGACGGCAGCCTCTTCACGAGCATCCTGCTCTTTAGTGAATCACTGGTGCTGGCGGGGTACGGCGCGCTCACGCGGCTACGGGTGCCGTTTGTGGGGGGCATCGGCTTCTTTGTCATCGGCGTCAGCTGGATGACACTCGAAAATGTCCGCTTTGCCAACCAGTGGGTCCTGCTCGGCATCGTCGGCCTCTTGATGGTCGTTGCTTACGTCATCCTCGAACGCCACCAGGAACGCCTCGTGCGCACAGGCCGTGCGTGGGCAGTCCAGCTACGGAGCTGGAACTGAGCTATGCACGTTCTTGGATCTGTTTTTTCAACAGATCCTCAAGTTGCTTTATCTGAGCCTGGGGCACCGCTGCCTCACGAAAGACAAGTAGCAAGCCATTCTGCAGCGTCAACTCATAGACCCCAAGCGCCTTGCGCCACGCTTTAAAATCAGACCACGTAAAGCTACTGTTGCCCTTCGGAGTATCCAAACGCACGCCACTTGTCGTCAACTCATACCGCATCGGCAAAAAGGCCGGCTGATCGGGATCATTGCTCCGGCGAATAATCGCCGCCCAGCCACCGATGCTATAGGCGAGCAACGGCACAGGCGCAACCACATAGATCGCGATTGGCGCAGTCGGATTGGTGAGCGCGTAGACGGTGAGCACCGCAAAAATAAAGGCATAAAAATAGAACATCGAGCGCCGAAAATGGCGATTCAGTTCATACCGGCGAAACTCTTCAGGGGTCAAGGTGCTTTGAATAACCATAAGGATGGAGGGGGTTGACTGGGAAAACGCCAGCTACGCTGGCGTTTTCCCAGTCAACCCAATTGGCTTCAGAAAGCAACGCTGGTTGATCCTGCGATCCTAATCGTGGGCGCTCGCAGCGCCAGCACCACGGGGAATACGCACCGACTCGACCAGTTCCTGGATTTCAGCAGGAGGCGGAGGCGTCATCCGCGAAACGATCAGCGTGACCGCAAAGTTGAGCAGCATCCCAATTGTGCCAATGCCCTGAGCGCTGATGCCCATAAAGTTGCCCATCAGCGGGGTCTCGGTACCAAAGATCTGCACCGAGCGCATCGACAGGATCATAATGGCGGTGAAGATCAAGCCAACCAACATACCCGCAATCGCACCCTGGCTATTGGTGCGCTTGTCAAAAATGCCCAACAGAATAATCGGGAAGAAGCTCGCGGCGGCCAGACCAAAGGCGAAGGCCACCACTTCGGCAACAAACCCCGGAGGGTTGATCCCGAAATAGCCTGCCACAACCACGGCACCAAAGATCACGATACGCCCAACGAGCAGGCGTCGCTCTTCAGTTGCTTTCGGGTTGATCATGCGATAATAGATGTCGTGCGCAAGCGAACTCGATACCACCAAGAGCAGACCAGAGGCTGTCGAAAGCGCAGCGGCTAGACCACCTGCCGCCATCAGCGCAATGATGAACGGAGCAAGCTGAGCAACCTCAGGCGTCGAGAGCACAATGATGTCGTTGTCAAGCTTAGTCAATTCGTTAGCAATGCCATCAGTCGCCTTCGGACCACGGATCTGCAAGACACCATCGCCATTCTTATCCTCAAACGCAAGCAGGCCAGTCGCCTTCCAGCTCTGCACCCAACCAAGCTCCTCGATTTGCGCAACTGGCTGATTATTGAGGCTCTCGAGCAAGTTGGTGCGCGCAAAGATCGCAAGCACCGGTGCGCTCAGGTAGAGAAACGAGATAAAGAGCAGCGCCCAACCAGCCGAATAACGTGCAGCACGCACATTAGGCACCGTATAGAAACGAACAATCACGTGGGGCAGACCAGCGGTACCTGCCATAAGCGCCAGCGTGATCGCAAGCACATCAATCATGCTACGATTAGCAAAAGGCTGTGTATACTCATTGAAGCCCAGATCAATCTGGATCTGGTTCAACCGGGGAACCAGGTCACTCGTAATCAGTGCCAACTGAGGAATAGGATTGCCTGTCAGTTGCAACGAAATGGCAATAACGGGGATAACGAAGGCAATGATCAGCACCGAGTACTGCGCCACCTGTGTCCAGGTGATGCCCTTCATCCCACCGATGACCGCAAAGAACGCCACAATGACCATGCCGGTAAACACGCCCCATTCAATCGGCATGCCAAGGAAGCGGCTGAAGACCACACCGACACCACGCATCTGCCCGGCCACATAGGTGATCGAAATAAAGACCGCCGCCACCGCCGCGATGGTACGCGCAGTTGACGAGTAATAGCGGTCACCGACAAAGTCAGGCACCGTAAACTTGGCAAACTTGCGCAGATAGGGAGCCAGCAGCAAGGCCAACAGCACATAGCCACCCGTCCAGCCAAGCAAATAGACCGCACCTTCAAAGCCCAGTACCGAGATCAAGCCAGCCATCGAAATAAACGAGGCAGCACTCATCCAGTCAGCAGCCGTCGCTGCACCATTCGCTATCGCCGGTACACCCTGACCTGCAACATAGAAACCCTTTGTATCATTCACCCGACTGGCATATCCGATGTAGATGTAAATCCCAAAGGTCAGAACGACCAGAGCCCAGGTCCAGATTTCTACTGCCGACATCGTTGTCTCCTCAATTATTCGTGAACGTTAAAGCGCTGATCGTACCGATCCATCACCACGGCATAGACGAAAATGAGTACAACAAAAGTGATGATCGCACCCTGCTGCACAATCCAGAAACTCAGCGGTACCTGACCAAAGGGGACATTATTGAAAATCCCAGCCATCAGGTAACCAGCAACAAATGAGACCAAGAACCAGATACCCAGCAGAATAGTGATCAGACGAACATTTGCCTTCCAATAGGCAATTGCTGCATCCTGGCCGCCTTCGACCACGGCAACTTTGCGCGTTGAGGCCATGTGTGTTCTCCTCTTTGTGCTAACGACGACTTCCGTTATGATCGAACCGCTTCCGTTACCCCTGGCTCAAGGCGTGGCAAGCGCCGTAAAACCAGTCGCTGTATGTATTGTCTTCGCTTTGCCAACCTCCTTTGTGGCTGAAACCTCTCTCTTGTGTCCCTGACTCACATCACCACAACGCACAGAACATGCACCTCAGCTTTGGCATTGCTCCACACGCAAAAACCTCGCGCTGCCTGAGAACAAGCTCGATGAAGGCACTCTCGAACGTGGAGAGACGCTGGTCAGCAAGGGTAATCACGCAGTGAAACCGTGACACAAAGGCCAACCAGGGTGGTCTGTTACGCACTATGGATATGAGTTCAGTAACTTGGTGTTCTTAATCTATCAGACGTTTTTCAGGTTTCGTTAAGGTTTCTGTAAAGTTTCTGTAAAGAAGTCACCAAAAACGGCCAGAGTCGCCGTCTCTCACGCTTGTGCGCAGCAAAAAACCAGCATTGCTGGCTTTGCACAAGCGTGAGGATTCTTATCCTAGACCCAATACCTTCGCCTACCCCAACCTTTGCTGGCTCGCGGCGCATACCCTGAAGCGGCGAAGCCGCTGTCCGCTGCAAACGGTTGTGAGCCCACCTTTCCCGTGAATCTCAACCACATATCGCCGCCTCGATGGTGGCAACGTTGATCTTTCTCATCGTCATCATTGCATCGAACGCACGCTTCACGTCACCTTCTTTGCACGATGGATTATCGCCTGGTGCTCGATGCACCGCTCCGACGAATGAATCGGGAAAAGTCTCGGCATAAAACCGTGCCGCCTCCTCGGCGCCGCGATCGCACCAGAGGCAAATCGTGTTCTTTGCGGGCTCTACCATGTGGTTTCTCCTTTCTGATGCGCCCCTTGAAGCCCAAGTAAACGTCGCACTCCAAGGGCGGGATAACGTACCCGTTAGGTGGCTGTCGTGAAAAAAGGCTGACAACTATGGCACGTTTTATTCTTATGGAAGGGAAATAAGAAGCCTGTATGTCTCTATTTATCATGCTCGCCTCGCTCGAAACGCTTTGCGCCTCTACCCCGTTCCTTCTATTTTCGTCTTCCAAGGATTGAGTAACGGGATGCCTGTACCCCGAAAATCGCCTGTATTTCGTGTAACGAGTGTGAATTGCCCATGAAGGGCTACAGCTGCGATGAGAGAATCTATTGCAGAGAGAACAACACCGTTCATTTCTAATTGTCCGGTAAGCTCTCCCCAACGTAACATTATCTCCGTCGTGATTGGGAGAATACGTCCATCGAATCGAAGAAGGAGATCCGACGATAACCAGGCAAATATGTTCTCTTTTCGTGGCGATGAAGGAAGCTTTGCTACTCCTTTCCGTATTTCGCCAATCGTAATCACCGTGAGATGCATTCGGGCGGCGTCTTGTTCATCTACCCATTGCACAACATTCGGATCTGGTTGCTTCTTGATTAACTCAGATACGACATTTGTATCAAGAAGGTATTTCATAGTTCGATATTACCTCGTGCTGACCGAGGGTCACGCGATAGATCAAGTTCCTCTTCAACGTCTCCCAAAGGGGAGGTACGAAAGAACTCAGAGAGCTTGTGTTGACTCAAGATAAGCTTTTGATATTCCTCATATGAAATCACAATAACGGTTTCTACGCCGCGTTTCGTGACCACCTGTGGCCCATGCTTGATGGCTTCTTCGACGACTTCACTGAACTTATTCTTGGCCTCTTGGAGCTGCCATGTACGGCTCATATCCCGCCTCCTGTCTAGTCTGTCTAGGTACAGTATATATTCTTTTCCTTCTCTGTCAATGGGGTAGAGCGCTGCTCTAAGCCACCTAACGCCTGTATCCAGCCGCCGCTGAGAGAAAAGCCGTGACAAGCGGGAAGGCGCACGCCTGCTTGTCGGCGTGTCAAATCGCCCTGATGCAGCGGTCGGCTGCGCACATTATTGGGCGGCTACCGCGCCATGGCGTTCATATGCCACCGTTTATGGCTGATGCGGGCTCTGCTTTTCCAGGAAATCCACGGTGTCAGGGTTTATGAAGCCACCAGGCAAATCGGCTTGATTATTGGAACATTAGTCAGTATAATCGCAGGCTGGCGGTTCCTGCTCAAAAAGAAGAAGAATGTTGCATGCCTTTAACTCTGCATCAGAGAAGGGTTGCACAAATGGAGGAAGAAGAGACTATATGATTCACATTGCAAACGATGTTTTTCAAATTCCGGTCACACCGCGTCAGTTGGTCAACACCTACTTGATCGGCTCCACGCTGATTGATGCGGGGATCAAGTTTTCCGGGCGAACCATTTTGCGCCAACTTGGAAATCACCGCTTGACTGCCCACGCGCTGACCCATGCTCACCCAGACCATCAGGGCGCAAGCGCGGAGTTATGCAAAAAGCTTGGGATTCCGTTTTGGGTGGGCGCGAAGGATCAATCCGCCGCTGAGAGCGGGCTTGTGGTCAACAACATGCCGAATCCCAAACACCCAGTTGCCATCTTTGAACAAAATTTTATGGCTGGACCTGGTCATCCCGTTGACCGCATTTTGCAAGAGGGTGACATGGTTGAAGATTTTGTCGTCATCGAAACGCCGGGACATTCGGCTGGGCATGTTTGTTTTTGGCGCGAGCGCGACGGCGTATTGATCGCGGGTGATGTGCTGCGCAATATCAATTTTTTTACCACCATGCCAGAACTCAGCGAACCGCCCGCTATCTTTACGACAAGCGTGGAGACAAACAAAAAATCTATCCAGAAGATTGCTGCGCTCAAGCCGCAGGTGATTTGCTTTGGGCATGGTCCCGTCATTCGGGACGCAGAACGGATTCAAGCATTTGCAAAACGGATATAACCTGACAAACACGGCCAGAACCATTCTGGTTATCGGTGGGACGGGTATGCCGGGAACATGCTTCCCCCGCAAAAAAACCTCGCTTACCCAGAGACTGTGCCAGCGCACTATGCATTGTGGGTGTCGAGCCGCGGGCATTGAACCCCAGCAATATGGGCAATTGCGCCGCTTGCTGGAAGCTTACCCATTCTGTCCACTCGCCATATCGTACCAATGAACAGACAGTTCATCGGCGCTACCAGCGTACTCTTGTTCGATTTGCCCACTTAAGACGAAATTGAACATTCGAATGACCTCTGAGTCAGCTTGAAACTCCTCAAAGAGTGAAGCAAGCGCCTGCCGAACAGATATATCGGGATCCCGATGTTGCGCCTGACTCAGCACACGGACGTGCCTCGGCTTGCGCCCTGGCCTTTCGGCGGCGTCCGTTGGAAGGAGCCGCTCACCACTGGTGCAGCAAGACGCCCTCACTCCCAGGCGTGCCTGTTACCCCAAGGGTGAACACTTGCTCAGCACGCAGTATTTGCAAGCAAGATGTACCTACGATACAATTGTTCTTGAAATCAGTGCTAAGGAGCGATACCATGACCTCAAAAATCAAGAAGAATCAGTTGAACATGGTTATGCCTCAAGATAGCCCCGTTCACAATTGGTATCGGTTTGTGCTTTCCTTTCCTCCGCACCTGGTTCGCGACTATTTGGCAAAACTAGGTGCCGATGAGCATTCAGTCGTGCTTGATCCCTTTTGTGGAACGGGTACGACCCTGGTTGAATGCAAAAAACTCGGCATTCGCTCCTGTGGCTGGGAAGCAAATGCGATGGCTCATTTTGCCTCTACTACCAAAACTTCTTGGCAATGCGATCCCGATCATTTCATCGCGCATTGTCAACAGGTGGCAGAAGAAGCCCTGGATATGACGGCAAGATCGGGCATTTCGCTCTATGGAGACACCCCTTTATTTGGTGATTTTCGTGGTGGCACAATGCTCAGAGATCTTACCGAAGAGCAGTGGCAAGTTTTATCACGTGGCTTTATTAGTCCGTTGCCACTTCATCGTACGCTAATTCTTCTTGAAACAATGCGAGGTTATCAAGCCAATCCCTATCGCGGGTACCAAGAATTAGCTCTTGCGAAAGCTCTCGTTTCTCGCATTGGAAATGTTGCGTTTGGTCCTGAGATTGGGGCTACACCGCCCAAGAGTGATATTGATGTTGTGAGCATCTGGCTCAGCGAATGTAAAAACATTGCCCATGATCTTGAGATTGTACAAAAACTACCCTATCATCCAGATAGTAGTGTCATTCGTGGTGACTCACGTTCGACCCAGTCTCATGCAAAGCTTTTTGATATTGTGATTACATCTCCACCGTATCCTAATGAAAAAGATTATACAAGAACCACAAGGCTTGAGTCTGTTATCCTGGGATTTATTACAAATCGTAGCGATCTACGTGCCTTGAAGCAAGGTTTATTGCGCAGCAATACTCGTAATGTCTATACCGTCGATGATGATCAAAAATGGATCGAGGGCGTCGAAAGTGTGCAGACACTGGCACGCCAGATTGAAGAACGACGGATCGAGCTTGGCAAGACGTCAGGATTTGAACGGCTTTATCATCGCGTGGTCGAACTCTACTTTGGTGGTATGGCGCGCCATCTGATTGAGCTAAAGAAGACCTTGAAGCCAGGTGCACAACTAGCTTATGTTGTTGGTGATCAGATGTCCTATTTCCGCATTCCAATCCGTACCGGTACCATCCTGGCCGATATTGCTGAACGTGTCGGTTATAAAGTTGAGAGCATTGATCTCTTTAGAACGCGCCTCGCCACCGTCACCAAAGAATGGATCAGAGAAGAGGTAGTTGTCCTTTCCTCGTCCGCTTAATTGTCCATTGATATGGAATCCGTGAGAAGGTAAAAAGAAAAACGCTCTCAACTTCAGGTGTACGATGACCATCTGAATATGCACCGAAAGTGACAACCAGCAAGGTGTTATCTAGTTGAATCTTTATTCCGACTGGTCTCACTTCGTCGACAAACATCCCAAAATGGTTCAGTGCCTGGTGTGCAGAGCCAAATATCTGGTGTTTTAAGAGGACATCGCTCCCCTTTGATTTTGCTTCCACTGCGATGAGGGTCGTCAATCCGTTCTGCTCAAAAACGTAGCAGCCATCGACTTCGTTGGGTTGTACTTTGAGTGGTGCCTGGACACGGAAAACCTGATGAGCGCCAGTCACTCGTTCCAGGATCTTACAGTACTCAAGAATAGACATGATCGCTCCTTCATCAGTACGGATGAGTTCCCATACTATGGCAGGAAGAAGATCGCTGTTGAGAGTCTCGTAGATTACTTCTTGGGTTGATATGTCAACAATGTCACTGACGGAATCATTAGTTGATCGGACAAAAGCTCCTCCTTTTTCCGTCTGAATGATATGATAACCAAGTTGCTTAAGCTCGCTTAATTGCGATGGCATCTTTCCACTGCGAACGATGTCTTTGAAGAAGTTGTGAATGTTGCCGGGAGTTTCACCCCTGCGATCAAGATATTGCTTGATCTCCTCCATATTCAGATCAATTCGATCCTGTGGGTCTTCAGGATTGTATTTCTGGAAAAACAATGTATGTAAAGCACCTGCTTTATAGCCGCGAAATTGCTTGTTTGAAGAATGATCCATTTTTACCCCTCATCCCCAGACACAACCTTCGGCTTCACTTCCCCGCTCACCAGCGGGACGCGCAGTGAGAAGAGGAAGCCCACCAGGATGTGCTGTAGGTTGAGCAGCAGAAAAAGCCCCGAGAGCGTCAGGGCTTGTTCGGCGGTGTAGCCGTACGGGAGCAGGATGGCGATGAGGACGGCATCGCGGACGCCGACGCCTGCAATTGAGATGGGCAGGACTTGCAAGACGGCGACGAGGGCGGAAGCGCCGACGACGACGTAGAGGGGGACACGATCAAGACCCAGCGCGAGGAAGAGCAGCCAGAGCCGGATAAAGGTGAAGGTTGCTGAGATGAGGCTGGCGATGGTGACGGCGATGATTAGTTGTGGGCTCAGTGAGAGGTGCCGTAACTGGTCGTTCCACCGTTCGAGGCTGGCCGTGAAACGCGGTGCAATGCGCGGCAAGACGCTTGTCAAGACCCATTCGCGTGGTTTGCGGGCTAGCAGGAAGATCGTCAGGGTGACGAGCCCGAGGCCCATCAGGATGACGAGCGCCAGTTGCAGTTCGCGACTCGGCAGGAGTTGCCCTAGGGCAAAGATGCCGAGCGTGGCGAGCGCGGCCATGATCAGGAGGTCAAAGAGTCGGTCGAGCACGACGCTCAACATCGCCGGGGCGACGGGTTGTCCGCGTTCGCCGAGATAGACTGCCTTGAGCAAATCGCCCGCCTGCCCTGGCGTTGTTGCGCCGTAAAAGAGGCCGACGGTGTAGACCAGACATGCCTCGGAGAGTTTGAGCGTCAGCCCCATTTCGCGCAAGAGCCGTACCCATCGCCAAGATTTGATGATGACAAAGGGTGGCATCAGGGCAAGCGAAAGCAGAATCGGCCAGAGTTGCGCTTCACGGAGGGTCAACCAGAGCTTGCCAAGATCCGCGTTGATGAGAAAGATGATCAGCAGGGCTGGTCCCAGCAAGCGGAGGAGCAACGACAGGTTTTTTTTCATATGTGCGTGTGAAAGTCACCTTTCGTGACGTTGAAAGCGCAAGGCAGCAAGTTGTTCTGCTAACAGGCCAAAAAGAAAGATGATGATGCTGCCGACAAAGAGCAAAAGCGCTGAGTTGGGAATGTAGAGACCCCGCGCTGGTTCCAACAGAAACACATTCAGCAACCATGACAGCAGGCCAAGGCTAAACATGAGCACGGCCACCGGGAAGTAGACCCGCAAGGGGGCGAAGAGTGAGATGATGCGCAGGATGATGAGGCCAAAACGGATGCCGTTGCGCATGAGTTTTTGCCCGCTCTGGCCGCCGCCACGGCGTTTGCCTTCGATGGTGACGAAGCCAACGCCGTGTCCGCCTTTGAGCAAAGCGAGCGTACTCGTTGTCGGGTACGAGTAGCGATTGGGCAAGAGGTGGATGTATTCCATGATGATTTCGCGGCGCATCGCCCGATAGCCGCTGGTCAGGTCGCGCACTTCGGTCTCAACCAGGTAGCCGCCAAGCGCGTCAAGCGCCCGGTTGCCCAGTCGCCGCGGCAGGCTGTCGCCCTGCGTATCGCGGGTACGTGCACCGACGACCATGTCGTAGCCATCGGCAATGCCATCGAGGATCGCTGGGATGTAGCGCGGATCCATCTGGCCGTCGGCATCCATCAAGAGCACAACGTCGCCGGTGGCGCGCCGGATGCCTGTTTTCACTGCGGCGCCGTTGCCCCGATTGGCCGGGTGCCGCTCGACGCGTGCCCCCGCCGCCGCCGCCGCCGCGCCGGTTGCATCAGTGGAAGCATCGTCAACGACCAGGATTTCGGCGTCGGGCAACGCAGCGCGTACGCGCTCGATGACCGCTGCGATGCCATGCGCTTCGTTGTAGGCCGGCATGACGACCGTCACCGTAAAGGGGTAAGCTTGCCCCGTGCTATTCAAGACCTGCATCACTCACCTTCACACTCAGTCGGCGGGCATCGTAGCTCGTTGGGTTGACCTGGAGCGGAATAAAGGTCGGGGCCGCGAGTCGGAGCTCAAGCTCCTGCGCCCCAAGCAGTTCGGCGGGCACGGCCAGGCGATAGATACGCCATGCCCCGGCCTCGACCGGGATCGTCACCTCGGTGGTGCCAAGTTGCACGCGCAATGGCGTAACACCTTCGATGCCTCCAGCCATGCGCAGCCGTACGACATCACCCTCTTGCAACGGCTCAGGCAGCGGCAGGATAAGGCGTCCTTCGGCCTCAAGCCAGCGATAGGTCTGGGGCGGGCCTGTGTCGGTCGAAGGCAGGGTTTCGCCAAACGAAAAGCCCTCGAGATAGCCGATGTCGAGCCCGTTCCCCAGGCGCAGACTGCGCAAGGGGGCCGGTTCCAGCCATGTCAGCCCGAGTTTTTGCACATCTTCACCGGCACGTACTTCGGCATCCGTAAAGAGCTCCGCCGCCAGTTCCAGGTCGCCCCGCGCCCGCGCTAGCGCCGCACGGACAACGTCGCCGCGATGGGTGTGGCGCTCACTCAGCACGTCCCACCCTTGCTCGTAGTCGCCGAGCGCAAGATAGAGCCGTGCTAGCTCAAGCCGTCCATCGACAAAATTCGGGTCAGTTGCGATCATCTGCTCGTAGGCCGCAATCGCTGCTGTATAATCGCCGTCTGCCTGAGCACGCACCGCGACCGCCCGATGGCGTTCACGCTCGATCCCACGACTGATAATCTGCGGATAGTCGCGATAGCTCACCACGAGCACGAGAAAGCTCAGGCAGAGCAGGGCGCCCGCGCCAAACCAGGGGCTACGCAGGTAGGCGCGCGCTTCGGCACGGGCCGCCGGAGCATCACGCCCGAGCCGTGCGAGCCACAGGGTGAGCGTACCCAGGGCCGCTGCGCCATACAGCGCCATAAAGAGCCAGACCGGCAACAGGTAGCGCGGTTCAACGTGGATCAGCATGACGGTCAGACAGGAATAGGCGGCCCACCCCAGGGCGATCAAGCGAAAACCGCCTTCGTGCGGGCGACTCGTGACGGCAAAGAGGCTCGCCGCACAAAACGTCAACCAGATGAGGTCGCCGACCAGTCCAAGCACCGCCATTTCACGGACAGGACGCGAGAAGAAGCTGACCTTGACAAAAAAATCTTCAACAAACTGCGCCTTCCAGATATGGGTGAAATGGGGCCAGGCATTGCGCACCAGGCGCAGCGGATCATCGCGCAAGATCGCCCTGATCTCGGCGCTGGCAAAAGGCTGCCGTTCGCCCTGCTCCATACCGGCCAGGACGCTCTTGCCGCCATCAATGCGTTCGTCTTGCAACGAGAGCCACAGATTGATCGGCCCGGTCGTATCAATCATGATCATCTGCCCATAGGTCAGATAGTTGCGCACCGTCCAGGGGATGATCAGGCTCGCAAAGGGAATCAGCAGCGCCAGGGCGGTCACCGCCAACCGACTTGCCCAGAGACGCAGTGGACCTCCCTTGCCCCGCCAGCTTTCGACGGCAAGAAAGAGCAGGCTAAAGACAACACTGTAGAGCGCCGGTGAACGGGTCAGCGCACAATAGCCGAGTACCAATCCCGCGCCAACCAGCCAGAACCAGGCTCGCCGCGCACCTGCATGGTGAGCGTCGCGCCAGCGTACCAGCATCCAGCAGTGCATCGTCAGGGTAAAGAAAAAGAGCGGCTCGCTCTGGATCAGTGAGGGGAGTTCGACCAGCGGCCACCAGATCGTCAGGATGCCGGCAAAGATGAGCCCGGCTGGGCGGTGAAAAAGGCGGCGCGCCAGATCGTAGCCCAGGGGAATCAAGAGCAACGAGAAGCCAACGTGAACCACGCGAATCAGTTGCGTCGTCAGGGCCAGATCGCCCATCCAGAGCGACAGCTTCATAACGGCCGCAAAAAAGAAAATATGCCCCGGCGGGCGGATCAGCCATGAATTATCCAGGTACTCGCCGGTTGTCGCGAGGCGCAAGGCCCGCTGGTAATAGTCGCCGTCGTCTGAGGCCGAAAAGCGAGGATCGAGCGGGCTGAGATTGATAAACCAGATCCGCAAGGCCAACCCGATCAAGACCATCACGATCAAGGCGATCGTCACCGGTTCAATGCGAGGGAGCGTCAGACCACGCGCACGCGCTTGCTGGGTAGACCGGGGGTTCTCTGATGAAACTGTTGTCGACGAACGCTGCATATCTCTCCGCTCGACCAGACCTGTGAGGTCTAGCCTGTGTCGCGCATACCGAATGATGTACTGAAAGACCAAAAAGGGTAACAAAATATCAGAAAACTTATTTCACAGACTAATACGTAGTCTGTAACGTAAGCTTTCTGGCATAACCATTCGCCCTGGGAGCCATCATAACCGATAGAGACGATAGCGCTCGGTCTGTGCCATCAGGGCGGCTTCCGGGTTGTCTAAGGGCGGGCGACCCTGCGCGACATCCCAGAGCAAATAGGTTGCACCGGCGGCACGCGCCGCGTCAAGTTCTGCGGCAGTAATACCTGTCTGGCTTGCTTCTGTTGACGGCCATTCTATCACCTGATGCGCGATCGCCGAATACTTGGTCAACGGCAAACGCGCTGGCACATTGCCCGCCAGCAGCGCATCGGTAGGGACGTGAGCCTGCACCATCTGGATCGCCGCGATCTCATCGGCAGGCTGAAGATCCAGCACATAACGCACGCCAGCCCCATACCCTCCCCATAGTACCATACTCAGGAACAGCGCTGCACCAACAAGCAGACGCCCACTACCAACCACACGCCCGAACAACCATCCGGCGGCGACGGCATAGAGTGCGGTAAGCGGTAGAAAGAAGCGTGGCAAGAGAAAACCCGTGCTGACCGTGACGACGTAGAGCGCAATCAGCGTCAGGAGCCCACCAACTTTTTCCCCACCCTGAGGCGCATCAGGTGAGGCCGACCCACCAGTGATCCGGTTCCACACAGGGGCAAACAACTGCCAGAGGGTCCCCGCGACCAGGGCGAGCCAAACGAGCAGGCCGCTGAGCGCAAGCCAATTGGCGGGAAAGCCGAGCAGGCGCAACTGGATTGCACGACCAAACTCGCTCGTATCCTCGGCCCCACTGCCGAGATAGCCGACGATATTGTTGGCCCAGTTGCCAAAAAAGCGTGGTGGATCGCGCAGAATCAACTCGGCCAGCCCAATCTCATTCGGCGCTTCGTCCCAACGGCCCCAATCAATATTGCCATAGACGGCCAACCAGACATTCTTGGCCTGCTGATTGTAGAGCGGTTGGCCGGTCTGGATGGTGTTGATGATGATCTGAGGACTGATAGTAACGAGGAACGCGACGAGAAAAACGAGCAACCCACGGACGCGCCGAATTTGTTGGGGGTTGGTTAGGGCAACAATAGTCAGTAGCAGCAACCCCCACGGCAAGAGGATCAGCCCCGGATGGCGCATGAGAAAGGCGAGACCGCCCGCAATCCCCGCCAGCACAAGCAGCAACGTGGCCTGACGCGGTGAGCGCGACTCCTGCAGACCGGCGATCAGCGCCGCGACACAGAGCACGAAGCACGCGGCAAAAGGCATATCCGTACCCACATAGAGCCCATACTGCGCCACGGTGCCGCTGAGGGCGAGCATCATCAGGGCGACCAGGGCCGCCCCTGGCGCAAGCATACTTCGTGCAAGCCAGTAGGCACTCATCAACAGGATTGCCCCACTGACGGCGCTGATCAGGCGACCGGCAAGAAACGCATTGTCGAGCGTCAACGGCCTCACCAGCCAGAGCAGGAGCGGATAGCCCAGGTTGTAAAAACCATCGGCACGAAAAACCTGCTCAAGCGTCTCACGGGTCGCAAACGAACGAAAATCGTTTTCGACGCCGGGCCGCGAGAGCGTAACATGCTGTTGCGCAGCCAGCAGGGTTGCGCCTGCCCAGATAGCGATCATCAGCGCAGGGGCAGCGACCTTGAGCAGCCACGGCCAGCGCTCGACGAGCGTCGCGCCATCGCGGATCACCAACACCGCACCGAGCGCACCAATGATCACCAGCGGCAACTCGCGCAGAGCAAAGGGATAGAAAGGTGGTTGAAGACGGGTGAAGAAGAGCCAGAGCAGCCCGTAGCCAATGATGCCAACAGCGATAAGGCGGAAGCGGTGGTGCCACCAGCGCCCTGCGGTCGGCTGCGTCGTGGCAGAGCAGGGCCGCACCAATAAAACGAGCAGCGCCCCAACGATCGCACCGTAGAACATTTGCGCTGGATAGGGCGTAATTGGGGGCGGGCCAACCTCGTAGTGGGCCGTATCAACCAGCACCCCAACCTCGCGCCCATCGGGCAGGCGCGTCACGGGCGCACGCAACTCGACAAAAAAATCGGTTGCCTTGAGCAACCCGCCACTAACCGGAAGGGTCACCTCTTGCCAGGAAGCGTCGGCGAGGCGTTGCACTGGTTCACCGCCACCATTGAGCCAGAGTTCCAGCGGAACGTCGCGCCCCGGTGGGCCACGAAAGCGGATGGTCACCGTCGCTGGCAAACCAGCCTGAGGAAAGCGCAGTGCCGACGAGGCACGAGACCAGCGGGCCGCGCCACTGCTACCCTCAAGGTATGCTGGCGCATCAGGGGTATCGTTCACCCGTTGCGCCTCGTGGAAACCCTGGACATAGGCAGCATCAAAGCCACCCACATCAACCAGATGGCGAGCGGGAAACTGGCTCAACCCAGCGATCAGCACCGCACCAGCAAGCGCCGCGAGCAACACTGAACGCGCAACACAAAGCGACATCTCAGGGATTCGCATCAGGTATTGGCGCTGGTAGATCCACCTCGCGCACTTCCAGTTCACCTGTGGGCGCAGAAACAAGCGCCTGGCTAATCCAGCCCGTGCCATCCAGACTATTGATGGTCGAGCCCGACACACCATCGTCAGCGAGGCGGATCAAAAACCACTGACTATTGGCGGTGCGGGCAAGAAAAACGATCTCATCGCCAGTACTGACACGACCGATAGGCTGATTATCGGTATTCGGCACCGGACGCACATTTGCTTCTTGCAGCACCGTACCGGTCAGTTCCGTGGCAAGATCAGGGAGAGTCGTAGGGCCAAGCACCGGCTCAACTGTCGGCTGGGCAAGCGTCGTAGGCTGAGGCAGCACAAGCCCGCTGCCCCCAGCCGTGCTCTCGTCAGTTGTCGTGGTCGGCATAGGTGTGGGCAACGTAAACAGGGGCAACTCGGTTTCGCCAGGAATAAACCGCCCGAAGCGCTCCAACTCGGCGCGCAGCGAGGTCACAACACTGAAACTAAGAATCAGCGCAACAATCATCAGGCCGGCGACAACCGCCGTCTTAATCAATTCAAGGCCCTGGCCCCAGACACTGCGGCGTCCCAGTTCATCGAGCACACTCTGGGCTGTTTCGGCGACCGACTCACCCCAGGTAGTACGCCCCTGATCGGTACGCGCCACCCGACGCAACGCGATCATCGCCCGCATATCACTGACCTGCCCAAGCGCCTGCACAATGCTCCACCGCACATTGCTATTGGGATGCTGGAGAGCCTGGATCAGCGGGCCGGTGGTACGACCATCGCCAAGACGACCGGCGGCCTCGGCGGCGCGATAGACGGTCAGCCAGGACTTATTAGGGCCAAGGGCATCACAGATGGCGGGAACCGCAGCGGGCCCGAGGGCGACCAGATCATTGACAGCACTAGCGTGGCGCGGATGGCTCGTATCGCCGAGCGCCACAATGAGATCGGCAAGTTCTTCACGAGGCATGGTGGAGCGACCATCGTGCGCGGCACGTGGCTTGGCGCTGGTCGGCGCTGGTGAGCGGCGAGTCGTGCGCTCAGGGGGTTCCTTTGCAGCGGAAGCTTTTGGGGTTCGGTCAGGATCGCGCTGCACAGGCTTCTCTGTCGGCTCTTCACGCTCACTAGTCATAGTGAAGTTTTATCCTTTACCCAACATTCATAACGAGGAACGATAGCCGCGAGCAACTCGGCTGCGGCCTCATGTTTGGGACGACGCTCAAGCGCGACCATGCCGTGATGATCAATCAACGTCAAAGCGATCGTCTCCTGGCCAATGCTCGTCACCGCATCATTGGCAACAATGAGATCAAGGCGTTTGCGTTCAAGCTTGCTCTGGGCATTGCTCAAGAGGTCATCAGTCTCGGCGGCAAACCCAACCTTAAAGACGTGGTGTTGCTCGGCGAGACCAGCAAGCAGGTCAGGGTTGGTGACGAGATCAAGGTGCATCCCGGCTGTAGCGGGTTGCTTTTTGAGTTTATGCTCAGCTGCGACGGCGGGACGGAAATCAGCAACGGCAGCATTCATGATCAGGATATCAGCCTGGCCGATGGCCTCGTCGAGCGCGGCTTGCATTTCAAGAGCCGTTTCAACCTGGACAGTCGTGAGCGCGGCAGGGGCTGGCAGCGCCGTCGGGCCACTGATGAGCGTCACGGTTGCCCCGAGATCGCGTGCATGCATCGCGAGGGCATAGCCCATCTGTCCCGAAGCGCGATTCGCCAGGTAGCGTACCGGATCAATTGGCTCACGCGTGCCTCCAGCCGTAACAACCACGTGTCGGCCACGGAGGGGGCCAGTCTGTTGACCAAGGGTAGCACGAATGATGCCTTCGAGGGCATGCGGCTCAGGCAAACGGCCTTTACCGCTAACATGCTCGGCCATTCGCCCGACTTCAGGCTCAATCACATGTACCCCCCGCGCCCGCAGCGTCGCGAGATTCGCTTGGGTAGCTGGGTTGGCAAGCATCAACGGATTCATCGCGGGCGCAAGCAAAATGGGGGCAGTCGTTGCGAGCACCGTTGTGGTTAACAAATCATCACTCAAGCCAGCCGCAAGACGAGCAATCGTATGGGCCGTAGCCGGAGCAATCACAACCAGATCGGCCTGAGCACCGAGGGTAATATGGCCGATCACACCATCTTCAGGCAAGGCCCACATATCAGTCAACACAGGATGGCCGGTCAAGGCCTGAAACGTCACTGTACCAACAAAACGCTGTGCGGCGGGTGTCATGATGACATGGACATGAGCCCCGGCGAGGGTCAGATCACGGGCGAGTTGCACCACCTTGTAGGCTGCAATACTGCCACAGACCCCCAGGATAATATTTTTGTTTTGCAAGACATCCATCAAAGCGCCTCACATGGCATACCAATGCATTGTATCATCAAGCTGTTGCGACGTAAAGTTTCGGCTTTTCCTCTTGAAACAGGGCGCACACCGTAGTACAATACTCATTAACAGCATCTTTGAACAACATCGGTTTGGTTGTTCACCGTGCTGTCACACCACAATGGTGTGGTGTGTATTTTCAGGAAGTGACAAGCGATGATCGTCAATCGCAACCACAGCCCATTTTCCATACTCCTCTAATGTGTGATCGAGTCCCTGGGTACCATGGTATGGTACCGGGGGCTTTTCTGTTCGCACCCTGCGAACAGGCTGGAATTGTTCGCCCCCTTGAGTTAGGATGGAGGCCCCGATGGAACTGACAGTCAAAAGTCGCAGCGGCAAGATCACCGAGCGTCAGCACCGACACATCGAAGAGAAACTATCCAAGCTGGGACGCTATATGGGCGCGATTACGAGCGCCACGGTTGAAGTTCATACTGAACAACACCGCAATGCCGGCGAAGTCAGTCGGGTGCAGGTAACACTCGTCGGTGAGCACGGGGTTATCCTGCGGGCCGAAGAAGAGGCGAGTGATCTCTACACCGCCGTAGACAAGGTTCAACAAGTACTGCAACGTCAGATCAAACGGTATAAAGAGAAGTACTGGAGGCGTGAGCGGACACGTCAACCCAGTGTCTTTCCCTCCGAACTTGAGGCTGACATTCTGGTGGCTGAACTCGATACCGATCAAGACGATGCTCCGCCGCAACACGAAGTCATTCGCACGAAACAACTCACGCTTCGTCCGATGTTTACGGACGACGCGATTGAACAAATGGAGCTGCTGGGCCACAATTTCTTTGTCTTCCACGACGCCGATTCGCAGCGACTGAGTGTGCTCTATCGTCGGCGTGATGGCAACTATGGGATGATCGTACCTGATCCTGTCTAAGCTTCAGGTGACTAAAGATGACAAAACGGCCAGCTCTGCTGGCCGTTTTGTCATCTTTAGTCTAGCTACGCGACAGCGACAATCAAGGCCATAAAGGCGCAAAAACCAAGGACGAGAATGATCACCTGGGCATAACCAAGCACCAACCCAACCACAGCAAGCCCGTCGCCACCAATGCGCCCGCCCGATTGACGGATCTCGCTGCGGCCTAGGTGCCCAAAGATGATCGCGGCAATCGAGCCAATCACCGGCAAGATGATCCAACTGATCACCCCCAGGATGACGCTGATCACGGCTAGCTGACTATTAGGAATGACCGCAGGTGCATAGCCACCAGAAACCTGGGGTTGATATGGTGCAGGTGGCTGTTGTTGATATGGGTATGGATCAGGCTGCGTCGGCTGGTATGGCGTTGTTATCGGGGTGACCCGCGAAGGCTGATCCATCTGCTGTTGTTGTTGGCTCAACTGTGCGCCACAGTTATAACAAAAGCGCTGGCCCTCGGCACTTTCTGCTCCACACTGTGAACAAATCATCGCATTCTCCAGGGTGTGCTAGGCAAGGTTTCTAGGGATTATACGCTACGCTGGGGGGAACAGTTGCACAAGAAGTCTGGTAGGGCTACGCCCTCAAACTGAGCTTCGTTCGCTGGAAAAAAGCCAGCCTCGCTGCCTTTTTTCCAGCGAACGAAGGTTCCCCTACGCATTGACGAGGGTCCGCGCCAACAAGCCAATATCGGCGGCGGTCACAAGGGCTTCGCCGACGAGAACGGCATCAACCCCGTAGCTCTGCACTTGGCGAACATGTTCGGGGGTGAAGATGCCGCTTTCACTAACCAGGAGCGGACGCTCAGGGCCTTCAGGCAAGTGCTGAGCCAGGTTTTCTGTTGTGCCCAGGTCAGTGACAAAGGTGTGCAGGTTTCGGTTGTTGACCCCGATCACCTTTGCTCCGACGGCCAACGCTCGCTTGAGTTCTTGTTCGGTGTGAACTTCAACCAGGGCCGTCATGCCAAGGATGGCCGTCAGGGCGTGGAGTTCAAGCAGCATGGCATCGTCGAGCGCCCCGGCGATCAAGAGCAATGCATCGGCCCCATATGCGCGTGCCTCGTAGATCTGATAGGGGTCAATGATGAAGTCTTTGCGCAAGAGCGGCGGGATGCCAGGGAGTTTGCGAATACCCTGAAGGAATTGCAGGCTCCCTTGAAAAAACCGCCTATCGGTTAGCACCGAAATTGCGGCAGCGCCGGCATCGCGGTAGATCTGCGCCAGCGCAAGGTGATCAAAGGGTTCAAGCAAGACACCCCGGCTGGGCGAGGCTTTTTTAACCTCGGCGATCAAGGCCGTCCCATGGGCACGACGCAGCGCCAGGGCAAAGTCGCGGGGTTTCGGTGCGCGCGCAATGCGTGCGCTCAGTGCGGTCATCGATACTTTGGCCTGCTGGCGGGCCACCTCGACTGCTTTGTGCGCCAGGATCGTATCTAGAATCGTCTCTTGGGCCATACCTTACCCTTTCCTCTTCTCGTCAGTATGCAACCTATGCAAGGCCTTCAGATCGGCGAGTACCATGATTTCGTCACCAGGAACGATCAATAGTTCTGGGGTGGGAAGTTGAGTTAGATGTCCATTGTGTTGCAGCGCAATCACGAGCAGATTGTCTTGCTCGCGGATCGCTCCGATGGTTCGTTGCCCCAACGAGCTGCCAGCATCAATGACAATGGCCTGGCTGGCAAAGATGCGTTCGCCAAGATCAACGGCATGATCGATCTCGCGTGAAATGGCAGCGGCAGCAAGGGTCGGTGCCGCCAGGGCCGAGGTGCTATAGACCGTATTGATCCCAAAGAGGCCTGAAAGCCGTTCGGCTAGCACATCGCTAAACACACGCAAGACCAGATGCACCTCAGGTCGGAGCGAACGTGCGACCATACCAATCTGCAGATTGACGAGGTCGTTACCAACAACAGCAGCGACCGCATAGGCATCAGCAATGCCAGCCTTTTCCAGGACGGCTGCCTCACGCGCATCGCCACGTAGAACACGTACGCCACCTGCTTCAAGATCCTCGATCTGCCAACGTGGCGTATCGGGCATGCAAATCGCCACGAGATTTGGCCGAGGTTTCATCTGCAAAAGCAACCGAATGATTGCCGAGCCAACTTTGCCCATACCACAAACAATGACGGTATTGGCGCGTGGTGCATTATGCACCGGTTGCATCTGGGCACTCAGAAAACTCAACTTGCTATCAGCCCGGTTGGCGCGACGCGCCCGTTCAAGGGCATCCAGGCTACCCAATAGCAAGATGCGATCATTGCCTTCGATCCGGGTCATGAATGTGCAGCGGCGCTCGTAACGCTTGGCATCACGTAGCCGCAAAACGCGTACCCCGTACGCCTGCTCAATCGCGCCAACAAAACCGGTCAGTCCACTCTCGTCTGCTACCGTCACCTCCGAGAGGGCAAGGGGGCCGCCGGGTAGATGAAAGACATGCAAGATTGCTTCGCTGACGGCGGCCGCAGCCAGCGTCGGTGCGGCCAGCGCTGATGAACTAAAAGCAGTATTGCGTCCAATTGTCAGCTCAAGATTCTCATCGAGTTGACGATTGAAAATCCGCATGACTGTCTGCAAGCCAGGGCATTTGCGGCGAGCAGCGAGCGCGATTTCAACATTCAGCAGGTCATCATTGATGGCTGCGATCAGGCTGTGTGCGCGCGTGAGCCCGGCCTGTGTCAAGACCTCTGGCTCACGTGCATCACCCACGATCAACGGTACTTTCAAGCGGCTCATGGTCATGGCAAACTCGCTGCCCATGTCATGATCAATCGCCACCACCTCGTACCCAACATCAAGCAGTTGCAAGACCGTGCGATAACCGACGCGCCCGATGCCGCAGACAATCACGTGACCACTGAAGGTACTGGCGAGGGCGGTCTGCCATCCTTCGCGTCGCAAACCCTTGTCAAAGAGCCGCTGCGCAAAATCAACCACACTCTGCAGCAGGAAGAAGAGCCCGAAGAGAGGAACGCCAAAGAAGATGAGCCTCCCGCCCAAATCGTTTGGAAAGTCGGTCGGAGCTTCAAACACAAGCAGCAGCAGTGTCGCATAGAGCGACGTCGCAAAGTCGCCGTCTACCCCGCAGAATGCGCCAGATTCTACACACAGGCGGGGAAAATAGTCAAGCCGCAGGTACAACGCACTGGCAAGCAATAGAACAACGAGGCTCGCCAGCGGCACCCACGCTTGCCGTAGGAGCATCCGCAGATCGTAAAGATTAGCACGCAAAAGTCGCCAGAGCGAATAGCTTCGTCGCCGCTGGCGTAGGCGCTCAAGCCGAATTTCGTCTTCCGACGCGTTGAGTGTGCTCATCGTGCAAACTCACACGAGTCAGTCGTGAAGCGTTGCATGGCTTACCGCAATGAGTCGCTCAAGCCGTTCGAGCGCGGAGCCCCCGTCAATGCTAGCACGCGCCAGGGCGATCCCCTCTTTGAGTGAAGAGGCTTTATCGCCTGCGATCAAGGCTGCCGCTGCGTTGAGCAAGACCACATCGCGTCGCGGGCCAATATCGCTGCCCTCCAGAATGCCCCGTACAATCGCCGTATTGACCAGGACATCACCCCCACGCAGCGCCGCCTGGGGCGCACGGGCAAGGCCCACATCTTCGGGGGTAAACTCGTATGAACTGATTGGATGCCCATGACGGACTTCGACAATCAGATTGGTACCACTGAGGGTTAGTTCGTCCATGCCACCATCGCCGTGGACAACGAGGGCATGCGCACTGTCAAGACGGGCGAGGGTGCGCGCCAGTTTCTCGGCGAGGGAAACTGAAGCTGCCCCGATCACCTGATGGCGAGCCTGAGCCGGATTTGTCAACGGGCCAAGAATGTTAAAGGCTGTCCGAATTCCGATCTCACGACGGACTGGCCCGGCAAAGCGCATCGCGGGATGAAAGGATGGCGCAAACATAAAGCCAATGCCTGCCTCACGCAAACAACGTGCGACTGCCGACGCATTCATCTCAATGCGCACCCCCAGACCCTCCAACACATCAGCGCTCCCACAGACGCTCGACATCGCCCGGTTGCCATGTTTGGCGACGGTCAGCCCGGCACCAGCCACAACAAACGCAGCGGTTGTACTGATATTGAAACTGAGCGACCCATCTCCTCCGGTGCCGCACGTATCAACCACAGGGCCTTCGGCAACAACCATCGTCGCCTTACGCCGCATCACCTCAGCCATACCCGCTAGTTCCGCATCGGTTTCACCCTTCAAATGAAGGGCCGTCAACAGAGCCCCGATTTGCGCTGGGGTCGCCGACCCAGCCATGATCGTCTCCATCACCTCAGCCGCCTGATGCTGACTCAAATCCCGGCCCGCAACGACCGCCACAATCGCCTCACGAATCTCCAAAATCTTCTCCCTCTACCCACCAATTACTCTTGCCACCTGGTTGGCCAGGGCGGGCATGATTGTTGCCACATCGCCGCGCAGCACAGCATCAGCCATATCATCAAGATACGTAGCCTCAAGATTGACGATCACCAGACGCGCCTTGCGCCGCAGCGCAATCAAAGGAAGATCGCACGCAGGCGCGACCTCAAGCGATGTTCCGGCGACCACGACAAGATCGCACTCTTCCAGCGCTTTCTGGGCCAACCAGAAGATACCCTGCGGCAGTGGCTCATCAAAAAGCACGACATCGGGCTTGAAAGCCCCCCCGCACTCGCATCGCGGGGCAGCGCCGCGCCGTACATCGCCGAGCAAAGAAGGCATCGGCACCTGACGATCACAGCCCTGACACGTTGCCTGGCGCAGATGACCGTGCAATTCATAAACCTTGCGCGAGCCACCCGCCTGATGCAGGCCATCAATATTCTGGGTAATCACCGCATGAATCTTGCCAGCACGTTCGAGTTCGGCAAGCACAAGATGGGCGGGGTTCGGCTGAGCCGCAAGCATTGGCGCAAGCAAGCCTTCGAGCCACGCGTAAAAGGTATCGGGATTACGCCGAAACGCCCGCAGCGACGCAACTTCCACGGGATCATACGAGGCCCACACCCCATCATCACTGCGAAAATCAGGAATCCCGGAAGGGCGACTGTACCCGGCCCCGGTCAACACAACAATTCGTTGCGCCCGGGCAACCAGTTCGCTCGCCCGCTCAAGCATCTGGTTCATCTCCTTCCTCCTCTGCATGCTTTCTACAGTATACAGCGCCCCTCATGATGCTGCAATTGACTCCATTTAGCGCCTGCGCACAAAATAACTACTCACCTCATCACGAAAGCGCAATTCCCAGGCTGGCTGTTCCTCGGCCCACGCAACCAGGGCTGCCTGCTGTTCGTTACTGAGCAAGAGACCGTCAATCTGGTACGCTTCAATCAAGGACTCGACCTTCGTTCCAGCGTTAAGACGTTGATAGTCAAGCCATTGCTCAAGAGGATACAGTTCGATCCGTGGATCGGCCCACACCTTCTGCTCGGGTGCAGCCCAAATTAGGTAGCTACCATAGCCCATATCATGGAAGAGCCGCTCAGGACGCTGGGGATCCCGGCGGAGCAAGGCAACCGCGTCAACTGGTGTCTCAGGCGCAAGCAATGAACCCACTTCGGGTGGAAGGTCAAGCCAGGGTTTGACCCAGGGCAACGCAAGCACGAGCAAGAGGCTGATCAAACCAATGAGTATGGCATTGGCCATCGGCAGCCCTTGATACAGCGGACGTGTCGGCACCTCGGCGGAACGCCAAGCCGCCAGTTGCCGTGCCAACAAGGGACTCACAACGGCAACAAACCAGATATTATTGCGCCCCGCCCCCAGCGCTAGCCAGAGAAACGCCCCCGCGAGCAGCATATCCACCGGATCAGGCCGTGTATGCGCATACGCAAGAATGACAATGCCCGCCATCACAAAGAGAAAAAAGATCGCCCCATTGAGATCGCGTGTGGTTGGTGGCGCCCATTCAGTGACCAGTTGCGTCACCTGTGAACTGCTCAGCAAATTGCCTACATACCCGAGCACCTGTAGCCCACCAGGATTGATCAGCCAACTCAGCCCGGTCAAACTGCCGATGATGATCAGTTGCACGAGGGGTGGACGCAAAGGTGCGGTGCTGCCCTGACGCCGTGCCCGTCGTCGCTCGATCCAACGGCGCAAAACTTCCCCCACAAAGACAAGCCCGATCAATGCACCACCGAGCACAAATGAACCGTGGACATTGACCCAGATCATCCCAAGCAGGGGCAACAGCAGCAGCGGCGGCCAGAGCCACTGTTGTCGTCGTGGCTCGTGAGGGTCACGCCAGACCGTCAATAGATAGAGATAGATAATAAAGATGACCAGGGCATAACTCTGTGGGCGTACCAGCCAGTTATCAAACGAAGCAGGCAACGTACCAAGCAAAAGCACACCCACGCTCAAGCGAAGACGCCCGCTCTGCCTGATCGCCAGACGCAGCAACAGCCCGTAGGCACATGCAAGCAGCAGTGCCTGCACGAAAATGATCAGCGGAGCGCCCCCGACCGAAAAGAGTAGATACATCCCAACTTGAGCCAGCCAACTCTGATTATAAAAAGGTTGCCCAGCCTGGGTATACGAAAAACTATCGACCGTTGGAATCGTCCCGGTGGCGACGATCACGCGCCCAGTCGCCATATGCCACCAGAAATCGTGGGGTTGGATTGGCGTCAACAGAACCCTGAGCGCAACAAATGCGACGCCAGCAAAAAGCCAGACGTGATCAAGGCTCACGCCACGCTGACCAGTTTGTCCTCTCTGCTTGACCTTCATCATATCTACCACTACATCAACCACCCCAAGCAATCAACGGCGCCGCCAAACTTCACTTGTGTCATCTTGAAACGTGCGTTCCCATGCAGGGAACGTCGCAAGCGTTGTGGACAGCCCTGCCTGGCGAGTCTGGTGCAGGAGCACGCACTTGACGTCGTGGTCATCAAGAAATGCCGCCACCTCACGCCCGGCACTCACGTCGATATAGGTTTGCCAAAGCTCAAAGGGAAAAAGCTCAATCCGGGGATCGATAAAATGCAGATCCTGGGGATAGTGTGCCCAGGCCAAATATGAACCATAGCCCATTTCGTTGAAGAGCCGACCGTCGCACGGCTCGGTGCGCAGGTGTTCAGTTGCGGCCACGGGCGTATCAATGGTAAACAGCAGGGGCGCCCCAGGCATATCGACAAAAAGCGCTTGATAGGGCGCGGGCAAACCCAGATATGGTTTTGTCCAGGGTTGCACGGCAAGCACTGCGATCAACAAAAAGAGCGCCACTGCCAGATTTGCGACCGAGCCACCGCCGCGTTCTTTGCGTGCTGGCAACCCTGTGGTTCCGACCGTTGGCCGTGCGGACGCCAAGCTCTGGGCCATAATCGGCATAGCGGCAAACCCAAACCAGACAACATAGCGTACGCCAAGAAAGCTCTGCCAAGCAAGGCCACACACCAGAATCACCTCGGTGATGGTCGGGCGGCGGCGTCCAAGCCCAAACGCCGCAAACAAGGCGAGCACGCCAAGGTAAAAAGCCGCCCCGGCAAGATTCCGTGGCGTGGGCGATTGCCACTCGACGATCAACGCCTGACTAGCCGGATCATTCAACAAGGCCTGCACGTAGCTGAAAATGCCGAAGCCCAGTGGATTGATCAGGGTCGCAAGCAGCATTGCGCCAGTGACCAGATAGAGTGGACGAAGGCGATACCAGGCCAGCGCACGTGGCTGCCGCAGGATGCGACGCAACGTTTCGCCAACCACAAAAGCCCCGGCAAGCAACAGACCCATCACGAACGCACCATGCACATTCACCCAGAAGATCATCACCAGGGGCAGGCTGATCAACCAGCGTGGCCCGATGCGGCCATCAACGTAGCGTCCCAGCACAAACAAAGTAACGAGAAACGGCACCCATGACCAGTTCTGAGTTCGCGTGGTCAGGTTATTAATCGTCATAGCCGCCGCAAAGAGGGACGCCAGGGCGGCCAGACGCCACGATCCACTACGGGCATGGGTCTCATACGCGACCAGGGTATAGGCGGTTATGCCAAGAAGATTGCGCACGAAGATCACAAGGGGAAAGCCACCAAACGTATAGATTTGAAAAAAGAGCCACTCGCCGAGCCAACTCTGATAGACATACGGGGCTTCGGGAGGCACTCCCCAGGCAAAAAGATTCGTTGTGGGCAAGCCAGTGGTCGCGGTCAATTCACCAGCTTTGAGGTGCCACCAGAAATCGTTGGGACTTGTCGGGGCAAGGCTGATGAAGACCGCAATCACACTGAGCGCCAGCAACACCCAGAGGTGATCCAGACGCACGAGGGGCAACTGCCGTGTGTGATCAGATGATGTAGAGGGCACGAGGGTAATCCAGTCAGGTAAGAAACCAATACTCTCAGGCTATCGCTATTGGTTCGCTCAATCGTTATAATACCATTAGACGATAACGGTCGCATATTCATATGAGAGGAGGAATGGGCCTGTTATGCTCACTACAATTTCACCCACCAGACCAGTTGTTTTGCCTCATTTTGTGGCTATCACCAACTGTACGGTTATTGTGCCAACCTATAATGAAGCCGAGAACATTGGGCAACTCATTCCACGCATTCTCGAGCATGACCGCTTCCGTGTGCTGGTGGTTGATGATGGTTCGCCTGATGGCACAGGTGATCTCGTTGCAGAGATGGCGCGTGACCAACCACGCCTTGGTTTATTGCGTCGGCCTGGCAAACTTGGGCTCGGCAGTGCCTACATTGCGGGTTTCCAGCGGGCACTCGCCGAAGGTGCCGAGTTCATCTTTGAGATGGACGCCGATTTTTCCCATGATCCCGGGTATTTGCCAGCCTTGCTGGCGGCAGCCGAAGCAGGAGCCGACCTGGTGCTTGGTTCGCGCTATGTTGCCGGGGGTGGCACCACCGATTGGGGGCCTGGTCGCCAACTGATCAGCCGTGGGGGCAACCTCTACGCTGGTTTCATTCTCGGCTTGCCGGTTGCTGACGCGACCGGGGGCTTTCGCTGTTACCGGCGTCATGTGCTCGAACGCCTTGAGCTGAGCCGCATCCGCTCGAATGGGTATGGCTTCCAAGTTGAAATGGTCTACCGTGTCTTACAGGCCGGTTTTACCATCCGTGAAGTGCCAATCATCTTCCCCGATCGCAGGGTCGGGCGATCCAAAATGTCGCGCCGCATCGTCCTCGAAGCGTTGATCAATGTCTGGAAGTTGCGCTTTGGGCGCATCTAAGGAAGATCTATGTCAATCGAAGAGCTTATTCAGAAACTCGAAGGCACGCTGACAACCTATCGTGAAGACCAGGAACGCTCGCGGCGCGAACTCAGTGAAGTTGAAGTTCTGGTCCGCCAGAGCACGATTGAGGTCGAGAAACTTGCCCAGCGCGAGTTGTCGGTCTCCAATCGCGTACGTGATCTCGAAGTCAACCTTGAACGCTACAGCAAAGACGAGATCAAGAACTTTTACACCACCTCCCAGGAGGTGCAGATGCGTTTGCAGATCATGCGGGGGCAACTGGAACAGATCCAGAGTCGGCGTGATATGCTGCGGACGCAACAGGGTCAAATCGCAAATGTGGTTGGCTTGCTCAGCGATCTCCTCGAAGCCATGCAGACCGGAGGCTTCTCGGCTGGCGCACAGAACCAGAACGGGATCGACACCGAAGCGATGATTGCCAATATCATTCAATCACAAGAGAGCGAACGCCTACGCCTTTCACTGCAGATGCACGACGGGCCAGCTCAATCCATGAGCAACCTGGTACTGCGCGCTGAAATTTGCTATCGCCTGATTGATCATGATCTCGAACAGGCTCGTTCCGAACTCAACGCCCTCAAGAACGCGATCAATACAACGCTGCAAGATACCCGGAAGCTCATCTTTGACTTGCGCCCAATGACCCTCGACGACCTTGGCCTGGTACCGACCGTGCGCCGTTATACGACTCAGTTCAGTGAAAAGAATAAGCTCGAGGTAAATCTGATGATCCAGAACCTTGAACAACGCTTGCCGAATCACTATGAAGTGATGATCTTTCGCTTCATTCAAGAGGCCCTCAATAATGTAGCCCGTCACGCCAATGCCAATCAGGTGCGCGTCTTGCTCGATGGCTCTGGGCATACGTTGCAGATTATCATCGAAGATGATGGGCAGGGTTTTCACGTGAGTGATACACTGGAACATGCCCGTGCACGTCGCTGTATGGGCATTGCCAATATGCGCCAACAGGCCGAAGTGTTGCTGCGCGGCGAGTTTGGTATTGAGAGCGCGATAAACCGAGGCACCAGAGTGGCGGCTAACATACCCTTACCCTGACCGATGGCGTGGTCTATTGGACTACGTCATCACTTCTGGCAGTACCCTGAGTTGACAGGACTTTCAGACTATTGCAGATGAGCCAGGGTGAAATTATACTGAGCATGTGGTAATAACCCTCAGGGGTATATCTCAAACAGGAAGGAGGTGACAGACATGCTACGCAGCTTTTTTGCTAAAGAAGAGGGCCAGGGCCTCGTCGAGTACGCACTTATTCTTGTGCTTATTGCTATTGTTGTTATTGGTATTTTGACAGTACTCGGCAACAAGGTTTCGCAGGTCTTCTCGGGTATTAATAGCGGCCTGAAGGTATAGTCTATTTTCCTGTCAACCTAATGTGCGACGCCCCTCCGAAACCGAGGGACGTCGCACATTTCTTTGTGGGACGATCTCATTAGCCAGCGAAGCTGGTTGATGAGCCGTCCCACAAACAATTTTGAGGGCTGTGCCCTGTGTGCATGAGGTGAGCGCAAGATCTTTGCAAAAGGTGTATAATTCGTCGTGCCGGTTATTTGACTAGTACAACAATTGTTCACGTGTGCAGGAACTTGATGGCATGACAACGCTGATCCTCTACAATGGCCCGATTTACACGCTTGACCCGGCTTTGCCAGTGGCTCAGGCGCTTGCGGTGCGTGACGGACGAGTCGTTGCGCTTGGCACCGAACGTCAGGTTCAGGAGATCGTGGCGATAGCTGGCGGAACCCACGAATTGATTGACCTCGCTGGTCGCGCGGTTGTGCCTGGGCTTACCGATGCCCATGTCCATATTACCTGGCAAGGCTTTACTCGTCGTGAAGCCAATCTGGCCGGCGTTGCTACGCTTGAGATGGCCTTGGAGATGGTGGCCCAGCGGGATGCTCGGTTGCCTCAGGTGGCCTGGCTGCGCGGCAGTGGGTGGGATCACGTGCTCTGGGGGGGGCGTTGGCCAACCCGAGATGATCTTGACCGGGTTTGCCTTCACCGCCCGGTGATCCTGTTGCGCAAGGATGGTCATTCAGCCTGGGTCAATCGTCGCGCCCTCGAACTGGCAGGCATTACTGCAGCAACGCCAGATCCTGCGGGTGGGCAGATTATGCGTGACAACGATGGTGAACCAACCGGCATTCTGGTTGACACAGCGATGGATCTGGTGCGTGCGGTTGAACCGCGACTCAGTGAGCAAGACCGACTCGGTGCGCTGCAGGCGGCCTTCGATGAAGCCTTGAGCTATGGGATCACCAGCATCCATGTGCCTCCGGGCACTGATCCTGCTGATGCCTCAACTACCTTACGTGATCTGCAAACGATGCGTCAGCGGGGCTGGTTGAGCGTACGTTGTCTGGTTTATATGGCTCAGCCCGATCTCGATGCGGCGATTGCGCTCGGGTTGCGCAGTGGCTTTGGCGATGCCTGGCTCCGCCTTGGTGGGCTCAAGCTCTTTGCCGATGGCTCACTTGGCTCGCAGAGCGCGGAGATGCTGAGGCCGTATGAGGGTACGAGCAGTACGGGGCTGGCGATGATGCCACCTGAGGTGCTTGAGGCAACAATCAGGCGGGCAAATGCCCACGGGATAAGCGTTGCAGTGCATGCAATTGGTGATGCCGCCAATCGCAAGGTGCTTGATGCCATCGAACGGGCGCTGCACGACCGCCAGGCTCAGCCTGAGGCTTTCCCGTCGCTGGCCTTGCCGAACCGGATTGAGCATGTCCAGGTGCTGCATCCCGCTGATATACCTCGTCTCGGGCAACTCGGCATCATTGCCTCGATGCAGCCGATCCACTGTACCAGCGATATCACCGCCGCCTCGCAGCTCTGGGGGGGTGAGCGCTGTCGCTCGGCGTATGCGTGGCGCAGTGTCCAGGCCAGTGGCGCGACGCTCGCCTTTGGTTCCGATGCGCCCGTTGAGACGATGAATCCGTGGTCGGGCATCCACGCTGCGGTAACTCGTCAACGCCCCGATGGTACCCCGGTAGACGGTTGGTATGCCGAGCAATGCCTGACGGTCGAAGAAGCCCTACGGGCCTATTGTTATGGGCCGGCAGTGGCAAGTGCTGAAACCGCAGTGAAAGGGACACTGACCCCCGGTAAACTGGCCGATCTTGTGGTGCTGACCGGTGATCCCTTGCAGTGCCGTGCGGATGAACTTGGAGCGATAACGGCAGCGATGACGCTTGTTGATGGGCAGGTGGTGTTTGAACGATCGTCATCAGGCGGATGAGGAAAGGAGCAGGCGAAGGCTTGACCTTCGTCGGTAGGTATGTACAAGAATAGAGCCTTTATCGCTGTTTCAAGTGGCCACTTTGTGGTTGATGTGCTCAATAGTACGGGCGCCGTGTTGCTCGCTGTGCTCAAAGAGCCACTCGGGTTGAGTTATGCGCAGATCGGAACGGCCCTGGCGATCTATCTGCTCATTGGTTCATTGTCACAGCCATTGTTTGGCTGGCTTTCCGACAAGGTCCAGGGCCATACGATGCTGCTCGCGGCCGTCAGTGTCGCCTGGATGGCGTTCTTCTTTACGCTGGTAGCCCTTGCCCCCACCTGGACATGGCTTCTGCCCGTTTTTCTGCTTGCCGCCCTTGGCAGTGGCCTCTTTCATCCGATTGGCACCGCAGCTTCGTCAGTGGCGTTGCCTGACCGTGCGGCCAGTGCGACGTCGATCTTCTTCTTTTCAGGCCAGGTCGGCCTCGCAGTGGGGCCTTTTCTCGCCGGTATTCTCGCCGGTCGCTTTGGCGCGATTGGGTTGCTCCCGTTAACCGCAATTGCCGTTATTCCCATTGGCCTCTTGCTCGCTTCGGCCCGTACGCAAACCAAGGCAGAACCACGCCAAAAGCCGAAGACCTCCGCCCAGCAGACAGCACGTACCTGGACGTTGCTTGGGGTTGTGCTGATTGCAGCGTTTGTGTTGCTGGTCGCAGTGCGCTCGTCGATCCAGGCAATCTATCAGGCGTATCTGCCGCAACTCTTCCAGGGGCGCGGTTGGGAGCCAGCGCTCTTTGGGTTGCTGGCCGGTGTCTTTATGGCTGCCGGGGCCGTCGGGCAGATCCTCAATGGGATGCTCGCGGATCGTCACGGGATGCGCGTGGCGATTGTTGGCCCGTTGCTCTTGAGTGTACCGGTTGGTCTGCTTTGTCTCTTGACTCCATCGATTGCGCTTGCGTTTATCGCGTGTGCAGGCGCAGGTTTGCTGATTGGTGGTCAGCATAGCGTGCTGGTGGTGCATGCCCAGCGTATGTTGCCCGTCCAACGAGGTTTTGCCGCCGGACTGATCCTTGGGTTTACCTTTGCCAGTGGGGCCATCGGGACCTGGGTGGCTGGTCAACTCGCAAACCAGGTTGGCATGCAGACGGTGATGGTCTGGGCGACGTTGCTGGGCTTGCCAGCGGCGCTGCTTGCACTGGCAATGCCTGGGACACCGCGTGTCGTCAGGGAAGTGGCGGCACCTGCATCAGCAACGGATTAGGCTGTTTGACGCAAAGGCGGAGAGGCGCAGAGGTTTGAAGTAGCTGTATGCGCAGCTTTGCGCCTTTGCGTCAACACGAGTCAACCTTCTGTGCAAGGTATTGGCCGTAAGTCTCACCCGTTCTCGCCAAGCAAGACCGCCACGGCGGCGTCAAGTTGACGGTCACGTCCGAGCGCCCAGTCACCAAGTGGACGCGTAACATCAACATCGACTGGGCGCCCGTGACCCTCGAGGTGCTCACCTTCTGGTGTCAACACCGCAAAACTCGGCAGCCTGAAGGAAGAGCCGTCGATCAAGCGAATATTGTGCGTCCAGATGACGGCCCCGGCGGTCGGGCGTCCGACAATCTTGCCCAACCCAAGCCGGCGATAGCTCTCGCTCAGCATTTCGGTATTGCTGGCCGAATGTTCGTTGGTGATGAGCACGGTTGGTTTGTTGAGAATACGATTGCCAGACATATGGGCCGCATCGATGGTGGCTTGTTGGCGAAAGCTGCTGAGCACAACGGTACGCCGGGTCAAGAGATCAAGAATAAAGGTGGCGGTGTGCCCACCAGAGTTGTAGCGAACATCAATGATGACGCCCTCTTTGCCGTGGGCTTCAGCATCAAGATCGGCTAGGAATTGCTGGTACGCATCGTAACTCATGCGCTCGATATGCACATACCCTAGCCGTCCATCACTGATCCGGTGGACGTAGGCTTCATTGCTCATGACCCAGTCACGATAACGTAGGTAGGCGTAGTCGTACCCATTCAGGGGGCGCAGATCAACCTCACGGGTTGGCCCATCATGGTCAGGATCTTCGGCGAGCGTCAGACGAATACGACGGCCAACACTACGGCGCATCAGGCGACCCAGGCTCGTCTCGGTTGTCAACGAGGTACCATTAATCGCGACGAGATATTCGCCGGGGCGCGGTGGCTGAGGCCCCATGGCAACCGGACTATCAGGGATCAGACGCTGCACCCGCAGGCGGCCGCTTGTGGTGAGTTCAACTGGATCAAAAAGCACCCCAAGATATCCATCACTGCCCATCCAGCTACCCGAACTGCTACCCAGATGCGAGGCCCGCAACTCGCCGGTCATCAAATTGATCAAGGTGTGCAACTCATCGCTTGTCTGGGCACCTTCGATCAAGGGCGCGAAACGCTCGCGCAACACGGCCCAATCCTGACCGCGAAAGGTAGGATCATAGAAATTGTCACGAAGCGCACGCCAGGCTTCATGAAAGATTTGCTGCTTGTCACGGTGGAAGTCGACCGTTACGTCGCCACGAACATGCACTTTGACCGGTTCATTGCCGGCAGGAAATTTGCGAATCGTGATCGTACCATCTTCGAGGAGAAAAAAAGCTCGGCCATCAGGGGTGAACTGGGCAGCCGCTTTGCTGCTTTCGGTATGGGTCAACTGACGTGGTGCTTGTCCCCACCGTAGTACATCGAGCGGCATACTCCAGATATTAACCTTATCGGCGACAACGGCGAGCAGCAGCAGATCGCGACTATCAGGGCTGATCGCGGCGGCGCTGGCATCCATCTGGATAGGCGTAAGAAAGTGGAGGCGGCGCTCGATCCCTTCAAACACAATCATCGGGCTGGCTTCAGCCTGTTCACTAGATGAGGCGTTCGTCGCCTGCGCTGCCGTCTCAGTGCGGGTAACAGGCTCACGATCAGCGGGAAGCTGCGGTGGTGCCGTTGCATCGGGCGTTTCATCGGGATCGTCTGGCTCGGTTGGCGGCTCAAACTCAACCGCAATTTTTTCGATTGGCCGCTTATATTCTTCCTGCGGTGACTCTTTCTCCTTCTCTTCAAAGAGTTTCTCAAATTCGGCTTCACGAAAGAGCGGCTTCTGAGGGCGCAGATCGACACAGACAATTTGGGCCTCGGCGCGGTACTGTCTGGTGGTAAAGATCAGGTGCTGCCCGTTCGGTGACCAGAGCAAATTACTGCCCGTGAGGTTGCTCAAAAAGGTGATCTGGCGAGGCTCACCACCGTCCAACGACACCACATAACTGTTGCTAAAAAAGTGCTCATCCTGAGCCAGATAGGCGAGCCAGCGCGAGTCGGGCGACCAGCAGAGATCGGCCGAGACAACAAAGCGTGCCCGACACAATTCGCGGGCCTCTTCACCGTTCAGACTGACCAGATGCACGGCTTCGGTCTGGCTGAGATAAGCAATCCACTTGCCATCGGGTGAAATCCGCGGCATTGCTTTGGGGGTAAGATCGGTGGTAAGCCGTGTCTCTTTGCGCGCAACCACATCGTAGCGATAGATCTCATCTTCACCGTGACGATCCGAGAGATAGATCAAGCTACGGCTATCAGGCGTCCAGGCGACCTGGCGTTCACGCGCACGGGTATCGGTGACGCGGAAGGAAGGCCCCTGGCGCACGTCACGTTCCGTCTCTTTATCAGCAAAATCAATAAAGACCTGACCACGGGCAACGAAGGCGATCTTCTTGCCATCAGGGCTCAAGCGTAGTTCACTAAAATGGCGCGGCCAACTCTCTTCACGAACCGGGGTGACCTTGCTATCACCACGGGCGGTAATAGCGAGCGGAGCGGCTTCACGCGTAGCAAGATCGAGACACCAGATCTGGAAGTCACGTTCAAAGACAATCAAGCCAGCATTGAGTGCGATCTGAGGAAAGAGCAACCGTCCCTCTTCAAAGGTCGTCAAGCGTTGTGGCTCGGCGCCATCAAGGGCGAGATACCAGAGGTTTTCGACCCCATCACGGTCACTGACAAAATAGATCCCGGCCCCGTCAGGTGCCCAAAGCGGCCAGGCATTGCGGCCAGCATAGGCCCCAGGGAGAGCAGTCACAGGCTGGGTTGCGAGTCCAGTTGGCTGTGGGCCAGCAAGCAATTGCAAGGCCGTATAATTCCCGGTTTTCCAGGCATCGGTCTCGGCGCTCGGGCCGAGCCAGATCTCACCGGGCGAGAAGGGATCTGGCCCACGCCGCCACCAGTGATCACGGATATTGCAGAAGGCCAGACGTGTACCCGTCGGATCGATGCTGACCGCACCAAGGTTTTCGTAGGGTTCACTATAGATGAGCGCCGGAGTACCGCCAGTGAGCTTGACCCGATAGATACTGTCACCAATCTGCTCACGGTTCGCCGTAAAATAGATCGCCTGACCATCATGCGCCCAGGCTTCGACGGTTGAACGACCATCGTGAAAGGTCAACTGGCGGACCGCGCCACCGTCAAGGGGCAACACATAGATCTCACCATTGCCATTGCGATCGGCAGTAAAAGCGAGGTTGGCACCATCGGGGCTAAACCGAGGGTTCTTATGACTGGCCGCGTGGGCCGTCAAGCGTTCGGCCCTGCCACCTGAGGCTGCCACAAGCCAGATGTCGCCGGCATAGACAAAAGCAATCTGGGAACCATCGGGATCGATGCTGGGAGTCCGAAAATAGGGTTGTGTGCTCATGTTTCTTTCCAGCCAATCGCGTTGCCAAGGATGCGTTCGATCAGGCCCGGGAAGAGCGCCGCAGCGATCACACCGATACGGTCACCAACGGTGACATAGGTAACCCGCGACGGGCGACGGGCCACCCGGAGGATAGTACGGGCCACCACCTCAGGACCTACGCCGGGGGGTGAAAAGCGCCGCTGTTCGCCCCCCTTGCCAAGACGATTCTGGCTGAAGCCAGTGCGCGTTGTGCCTGGGCGTACGACCGAGACATTGATGCCACTGCCCTGTAATTCCATGCGGAGGGCATCGCTCAGGCGTTCAAGGCCAGCTTTGGCCGCAGCGTAACCACCCAGATAGGGCAAGGGTTGCACCGCCAACACCGTTGAAACATTGATGATATGCCCACGACCGCGTGCGCGCATCACCGGCAGCACCGCCTGCATCAGGGCGAGAGGGCCAAAGAGATCGACGGCGAAGGCACGGGTGAGATCATCGTGAGCGAGGCTGCTGACCGGGCCAGACAAGCCAACGCCGGCATTATTGATCAGCAGATCGACCGCGCCATATCGGTTGACCGTCTGGCTGATCAGGTTGTGACAGGCCACCGGATCAGCCACATCGGTTGGTACAACCAGATGGTTGCCGGGCAGGCTCGCCGCCAAGTGCGTGAGCGGTTCAGGTGAACGGGCGGCAAGCACCAGGTGTGCGCCGGCATGCGCAAAAGCCTGCGCGGTCGCGGCCCCGATGCCCGCCGAAGCCCCGGTCACAACCACAACATTTCCTGCAAGTGTAGGCATACTCATCCTGTCAAATGTTTACAGATCCCGGCCTTGATCGTCTGGCCCGGCACCTCATGGCCCAGCAAGCGTTCGAGAAGGCGGGCCGCACGCATTAACGCGGGCAGATCAAGCCCGGTTGAAATTCCGAGTTCGTGCAACAGATGCGTCAGATCTTCGGTACAAAGATTGCCCGGAGCGCCGGGGGCAAATGGGCACCCGCCGATACCCCCGATGCTGCTATCAAAGGTCGTAATCCCAAGTTGCAATGCTGCGAGCACATTGGCAAGCCCGGCCCCACGAGCGCTATGCAAATGGAGCCGTAAGGACTGGCGAGGAAAGCGCTCACGGAAGGCAAGGACGATCTGCTGCACCAGCAGCGGATGGGCCATGCCCGTCGTATCACCAAGGGTCACCTCGCCCGCTCCAAGATCGAGCAACTGACCACAAAGATCGAGCACCCGTTCAACCGGCACATGGCCCTCAAACGGGCACCCAAAAGCCACCGAGAGCACAGCATCAAAAGCGATCCCAGCCTGGCGCACCAGCAGACTCATCTCGGCAACCTGATCAAGCGATTGCGCAACCCCCATGTTGACATTGCTCTGATTGTGACTTTCCGTCGCACTGAGAAAGACCTGAACAAGATCAACGCGAGACGCAACCGCGCGTCGTGCCCCTACCAAATTAGGAGCAATGGCACAATACATCACCTCGGGATGGCGCGGCAACTGGGCAAACACCTCGGCCGTATTCGCCATCTGGGGCACCTGTTGAGGACGGACAAAGGCCCCGACCTCGATCTGGCGCAGACCGGCGGCATAAAGCGCCGCAATCAGTTCAAGTTTCTCGGCAGTGGTGAGCACGACCGACTCATTCTGGAGCCCATCACGTGGTCCGACTTCGCGGATCGCGGCATACGAAGGCAGGGCCATCGGGCTAGCAATGCTTGTCATCAACGACCTCTTGGTAGTGCATCCAGCGGCTCTGCTGCACGCATGCACGTTTCGTTGCACTCCTATGCTTGGGTTGGCGACAACGGCAAGCAATGCTTGCCGTTGTCGCCAACCCAAGCAAAATTCCTGGAGGCCGCAAGCCCCCAAACACGTGGCAAAAACGCGGCTTCATCTGCATGGTAGATGAGCGTAGGATGCTTGTCAAACCTCAGAGTGTCAAATAAATTGCCAGCCGAAACAGCTTGATCTGGCATTTCATCATCCTGGTGGTTGCGAGGTGCATAATCTGTGGTTATAATCTTTCTTATTCCTACGTAACTCATCTGTAACCATTCCTGGTACGCTCAAAACATACATAAGCTATGTATTGACGCAAAGGTTTTAAGAACAGCACACCGAGTGCAATATACAAGGAGGGTCGGCATGGACTGGACGAAGCAGGCGAATGATATGCTCAAGACCTTTACAACCACACAGCAGAAGGTCTGGGAGAGTTGGGTCTCCTCAATGCAAATGATGGCAACACCCCAGAGCCCAGAAGCCTGGCAGAAGACCGTTGATACCTGGCGTGGCACCGTAAAGTACGCTCTTGAGCAGCAACTTGAACTGACCAAGTTGTGGGCCGAGAGTGTGGCCGCTTCTTCCGTGAGCATGCCAAACATGCCTGGCATGCCGAACATGCCTGTCATGCCTGGTATGCCAACCATCCCTGGTATGCCAACCATCCCTGGTATGCCGGCAACTTCGGTTGAGTGGACACGCCAGATGCTTGAGATGACCCGGACATGGACTGAGACGCAGGTTCGTTTTTCCGAGAACTGGTTCGAGATGTTGAAGAAGGCTGAGCCAAGCATGATGGCGCAGACGTTTGATATGGCGCAGGGCCAGAAGATCATGGCGATGTGGCAGGATGCCGCCCAGAAGGCGGTTGAGGCGCAGACCCAGTTTAGCCAGATGATGATGAAAGCGGCCACAGGCGACAGTTCCAAAAAGTAAGCACGCCGACGCAGGAGCTTGCACGTGACACGACCACCGTTATCTGGTGGTCGTGCCTGTTTTAACGATAGCCTTCAGCCTGTAGGTTGAAGAGGTGGGCATAGGTACCGTCAAGCAGGATAAGCTCGCGGTGGGTACCACATTCCGTAATCGTGCCCTCTTCAATGACAGCAATGCGGTCGGCCATCCGCACAGTTGAAAACCGGTGGCTGATCAAAAAAGCGATGCGCCCGGCGGTCAATTCACGAAAACGCTGAAAGATTTCGTATTCACGTTGCGCATCGAGGGCCGCAGTTGGTTCATCGAGCACCAGCACTTCGCTCTTGCGCATAAATGCCCTACCCAGGGCAATCTTCTGCCATTGTCCCCCCGAGAGTTCGGCCCCCCCGGCAAACCAACGCCCCAGTATCGTATCATAGCCCTGAGGTAACGGTTCGATCACCTCATCAGCGCCGCCGCGCTGAGCCGCCAGACGGATGCGTGCATCGTTGGCAAGTTCTTCGATCTGACCAAACCCGATATTGTCCCGCGCCGAGGCTTGATAGCGCACAAAATCTTGGAAAATGACCCCAATTGAGGCACGTAGTTCTTCAAGATTGTAGGCACGGAGATCGACGCCATCCAGAAGAATCTGACCCTCGGTTGGATCATAGAGGCGTGTCAACAACTTGATCAGGGTTGTTTTGCCTGCCCCATTGGCCCCGACCAGCGCGATCTTTTCACCGGGCTTAACATGCAGATTGATCCCGCGCAACGCCCATTCGGTGCGATCAGGGTACTGAAAACCAACATTGCGAAACTCGATACCCTGGCTGATCGGGTGCGGCATTGGTCGCCCTTCGCCAGTGATCATCTGCGGACGCAATTCAAGAAAGCCAAAGAGATTCTCAAGAAAGAGACCGCTTTCAAAGAGTTGATTCACATTGTAAAAGAGGCCCTGAAACGTGCCCTGACTCTGACGAAAAAGGGTGAGGTAGAAGGTCAAACTGCCAATCGTAATCGCCCCCACAAACGTTTGCCAGACAATCCAGGCATAGGCCCCGTAATAACTGATGCTTGCCAACAACCCCCAGAGCGTGCTGATCAGTGAGCGCCGCCGGGCCAGATCCTCATCTTCATGCATAATCTTCAAAAACATCTCCTGATACCGCGCCAGCAATGGTTCCCCGAGGGCAAAGAGCTTGATCTCTTTCGCACTCTGATCAACGGTTAGCAGATGTTCGAGGTAGGTCATGCGGCGTGATTCCGGCGCACGCCAGGTAAGCAAGCGAAAAGTCAGGTGGCTATAACGCGTTTGGACAACAAAGGAGGGCAAAGTTGCTCCAAAGAGAATCAAAGCGACCAGGGGGCTAAAGGCAAGGATGCCAGCAGCAAACGAACTGAGCGTGATCGTATTCTGGATCAGGCTGAAGGTGGTCGTAATAATACTGATCGCACGCCAGTTGGACTCGCGGCGGGCATTCTGGAGCTTGTCGTAAAACTCAGCATCTTCAAAATAGTGGAGATCGAGGCTCAGTGATTTACGGATGATCGCCGTATTGATCGTATTGCCCAGGCGCGCATTGAGAATATGCTCAGCCAGTGCACGCAACTGCCCGAGGATTGTGCCCGTTGTGAGCAAGAGAAACTCCATGACCAGGTATGGTACAGTAGCACGCAGACCATCCGTGGCACTGATATCGGTGGTGACAATCAGCACAACTTCATCAATGATGAGCTTGCCAACCCAGGCCTGCGCAATCGGCAGCAGACCACTGATCAACGTCACAAGGGCCATCGTGACGGTTGCTCCTTTGTGCGCCTGCCAGACAAGGGCAAAGACCCTGGGAATATTGCGGAGGGCCGAACGTAGAATCTGCCAACGCTCGGCCATGGTTTTACGTGGTTCATCAGGAAGAGAACTCTGTGTACCGACAGAGCCCCGTCGGCGTGAGGGAGGTGCTTGACTCATCGTGTTTGACTGGCTCCTTTGCAGGGCTATCGCCCTTCAACCTCAACCATGCATATACCTTCGCTGTGGTGACAGCGTGGGCAAGCGAAACTTGCCCACACTGTCACCACATCTTGTTATTATACCCCTGGTGGGTATCATCTACCCTGGGTATTGGCAGAGGAATTTCCTAGACAAAGGTTGAGGATGCAACTTTTTGAGACGGTTCACCGTCTTGTAGGTACGGGACGTCAACCGACAGCGGAGTGACTCGTGGCGGGCTGCGCCGTCAGGAGTTACTCCGCTGACACTATGGCAAAAGGGGTAACGTATGGAGTGGATCATTGCCCTGGCAACGGGCCTGGGTTTGGCGACAGCTTCGGGGTTGAACGCCTATCTTCCGTTGTTGACGATTGGTATTTTTGCACGACTGGGGATGATTCAACTGGCCGAGCCATTTGATCTCCTGTCGAATGTCTTTGTCTTGCTGGTGATTGCGGTGCTGGCCGTGCTTGATTTTGCTGGCGATAAAGTTCCGGCCGTTGACAGTTTCTTCCACGCAGCCGGGATGGTGATTAATCCGATTGCCGGCGCGATTCTTGCCCTGGCAAGCCAGGGCGATCTGGCGACGGTCAGCCCGATTCTTGTTGGTGCGGCTGGCCTAATTGCGGCGGGTAGCACCCATGCCGCACGTGCCTCGGTTCGACCTGTCGTAACGGCGGCAACCGGGGGAACGGGTAATCCCATCATTAGTGCAATTGAAGATGCCACGGCGCTCGTTTTGAGTCTCCTGGCAATTCTTGCTCCGATCCTGGCCGTCGTGCTTGCGATTGTGCTGGCGTTTGTGGCTTATCGGGTCTTCCGTCGGGCGGCCAAGATCTGGCGGAAAGAAGATGCCGTGGCGAACGGAAAAGGATAGCGCCCCGGGGCAGTTGGCAGGTAGGCTATAATACGCATGTGGTGTTTGATTTCATGGCGTCAGGAGCCTGAAGATGCCAACTGGCCTCTCAGGGACAGTCACGTTTCTTTTTACTGATATTGAGGGCAGCACACGCCTCTGGGAACAATACCAGGAGGCTATGGCAGGTGCCCTGGCTCGGCATGATCTTCTTGTGCGCGATGCGATTACATCCAATGGCGGAACCGTCTTTAAGACCATTGGCGATGCTTTTTGCGCCACCTTTGTGCGGCCTGAGGACGCCTTGCAAGCGGCGCTAGCTGCACAACGTAGCCTGGCCGCCGAGCCGTGGGGCGTGATTGGGAGCTTACGGGTGCGCATGGCGCTGCACACCGGTGAGAGCGTTGTGCGTGATGGCGACTATTTTGGCCCCACCCTCAACCGTGTTGCCCGCCTGATGGCAACCGGGCATGGGGGGCAAATTTTGCTTTCGAAGGTAACCTCATCGGCACTGTTGCCTGCGCTGCCAGCCGAGGTGGTGCTGCTCGATCTTGGTGAACGCCAACTCAAGGATCTGAGTCGTCCCGAGCATATTTTTCAGGTTGTCGTCCCCGATCTCCCCAGTTCTTTTCCGCCCCTCAGGACGGTTGATACCCGTCCGAATAACTTACCCGCGCAAACAACAACCTTGATCGGGCGTGAACGCGAGGTTGCGGCTGTTTGTGCGTTATTACGACAACCCGAATTGCGCCTTGTCTCGCTTACCGGCCCCGGAGGTACCGGCAAGACTCGTCTGGCGATCCAGGTTGCCGCCGAATTGCTCGATTTTTTTGCGGGCGGGGTCTTCTTTGTGCCCCTTGATAGTATACGCAATCCCGATGATGTCTTACCGGCGATTATGCATAGTGCCGGGATTAAAGAGCGCAATAGTCAGACGAGCCT
The DNA here is from genome assembly GCF_004138165.1 of Candidatus Chloroploca sp. Khr17. Taxonomy (GTDB): domain Bacteria; phylum Chloroflexota; class Chloroflexia; order Chloroflexales; family Chloroflexaceae; genus Chloroploca. The sequence continues at coordinate 233,014 of NZ_RYFF01000001.1, forward strand.
CGTAGACCTGAAGGAAGGATTGTCGGCGTCCCCAACCTTGATTGTGCTCGATAATCTTGAGCAAGTTATTGCTGCTGTGCCACTGGTTGGTGAACTGTTGCAAGCGATTCCTTCGCTCAAGTTACTGGTGAGCAGTCGTACGGTCTTGCAGGTCTATGGCGAGCACGAATACCCAGTTCCTCCACTGAAATTACCCCCTCTCAAACCATTGCCCGCGCTGCCTGAACTGACAACCTACCCTTCTGTAGCCCTCTTTGTTGAGCGAACCCAGGCGGTCAAACCGACCTTCGTCTTGACTTCTGCCAATACGCGTGCAGTCGCCGAGATCTGCCATCGCCTTGATGGTTTGCCGCTAGCAATTGAGCTTGCCGCAGCACGAAGCAAACTTTTTACCCCGCAAGTACTTCTTGATCGTTTAAGCAATCAGTTTGAGTTGCTGACGACAGGCGGGCGTGATCGCCCGGTGCGCCAGCAGACGTTGCGGGCGGCAATTGCATGGGGCTACGATTTATTGCCACCACTTGAGCAACGCCTCTTTCAGCGCCTCGCCGTCTTTGCCGGTGGGTTCACGCTTGAGGCTGCCGAAACGATCTGCTTTGACCCCGAATTGCCGGATCTTTTCACCGGAATTGAGTCGCTGTTAAGTAAGAGCCTGCTGCGCCAGGATCTCGATTGCGAAGACACCTTGCGTTGCGATATGCTCGGAACCATCCGTGCGTATGCGCTCGAGCAACTTGTTGCCGCAGGGGAAGCCCCCATGATGCAAGCTCGCCATCTTTCCTACTATGCCGCCTTTGTGCAAGATGCTGAACCTGAACTCCGTAGTGCCGACAATAACCATTGTCTTGAGTTGTTTGACCGGGAGCACGACAATTTGCGGGCGGCGTTGTCCTATTGTGTCGAGCACCACGAAAAGACCCGCGCCTTGCAACTGGGGGGCGTGCTCTGGCGGTACTGGTGGGCACGAGGCTATTTGCAAGAAGGCCGACGCTGGTTAGAGACGCTGATCCAGGTCAGTGCAGATGAGGCTGTGGAACAACGAGTGCAGGTCATTAGTGGGGCAGGGGTGCTGGCGAATGCCCAGGGTGATCACGAGCGGGCCGCTTATCTACTCGAAGAGGCGCTGCATATCCAGCGCAACCTTGATGATCCAGCATCCCTAGCGTTTGTCTTGACAAATCTTGGCATTGCTGTGTTGCAACAGGGTGACTATCTTCGTGCGATTGCCCTTTTTGAAGAGAGTCTTGCCTTGCGGCGTGCGCTTGGTGATCCGGTGAGCATTGCCAGTTCCCTCAATAATCTCGGCCTTTTGACGCTCTATCAGGGCGAATACGAACGCGCCGAGCGCTTTTTTGAAGAGACGATCATGCTGCGCCGCAGCCTCGGTGATATCTGGGGAATTGGCAATTCGCTTAATAACCTTGGACTCGCCGCGTATTACCAGGGCAATTATGGAGAAGCGTTGAACTTTTGTAGCGAGAGCTATGGGATTGCGACGGGTTTGCGTGATATGCAGAGTCAGGGCTTGGCGCTGACCAACCTCGGGCGCACCCTCGTTGCCCTTGGGCGTTATCAGGATGCCGTGAGCCATCTCATTCAGGCGGTTGACCTCTGGCATGAAATTGGCAATCATGAACTGATTGCCGAGTGCCTTGATGGCATTGCCGACATCTTTGCGCAGATGGGGTTGAGCGCGTCGGCGGCAGAGCTCTATGGGGCAACGGCAGCGCTACGCTCTGCGTTAAAGGCTGCCCTGCCCCATAGCGACCAGACCCGCCGCGATGCGGCTACTGCCGCGCTTGCCGCCAATTTGGGTGAGCAGTACGAGGCTTGTGTGCGGCAAGGAGCAGGGTTGTCGCTGGAGGCGGCGATTGCATATGCGCATACGGTCATCGCTGAACATATGTCGGAAGATGACGCTTAGCGTGTGCGGTCTTTCGTTTGAGAACTCTCTGACGCACCGTGGCGACGGCAAAGCCGTCGCCACGGTGCGTCATGTCGTTTGATTAGCGTTGCATCAACGGCAAGTAGACGCGATCCGTCACATTGGTTGAGCGCGGTGCAAGGACGACAAGGCGGCCCACATTTGACTCGGTTGAGGCGGTGCGCACAATATAAAAGACCGAGCCAGGCGCGGTGCCTTTCAGGAGTGACAATTCGGCCTCGAAGCTGCCGCTTGCATCGGTGACAACCTGGGCAGGTACCGGTGTATTGATCGCCTCTTGATTGCGCCCACTAAAGATCGTTACCGTTGTTCCAGGGGCAAACCCTGAGCCCGAGACATAATAACGGGCGTTATTGCCTGGTTCGAGATAGGGTGGCTTGATCTCCATACGCGCCTGGATATCGGCAGCGGTTACTTTGCCCCACGACGGCAGGTAGCTATAGCCATTGCCGGTAATCAGGAAGCCACGATCATCCGCGAAGTTGTCGTCCACCGCATTCAAAAAGAGGCCGATGTCGTAGGTGTATCCGCCATCAACGGTATACGACGCCGTGAGACCACCGCTCTCGTCGGGTTTCCACGCCGGACGGAAGTTCACACCTTCGCCACTTTCTGGCGAGACAAACGGCCAGATGGGGTACTCCATGTCGTAGAAATAGCTCGTGTCTTGCTTCGAGAAGCTCAAGCGCCCGAGGTCGTAGCTTCCACTGAAAGGATTCTCAGGGAAAGTCGGATCTGGCGGCTCACGCGGATCAAGCCCCTGCATCACCCTCGGATCGCCGATCCGCGTGTAGAGGAAGGCCATCTCGTCGGTACCTGGACGCCACGACGGGTAGTTAGTCAACAGGTAATTGCCCTCATACATATCGTCGGCGGTGTGCAAGACGAGGTAAACGAGCCTTGGTGGAGCAGCCGTATAGTCAATAAAGCCGATCTGATTGTAGAGCAGACTGAGTTCGGCAGGATTGACGGTACTCTCGTCTTCGAGCATCGTATAGCGGAACATGAGGTATCTGCCATTGTAGTCGGCATTCTCATAGTAGACATTGTAAGGACGCTGATCTACGGTGTTGTAAAAACCTGCACCCGGCCCAAGGATCATAATGTCGAAGTCGGTTTGTCCGGGTTGCTTGCTAAGGTTAAGATAGTGGATCGCCTGACTGATCTCCCAGTCAAGTGGATCACTGTTACTAAGGTCAAAGCGCAATTTGGTATAGAGGATGCCCCTCCGTAGCCCTGGTGCCGGGGTGGCGACAAAATCCCACGATGGATCGTACGACTGTTCAATCGTACAGGGTAGATCATTGCCTGGCCCATCGGGACAATTGACGGCGCCAAAAGTAAGTTGCTGCGGTTCGCTGGCATTGCCAGGGCCAGTGCCGTCAGCGTCAATCAGGAAGAGATTGAGATTGAGGCTCGTGGCTTCGCTCGGTGTCGCATGGCGGTTTGAGACATAGACGACCTGCTGCCCGTCAGGCGACCAGCGCGGATAGCTATTGGCAAAACCATCACTGAGCAGCGGGAAGGTCTCGGCGGTTTCTGTAACCGAGGTGGTTGATTGAATGCGATAGAGGTCACGTTGTTCACTATTGACAACCCTGGCATAGACAATATCGCTGAACGAGGCGGCTGCCGGTGGCGGTGGTGGCGGAAGGGTAGGATCGGGTTCGGGGTTCTCAACATTGGGCCACTCGCCGAGGTACTGCGCCCGAGCCAGGGTATACCAGGGGGTGCCCTGGATCGCAATCTCACTGTAGCTGATCGGGCTCCGCGGATCAAAGCCACCCGCACGTGGGTCAAAGCCCCCGGCTCGTCCCGATGGCAACGGCATATGCACACTCAGTCCAAAGCTCTGGGGGGACTGGGTGCCGTTATCTTCGACAATGATCACATTGTTTTGGCCTGGGGTAAAGGCATTGATCAGGGCTTCGGCAGGCGTGGTGACGCCCGTCAGATTGAGGGTGCGCACATTCTGGGCATAGTGGTAGAGATCACGGAAGTCGCGATCCTGATAGAACTGGGTCTGTTCACCAGCACGCAGCAGATCACCGGCTGCACTCGAACCGACATTCAAGATAGCATTGGCGAAGTTGTTGACCCGCTGGATCAGTTCATCGAAGGGCTGATCAAGATTGACCGCACTAACGGTGAATTCCTGGCGGGCTGGGCCACCATCGTTGCCGCGATAGAAATTGGCATAGGCCGCAACAATCTGCGCGGCCCAGACCTTTGGATCAATCGTCGGATTCTGCAGCACTGGCCTGAGGAAGGTATGGTATGGGAAGCCCGGCCCCGGCACCACCTCCTCGGAGGCAACCATCATGCTGACATAATCTTTGATTTCGTAGGCAACTTCATATTGCCCCATCAGACAGGCGTCGAAGATGAGCAGATCGAACTGGCTCTTGCCAAGGGCAGCGAGACCCTGTTGCAGCGCCTGTCGGAGCTCGAGCATATTCCAGAAGTTACTGCTCACATCATCACTCTCGATGGCTTTCCAGCCACCTCCGTGATTCCAAATGACCGCTGCATACTGGTTGGCAGGATAGTTTTGCCTGACAAAGTTCATAAAACGCACAAACGTCGCGGGATCACCCGTATCAAGATTGCCAGTAAAATCAGATTTGTCGGTGACAGGCAAAGCTCCGGTACTCCGCACTTCATAGAGCGTGGTCGGGCGATTCGACTCATCACTGAGCACGACAATATTGACGTCGTTGGTTGTACCGCCAGACGCGACCATTTGATCGATGTTGAACTTGGCATAGTTCGAGAGATCATTGTCACCAGCGATATAGACTGCTACTGTCCACTGTTTGGTGGCAGGCTGACCGATCTGAGCGAGTTCGGCTGAAGGATCGAGCACGGGGAACGTGACGGAAGGTGGCCCAAGGGGTGGCAAGACGCTCCCCTGGGGGAGGCCACCAACCACGGTGAAGGCGGCGCTGCTCTGGGTGAGTTGCGGATGCGTGGCGGCCTGCATCGCCCCGTCGAGCGTCGCCTCGATCGCGGTGAGCGTATGGACGCCATTCGTCATCGGCTCGGGAATAAGAAACGACGTGCGGAAGGTGCCGTCAAAATCAGGCAAAATGAGGCGGCGTTCGGTGACATTGACCCCATTCCACAAGAGCTTGACGCGCTGATGCGGCGCATAGCCAAAGCCCTGCACCTCGATCATACTGCCTGGTACACCGCTGGTGCTGCTGAGCAACAGACGGCGCACATCTTTCGTCATCGAGCGATCAGCGAGGCTGAGCAACGGCACGCCACCCGCACGATCTGGGCTGCGCGCCGGACCTTCCATCGCAAAGACAGGCTTCAGGGTACTACGAGCCGCTGCACCACCATCGCCTGACGGCATTGCCGCGCTCGCCTGGAGGGTCGTCGCAGTGGATAGGCGTGCCAGAGGATTATCGGTGGCTGGTTGGGCCTGTAAGGGCAAGACAGCGAGGATCAACGCAAGCATACCAAGCATCGCAAAGATGCTGCCAAAACGAACACGACCATGTCTGCTACTCGAAGATAGGGTACGCATCGAACCCTCCCTTAGCTAAGCGTGCTGATGGTAGATTGACAGTTGTCGCGCATGCACCCGGGTTGTATATATGACAAGTATAGCACTCTTGGCGTGTGCTTTCTAGAGCTATGCCCGCCATGGAAAGGCTTGCCCTCCCAAGCACTCTTGATACGCGGGGCGTAGCCCGCGTATCAAGAGTGTTTTATAATATGTCATCATGAAGATTCATCACTCCTTCAGGCTCGTCATATTGCTGCTGCTGAATGGCTTGCTGCTTGCTAGTTTTGCTGGCTTTGTGTGGGCTGATAATGCTGCGAATCGTGGCGTTGTCTTTACCCCTGACCCTGAGCCTATCCCACTGGCTGATGGACCAACCCTGGGCGTCAACCTTTTTAATGTGCATCTGGAACCAGACCCTGTGGCGGTGCAGCGTTCCTTTGCCCTCTCGGCGGAACTCGGGGCACGTTTTGTGCGGATGCAGGTACCCTGGGACGATCTTGAGATCCATGGGCGCGGCGATTTTGAAGATCGGCGCAATGTTGAGGCCGTCGGCGTGGTTTCGTCGTGGGCCAAATATGACCATATTGCCAGGGCAGCTCGTGACGCCGGGGTGGAATTGATCTGGCGCCTCGAACGACCTCCCGTATGGGCGCGCAGTCAGTTCGAGGCTGATCCGGTCTTTCAGGCCGGGTTGCTGGTCGATGGCAATTCGACCGGCCCTCCCGACGATCTTGCGGATTATGCGGCTTTTGTGCGGGCTGTGGTCGAGCGGTATAACGGTGATGGGGTAGATGACGCCCCCGGTAGCCCAGTGGTACGCTATTTCCAGATCTGGAATGAACCAAATCTTCGCAATGAGTGGAATTGGCACGATCCGCGTCCCGAGGATTTTGTTGAACTCTTGCGCGTCGGGGCTACTGCCGTGCGCGAGGCCAATCCCGATGCCGTCGTCATCTTCCCCGGTCTTGCCCCGACCGATGGGCTCGATTTTCGTGCGCCAATGACCGAACTCGAGTACCTCGACCGGGTCTATCGAGCGGGCGGTGCAGCCTATTTTGATGTGATGGCGGCGCAAGGGTATGGTCTCGGTCAGGCGCCAGATGAGCACCGATATGTCTTTTTGCGCGGGCGGGGCAATTGGAACTGGCAACGCCCGATTGATACGCGCAACGACGTGAGCCGGGTGGTGCTCTTGCGCGAGGTCATGGAGCGACAGGGCGATTATGCGACGCCCATTTGGATCACCGAGTTTGGCTGGAATAGCGCCCCCGACACGATTCCGCCCGAGCGCCGGATGACCTGGGGGCCGCCAGTGAGTGAAACCATCAAGGGCGAATATCTGATCGGCCAGATGGAACGCGCCCGTGACGAGTGGCCCTGGATTGGCGTGATGAATGTCTGGATGCTGCGCTACGGCGGCTATGCCGAGCCAGATCCCGCTGATCCAACGCCCTATTTTGCCCTGGTGAGCCGTGACTGGCAGCTTCAGCCGTCGTTTGAGATCCTGCAAGCCTTTGCGATGGCCCCAGCCATTGCCGGCGTCGGGGCGCATTCGTGGAACCACGCCGCCGTTGAGCCCCTCGCTGATGGATGGCGCTTGCGATTTGCCGGGACACGCCTTGCCCTCGTGGTTGATCAGGCCAACCCTGTGGCAGTGACAATCAATGGCGACCCGGTTGCGTTGCGTTACGATGAGTCGGACGGGCGATCGCTGCTGGTCAGTGACGAATTGCCTGACACCGTGCATGTGTTTGAGTTGCAAGGGCCGCGTCCGCCTGTGAGTTTCATTGTTGAACGGAGGCGTCAGTGGGCTTTCTGGTGGGATTATGGGGCATTGGGTTTGCTTGCTCTGATGGCGTTCAGTGGTGCAGCGACGATGGTGGCAGCACCACCTGTGCTTCTCCTGATGAGCCAGCGTGTGAACCAGATGCGTGGGCGCATCATCGCCCGTGGTGGCTGGCTAGCCTACCTTGTGCGGGCCAACACGCTTGTTGCGAGTGCCATGCTTTTTGCGGTGATCGTCGCCTACCGAGCTTCGCCCCAGGTGCCGCTCACCCTCATCGGCCTGTTGCTCTTCGCGATCCTGGCGATGATGCGGCCCAGGTTGGCGCTGCTCTTTGTCCCCTTGACGTTGCCGCTCTACTTTATTCCCAAGTTGATCTTTGATAGCCGCTTGGGGTTGCGCGAGAGTGGCCTTGCCTTGCCACTGCACGAACTCTTGCTGATGATCACGCTGCTTGCCATGAGTATGCGGCTGGTGATCGAAGTGATGGCGCACTGGCTCAAACGACCGCTGCACGAGCCGCAGGTGCTTGCCTTGCCTGGCAACGCGATACGTACCCTGCGCGGTCTTCGCCAGACCTGGTCGTTCTGGCTGCCGATCCTGCTTGTTGGGCTCGCGGCTCTCTGGGGCGTCGTGATTGCCGAGCAGCGCGGGCCTGCATTGCGCGAATTGCGCTGGATGTTTGTTGGTCCAATGGTCTTTGTCGGGGTCGCGGCACTCTTTGGTCAGGCGTATCAGCGCCCAGTGGTGCTTGCCTGGCTCACGGGTGGGGCGCTCGCCGGACTGATTGGCTTGCTCCAGTTTGGTGGGCTCAATCTGGTGCCCCTCTTTGGCACCAAGGCAGGCTTTGGCGATGATAGCTTCTTTGTCGAGGGCGTGAGGCGCGTCGCGAGTCTCTATGGGCATCCGAATAATCTGGGCCTCGCAATGGGACGCTATTGGCCCGTGGCGGCGGCGTTGACGTTTGTGGCGCTTCGTGGGGGGGGTGTACGCAAAGCCTGGCCCTATGCACTGTTGACCCTACTCACCCTGGGTGGCTTGTTCGTCTCGTTTTCGCGCGGAGCGTACCTGGGGATGCTGGCAGCGAGTACTGTGCTGGCGTTCGCCCTGGTACCAGCAAAACTGTGGCGCACGCGGCGGGTGCTGGTGCCCCTCGCGATAGTCGCGGGAATCGGCGTGGTTGGGGTGATCCTGGTGATCATCCTCGATATCGAACGACTCAACCCATTTGGGGCAAGCAGCGGCGTGCGCGTGCAGACCTGGCTTTCGGCGCTGGCAATGTGGCGTGATCACCCGCTGGGGATCGGCCTCGACCAGTTTGGCCGCCTCTATCCGGCCTACATCAACCCGGCCCTGGCCGCGACCAACGAGATCAATACGGCGCATCCGCACAATCTGTTGCTTGATCTCGCCCTGCGGGTGGGGCCGCTCGGTCTTCTTGGCTTCGGGTGGCTGCTCGTCAATTTCGCACGCGGGGCCTGGCAGACGCTTGCCACCACGGGTGCGGCGCGGCACGCCGGCGCATACGGCCCCGTGCTAGTGGCCGGAGTCAGCGCCGCAATGGCGGGCGGCCTTCTCCACGGCATGGTTGATCAGTTCTATTTCTGGCCGGATCTGGCGTTTGCCTTCTGGCTTATGGTGTGGGTAGAGTATGTTCATCGTTGACAAAATCGCTCAAGTGTACTACTATGACACAACCAATAGATCCCACCCATTTTGTGAGGAGCACACGATGACCCTGCATGCCCACGGCACGTTCACGGTTCAACTCACCCCTCAGCCCCTTGCCGACCCCAATGCCGACAGCCTACTCGGCCGTCTCGCTATCGCCAAGGAGTTTCAGGGCGACATCACTGGCGTGAGCTATGGCGAGATGCTCAGCGCCCGCAGCGCGGTCGAGGGTTCAGCCGGCTATGTCGCCATCGAACGATTCACTGGCACGCTCCACGGTCGCCGTGGCAGCTTCGTCCTCCAGCACAGCGGCGCGATGACCCGCGGAGCCCAGCAGCTCACCATCAGCGTCGTACCAGACTCAGGCACCGACGAGCTAGAGGGCCTCACCGGAACGATGAATTTGCAGATCGCCGACGGCGTCCACGCCTACGACTTCATCTTTACTCAAGCAACCTCCCATGACACACCGCCTTGATCGCGTTGCTCTGGGGCTTGGTCTGCTCTATCTGCTTGACCGGCTCTGGAAGATCCTGGCTGTCGTCGCTTTTTTTCGGCGACCTCCACCACCGGTGCCTGCGCAATGGCCGTCACTGACCTTGCTCTGCCCGATGACCCGTTCGCCCAACGATCTGCGGTCGGTATTGATCGCCAGGGCAACCCTCGCCTATTCTGGACAGCACGAGTGGCTCTTGATCTGCGACCGTGCCGATGTCGCAACGCAGGCGATCTGTGCAGAGGTGATAGCAGCGCACCCCGCCTGGTCGGCCCGCATCGTGCTGGTTGCGCCTGACCAGGGCAGCACGATGGCGTCGAAGATTGCCAAGCTACGCACGGCGTTGCCCGAGGCGCATGGCGAGATACTCTGTTTTGTTGATGACGATATTCTGTTGCGCCCCGATGCATTGCGCATCCTGGTGCCGTATGTGATGCAGCCCGCTACCGGGGCCGCCTTTGGGCTGGCCTGTTATACACGCTGGCAGACGCTTGCCGAAAGCCTGATGAGTGGTTTTGTCAATACCAATGCACTCTTGAGTTATGTGCCAGTAACCTATCTGGTCGAGCCATTCACGATTACCGGCCACTGTTTTGCCTTGCGCCGTGAGGTTTTCACCGCAATAGGCGGTCTAGAAAGCATGCAAAAACGGATCGACGATGACCACGAGCTTGCGCGACGGGTGCGCAGATACGGCCTACGTAACGTGCAGACCCCGCTGGTCTACGATGTCGACAATCGGCTTGCCCGTCTGCGCGACTATCACTTGCAAATGCGGCGCTGGTTGATAATCCCGCGCCAGACGATGCTGCCGCACCTGGGTCGTCGTGAGCGCAGCGCAATGCTCTTTGGAAGCCTCGGGAACTTGTTGCCACCACTGCTGCTGGTGCTCGCCCTGGTGACGCGCCGACGTGTGCCGTGGCTGAGCCTCGGGTCGAGTCTGGGCTATGTTGCGGCCACCCAGGCCCTGATCGAACATGCGTATCTGGGCCGGGCGATGCCGCTTCGTCAGGCCCTGTTGCTCCCGATCCTCAACTGGCTCACGCCGCTCTATATCAGCTTGCTCAGCCTCGGCAACAACACCATTGTCTGGCGTGGGCAACGCCTACGGGTGCAACGCGGTGGGACATATGCAATCATCGAAGAATGACGCTATGGATCAAGCAAAGGAAGCCGTATGCGCTGGCTCTGGCGATTGCTGATCATCCTGCTCTATGGCGAGCGACTGCTGAAACATCTGGCCGTGGAGCGCTTTTTTCGTCGTGCTCAACCACCATCTGCAGCTAATCCGGGGCTCGTCAGCATTATGCAGCCGATCCTCAGCGGTGATCCAGCCTTGGCAGCTTGTCTTGAAGCAAATCTCATCGCCTACTCTGATTATCAACGTGAATTCATTTGGCTCATTGATGATAATGATGAGTCGGCGCGGCAGATCTGCACTGACCTGATGGCCCAGTATCCCTCGGGGGCAATTACGCTGGTGGCCTTGCCTGCCCCGCCGCCTGAACACAACCCCAAACTTGCCAAGCTGATCGCTGGAAGTGCCCGCGCACGTGGCACGGTCATCTGTGTGCTCGACGACGATACCATGTTGCCTGACCATGCCCTGGAAAACTGCCTGCCTTATCTGGCGCAGCCCGGGGCCGGGCTTGTCTTTGGCCTGCCCTATTATGTCAGTTACGCCAATCTCTGGTCAGGTCTGGTGGCGACGTTTGTCAATAGCAGCAGCTTGATGACCTACATTCCGTTCAGCCTGCTACACGAGCCAGTGACGATCAATGGCATGTTTTATGCCATGCGGCGCACCACGCTTGAGGCTGTCGGTGGCTTCGCTGGTCTGGAACAACTTGTCGCCGACGACTTTGCGATTGCCGAACGATTGCGGAAACACGGCTATCGTCTGGTACAAACTCCGGTGCGTCACGCGATCCGCACCACCGTATCAGGGCCACGCCACTATCTGCGCCTGATGCAGCGCTGGCTCATCTTCCCCCGCGAGTCGCTGATGCGCCACCTTGCCCCGCACGAACTGGTGCTCGTCTACAGCCTGGTAGCGTTGCCGACGTTTCTGCCGTGGGTGGCGCTCGCTGTGTCAGGTGGAAGACCGGGGCAGAGAAGCCTGCGGCTCTTTCTCACCTATGCGGGCCTGAGCTACCTGATCTTTGCCACGCATAATCGGCGCTACCTCAACGGCGCAACACCCTGGCGCTGGAGTTGGATGGTGCCCCTGGTGCAAATCCTGCTGCCTGCGCAATTCATGAGCGCCATGCTCGCGCCACGGAAGATCAACTGGCGCGGGCATACGATGCAGATCGAACGTGGCGGCAACCTCCGCCTCTTGCATCGGCGCGACCAATGAAACTTGCCGAGAGGTATAAGGACGTGTTGGCGACGTATCCACCTACGCAACGCATGGTGGCGGGCGAACGGTGGACGGTCATCGAAGCTGGTACCGGCCCAACGGTCGTGCTCTTACCGGGCGGCTTTGGCCTGGCAACAACTTCATTTCAATACATTGCCGCACTTGCATCTGACTATCATGTGCTCGCGTTGAGCTACCCGCCCCGGCTCAACCAGGTTGCCCAACTTGCCTCCGGGGTGGTTGCGCTCCTCGACGCTTATGGTGTTGCCACGGCGAGCATCGTCGGCGGCTCCGCCAGTGGCGGCGTTGCCCAGGTACTCGTGCGCCGCTACCCACAGCGTATCGCGACGCTCATTCTTGCGCAGACGGGGGTGCCACAGCCAAGGCGGGCGTGGCTCGATCAGTTCATTGCCAGGGCATCTGAACAATTGCCAGCCGCGTTGATCCTTGGCTGCTTACGGCTGGCCGTCTATGCCTTTTTACCGGGCCAGACAGAAGCGATCATCTTCTGGCGTCAGCACTTTGCCAACGTCATTGGCGAGCAAACACGCGCCAGTCTGGCTGCACGTTTCCACACCCTGGCTGACTACGACCACAACTATCATTTTACCCCCGCAGATCTTCAGGCATGGCCTGGCACCGTTGCGATCATCGAAGCACCCCAGGATCGCATGCTGCCTGCGCATGAACAAGCCGCGCTGTGCAGCCTCTACCCGCAGGCCACCGTCTACCGCATGGCTGGTACTGCCCACCGCGACAGCGTTACCAACCCGATGCCGCAGATCAGCGTCTTACGGGCGATCCTTGAAGGCGCAAGCCTGCCTACACATTGCCTGGAGCAGCCCTAGACTCAATACTTTTCAAAGAAGCTCACGCGAAGACGCGAAGACGCGAAGGGTTAAGCTCACCTACGCAAAAACCTTTGCGCCTCTGCGCCTTTGCGTCACACAACCCGACTTGTTTGCAAGGTCTTGCACCTAGACCAGGCGCGCTTCGGCAACGGCCTCGTCGGTTGTGAGCGTCTGGCCGTAGGCATAAGCAGCAGCCTGTTGCTCTTCGCTAAGCGCCATGCCAGCCGGTGCCAGAGCCTCATCGAGTTGGGCCTGTTCGGGCGGCGAAAGAGGCGAGCCGGTCGCCTCACGCAGGCTCGCCGCAGCAGCAGCGAGGTAGAGCGCACGTTCAGGTTGCCCGGTGAGTCCAGCAAGCACACCGACATCTTCAAGCAGATAGGGCAACGCCCAGCGGTCGCCAAGATCCGCATTGATGGTCAGAGCTTCGCGATAGAGCAGCCTGGCGGTTGCGTAGTCGCCTTCAGCGGTGGCTACCTTGCCAAGGTTGTTCAGCGAAATTGCGATCGCGTGGCGGTCACCGGTTGCCCGCTCAAGGGCCAACGACTCTTCAATATAGCCCCGCGCCACCTTATAGTCACCGATCTCGATGGCAAGCATGCCTAGGTTGCCCAGCGAATTGGCGATCCAGAGCGGGTTGCCGGCCTTGCGACGCACGGCGAGGCTAGCTTCAAAAGAGTGGCGGGCCTGATCCACGTCACCCTGGTGGAAGGCCACAATGCCAAGATTGCTCAACGCTTTGCCCTGCATAATCAGATCAGCACGTTCACGCTGGATCGCCAGACTTGCCTCATAGTGCGCTTGGGCAAGGGCATAATCACCTGTATGCATGGCCGTTGTCCCGGCATAGTTCAGCGTCTCGGCCAGACCAGCCTGATCGTTGAGCAGCGTAAAGGCCATCATCGCTTCGTCAAGCCAGGGCTGAGCCTCGGCGAAGCGGCCCTGTTTGCGCAACAGTTCGCCAATTAGCGCACGAGCCAGCGCTGCGTCTCGCGGCTGATCCTGGGCCAGCGCCAGGTTCAACGCCAGTTCATAGCGCAGATACGCCTCGTCCCACCGCCCAACCAGATCGAGTACCTTACCAAGACGAAGCAGTGGCTCAATCTGGGCTTCGGGGGGAACAAGCGCCAGCAACCGCGTAAGATAATCAATGGTCGCTGCATTCGCATAGATTGACTGCGCAGCAACCCCCGCTCGCCATAAATATTCTCGCCGTTTGTCAACATTTTCGCTGCGATCATAGTGAAAAGCGAGCAGATCAACCAGTTGCTCCTCCCCGGCATTGCGCTGCTCAAGATAGTGACCAATCTGCTCGTGAAGCATCGCCCGTGTTGCAAAAGACAAGCTCTCGTAGGTCACTTCCTGGGTCACAATATGCTTGAAGAGATAAGTCAATTCAGGATCAGGGCTATCGAGCGGAGTTAATTCGAGGGTACTCAGATTTTCCAGTTCACGGCGCACCCGCTCTTGCTGACCCAAAAAAGAACCCATTCCCCAGAGAATCGTCGCAGGGAAGAGACGACCAATGACACTCGCTACTTTCAACAGGTTCCGCTGGCTTTCCGTGAGCCGATCCACCCGACTGAGGATCAGGCTGTGCAGGCTTGGAGGGAGTTCAAGGCTGCTCAAGACACCTGGATCACGAGGATCGATGCCCTGGTCACGCATAAAGTTGAGCAATTCTTCCACATAAAAAGGGTTGCCCTGTGTCCGCGCATTCACTTGTTCAATCAGATGTTCTGGAATTGCTTCACGTGTGCCAAAAAATTGCTGGAGTTTCAGTTGCACCAGCATAGCGACTTCGTCAGGCAAGAGGTTATCGAGAGGCACTGCGCGGAAAGAGGGCACCTGCGTGATGACTCTATTGATGCGTTGCTCGCTTTGTGGCGGACGATAAGCCATCAGGATGAGAACGGGCATCGTCGCGAGGGTACGGCCCAGCACTTCCAGCAGATCATGCGAGAGCGCATCCATCCAGTGGCAATCTTCAAGCACAATCATCAGAGGAAAAAGACTGGCACGCGCACGCAGGCATGTCACCAGCAAGGCTTCAAGTGATTCTTTGCGCAGTTTTGCGTCGAAATCAATTGTTAATTCGTTATCAGGAATAGATATGTTGAGAATCGCGCCAAGCAATGGCAAGCGCGATACAAGATTCGCGTCAAGTTGCTCGAGTTCGGTTGCAAGACTTTTGATCTGTTCGGCCACCGTAGCCCGTGGATCAAGGCCAAAGAAGGCGCGCCAGACGTTCTGCCAGACGAGATAGGGCGTATTGGTGCCATAGGATTGGCAGGCACCACCATAGACCACCAGATTCTGGCGCGAAGCCGCCCGCACGACCTCGGCTACCAGGCGCGATTTGCCCAGGCCCGCCTCGGCAACAATGCCAACCACCTGACCATCGCCCCGTTGGGCCAGTTCAAGACGGCCCAGCACAAATGCTAACTCGGTCTCGCGCCCAACCATCGGTAGCACATAACGTGGTTCGTGCAGGCGGATCGTATCGCGATCAGTGCTGATCAGGCGATAGGTCGCGACTGGCTCAGCCTTGCCCTTGACCATGATGGGGGCGAGTGGTTCCCAGGTAAAGCGGTCACCAGTGGCCCGCCGCAGCGTATGGCTAACCAGAACCTGGCCCACCGTTGCATGTTGCATCAAGCGAGCCGCCATATTTACTTCGTCACCAAGTACACCATAGGTACGCCGAGTGATCCCTCCATATGCGCCCGTACGGGCACGACCCTGGCTCAAACCGATCTGAAACTGGTCGAGATAGCCAACCTCCCATTCACGCAGTTCAAGTGCGGCCATCACGGCGCGCACAGGATCATCTTCGTGGGCCACCGGGGCGCCAAAGGCTGCGTAGAAAAAACTACCTTTATCACCAATGGTCAATTGCAACACATAGGCATCGTAGGTGCGCAGCATCCGTTGCGCCTGCAGCATAAAGTTGTTCAGTTTGGTCTGGGCATCAGGATCGTGGTCATAGTCGATCCCGCCAAAACGCACAAAGAGAGCCACCACTGGGCGCAGCTCGGTGAGAAACTCTCCCATCCCGACCTGCAAGCGTTCGAAGATTGGTGGCAACATCCACTGACGATAGCCTGTTGCGTCAAGGGCCGTCTCGGGCAAGGTTGGCCATGGTGCAGGTGCCGCAACCGTACGCAACCCATGCAACACGGCAAAACGTGCGCTAGTGGCAGGATCAGTGTGCCACCCTCCAACGCTTGCCAGTTCGCCCAGCGCAAGCGCGGTTGCTTCGTCAAGCACTACCTGGCCCTGCTGGGCCAGATGCTCGGCTTCCGCCATGCGCTGGAGCGTATCGCCAGCCAGGACATCGAGGATCTGAATAGATGGGTCCCCAACGAGAAAACGGCGCACGACACCACTGGCAACCCCAACTTTGATCGCCAGACGAAACCTGCCCGCGCCTGCAACCTCAAGCTCCTCAAAGGTCGCCATTGCCTGTTGCAAGGCAAGCGCACACGTTGCCGCTCGATACGCCGCATGGGCTGAATCTTCATCTGAGGCCCCATCTTCAGATGCGGACGGAGCGACGGCGTCGAACCAGCAGGTAATGGCATCCCCGGCAAAACCAAGTACCGAGCCGCCATACCGGTCAACTTCGGCAACTAGGGCATCATAGACCCGGTTGAGTTGACGCGGTAGTTCTTCGGCTCCACGTTGCGGCCCAAGCGCCCGCACGAGCGATTCGGTCAGGGGGGTGAAGCCAGAGATATCGGCGAACAGGGCCGTACCGCTGGTCTGTTCACGAAGCGTGTGACCATGAGCCAGTGCCTGACGCCGATCCATCGGGATATAGGCGAGGGGCGATTCCATCGGTTGTGACTCCTACGGCAACATCTGCGATCCCGTCGCTGCCGAGCACGGCACGGGATCAGCAAGAAGCTTGACAAAACGTGTCTGGCCTTTCTTTACCGGCGCAAGACTGACTGGGGTCACCAGGATGCACCGATCCGCTTTGTTCCGGGCCTGCTTGAAGATAATTGCATACGGGATACCGTCTTCGACATAGAAACCGCACAATTCACCATTGTCACGCGCCCCATTCGTGCGCCCTACCAGCGCCCACCCGTCTTTCTCGGCACCATCGTAGTCGCCAAGCCCGGCTGCTTGAGTGTTGCGCTCGATCCAGACGCGTGCTCCCTGCTGCCGCGCACGGTAGAGGTTCTGGTTGACAATCCAGGTCTGTTGCGCCGGAGTCTCATCAACCAGGCCATCAGACGTGACCGCACGTACGTCAAAGAGGTAACTACCGTTGGCAAGACCTTGGTAACGGATCGGGCTGACACACGGCGCAAAGTTCGCAGGTTCACCTTGGTAGCTCAGGCGGCACTCAAAACGCAGGTCGCCTGTCCCACTACCTGCAAAGTCGATTGTTGCGACCGAGTCACTGATTGTTCCGCTTGGGCTACTGAGGATCGTTGTATCGAGCCCAGGATTACCCTGGATTGTCAGGCTGCCCGTTGCAGTCGCAGGCAGATAACGGGCCTCATTTTCGGTGAGAAGACCGGTGGGGCCTGGAACAAGCAGATAGGTGACGGCAAATGGGTACTCGCCTGGCGCAAGAGGTGGCAAGGCAAAATTGGCAACCCCGGTCGGGCCAGTCAACCCCGTGATCACCTGGTCACCAACACTCAAGTAGAGCCGCGCTCCCCTGATCCCTCCGTTGCTATCAGTGAGTGTTGCCGTGATCCGTGACGGATCGCCAGGCTCGACCCCGGCGGTTAGCGCTGGCTGCTGCTTCGCCACATCCAGGCTGGCCTCAATCCGAGCTGGCTGCAGCACAAGGCTACCCCCAAAGGTCGCGCCGACAACCTGTTGGCCCGTGCTAAACATGACGAGGGTGAAGGTGGCTTCCCCAGCACTATTTGTCGGCACCGTAACCGTCTGGGCGCCAATACTCAAGCTGATTGGCTGATCGGCCAGGTTGACGGCACCGTTGGCACTCAGGCGGGCGATAAAGGTTGCGGGCTGACCGAAGGTTGCGCCTTCAGGTGTTTCAAGGCTCAGATTGGTTGCCAGTGCATTCGCCGGCGTCGTTGGCACTGGCGGCGGCGGTGGCTCAATGACGGTTCCATTCACAAAACCGCCAGCCTGGAAGTAGAGGCCCAGGTTGGTATTCATCGCCGTCAGACCCGCCGCATTCACCGCCTGCACAAAGAAGGCGAAGCCCTCGGTGCCGTCGGCAAGCAGATAACTGCCCTCCCAGCCCGACGGATCAGCCTCGCTGGGGCCAAGTTGCATTGATTGCCACTGACCGGCGAGCGGGCCGCGTGCGGCCGTAAAGGTGACCCAGACCTCGCGCATTGGAACACCGCCGCCATTGGCCGAAACTTCGAAATCCACGCGGTCGCCATTACGGCTAAAGGTCACAACTGGGATCGCCGGGGCTCCGGCCAGAGCGGGGTTGAACCCGTTGGCATCAACCGCTGTCTGATCACTATAAAAGAGGCGGAAGTCCGCTGCACCATCGTAGTAGCGCAGCGTGCCCTCGATCTGATCGGGATTCGCCAGGAATTGCGCCGGGGTTAGTTGCAGACGAGTGCGCTCGCCGCCTGTGATCCCGATCACTTCACCAATCCGATTGATCGTCCACCACTGTTCAGGATAGAACGCCTCGGTGGGGAAGGTGATATGCACACCACGCAATTCGGTTGCCGGAGCGCCAGTCAATGGCAGCACATCGTACGCCTCGCTGTAGCTGCTGCGCAACAGAATTGCACCACGCAATTGCTGCCCCTCTTGCCCAACACGATACTGGACAACCGGCAAGACGGGTTCGCCAGGGCGGGCGATGACATCATCGGGTGTTGCCCCACGCACATAGGTTGCCTGCACCGTGGCTCCACTCCCCAGGGTTGTCACGTCCAGCGTCTCGACCGTCAAGTCTGGCCTGACGGTCACCTCGGCAACCTGCACACGGTAGAGTTCGTCTGGGGGGCCAATGGGTGTAAAGCTGTCGGGCAACGGTGGCAACGCCTCTGGCCCGAGCCGTTCACCTGGCATATTGATGCGCGTCATCGGCAGACCAAAGATCGCACTGATCGTCAGGGTCTTTTTGTCAATCCCTCGAATAACAGCCGCGTCAAGCAAGTAACGCTGCTTGGCCAGCACCAGGGCCTCGCCAACCGCCACTTCATCGCCCAGCGGTGACGTCGGGTCGCGATCAATGCGGAGTTGGTCAAAGAAGTTTGTGTAGAGCTTTTCGGCAAACTCGGTAAACTGGGTATCACCATACTGATAGCCCGTCCCGCCAACCAGGGTCGTCCCGCGGCGTGCAAAGAACTGCGCCCAATCGGGTTGGTCAGTTGCCCCCGCAATTGCCGCACCGTCGGGTGTATTGTAGCCCGAGTGACATCCCGGGCTGACCACCAGTGCGCCAGCCAGCCGCGATGCGCCAAGATCGGCAAGATCGGCAGTCCGTAGCACGGTAGCATAATCAGCAGCCTTGAGTGCGCCATCGCTGAAATGACCCGCTAGATAGAGCAGGTCGTAGTCTCCGTTGCTCAACGCACTACGCAGATCATCGGCAGTCCACGTTCCCGGCAACTGGTAACTATCGGTGCTCGGCGAGAGCAAGGTTGCCGCAGCCTGATTCGTGCCCAGGCTCAGGCTCTCGGCAATCGCACTCGCCGACTCAAAGTGGAAATCGTATCCACTCACAAACGAACTTGTCGGAACCACAACGCCATTCGTTGCAAGGTACCGATTCAGCATCGTCATTGCCTCGTTTGCCGTTTCGACCAGTCGGCCAACCGGTAGATCCGGGATCGCCAGGCGCGTCGTGCGGAAACTGACGGTAAAGCGTGCGCCATACTCATCCTGCCCCAGAATATAACCAAGCCGCAAGGCTGCCTCAGAGCTGCTGTCATTGTCTACCGGTGGCTTGAATTCGCTCTCATTGCCAAGCAACGCTTGATCAGGGTAACGGAAGAAGGGGATGACGTCATCGCCACCAATCAGCACGATATACCGCAGACTCGGATTCAAGGCACGATAGCGCTCAATGAGCGCCTTGATCTCGCCCGCTACGAGATTCTTCGCCTCGGGGCAACTGATATTCGCATCGGCGGTTGCATGCGCTGCCGCAATGCGCGCATCCAACCCTACGTCAACCAGGACACCGCCAATCTCAGGGCGTGCCATAAATGTGCCAAGCAGCGTTTGCAACTGGGTCAACTCGCTGGCACTGCCGGGTAGTCGGCTCAGATCGGTGAGCACCAGGGTCTGATACGCTCCTGCCTGAGCAGGTAACCCGTTGGTGTCGACAGCAGGCGGCACAACATTCACACAGCTGCTCTCGTTCGTGGCCGCCGTGAGGGTAAAAGGTTGCACAGGATCATAGGCACCATTGCGGCCATAGACGGCAATGTAGATGCGCCCGCGCTCATTGAAGGTGTTGAGCGCCAGCGTGCGTGGCAGCGTTCCTTCAATATCAGTATATGCAAGCAGGCCACTGTCAACCACAATGCTTGCCAGGTCTGAGGCTTTGAAGGGCGACGCCTTAAACGGCGACG
The DNA here is from genome assembly GCF_004138165.1 of Candidatus Chloroploca sp. Khr17. GTDB lineage: Bacteria > Chloroflexota > Chloroflexia > Chloroflexales > Chloroflexaceae > Chloroploca. The sequence continues at coordinate 253,177 of NZ_RYFF01000001.1, forward strand.
CCTTAAACGGCGAGGCTTTGAAGGGCGACGCCTTAAACGGCGAGGCTTTGAAGGGCGACGCCTTAAACGGCGACGCCTTAAACGGCGAAACAACCGCCTCGGCCAACAGATTCGGCTGAAAGGCACCTGGGGCAAAAGCCAGGCTGGTGAAAGCCTCCGGGCTATAGAGCTCGGGGGCGAGCGTATTGGTAATAAAGTTGCTCGCCTCAAGCGCCGTATAGTCAATCTGAGTCTGGGCAAGCGCAAGCGTTGTGGTGAGATCGTTCGTCGCAGCGGCAAGGATCTCTTCGGCGCGCGCATTGAGATCATTAAAAAGGGCTACATCATAGCCTGCCGGCAGGTTCGTCAGATTCACTACCAGGCGGCTGAGTGGTTCCACTTCCACATAGTACCAGCGCACCTGCTCAGCAAGGGCGAGTTGCTGACTTGCCGTCGGATTGGCCCTACCGAGCGGCAGTGCCTGATACCAGACGGTATTGTCAGGCCCAACGGGGGCGCATGTTGCCAGGGCCGAGCTATTGCCAGCACTATCGGTTGCCGTTGCTGTGACAAAACTCCCTATGCCAACCGCAAGGGTACGTGTCATTGGCACGGTACCATCTTCGTCGGTGACAACCTCGAAGGTGTCGAGCAAGGTACGTGCTTCGGCATTGCCCCCGGCAGCACAAAATTCACCGCCAAAGAGCTGTACGGTGTACGTCATATTGCCCGTACCGGTCAACAGCCACCCTTGTATATTCGCCTTTCCTGCTACCGGAAAGTCTGGGATCGCGGTGGTAAGCGTTGGGGCACGTTGATCGTTGTTCGCCCCATTGCGCAAGACAACGCTGCTGCCGTTGTTGTAGATGCGATTGCCAAAGATACGATTCGCGTTTGTGGTGGCTCCTTCAATCAGGATCGCCTGCTCTCCATGGCCGGCAATGACATTGCCGGCCCCGTTGGCCAGACCGCCAATCGTATTATTATTGGCCCCACCATTGAGCCAGATGCCGAGGTTGCCCGAGCCAAAGGTGTTCACAACCGCATTGCCCGTGACATTGACGCCGATATGGTTGCCCTCGATCCGGTTGTTAGCGCCGCTCGGCGCTGCCACATCAATGCCATACGCCGTGTACCCGCCGATCACATTGCATGCACCAGTGCATGCGCCGCCCGGCGTGACCCCGGTCGTGCCACCGATCAGGTTGTTGCTGCCCGTCACGAGCATCGCCACCCCATTGGCCCCAAGCGATGCCGTACCTGCCGCATTCGTCCCCAGATAATTGCCCTGTATGACATTATTGCTGGCTGCGGCGACCCGGATCTGCTCGAAGTCATTGCCGGCGATCAGGTTGCGCTGACTTGCCAGGGCACCGCCAATGAGATTGTTGTCTGAACCATTGAGGAAGATCCCAATCTGACCGTTGCCCCGATCGAGTGAACCAGTGGCATCAGTGCCAATAAAATTACACGCAAAGACATGATTGCCACCCTCAGCAAAGATGCCATCGGCGGCAAACCGGTTGATCACCATGCCACGTACGGTACTTCCGCTAGCAGCTGCATCCAGGATGAGTCCGAAACTCGCTCCGCCTGCCCCACTCACCTCGATCGCCAGCGTTGGCGGCCACGTGGCACAACTCGCACCGGGTTGGCTCAGACCATCCAGGATGATCGGTGCGGTAATACGCGGCAGATCGCTGGCAAGCACAATCGTCTGCACCCCTGTTCCCGGCAGATCAAACCTGATCGTTTCATGCTCCGGCGTTGCGTTAGCCTCGAGAATTGCCTGACGCAACGAACCCGGTCCACTGTCGTTCGCATTCGTCACAACAAGCACGTCATCAAACTCGATTGCTCCAAGATCACAGGCACCGTCAGACGCACGAGCAACCCCACGCTGATCGGTCGGCGCACAGGTCGCTACATCGCCAGCATTGCGCGCCGGGCTTGTGCGCTCAAGGGTGTAGAAAAGACCCGAGGAGTCAAGCAGAAGGCCAGGATTTGCCTCGCTAAACCCAGGACAACTGCCGCCGGGGCCTTCAAGATTTGTCCCACTCTCAGGACTCAAGGCTTCGATTGAGCAGTTTGGCCGAAAGAAGCCGGTATGACCAGTGATGATCGAATTATTGATCGTAAAGAGCGCTCGGTCTGAACTGCCGTAAATGCCACCGCCCGCGCTGATTTCTCCAGATAAAATATTATCAGCGATCGTGACATTGTTGAGCGTAATCGTGCCCTCAACGGCATAGATGCCACCTCCATAGCTCTCGTAGCCAATGGCCTCGTTCCTGCTAATGGTTGCATTCTCGATCACCAACGACCCAGAGGCGTGTGCAATCGCACCGCCGTGAGCCGTCGCAATATTATTGATCAGGGCACTCTGGCGAATACTTGCCGTGCCATAGTTGCTGAGCGCCCCCCCATTCCGTTCGGCCTCCCAACTATACCCGGCCTCGTTATCACGTAACACCACATTCGCCAAGGTGAGGGTGCCAAAGTTCAAGATCGCCCCACCCTCAGCAGGGCCGGCATGACCATGTGCCAGTGTGAGATCCTGCAACGTGAGGTCTGCGCCAGAGGCCACTTCAAAGAAGCGAAATTCCCCCTCGCTTGTGCGTCCCCGCTCGAAGGTTGCCCCATTGCCTTCAATGATCAATGGCCCACCAGCAGCAGTGACCACCGGCAAGCCATTCAAACCATTTTCTGTGCTAATATATTCCACATCAAACTGATAGATGCAAGCATCTGTCAATTGAAGCGTATTCGCTTCTGGCGAATTCGTTGCTGCTGCCACAGCCTCAAGCAAAGCATTCGTATCGCATGCGACCACTAAAGGCTCAGCATAGGCTGACTGCTGCAGATTGCCAAAACTTGCCGCAAGCACGACCAGGATGACACTACAAAGCAAAGCGAACCGCAACACCATAGCCTGTTGCTGTGCAATGAAGGCCATTTTACGCTCTCCCTGGGATATGCCTTTTGATCACCCGCCTAGTGGATCGAGTTCTTATTATATTGATATGGTACAAGCACAACCTGACAAAAGAATTATTTGTGCGAAAAATAACAAGATTGTCATCCAAAGAAGCCCGTGTGAGGAGGGTCGGAGGAGCGCGGTTCACAGGCCCGCTCCTTCGCTCTTCCCTACACGGGCTTGCGCCTAGCTCTCAGGCGTTGCTTTATCCCCGGCCTTATTCTCGCCTACGCTGGCGCGCATCGCTCTGGCCTGTTGCTGCAGGCGCCGAAAATAGTCATTCTCGGTAATCTCGGCGACTTGGTTTTGCTGGCGTGTACGATCAATTTCGATCCGCAATTCCTGTACCTCACGGCGCAGGTTCTGCTCACGGGCAATGACTTCGTCGGCCATCTGCTGAAAGGTGCGCGCCAATTGCCCCAGGGCATCCTCGCGGCGCACCACTTGGGCCAGACTCGCGGGGGTATAACGGCCATCATTGATCGCCTGTGCGGCTTCGGTAATAATGCGTACCTGGCTGATATACGCATAGTCTTCGATCACGTCACGCACCCGACTTCGCAAATGCCGCGTCAGCACATGGATAATGCCACGCGCCACGCCGCTATGATTCTCGATTAAATCATAGAGAACGTCTTGACGCAGGCAAAGCAACTCGGTGGCTTGCGTCGCTGTCACCGAAGCACTGCGCGGCTCGGCATCGAGCACCGCCATTTCGCCGACAACCTCACCCGGTCCCAGTTCATTGAAGATCAGAGCGTCATCATGAATCCGCACCCCTCCCGAAATAATGACATAGAGGCTGTCACCTACATCACCTTTCTGGAAGAGCAATTGACCTTCGCCAAGGCGCACCGACTCTAGCGCCGCTGCTATCGTTGGAAGCGCATCCTCATAGGCACCGTCAAAAAAGCGCACTGCCTCTAACAACCTGATCCGTTGGCTAAGAGCGTCCAAGGTTGATTTATCTCCGGGTGTGTTGTTCATAAACTGACTAGCATTGACATCTATCGAGCGGCACTATAGCATAGCACGATAGACAACCCGTTGGCAAGCGTATGCCGCAACGTTGATCCAGGAGTTCCAGCCATGAACCAACCCGTCGTTCGTTTCTATCTGTTCGATACCGGCTCGTGCCGTGCCTCACTCCATCAGGCCTTACGCGGTGCCCCTCCCGAACCCATCGCGTTTCACGCACTTGTGGCCCTGATCGAGCACCCCCGGTATGGTTGGATCCTCTGGGATACCGGCTATGCGCCGCGTCTCTTTGAGGCGTTGCGTCCCTGGCCTTTTCTGCTCTACCCGCTCCTCATGCCGCTGGTGATTGAACCGCACCTGGCCCTTGTGACCCAGTTGCAACGACGAGGCATTGATCCCGCCGAGATTGGCTATGTGCTGGTGTCTCACTTTCACTTTGACCATATCAGTGGCCTGCGTGATTTCCCACGGGCGACCATTGTTGCCGACGTTGATGCACTTGATAGTGTGATCGGGCTGGATGGCTTCGCGGCGCTGCGCCGGGCCTTTGCCCCTTCCCTCTTGCCCACTGATTTTGGGCAACGCGTGCAGCCGGTGTACCACTTCAACGATGCCCCGCTGCCCCCCTTCGGGACTACCCACGACCTCTTTGGCGACCATTCGCTGCGCCTGGTACGCTTGCCAGGCCATGCCCGCGGGCAGATGGGCCTCTTGCTGCAAACCGACACTGGCCCCGTCTTTCTGATTGCTGACGGCGCATGGCTGACCCGTTCGATTGAAGAACAACGCGGCCCCGGCCCCTTTGGCTATCTCATTGCCGACAATGCGCACCTGGTCGACCAAACTCTGGCCCACCTGCATACTTTTGCCCGCGCTAATCCCGATGTCACCCTCATCCCCACCCATTGCCCTACCAGTTATGCCCGCATTGAGCCTGTGGCTTCGGTCTGAGGCCTCCGGCCAAGCCCCCACGTTTCTGGTGGGTTTGGACGGCAGAGCCGTCCAAACCCACCAGAAACAAAGTTGACCCACGCCCCTGCACCATGCTATACTAGCCCTTGTCTTGATGATTGCTTTTGTATCCTTGTTCTAGCAATAAAGAAGGTGCCATATGGCCCAGACACGTCTGGTCATTGCCGATGATGAGTCAATCATTCGCATGAACCTGAAAGAGACTCTCGTGGGTCTTGGCTATCTTGTCGTCGGAGAGGCTGGTGATGGTGGCAGTGTCGTCCATCTGGCACGTGAGTTGCAGCCTGACCTAGTGCTCATGGATATTAAGATGCCCAAGCTGGATGGGATCCAGGCTGCCAAGATTTTGACCGAAGAGAAGATCGCTCCTGTTTTGCTCTTGACCGCCTACTCTGATCGCGATCTCGTTGAGCGCGCCAAAGAGGCCGGCGTGGTCAATTATGTGGTCAAGCCCTTCCGCGAGGCTGAGTTGCTGCCGGCGATCGAGATCGCCATGGCTCGCTATCAAGAGTTTCTTGAGATGGATCGCGAAATTTCCGATCTGAAGGAGACCCTTGATACGCGGAAACTGGTTGAACGCGCCAAGGGGATTCTGATGGATTCCCAGGGCCTCAAAGAGGCTGAAGCGTTTCGCAAGATCCAGCAACTCTCGATGAATACACGCAAGTCGATGAAAGAGATTGCCCAGGCCATTATTCTGGCCAACGAGATCTAGGTCTTCTGTGTCCGAAGAGCCTCAGCCCTCTGCGGAGTCATTAGCACCGCCAGAATCTGCTCTGCGGTCGTGGATCAGGGCTGCATTGCCGTTTGTTGTAACGGCAATCGCAGCCGTTTTTGTCAGCCTTGCGTTCCAGGCTTGGCTCTTCTCACCAACGCCAGTGACTTCCCCCCCTGTTGCACAACCTGCAACCGAGGTGCAGCCTACATCGGTACCCACACCGTTGCCAACGCTTGTGCCTTCAGCAACACCTCCCCCGACAATGCTTGACGAGAGTGCCCTGCGCCTCGATATTCTTGATCTCCAGGCTGAACAACGACGCCTCTGGAGTGTGATCTATCTCCTGCGCGCCGTCGCGCAGATTGATGATGTGCTTGCCGCATTGCAGGCGAATGATCTGGATGAAGCCGACCGCACCCTGATGCTGGTCTATCGTTCACTGGATCGGGCTTATGCCGTTAGCGCCGAGCAGGACAAAGGCCCGATCGACTCGTTCCGCCTGCAGATTAGCCAACTCCGCGACGAACTCCGCCTTCGCCCCGAAGGGAGTGACCGGCGCCTCCGCCAGATCCGGCGCCTCATCCTCAGCCTCGTCGAAGCCTAAAACCCTTACCCCGTCGCTTTTTCAGGTGCCCCATCAAAAGCAACAAAACGATACCCTACGCCGCGCTCGGTGAGGATGTAGCGCGGATTGGCCGGATCTTTTTCCAGTTTCTGCCGCAAATAGGTAATGTAGAGGCGCAGATAGTGGTTTTCGTCGCGGTATTCTGGCCCCCAAACCTTCGATAACAACATTTCGTGCGTCTGCACATACCCAGCGTGTTGCACCAGATGGTAGAGCAGGCGATATTCAGTGGGCCGTAAATTGACCCGTTCACCTTCGACAAGCACCTCACGACGGGCAAAGTCAATGCTCAGGCGTTCATCAACCTGCACGAGCGTCTGTGGCACCGGCGGCGTAGCATAGTGACGGCGCAGCACGGCCCGAATCCGGCTCACGAGCTCACGATGGCTAAAAGGTTTGCCCACATAATCATCAGCCCCCAGCTCTAACCCGCGGATGCGATCTTCTTCTTCGTCCTTGGCCGTCAGCACAATGACCGGTACCTGCGTGAATTGACGAAGACGGCGCAAGGCTTCGAAGCCATCGAGTACCGGCATCATGATATCGAGCAGGATAATATCTGGCATCGTCTCACGAACCTGATCAATGGCCTCGCGCCCATTCGAGGCGGTTGCTACACGCATCCCCTCGAGTTCAAGATTCATCCGCATAAAACTGACCATCCGCGGCTCATCATCAACAACCAGCACCAGTTTGTCTTTGAGCTCTGACATACAGCAATCCTGTCCTTCTAGCCGACGTTCACACCAGCTACAAGCTATGCTATCATAGAGCAATGCAAGTTCTGATCACTAACCTTCTTCTCCTCACAATCGCGGGCGGTATTGGGTATCTGGTTGCGCAGGGACGACCAGACTGGTTCGGGCCAGAGTCTCGTCAGCGCCTCTTCTTTATGGGCTGGATTATTGCCCTGTTGCTCGCCGGTGCCCTCCGAGCAGCAGCAATAGTCTATGGGCCAGCGTCAATGTTTGCCCTGTTGAGCATCGGCGGTGGTTTTGCCCTCGGTGTCTGGCTCGGCCTCCGCTTGTTGCGTGCCGAGCGCCCCCGTCGGCGCTGAGTTTACTTACGTGCGCCGTAGCAAGGCGCGCCGAATGATGGGCAGCCGGAGGGCAAGCAAGACGAGCAAGATCACCCCGAAGATCACAGGCTCACGGATCACTTTTGCTAGCCACAGATAGTGCAAGACGGCGAGGATGGCCGCCAGGTAGACGAGGCGGTGTAAACGCCGCCACCAGCGCCCGAGTTTCCGCATCGCTGCCCCGTTGGACGTCAAGGCAAGCGGAACAAGCAGCAAGAACGCCGCCATCCCTGCCAGAACATACCGTTTTTCACGTACCGCCTGGCTGATCAAGCCAAGATCCAGGCTGTAATCCACCACCACAAATAAGAAGAGATGCAGCACGATATAGCCAAAGCTGTAAAGACCGAGTGGCTTGCGTGCTGCCATGATCCATTTCCACCCAAAGAGCAGATTGAGCGGCGTACACGCTAGCGAGGCGATGAGCAGCACGAGCGCCGGCTTGCCTGTGCGCAGGATGAGATCCTGGATCGGGTTGACACTCAAGCGCCCTGTCATCGCATCAAAAAAGATGAGCCCCAGCGGCAAGAGCGCCCCGATCGTCACCATAAGATCAAGGATCTGGCGCTTAATAAATATATGTTTTCGCTTAATAATTCACTCGCAAATCAAGATTCTGATACAATGCTGCAACCTGATCTTCGTAGCCGTTGAACATCAAGGTTGGGCGGCGTCCCTGCTCACCAATGCGTCGTTCACTAGCCTGTGACCAGCGCGGGTGAGCCACTTCGGGATTGACATTGGCGTAAAAACCGTACTCATTGGGGGCCAGCGCCATCCAGAGCGAGGTTGGCATCGTGTCAACCAGTTCGATCTTGACAATCGCCTTGATGCTCTTGAAGCCATATTTCCAGGGTACCACAAGCCGCACTGGGGCACCACTCTGGGCCGTCAGGGTCTGACCATACAACCCGGTGGCAAGCAGGGTCAAATCGTGCATCGCTTCATCAAGGCGCAGCCCTTCGACATACGGCCACGGATAAAAACGATCCTTCTGCCCTGGCATCTCTTCCGGGCGATAGACGGTCTCGAAGCGCACATACTTCGCCTCGGGGCGCGGTTCAACAAGCGCGAGCAAACGATGCAAGGGCAACCCGAGCCACGGAATTACCATTGACCAGGCTTCCACACAACGCAGCCGATAAATACGTTCTTCTTGCTCAAACGCAAGCAGATCCTCCAGCGCAAAGACACGCGGCTTGTTGACTAGGCCACTAACTTCCAGTTCCCACGGTGACGTCTGAAAGTTAGCGGCTAACCGGGCAACGCCCTGTTTATCCGTCGTAAACTCGTAATAATTATTGTAGGTCGTAATGGCTTGAAAACTATTCACAGGAGCGCCCAGTTCATCCGTTAGCCCAGCAGCCTCTTGCTCAAGAACTTCCGGTGAAACATACGTGCCGCCACCGCACGCTGTCAACAAGGCTGCCGCACTCAACGCGCCGGCAGCCCCGAGAAACGCCCGACGCGACAGATACAAACCCTCGGGCGTGATCGCCGAGGACGGAATTTTCTGCACACTCCCTCCATCTCCAGGTAGCTTAGAGCACTCCCACGGTACTATTATCGCCGATCAGCAACCGATACGCCTTCGGCTTGAGTGGACTACGTGTCACCGTCACATTGCGCCCGATTAGGCTATCCTCAATGCGTGCTGGCATACCACGGATCGTACTATGTTCTAGCACGATGCTATGTTCGACCTCACTATCTTCGATTAGACAGTGATGATAAATAGACGTAAAAGGCCCGACATAGGCATTCAAAATTCGGGTCTGTTCACCAATAATGGCCGGGCCACGAATGGTCGAATTAATAATCTCGGCCCCAGCCTCGACAATCACCTTGCCAATCAGATTCGAATCGCGGTCAACATACCCATGGACAACTGGCTGCATCTCCTCGAGCACGAGGCGATTGGCTTCAAGCATATCGTCTTTCTTCCCGGTATCGATCCACCAGCCATCGTGGATATAGGGAAAGACCTGATAGCCCGACGTAATGAGCCACTGAATGGCATCAGTAATCTCGAGTTCGCCACGCAGCGAGGGCGTAATGCTATGCACGGCCTCAAAAATGTGGTGGTCAAACATATAGACCCCAACCAGGGCCAGATCGCTCTGTGGATCACGGGGTTTTTCGATCAGGCGATCGATCCGTCCATTTTCGTCCAGCTCAGCAACGCCAAACGACCGAGGATCAGCGACCTGTTTGAGCACCACCTGGGCATTGAAATCGCTATGTCCAAATTGTTGGATCAAGGGACTGATGCCACCCTGGATACAGTTATCACCAAGGAACATCACAAAGCGGTCATCGCCAATAAAATCCTGACTAATCTTGACCGCGTGGGCCAGACCGAGAGGCGCATCCTGCTCGATATAGGTAATCTGAACCCCCCAGCGGCGTCCATTGCCAACTGCGGTGCGGATCTCCTCGCCAGTATCACCAATCACGATCCCAATATCCCTGATCCCGGCATCCCTGATCGCTTCAAGCACACGAAAGAGAACCGGTTTATTGCCAACAGGAACGAGCTGTTTGGCACTCGTATAGGTAATCGGGCGAAGGCGCGTTCCCTTGCCTCCACTCAGCACGAGCCCTTTCATGCAACAACCTTTCCATAACCACGGCCATAACCCATGCTTCTATTGTACCAGTATCCGCGTGTTACATGTACACGAAGCGTTGCAACCGCATGGTGCTTGCCCGGTAACCTGTTGATGGGTGCAAAAGAGGCCAGCAATGCTGGCCTCTTTTGCACCCATCAGGATGTTCAGGTCGGTAGCCCGCGCCATCATCTAACGATAGGGACGAATAGCACCGACAAACGTATTCTGCCAGTAGCTACTCCAGATACTTGAAGCCTGCACGCCATAGCTTGGCGTCATCGCGTGAACCATCCGGCCACCGCCGAGATAGAGCGCCACGTGGCTGATGCCACGACGCCCACCGGTATTGGCAAAGAACATCAAGTCACCGGGGGCAAGGCTGCCCATACTGCCAATCATCGCACCATAGCGTGTGCTGTACTGACCGGCAGCACTATGAGGCAGATTAACCCCAAACTGGCGATAGACATAGCTGGTCAGGCCACTACAATCGAAGCCCCGGGGGCTGCTGCCACCCCAGACATACCGTGAACCAATAAACTGTACCGCATAGCTTGCGACATCGCCACTCGCAGGCACACTGACCGGAGCACCGCCGCCGCCACTGCTGCGCGTCTGCGCCACCGCAGTACGCACAGGCAGCGCAGGGATATCATTGGTAACGGGAACCCGACGGGATGCCATTGGCGAAACGCGCAGCAGATCCGAGAAAATCCAGGCCCGGGTTCCATTTTCGAGTTCAACCCGGTACCAATCTTTATGGCGGGCAAGCAACTTCACGTTATTATCGGCATTGATCGAACCAACCCGATCATAAGCAGAACCCGGACCACGGCGCAGGTTGACTCGGTTTTCCAATACCATGCCGACCAGGGGAGGATTGGGATCAGGAATAGAGGAAGCAATTGGAATGCGCTCGATGACCCCATCAACAATATTCAAAAACTCTGACGTGACCCAGCCATACTGTGAACCATACTCAACCAGGAACCATTCCTCATACCGTTGAATAAGGGTCAACTCCTGACCAGCCGTCATCTTAGCCATACTCACATAGTTCACCCCAGGGCCATCTCGCAGGTTCAGACTTTCTTCGCGCACCACGCCAATTTTGGGCGGCGGGGGCGGTGGGATAACGTCAGCAGGAACCTGATTGAGCGTGTAGACGACGGCCTCAGGAATATTCACCAGTTCAGCCGAGGCCCAATAGAGTGTCTCTTCGCCGACACGACGAATCTGGAGCCACTCTTCAAAGCGTGCGACAACCTCAATTTCGGTACCAACCTGAACACGATCAACATCATCATACGCAAGGCCAGGGCCATTCCGTAGGCGCACGGTGTCGCCCGCAATCGTTGCCGGTACAATCAACGGCGCAAGCAACTCGGTGCGGGAGGAGAGCGAAATAGGTACCGGCAGCGCATCGTGCTCATCAAGAGGAGGATCACCGACCAGCGGTACACCATCTTCGATCTGCAACGCGACCGAACCAAAAGCAGCTTCACCTGGCAGGAAGAGCGCACTCGCTTCGGGAGCAGGGGCAACAGGAACAGTGGTTGGCAACTGACTCAGCAGCAATGCCAGAGGGATCATCAACGCAATGATCGCGTGGAGAATAAAGCGTGTCGGAAGATAGGAAACCCAGGTACGGGGATGAAGAAATGCAACGATGCCGCTGGAACGAAGGCCTGCGAAAGGGTGACTCTGCTGACGGTAGCGATCGTGGCGTCTCGACGCCTGTTGTTGCAGATGTTCAGTGCTACTGCGCAGGTCTGAAGAAGGCTGATTGCGATTAAGCTCGATCATGGAGCAATATACCTCACTTGTAATCCATACGGCGCATATGCGCAGGTCTTATGCCCGCAATACAATCGGGGTGCCTTTGCGCCTTCACTGGCTATCAGGAACGAGGGGGCCTGAATATAACACAGGTCTGCACACCCTACAACTATCAGAGCCGTATCAGGTCTTAAGTGGGTTGTTACCGTGCTGGGAAGGTGACCGGCTTTGAGTTTGCTGCCCCACATCCGCTTTCATCGCACGTGCAAGCGTAAGTTATCTGGGGAGGCTACACAATCACTGTGCGCCAAAATGGTAAATCTAAGTTTAAGATATGTCACGCATTCTGTCAATAGTACCTGTGATCCAGTCGTTTTTGTGCATTAGAATGCCAAATAGTCTACGTAGCCTTTTGTACAAAACAGGATTAGTGTCAAGACTTTTTCGACTACGCATCATTTGCCCGGGTCTACAGGTAGCTGCAATGAGCCGTTCTCAGTCACATGTCGCTAGTCTGAACGATGGCTGATATGACGCTGCGTAAGCTGATAATCATTGTCAGTTGCTCGTTGACAGTTTGAGGTCTACGAACTGTGACCATAGTACTATTATATCAACGAAACGCCGGGTTTAGCCTTGAAGCCCGAAACGCCATGCGCTGGGGCCTTTAGCCTCAACCCTCGCGTATTACCAGACAATCAACATCATTGGGACGATCAGCACTGCAGCGATCATAAGCAAAAAGACGAGCAATTTGAGTTGCTCAGCGGTACGGCGGTTTCCTAGTTCCTGACGGACAGCGGGGTCATAGGGAACATTTGGCAACTCGCCCAGCAAAACCTCACCAAGCGCCCCAGGATTCGTGAAGAGGGTCTGAACAAAGGTTGTGATCAACTGGCGTGTGGTGATAAGGGGTGGTGCCCAGTACGCGTGATCAGGGCTGATTGGTTTACCAGTTAAGGCACAATGGAGTTCACCCTTGATGACGGTGGGCGAAGGGCCAGATGATGAGGTGGTAACCGGTACAGACATTGTCTTGTTCCTCCTGCGCATTGGATGAGATGCAAGTTGTTCTGCCGACGCTAGGCAATGCGCCGCACAAAACGCTCGATCCTTTCAAGCGCAACTTCAATCTTTTCCATCGACGTTGCATAACATGCACGAACATACCCCGCCCCACTGGGGCCAAAAGCATCGCCAGGGATGACCGCGACATGCTCTTCGGTGAGCAGTCGATCACAAAATTGTTCACTCGTCATCCCAAGGTGTCCGATAAAGGGGAAGGCATAAAAGGCCCCCTGTGGTTCAAAGGTCTTGAGGCCAATCGCATTCAACCCATCCACAATCATGCGACGACGCCGATCATATTCAGCAACCATTGCCTGCACACTTGCTTCCCCATGGCGCAGCGCTTCGATCCCTGCATACTGGCTCATCGTCGGGGCCGACATGATGGCATACTGATGCACTTTGCGTACCGCAGCCGTGATTTCTTCAGGGGCGGCCATCCAACCAAGGCGCCACCCCGTCATTGCATAGGCCTTCGAGAAACCACCGAACAAGACGGTGCGGTCGCGCATCCCTGGCAAGGAAGCAAAGCAGGTGTGCTCAACACCATAGACAAGTCGGTCATAGATCTCGTCCGAAAGGACAAGTAGATCATGGCGTCTGGCAACCTCGGCAATTTCACGCATTCGTTCTGGTGAAAGCACCGCCCCGGTCGGGTTGTTGGGATAGCCAATCATAATGGCCTTGGTCCGCGGGGTGATCGCTGCTTCGAGCGCCGCCCCGGTTACCTGGAAGCATTCTTCGACCCGGGTGGGCACATAAACTGGACGCGCATCAGCCAGTTGCACACTGGCCATATAGGCCACAAAACACGGCTCGGGCATCAAGACTTCATCGCCAGGATCAAAGAGAGCAAGCGCCGTCGCCGCCATTGCTTCGCTCACGCCAACGGTCATGAGGACGTCGTGTTCAGCGTCATACATGACGTTGTAGCGCTGCTTCAGATGCTCCACAACGGCTTCACGGAGTTCGTACAGCCCCGAGTTTGACGTGTAGGCGGTTGTCTGATCAATTGACCGTTGTCCTGCCTGACGAATCACCTCGGGTGTCATAAAATCTGGTTCACCGACCCCCAATGAGATCACATCGGGCATGGTGGCTGCAATATCAAAAAAGCGTCGAATGCCAGAGGGAGCAATGCCGCGGACACGACGCGAGATACGCTCGGAGGACATGGAAAACTCCTGACACTTGGCTGCACCATCAACTGCTTCTTGGTGCAAGCTTATCTTACCACGCTGATCGATCCACACTAATACCAGGGCCTCGCCCTAGCGATGCCCACGTTCACGCCCATACGCGATAATTTCATCCAGGAACCGCGAGGGCTTCAGTTGTTGCCCGCGATTCCGCCCCGGTGTCCACGAAAGATAGAGGCGCTCGCCAGCACGCGTCAGGGCGACATAACAGAGCCGCCGCTCTTCTTCGATCCCTTCGCTACTCCCCATACTCCGCTCGTGGGGGAGGGTCTTCTCTTCGAGGCCGGTAACGAAGACAAAGGGCCATTCGAGGCCTTTCGCCGCATGAATCGTGAGCAACTGCACCTGATCGCGCGCTTCGTCACCGGTGTCGGCTGAGGTAAGCAAGGCGATCTCTTGCAGCAGCGAACGCAGATCAGTATGCTCTTCGGCTGCCAGCATCAGTTCTTGCAGGTGCGCACGCGCCTCGGGTAGTTCTTCGGGAGTGAACCGTTGTTCCAGGGCTGTCATATAGCCGCTCTGCTCGAGCACATCGGCCAGGAGATGATCCGGTGGGGTTGTGCCCTCGGCCATGCGTTGCCAACGGGCAAAGAGACTCGCGAGCCGGCGCGCCCCCTCGGTGGCTTTGGGTGACAGGCTCTTCTGCGCTTCAGGATGACTCAGGCTTGCAACCAGGTTTAACCCTGTCTGCCTGGCAACGTCAGTTAAACGGGCCAGCGCCTGCGCGCCAAGCCCTCGCGGGGGGACATTGGCGATCCGATTGAAACTGAGGCTATCAGCCGGATTATTGATGACCCGCAAGAAAGCTATTGCATCACGAATAACGGCCCGATCATAGAAGCCCACGCTGCCACGTACCGCGTAGGACAGTCGGGCATGGCGCAAGGCTGTTTCAAGCGGACGACTCATATGGCGCGTCCGATAGAGAATCGCCATCTCACGGAGTGGACGGCCCTGCTGCTGCAATTCGCTGATTGTCCGTGCAATCTGTTCGGCCTCTTCACGGCCATGCTTGGCCTCGTTGATCAAGAGGCAACGATCACCAGGCAGCACCTTGCGGGCCGCCTGGAGGTTCATCGGGGCAACGCTGCGGCTATGGCGAATGACGGCATAGGCGGCATCAAGGATCGGCTGACGCGAACGATAATTGGTTTGAAGTTCGATCACCTGCGCTTCAGGGAAGTCGTGGGCAAAGCGCGTGATAATGCTATGGTCAGCATTGCGGAAACCATAAATGCTCTGCATCCCATCGCCCACCACAAAGAGCGAGCGCGTCTGCGCATTGGCAACCCCAGGCCGCGTGAGCAACTCGACGAGCGCATGCTGACTCGGATCAGTATCCTGATATTCATCAACCAGCACATGGCACCAACGCGCCTGGCATGCTTCAAGGACGTCGTGGTGTTCGTGCCATAGCCGATGGGTCAGCAGAATAAGATCGTCAAAATCAAGGGCATTGGCCTGTTCCAGAGCACGTTGATAACGACGATAACATCCAGCGACAAAGCGATCAACCGGATCAGGGCTCAAGCGTGCCATCAAGCGCGGCGAAAGCATCCGGCTCTTGGCCCGCGAGATGCGCCGCAGTACCTCATCGGCTTCGATCAAAACTGGAGGGCGTTCCGTTGTGTTGGCGAGGGCTTCCGCCGCAAGTTGAAGTTGTTCATCGGCGGCATAAATCGAAAAAGCCCCGGTATAACTCCCAATGCGCCCACCGATCTCCTCGCGCAGCAACCGCGCACAGACGGCGTGAAAGGTTCCGGTCATCAGACCGCGTACCCCTCGCCCGAGCTGCTGTCGCAAGCGCTCGCGCATCTCTTTCGCCGCTTTATTCGTAAAGGTCAGCGCCAGGATCGCGTCGGGCTTCACACGGTGCTGTTCGATCAGATACGCAATCCGCAAGGTTAGCACGCGGGTTTTACCGCTCCCCGCCCCTGCCCGCACCAGCACTGGGCCAAGCGGGGCCGTAATCGCCGCACGCTGCGCCTCATTTACATTCCTCAGAGCATCCATAGAAATATGTTATGTTTGCCGCCGGATCGCTGTTCAGCAGCCTTTGTTTCTCTCATCAGGTGTCAGTTTGACGAACAACTGATAAGGTTGCATCTTACCACACCTCGCCTGTGTACACGAGGGTGGTATACTTGTCCTGCGCCCACCGCAGGACGTGAAGAAAGACCGCTGGCAGGAAGCTTATGATCGCATCATTGCGGGGAACACTCATTCAACTTGGGGCTGATCACCTGGTACTTGAGACGGGAGGGGTTGGCTATCTCGTCTATGTGCCACGTACGGTGCTGAGTAACATGGGCTCGCCTGGCGATAT
The DNA here is from genome assembly GCF_004138165.1 of Candidatus Chloroploca sp. Khr17. Classification (GTDB taxonomy): domain Bacteria; phylum Chloroflexota; class Chloroflexia; order Chloroflexales; family Chloroflexaceae; genus Chloroploca. The sequence continues at coordinate 269,488 of NZ_RYFF01000001.1, forward strand.
GCTCTTTCTCTATACCTTGCTGCTGGTGCGTGAAGATAGTATGACGCTGTATGGGTTTATGACGGTCGAACAGCGTCAACTTTTCGAGTTGTTCCTGACGGTGGCCGGGGTTGGGCCAAAAGTAGCCTTGAATCTTTTGTCAACTGGCGATCTTGATGTGCTGCGCGTTGCGATTGTGCAAGGCGACACCACCACGCTGGCGCGCGTGCCTGGCATTGGCAAGAAGACAGCCGAGCGCATCTCGCTCGAACTCAAGGGCAAAATAGATCTCAAAGGGTTGCCGGCAACCCCTGCTCTGCCGCCAGCAGTCGCCGCGCTCAATACGGAACTAGCCGAACTCCTCACCAGTCTCGGCTATACGCAGGCCGAGGCGGTAGCAGCCCTGGCCTCCATCCCGGCTGAGGCGCCCCCTGAGCTTGAAGAGCGGCTACGCCTGGCTCTGCGTTATTTTGGCAGTGCCTGACGAAATGGCGCACGGTTGCTCAACCCTGATGCACGAGGGCAACCCATTCGCCCTCGCTGTGGCGTTCGCGCAGATGCAGGCCCGCTGCGGCGAGCGCGGACGTGACTTCTGCTTCGCGGGTGTTGATGATGCCACTACTGATCAATATACCGCCAGGTTCCAGGTTCGCCGCGAGATCATCAGCAAGCGTGATCAGCACCCGGGCGATCAAGTTGGCCACGATCAATGCAAAGGTCTGCGGAGTTTCATCAGAGGCGGTTGGTTGCCGCTCGGCCTGCTCACCAAAATCACCACTCAGCCAGTGGCCCATCTGCCGTCCCGCCCCAAGGCTCCCCTCGGCGACGGCAACAACCGTAGCAACCTCGTTGTGGGCAACATTTTCAGCGGCAACCTGGACGGCAACAGGATCATTATCAAGCGCAAGCACTGGCCGAGCACCGAGTTTGGCTGCGGCAATCGCCAGAATCCCTGAACCGGTACCCAGATCGAGCGTACGCATACCCGGTTGCACATACTGCTCGAGGAGGCTCAGACAAAGGCGCGTTGTCGGATGGAGCCCCGTGCCAAACGCCATGCCAGGGTCGAGGCGCAGAACAACCTCCTCGGGGCGGGCTTCATGTTCCAACCACGAGGGCACAATCACGGTACGCGCACCAATATGCATGACCGTGTAGTGCTCTTTCCACGCATTAGCCCAGTCCTCTTCAGCGAGCGTACGCACCTGGAGCGGGCCAACCGAGCGCATCTGACCCAGGTACCAAAGGGCCTGCTCGATGCGTTGACGCGCCTCTTCAGACTGTGCATCGAGGGGCAAATAGGTACGCAAGACCGACGGGCGGCTCGGATCGTAGCGAAATTCCGGCCCCTCGTCGCCTGGTGTCCAGGCTGGCTCAACCACCACCCCGCCATTATAGCCATAGCGAGCCAGCACTTCCGCGACTGACTCGACCGCCTCTTGATCCACCTCAACCGAACACTCAAGCCATGCGGTCATACAAGCTACCCTATCTTCCACCGTGTCCCCTGGGGGCCATCTTCGAGTGTAATGCCAAGCTCGGCGAGCCGCATGCGCACGTGATCAGCCAGCGCATACTGCTTCGAGGTGCGCAACTCGGCGCGCAACTCGATCAGCAACTGGATAAACGGAGCGATATCCTGGTTGCGTTCGCGTCGCGACGGATCGAGGCGCAGGCCCAGTACCCCACCAAGTTCACGCAACGCAGCCTGGGCAGCAGCAAATGGTGCGCCACCCACGCCCGCATCACGGGCGCTATTGATCGCCCGTACCAGATCAAAGAGGGCGGCGACTGCCCCGGCAGTATTGAAGTCCTGATCCATCACCCTGGTAAAGAACGCCTGCGTTGTAACCACGGCACTGGCGAGATCCGCCACAACCTCACCGGTCTCCACGGAGCCTACCGGTGGTTGCAAAGCCGACAACAGGCGTTCGAGCTTACGGGCGTTATCGTTAGCAACAGCGGTATTATACGTCAACGGACTACGATAGGAACTACTGAGCACAATCAAACGGAGCACATCGGCATCATACTGCGCGAGGAAACTCGCAATGGTCACCACATTGCCGAGCGATTTCGACATCTTCTCGACCTGGCGCGTCACTGGATTGACGAGTTGCAACATCCCATTATGCACCCAGAAGCGGGCAAACTGCTTATCAGTCAGACTCTCGCTCTGCGCAATCTCATTCTCGTGATGAGGAAAGACGAGATCGCTGCCACCGCCGTGAATATCCATCTGTTCACCAAGGTGTTTCATGCACATCGCCGAGCATTCGATATGCCAACCTGGGCGGCCTTCGCCCCACGGACTCTGCCATGCCGGTTCACCGGGGCGAGCTGCTTTCCAAAGCGCAAAATCAGCGGGCGACTCTTTGCGCGGATCAACCTCAAAGCGCGTTCCGGTGAACATATCAGCCAGTGAGCGTCCCGAGAGTTTGCCGTAATCTTCGTCCTTGTGAACCCGAAAATAGACATCCCCCTCGGCAGGATAGGCATAGCCCTTGGCGATCAAGCCCTCGACAAACGCACGGATCTCGGGGATAGTTTGACTGACCCGCGGATAAGCCGTTGCGGGCAACACATTGAGGTCCTGCAACTGGGCGAGAAACTCTTCGGCAAGTTGCGCTGAAAGGTGCAAAGGATCAACGCCCATGGTCTCGGCACGCGCAATGATCTTATCGTCCACATCAGTAAAATTGACGATATGGCGCACTGTGTAGCCACGATACTCAAGATAGCGCCGGATCACGTCAAAGACAATAGCCGACATCGCATGACCGATATGAGCTTCGTCATACGGAGTCACCCCACAGACATACATCCGCACGACACCTGGCTCAATCGTTTCCAGGGGCTCGATCTTGCGGGTGAGCGAGTTATAGAGCATCATCGTCATTTTAGATTCCCCCACCCTGGCTATATTCGCCATCGGCAACGCCATTGTGATGTTCTTCTTCTTCCAGGATACACCAGAGGCTCTCGGGCAGCGCATCGTAGGTCAGATGGTGCTCGAGATGATGGACGTGGGTCACATCTTCGAGATCAGCGAGGCGCATTTCGAGTTCCATGATCTTAGCACGTAAGCCGCGGAGCATCTCGCCTTCAGGGTCGGGCAGGCTCTCGACGCGGCGGGTTTCGCCGGTGGCGGGGTCACGGGTCGCCACGATGCGGGCGGGCACACCAATCGCGGTGGCATGAGCGGGGACATCCTTAACGACCACCGCGCCCCCACCGACACGAGCACCTTCACCGACTGTAATCGCCCCGAGCACACTTGCGCCAACGCCAACAACAACCTTATCAGCAAGGGTCGGGTGACGTTTGCCCTGCTGTTTACCCGTACCACCAAGAGTAACGCCCTGATAAAGCATCACATCATTGCCAATCTCGGTGGTTTCGCCAATCACGACCCCCATCCCGTGATCGATAAAGAAACCGCACCCGATACGCGCACCGGGATGGATCTCGATCCCCGTAAGAAAGCGGGCATACTGCGAAATCAAGCGTGGTAAAAAGGGGGTTTTGCGCCGCCAGAGGGCGTGGGCCAAGCGGTGCAAGACAATCGCGTGCAGCCCAGGATAGAGCAGCACCTCGGCGAGATTACGGGCAGCCGGATCATTACGAAAGATCGCACGGATATCATCACGCAGGACGCGCAGCAAAGAATACGTAGCCATTTTCCCTCCCGTTGGGCAAACTTCCGACGAAGACGAGCGACGGAACAGCGCATCAGGGGCACTGTGACCTACAGTGCCCCTGGCTACACCAGCACCCGGAAAGGAAAGTCAGGCTGAGCGCATCCATAGAAAAAAGGCGCGATAGCATGCTACCGCGCAATAATGAAGATGGTGGTAGACCCTGGTGAACAGAGCGCCTAACGCGGTACTGCCACCTACTGGGTCGTGGTATCAGACGAAGTCGTGGTCTCTGCGCCACTATCGCTCTTCTCGGTCTTCTCGGTTGTCGCAACCGCATCAGCCTTCTCATCAGTCTTTTTGGCAGCCTCGGCACCAACCGTGCTGCTACCTGTCCCGCGGCTGTCGTTGATATACCAGCCTGAGCCCTTAAAGACGATCCCGGCAGGCTGGATCACCCGCCGTACCGTACCACTGCTGCCACAGCGACAGGCAGTCAGGGGCTCATCTTTGAAGCTCTGAAACTGCTCAAACTGTTTGCCACAAGCATCACAGGCATAGACGTAAGTAGGCATAAGTGAAGTACCTCCATCTGATAGTTTAGTCGAAACTCCACGATCAAGGAGGGCTAAAGCCCTCCTTAACACCACACCGTGGTAAATTTGCTACTTGGTATTGTACCTGAAGTCGCCTTCCTGTGCAATTAGAACTTTGTTAGAAAGCGCGCTTCGCTGGTGCAAAAGCCAGCTATGCTGGCTTTTGCACCAGCGAAGCACGAGAATTTTCCCTCTTCACAGGCCGCGTATAATAGAAGGGGAAGCAAAGCCGCTACAACCAAAGGATGGTCAGCATGCAGGAGTTTTTCGAATTTGGCCTGGGTGGGCGCGTTCTCTACAAGGCCGGTCTAGCACACGAGCTCGGCCAGGTTGTTGAAGATATGGGGGCAAAACGGGTTTTTGTGGTGGCCGACAAAGGCGTCGTTGCAGCTGGCCTGCTGAGCACTGTGCTTGCCGGTCTCGAAGGCAGTGCCGAAGTGGTCGGCGTGCTTGATGATGTGCCGCCGAATTCGTCGGTGCGGGTGGTGATGCAGGGTGCCCAAGCCGTGCGTGACGCAGAGGCGGATGTGTTGATTGCGATTGGTGGGGGCAGCCCGATTGATACAGCCAAGGGCATCCGCATTGTGGCAACGATGGGCGGGGATATCCTCGATTACGAGGGCTACAATGTGTTGACCGAGCGTTTGATGCCGCTCATTGCTATCCCAACCACCGCCGGTACCGGCAGTGAAGTAACGTCAATTGCCGTTATTCTCAATGAAGACGAACACCGCAAGATTATTTATAGCAGCCGCTATATCTATCCCGATCTTGCGCTCCTTGATCCCGAATTAACCTTGACCATGCCGCCGCGGCTGACTGCGGCAACCGGGATGGATGCGCTTTCGCATGCGATTGAGACCTTTGTTTCGACCGATAATAATCCGTTCAGTGATAGTCTAGCCCTGGCAGCCATTGACTTGATTGCGACCCACCTTCGCGATGCCGTCAATGATGGCACCAATCTCGAAGCACGGGGCCACATGCTGATTGCGGCATGTATGGCAGGCATTGCCTGTTCCAACAGCTTCTTCGGAGTGATCCACGCGATCTCGCACGCGGTCGGGGCAATGTTCCCGGTGCATCATGGAACACTCAATGCGCTCGTTATGCCATATGGCATGCAATTCAATAGCGTGGTCGCACCTGAAAGATATGTGCGGATCGCCCATGCAATGGGGGTGAATGCCGGCGGCCGCAGTGATGAAGAGGTCATCGCCGATGGCATCAACGCCGTGCGGACGCTCGCGGTTGACTGTGGTTTGCCAACCCGCCTGCGTGATGTTGATGTGCCCGAGTCGGCCTTGCCCGAGCTGGCAGCCTTCTCGGTCGTTGAGCCTGCGATTTTCAATAATCCACGTGTCGCGACCGAAGAGGAGTTGCTCGATCTGCTGCGTGAGATGTGGTAGGTGATCCCGTTGCGGTGCAGCGCTGACGCGCTGCACCGCAACGGGATGAAACGGATCTGCACGGAGGGTGGTTGGAGACAGCGCTGACGCACTGCACCGCAATTGAATGAAGCTGATCCGCAACCGGCTTAAGCTGACCGCGCTTCCGCAAGGATCGTGCCCGGAGCGATCTGGGCTCCAGGGGGGACACTTACACCCGAGGCAAGAATAGCGCCTCGGGTTTTGAGTTGGGTCGCGCTGAGCAAGCCACGGGTTTCGACGGTTGGTTGAACCTCTTCAAAGATCGTGGCTGTCAGGGTGGCTTGGTCACCAATCACAACGTTTTCGTCGAGCCAACTTGCCTGGATGGTAGCACCTTCACCGACCACAACGCCAGCGGCAAGCGCCGAGGCTTGAACCGTTGCGCCTGCTTTGATGATGCAGCCATCGCCAATGGCAACCGGGCCAATCAGACGTGCCCCGGCTTCGATTACGGCGTTGCCAATATGAACCGCACCCTCAAGCTCTACTTCAGGGTGCAGGGTTGCTGACGGATCAATGCTGGCCCGGAGGTTGGCCTGGCGCATAACCAGAAACTGGGCCGCGCTTAGGGCTTCCCAGGGGTTGCCAACAGGAACCCAGAAGCCCGTACAAATATGAGGGCGCACAGAATGCCTGGCGGCGAGTAGGGCAATCAGATCGGTCAGTTCCAATTCGCCGCGTGGTGACGGTGTAATAGTCTCGACCAGAGGGAAGACCACCTGATCAAACTGGTAGATCCCGGGGTTGGCAAGCGCATCAAGTGGTGGATCGGCAGGCTTTTCGAGCATCCCCTGAACCTTGCCGTCAACAATCTGGAGGACGCCGAATGAGCGGGCATCAGCCACCCGTAACCCGGCCACCCCATAACGGCTCTGGCACACCCCGAGCAGATCGGCCTGGGCAACGAGGTTATCGCCATACAGCAAAAAAAAGGGCTCATCAACCGGTTGTGCCGCAAGCAAGGCACCGGCCGTGCCGTTGACAATCTGTTGCCGCACATAGCGCAGGGCCATGCCCTGATAGTCTGCGCCAAAGGTCGCTTCGATCTGGTCGGCCCGATAGCCCACGACCAGGGTGACACGGTCAACGAGGCCTACCAGTTCATCAAGAATATGCGTGAGCAGCGGGCGTCCAAGCAGGGGAATCAAGGGCTTGGGGCGCAACAAGGTGAGGGGTCGTGTACGTTTCGACTCGCCAGCCGCCAGAATGACCGCGTGCCGCGTCGTACAAGCGTATGTCGTCGTATCATGATGAGCCATGCAACCCTCCATCAACCGGATGTGTCATGGCTCAAGCATACCAGAAAAGAGCCGTTCTTGGGGGCCTATGGCCCGCAAGAACGGCTCTTTTCTGATGATTACGCCGTCAACTGCTGAGTGAGCAAAATAGCCTGGGCGACTTCACGCATGGTTTTGCGGCTATTCATCGCGAGCTGCTGGATCTTGCGAAACGCCTCGCCTTCACTGAGGCCCTGGCGATCCATCAGATAACCCTTGGCGCGCTCGATCAGCTTGCGCGTCTCGATGCGGTCACGTAACTGGTGCAATTCACGGTAGCGGTTCATCTGTTCCTTCCACCGGGCCGTCGTGACCTCGATCAGGGGCATCAGATCGGTTTCACGAACAGGCTTGGTCAAATAACCAAGCACGCCGGCCTCGCGGGCCTGCATCACCAGTTCACGTGAACTGTAAGCGGTAAGGAGCAAGACCGGGGCGAACCGTTCATCGTGGATCATACGGGCGGCGGTCAGCCCATCCACAAGCGGCATTTTGACATCAAGGATCACAAGATCAGGGCGAAGCTGGCGCGTCAGATTGAACGCACTCTGCCCATCACTAACGTCACCGACGACAAGATAGCCCTGTTCTTGCAGGATCTCACGGAGATTCATGCGAATGAGTGGTTCATCATCAGCAATCAAGATGCGCGTGGTCATAGGTTTTCTCGTGGTAAGCAAAGAAAAAAGCCCATGTGAGTGCCACATTGGGCACACAGATGAGCTACATTGCAATAAGTATTGTTATGGTAGCAACAGGATACCACGTTGTTACCAGCGTTTCCTACGGTACCATTGCACAATCACACAGGGGTAGCACTTGGATCTATTGCTACCCACTACGTGGCGTAACGCCGTGTCCCGCCGTGATGTGCCCGATTTCAAGGCGTCCACCCCGTTGCTGGAAGCCACCAACAAACGGATTTTCAGCCATAAACATTGGCGTATCAAGATCAACAAACTCAAACCCACCGACACCTGCGGCGAAATGGGCCGACATTGTCATCGCCAGGAGAGACTCGACCATGCCGCCAATCATCAGGCGGAGGCCGGTCACACGACAGATCGTCGCAATATCAAGCGCCTCGACGACACCGCATTTCATCAACTTGATATTGACGACCTGCGCGGCCTGTTCGTGGGCCAGGCGCAAGACATTCGCCGCACTCGAAGCGGTTTCATCAGCGGCAACTGGGGCACCACACCAGCGCGCCAACTGATTCATCCCTTCCCAATCATCACCAGGGACGGGTTGCTCGATCAAAACCGGGTGGATCTGCTGGGCATGCAGCGCACCAAGCAGCGCCAACATCTCGTCGGCGCGCATCCCGCCGTTGCCATCGAGCATCAGCGGCGCGTCGGGCGCAACAGCGTGAACAGCAATGAGGCGGCGCAAGTCAAGATCGAGATCACCACCGCCAATCTTGACTTTGATCATCCGAATACCGCGATCGAGGATCGCCAGCGCTGCGGTTGATGCATCTTCGGGACTACCAGTCGTAATCGTCATATCGGTCTCGAGCACACTGCCTGCGCCGCCAAAAAAGACATAGAGCGGCATGCCGACATGCCGGGTCAGCGCATCCAGGATGGCTGTTTCGAGCGCACAACGCGCACTGCCGTGCTTGATCAACGGCTCACCCAGCGCACGCGCTAGGGGGCGCCACTCACGGACATCCGCCCCCTCGATGATCGAACGGACGCTTTCGATGGCAGCCTGGGCACTCGCTTGCGTTTCGCCATTAAACGCCGGGAAAGGTGCGGCTTCACCATACCCAAGCGTGCCATCAGCGAGCTCGATTCGTACCAACAGATTGCGGGCGATCTCCTGCGACCCACCGGCAATCCCAAAGGGCGTTAGCAAGGGGATATCGAGTGGCTGGACGGTCAGGTTGTGGATTGTTGTTGCGCGCATGCTCATCGTTGTTCTAAAAACTGCGTTGTAGACGCAGATAGATCGTAATGGTTGCCAGCACAATCAGGGCCCCGAGAGCTTGCCAGAACGAGGTGAGGCGCTCACCAAGCAGCAAGGCGGCGAGCACAAGCGTTGCAATGAGCCGCCAGGCCATCGTGCTACTGACAAGCGGCGCCCCAAGGTGGCGCAGGGCCGCGATCTGCCCAAGGTTGGAACCGAGCATGACAAAGACGACAAACCCAAAGAAGATCGCCCAATCGGTGGCCCCGATCACCGCATACCGGCTCCAATCTTCGCCGATCATAAGGCTGATCATACCAGTCGTCAGGGTCAGTACGGTCAATTGTACCAGCATCACCGCTTCACCGGGAATAGCCGACTTGACGGTGCGCGGGATCAAGATCATATAAAATGCCAGGCTGATCGCCGAGACGAGGGCCAGGCCAATGCCGAGCCAATCACTGGCCGTGAGCACGAGCGTGAAACCTTGCCCGGCCAAATCGCCACTCATCAACAGAAGCGAGCCGAGCAGCGAAAAGCCTATCGCCGTCCAGGTGTAGGGGGGCAGGCGATCGCGAAAGAGCAAAAAACTGAGCAGCGCGACGAGCAGCGGCGTCATGAGGGTGATCAGTTGCACATAGACCGCGAGCGTATAGCGTGCCGCCAGAACATTGGTAATCGCGCGCAAGACCACAAAAAAGGCAAACGCCCAGATGGCAGGTTGCAGCAAAAAGCGACCATCCAGACGACGCAACACAAAGGGAGCAAAAACGGCCAGAGCGATCAAGTTGCCAAACGCGAGCAGCGACATACTTGGCAGAAGCGTGACGGTCTGAAGGTAGCGGGCAAGCACGGGATACGCGCCCCAGCCAGTGTGGGCCAGCAGTGCCATGCCCATCCAGATCCAGTCATTGCTGCTATCGTCGCGGGTCGTTGTCGGGACAGGCGTAACAGAAGAGCTCATGATTCCCAGATTTCTATAAAACAGAGGGTTGCAGTGCGCCATTGCAGTGGCGGTATTATAACGCACAGGTACAACAAAGTTTAAAGCCGCGCTCACCACATGGTATAATGTTGGCTCACCGAGTTACAAGCTACATTATCCCTGCACAGGATATGCACGCTTATAAGCATAAGCTTTGACATGTCGTGGTTGGTTTTCCGGTGCAGGTTGCCCGATTCTTTGGGCCGTGATGGTTTTGGAAGTTGAAGGAGCGGTTGTGTCTGATACTAAAATTATCTATTCGATGATCCGGGTGAGCAAGTTGCATCCACCCAATAAGGAGGTGCTGAAGAATATTAGTCTCTCGTATTTTTACGGGGCCAAGATCGGAGTTATTGGGGCCAACGGTTCAGGCAAAAGCTCGCTGCTGCGCATTCTCGCCGGGGTCGACAAAGATTTCAATGGCGAGACGGTGCTGGCCCCTGGCTATACGATTGGCTTGCTCGAGCAAGAGCCGCAGCTTGATGATACGCTGACGGTGCGTGACATTGTCGAGCAGGGTATGGCCGAGACCGTCGCCTTGATGCGGCGCTACGACGAAATCGCCGAACAGTTTGCCGATCCCGAAGCTGACTTTGATGCGCTGATTGCCGAGCAGGGCGAGTTGCAAGAAAAGATCGATCATGTTGATGGCTGGAATCTCGAAAGCAAGCTGGAATTGGCGATGGACGCCCTCCGCTGCCCGCCAGCCGATACGCCGATCCGAGTGCTCTCGGGTGGGGAACAGCGACGGGTCGCGCTCTGTCGTTTGCTTTTGCAGACACCTGATATTCTGCTACTCGACGAGCCGACCAATCACCTCGATGCCGAGTCGGTTGCATGGCTTGAACGTCACCTGCAAGAGTACAAGGGAACGGTGATTGCGGTGACACACGACCGTCACTTTCTCAACAATGTGGCCGGCTGGATTCTTGAGCTTGAGCGAGGCCAAGGTATTCCCTGGCGGGGCAACTATTCAAGCTGGCTGGAACAAAAACAGCAGCAGGTGGCCGCCAATGAAAAGCAGGCTAGCCAGCGCCAGAAGTCACTGCAACGCGAACTTGACTGGATCAATATGGCCCCCAAGGGTCGTCACGCCAAAAGCAAGGCGCGCATCAGTGCCTATGAGCGGCTGCTTAGTGAGAACCAAGAGCAGCAGGATCGCGAGTTGGAGATTTTTGTGCCCGCCGGGCCACGCCTCGGCGATGTGGTGATCAAGGCCGAGGGGTTGGCCAAGGGGTACGGCGACCGGTTGCTCTACGACAATCTCAGTTTTGATCTGCCGCCTGGCGGCATCGTGGGCATTATTGGGCCCAATGGTGCCGGCAAGACAACCCTTTTTCGTATGGTTGTCGGCAACGAACAACCTGATAGTGGCACCCTGACGATTGGCTCCACCGTCACCCTGGGTTATGTCGATCAGAGCCGCGATGCCCTCAACCCTGACAAGACAGTCTGGGAAGAGATTTCGGAAGGTAACGATCTTATTGTGCTTGGCAATCGCCAGATCAATTCACGGGCCTACTGTGCGCGTTTCAACTTCACCGGAAGTGACCAGCAAAAACGGGTTGGCACGCTCTCGGGTGGCGAACGCAACCGTGTCCATCTTGCGAAGGTGCTCAAGTCGGGGGCGAATGTCTTGCTGCTCGACGAGCCAACCAATGATCTCGATGTGCATACGTTGCGTGCGCTCGAAGAGGGCCTCGAGAACTTTGCCGGGTGTGCCGTGATTATCTCGCACGATCGCTGGTTCCTCGACCGTATTGCGACGCATATTCTCGCCTTCGAGAATGACAGCCAGGCGTTCTGGTTCCCCGGAAGCTATTCTGAATACGAAGCCGACTACCACCGGCGCAAAGGCTCGGTGGCTGATCAACCCCACCGTGTCATCTATAAAAAGCTCGTCCGTTAGAGAAAGAGCATGCATAAAAGAAGATCAGTTGAACTGATCTTCTTTTATGCATGCTTGCTCTTGCAATGCTGTGCTTAGCGCATAGCAGCCGCGACCCGCTGGCCCAGTTCTACGGCAAAATTTGTCCCGCGATCCCAGGGATAGACCTGGCTCATACTAGCCCAGAAGAGACCAGGGAGCGGGGTGCGCAGCGGCGGGATGTTGGCGCTGTGGTTGACCGGCACAATTGGCTGCGCATAACGCTCACGATGGAGCCAACTATCGCGCACCCAGCTTGGCTCGAAAGCCCGGTTGACCAGCTTGAGCGAGGGCAAAAACCGCTCAAGCAGCGCCTCACGGCTCAGTTGGAAATATTCGTGGTCGGGTTCAAGATAGTCACCCAGATAGAGCAGATGGTCGCCCCCGTAATGCTCGGGTGCGATGAAATTGGTATGTTCAACCAGCGCCAGGTAGGGGAACTGATCTTTGGGCATATTCACCCAGTAGAGGCCGTTGGTCAACGGGCGTTTGAGGGCGAGGGTCAGCACAACCGCGCCCATCGAGTCGAGCGTATTGAGTTGAGCCAGGTAGGTTTCAGGCAACTGCGGGGCAAGGTGCGTCAGAAGTGCCGGTGATCCCGTCACAAGCAGGCGATCACACGTCTCGGCAGGCAACCCCGCACAGAGCACTTCCCAGCCGGTGCCAAGCTGGTGGAGCGCGGTAACAGGTGCCCGCAGACGAACCTCCACCCCAAGACTCTGCAGGCGCGCAAGCAGCGCATCGCAAAAGGCCTGAAACCCGCCGGTGAAATAGCCGAGCTTGAAGCTCCGCGAGCGCAAGCGTGCCCAGAGCCAGGCCATATTCACCGTCTGCGCGTGGGGGCCAAATTTGCCTTCGAGGAGCGGCAACCAGAGTTGCTCGTAGACATTGCGCCCGGCCCAGCGTGACGTCCAGCGGGCGGCCGTTGTACGCTCGAGGCGTTGCCAGTTGCGCGTGACATACTTCAGATAGAAGGCCACCGCGCCAAAGCGCACCCGATCAAGGAAGGGCAAGGCAGGAAATTGCAACACCTGTCGTGGCCCATTGAGGTCATAGCCACGCCCTTGCCACCACTGCGCCGTCACCTGCCCACGAAAAAAGAGCCGATCGGCAAAACCAATCGTTTCAGCAAGTTGAATAATGGCGTGATCCGTCTCAAAAATATGGTGATAGAACCGTTCAAGCGGCCATTGCCAGCGCGGATCGCGAAACCCCGAGGCAAGCCCCCCGACAAGTGGTGCAGCTTCAAAGATGATGACCTGATGACCAGCCTGCGCTAGATCATAGGCGGCCGTCATCCCCGCGACCCCGGCCCCAATAATCGCAATCTTCATGGCGCAACTCCTGGCGCAACATCCTCGCGGTCGCTCTGCTCCTGTTCAGCTTTCAAGCGCGCGGCCTGCTCCATATCCCTCCACCCGATGCTCTTGCGCAGCATATAGACAGCCCCAAGCAGGGTAATCGGCAACCAGAGGGCAATATGCAATACGACCGTATACCCGGTGGCAAGAGCCTGAGTAACGCCTGCCTGCATCAAGACGGCAATGCCAGGGGCGTGAAAGGTGCCAATGTAGCCTGGCGTAGAGGGGATGGTCGTAAAGAGATTCACGACGGCGGTCATCAGCATCAAGACGGCAAACGAGACGGTGAAGGGAAAGGCCTGGAGCACTAGCCAGTACGTAGATGTCTCGATCAGCCAGATGAAGAGCGAAAGCCCGAACATAGTCACAAGGTCACGCGGACTGCGGAGGGATTGCAGGCCAATGACAAAGCGATCAAAGAGACCGTGCAGCTTCGGGCGGATGCCAGACGGCACCAGATGGTCAACAACGAGGTCATAGCCTTGACTCAAACGGGCTGGGCGAGCCGCGAGCACCATAAAGATGATCATCGCAACGCCAAAGAAGAGACTAAAACCCAGGGCAACGGTTTGCAAACCTGCGGGCAAGGGCGCAAAGGGCAGCGTCATGCCGATGAAGAGCAACATCACCAGACCATCAAAGATGCGCTCGAGGACAACGGTTGCCAACGAGGCACTCATCGCAACGCCTTCTGTCCGCCGCAGCACATAGCTGCGCAAGACTTCACCTGCCCGTGCGGGATAGACATTATTGCCCATATAGCCAATAACAACCACAGGAAAGAGCCGTCGGGCCGGTATGGGCACTAGGTGAGCAAGCATCACCTGCCAGCGCAAGGTACGCAACCAGACACCCACAAAATAGACCATGACGGCAGGTAGTAACCACCAGTAATTCGCGGTGCGAAGAGTCTGCAAGAACAGCCGCAGGTCAAGCCCACGCAACGCAATCGCGAGAAAGACAACGCTTACTCCCAGGCCAACCCACAACTTCCAACTACGCACCAGATCCTCCCTACCGTGACGTAAGCCGCTATAGCGCTTCATCATATCCCGGTGCGTGATCCCTGTCAATCTAAGAGGCTGTCTGCAAAGAGTGTCAGCATCGTTCGCTACTACGTGGTGTGCCTTTGGAGTGCCGGCTTTAGCCGGCTAATGGTGTTCCAGTACATAATCCGGTATGCGCCCAATGCCGTGGGGCTAAAGCCCTCGGCGAGGGGAAGCGAAGCCCGCCTGCGCGGTCTATACCGGATTAATTTCTGGAAGACCATAAGCCGGCACTCCGGAGCAGTTCGTCGACTTTTCAGACAGCCTCTAAGGTATGCAGGACAGAAGGAGGCGGCTTGCACGCACCGTATGACTATGCTACAATCGTTGCGGCGATGGCGACGTAGCAAAGTGGTAATGCAGCGGTCTGCAAAACCGCGATTCGCGGGTTCAAATCCCGCCGTCGCCTCCACACAGCAGTGCCCCACCATTTCTGGTGGGGCACTGCTGTTGATACACTAGGAAGCAGCGGAATCCAGCCAATTTCAGGTCGGTAGACCTGACGTTGAATGGTATAATGCTTTTTAGGGAGGTTTTCATGGCCGAGACAATAACTACCAGCGAGATTGAAACTCTGGTGAGTGAGGGTAATAGTGCTTTGATTGCTGGCGATGCCTACACGGCCCGTCAGCGTTTTCGACGTGTGCTTGAACTGGACGCCGAACGGGTCGAGGCGTGGATCGGGCTGGCAGGAAGTGTGCGCCCATACCGCGAAAAGCGTGAACATCTACGGCGGGCGCTCGAGATTGATCCGTCTCATGCGACGGCCCGAGCCATTCTGGAACAGGTCGAAGCACGCCTTGCGGCTGGTCAAGTGCTGGCCCCTGGTGGGGTGCAGGTGCGCGAGACAGAACCAACCCTGCAGAGCATAGCACGTACCGAAGAGACTGCGGTACTCGAAACAGCGCTGACTGCGTCAGAAGCATCCAGTGATGAGGTGGCAACCCTCTTCTGTTACAACCATCCGGATCGCGAAACTGGCCTCCGTTGTACCAACTGCAATCAGCCAATCTGTAGCGAGTGTGCCACCCCGGCGATTGTCGGCCAACTTTGTCCGACATGCTTGAAGATCCGACGCCCCGTCAATTACCAGGTGAGCGAAGTCAACCTGCTGGTGGCTGGCGCGACGGCTTTGATCTATAGCCTGGCTATCTCTTTCGTGGCCGTGCAACTGCTCGGCATGGTCGGTTTTTTTGGCTTCCTACTGGCCTTTTTTCTCGGGCCACTGGCAGGCAACCTGCTTGTCCGGCTCTCTGATCGTTTCACAAAAGGCAAGCGCGGCAAATTGATGCAAATTGCCCTGGGTATCTGTTACACGCTCGGTACACTGCCATGGCTCGGGATCTCGCTGATCTTCGGTGGCTTGCCGCTGGGTCTGATTATCTTTACGGTGATGGCAATCACGACGGTTGTGGCCCAGATGCGTTAGGCGGCCCTTCGTTTTGTACGAAGAAAATAGTAAATATTTGGTAATATGGTCGTTCTATCAAGCATAGGCAGGATGCAAAGAGCGCAAAGCGACGGCACAAGAAGCATGAGGGATGTATGAGTGAACAGATCTATGGAATGACCCGGGCGCTCAGAGGCAATCAGAATCCGCTCGATGCGGTCGAGCAACGTTTGCGCGACCAGATTTTTGGTCAAGAACGGGCGATCGAAAGCCTTGTGCGGGTGCTCAATCGTGCTCGTTTTGGTTTTTCAGCGGGTAATCCGCGACGCCCTCGTGCGACGCTGCTCTTCCTTGGCCCAACTGGGGTGGGCAAGACGGCGACGGCCCGTGCGCTCGCCGAAATGTTGCGCCCCGATGGCGAAGCTTTTTTGAAGGTCGATTGCTCGCTCTTCAGCCAGGGCCACGAGGTTAGTGCGCTGGTTGGCGCTCCACCAAGCTATGTGGGACGTGATCAGAAGCCGTTGCTCAATCCTGAGATTATCGAACAAGAAAATAGTGTTGTGCTTTTTGATGAAATTGAGAAAGGCCAGCCTGAACTTTGGAATCTGTTGTTGCAGGTGATGGAAGATGGTGAGATCCTGCTGCTAAACGGGGGGCGGCGTGTCTCTTTCCAACGCAGCATTGTCATTTTCACCACGAATGTGGGGGCCAAAGAGATGGTTGATTTCCTTGATCGGCGCACGATTGGGTTCCGTACGCCGCATCAGGATGTCGAGGCAATGGGTCAGCAGATCTACCAGATTGGCTTCGAGTCCCTGCAGAAGGTCTTCCAACCCGAGTGGATCAATCGCCTTGATGAGATTATTGCGTTTCGCCCTCTTTCGAGCGATGTGTTGCGCCAGGTGCTCGATTATATGGTGTTGGAGAGCAATGAGCAATACCTGCGCCACGGGATCAAGGTTGAGTTGACCGCCGAAGCACGTGAGTATCTGCTGAACAAAGGGTTTGACTCGCGTTTTGGGGCACGGCCTTTGCGTCAACAGTTGCTCAAGCATATTGATGCTCCTCTGGCCGATTTGCTTGCCTCCGGCGGTATTCCAACGGGTAGCAAGGTGCTGGTGACGTATACCGGGGTCGACCGGCACGGCAAGGCGCTTGAGTTCTTTTACCAGGCGGCCCCTGAATTGTTGCGCCAGGCCGAAGAATTGCGTGCCCGTGAGATTGGTCGCATTGCCATCAAAGAGAGCGAAGGTCCCCAGCCGCCCAGCATTAGCCTTACCAATGAACGCAGCAATGCGGCTGAAGGTGGTATGGGTGGCCTGGGTATCCGCGGCCCCCGGATTACCCCGCGCCGCAACGAAGGCCGGTAAACTTCAGCATGAGTGGCAGAGCAACGGCCAGTTTTGCTGGCCGTTTTTGTATGTTATGAGGTTACGACCCTCTTTCCAGGGGGGCGATGCTCGCCAGCAGTTTGACAAAACCTCGGCTCCGAAACTCGACGGTGATGTGCCATTCGACGGTGCGCCGCGTGCGTCGTTGATCAATCGCCACGACCGTGCCGGGGCCAAAGTGGGGATGACGTACCGCTTCGCCGATGCGGTAGTCGGGCGGATCGGCAGGTGAGCGCACACGTTCATCTGGCGGCACCGGTGCAGGCTCTGGGAAGAGACGCTCGAAGTCGGGAAAGGGGGCCAAGTCAGGCGCGAGTTTGTCATCCGCTAGGGTTCGCCAGAAGGCTTCGTCAGCAGGTGTGACGTTGTGAGGTTCGGTGAGTTGCTGGTCGCCAAGCAACACAAGCAAGCCAAGGACACGGGCAAGGAACCGGATACGCAGGGTCGGCTCGATCTTCCACCAGTGGGTAAAAAAGCGTTCTTGCCCGTACTGACGAGGGAAGGTGAGCATCTGCACGGCGACCACTGCCGTCCATGTCGTCGGATCGCTCGCGAGCAACGCGCCAATGACGGTGCCACACTCGAGCACTGTATCTACGTCAGCGGCGAGCAAGAAGGGCGAGAGCTGCGCATCACCGCCATTGACCGCATAGAGGTACAGGTCGCGCCGTGCCCGCGTGATGGCAACATAGAGCAAGCGACGTTCTTCATCAATGTCATCGGAACCACCGCAGGGAAGATAGCCAGCATTGCAATTGGGCAGTAACACGACCGGCCATTCGAGACCCTTGGAACGGTGGATCGTGCGAATGTCCACCCCGTCAGACGGGGCCTCGCGCTGAGCCTGCAGTCGTTCCGCTGCCAATTCTTCCAGGTGCTGGAGCAACTGATCCAGCGTACCTTTCCCTGCGGCATACTGCAGAAAAGCCGCCACATTGCCCGCTCGTCCCGCCCCTGTTTCGGCACTGCCGCTCTGCTCACGCAAGAAGGACTGGTAGGCCAAACGCCGATCCAACTCAAGCAGGAGTTGATCGGCAGGAAGGGTCGCCCGCATATCGCCCAGCCAGACGAGCAGATCGGCGAGTTCTTGCAGCTTCACAGCGAGCCGATCATGCACCCGGGGCATCAGTTCGGCCAGGGCATCACTGAGCGGTACATGACGACTGATCGCCAGGGCCAGCACTTCATTGGCGAGTTGGCGTGAGAGATAGCGTCGCGGTCGGTTGTAGAGCGCACGCCAGCAAGCCGCAACACGCTCGGCTTCTTCGCCCACGAGGGGTTGACCACGGCGCAACTGAGCATCACCGGCGGCGAGTTCGGCATACTTCAACAGATCGGCCACCTCGCGCCGGGCAAAAAAAGGCTCGTCACCAGCAATGCGATACGGAATACCCGCCTCGATCAGCGCCTGTTCGACCGCTGGCGTCTGGGCGGTAAGCCGCACCAGGATCGCAATCTGGGGATAGGTATACCCCTGGCGTAGGGCTGCGGTGATATCGGCAACCACCTGCTGGCCCATTGTCTGGACATCAAGTGCCCGGCGTAGCAGGGTACAGCCGGCAAAACCCTGGGTTATCACCAACTGCTTGGGGTAGCGATCACGATTCTGGGTAATGACACTGTTGGCCAGCAGAATCTGCGAGGCCTGGCAGCGAAAATTCTCGGTAATCGTATAGACAACCGCTCCATAGCGCTGCTCAAACTCGCGAAAAAAGCTCATACTGGCCCCGCGAAAGCCGTAGATCGTCTGGTCGTCGTCACCGATCGCCATATAGTTGCGATGCATCTTCGTCAAGCGATCAAGGATCTCGGCCTGGGCCAGATTGACATCCTGGAACTCATCAACAATGACGGCATCAAAACGCTGTTGCCAGCGGGTGCAAAGCGCGGGACTGCGCATCAGGGCTTCCCAACTCAACATCAGCATATCATCGAAGGTCAGCCAACCGCGTTCACGACGCACCTCTTCGTGCAACCGATAGAGTTCACGGTACCAGGGCATGCCAGGTGGGGCGATGGCCTGACTCGCTACCGACATAGCCTCTTCGGGCAAACCACTGGTCGCAAGCTCAGGGTAACAGAGATTGCCCTTGCAGGCACCGAGGTAATCAAGAAAATCCTGCTCATCAAGCGCATCGAGCGCATCAGCGGGAATAATCTGGGTCGTACGCGCACGATCACGGGCTGTCCAGAGGATCTGGCGCTCCTCGCCATTCATTTTGAGCGCATTTTGCGCAAGCGGAGGTAAGACCCCAGCTTCAGCCGCGTCATTGACGATTTTGAGACCAAGCCCGTGGAGTGTGCGACGGATCACGCGGCGACAGTGCGGCCATGCGGCTAGCGCTTCGCCGAGGTCATCAACAGCGGCCTTGCTAAACGAACTGACCAGAATACGGTCAGGGGCGAAAATTCGCTCACGCACCAGGCGCTCGACGCGATGAACCATAGCGGTCGTCTTGCCAGCGCCTGCCACAGCAAAAACCATGGCCGGGCCATGGTTATGGGTAACGATCTGTTGTTGTTGCTCGGTAAGTTGCATGCTTTGGCAGCGTTTTGGGGGCCTGCGGCCTCAAACCCCAGGTATGCTGGTCATTTTTGAAAGCCTACGGATGAGGATGCCTACGGCACCCTTATCCGTAGGCACCTTCATCTACGGCGTCGTCTCGGTCACCGGCTCACCGACCTGCTCAGCCGGAGCGGCAGGCTGTTGTTGCACCGGATTCGACACAATGTCATCGACAGGAATGCTAATCAGGGGCATAAACCCATTTTCGCCACTGCCCATAAAGCGGGGCAAAATGCCATCCCAGCGCTCGATCATACGCAACTGCAGCAACTCGGGTGAGATGACTTCGCGCTGGAGGCGCAGGGCCTCGGCTTCAGCGCGGGCAACTTCAAGCCTGGCCTTGGCCTCGGCCTCGGCGCGGGCAACCTGCTGCTGGGCCTCGATCCGAGCACGCTCAAGCTCACGCGTAGCGCGGAGGGCATCCTGCTCAGCGACCTGCTTGGCCTCGATAGCGCGTGCAAACTCGGGGCTGAAATTGAAATCGGTAATCGACACGCTTTCGACAATCACTCCACGTGGCGTGAGTTGTTCAACAAGGACATCGCGCATCTGCGATGAAACCTCGGGGCGGCGGGTAATCAATTCTTCGGCAGTAAAGCGTGCCGTCACCGCCTTGAGAGCCTCTTGAATGGCTGGGTCAACCACACGGCGCTCGTAATCGACACCGATCTCACGCACCAGACGATCAACGTTACTTGCATCAGGCCGATAGTTGATCACGAGCTGTGTCGTCACGGTCTGAAGGTCACGCGAGGCTGCAGTTGACTGCGACTCATAGCGTTGCGTGCGCACTTCAACCACGGTTACCGATGTGACAAAGGGCATACGGAAGTGCAAGCCTTCATCATAAACAGTCGTAATTTCACCAAACGTCTTGACGACACCACGGGTACCCGCCTGCACCTGGGTTACCGAATTGGTGAGCAAGATCGCGCCAACGGCCAATAGAATCACCACTCCGGTGAGAAGTGGAACAAGTGCCCGGGGTGAAGAAGGGCCGGGCATTGGTACTCTGGAAGGTCCTTGAGACATAAGTTTTCCTTTTCTCTTTCGATCTAGCGTGATGCTCTTACCACTTGTGTTGCACACGCCGTTAGCGTGTATATCTCAGTATACCCCATTCTAGCCTTGCTTGCTGCAATGCGGCGATGCGTAGACGTGGCCCCCTTTGCTGCGCCGATTTTTGCCAGCGCAGCAACAACAGGTTTCTCAGCAAACTCTCAGCAAAGCGTAACGCTCTGGCAAGCTAGCTATTATCGCTCTGGAGAGCACACAGATGTATGCTAGATTCAGATGGAAAGCGATCCGAAAGGGGGCTCATCATGCAGACCCAATCCAGTTTAAGCATTCACACGTATACGTATGGCTTACGACGTCGTATCTATTCTGTACGGACACTTAGTTTGCTCGTACTCTTGTTCTTGGTAGCCTTTTTAACGCTTGGAGCGGCAAAACCAGCCGGGGCAGCAAGTACCGCGAGGACACGTTGTTTTCCCGAAACCGGTTATTGCATCACCGGGCCAATTCTGAACTATTGGGAAAAGCGTGGTGGCTTGTCAGTTTTTGGGTATCCTATTACCGAACAGCGCCTCGAAACGGTGGAAGATCGGACGATTCAGGTGCAATGGTTTGAGCGTGATCGCCTCGAGATCCAGGCCGACGGTACGATCACGGCTGGGCGACTCGGCGCGCGTGCGCTTGAGCTCCAGGGTCGGCGCTGGGAAAACCAACCCCGTCAAGATCCCTTGCCACCTGATACTGGGGGATGCCACTATTTTGCGGCGACAGGTCAGGTGCTCTGCGAGCCATGGCTTGGCTACTGGGTCAATAACGGAGGCTTGGAGCGTTTCGGTTACCCGATTTCGAGCTTACGTCTCGAACTGATCGAAGGCAAGCCGTATACGGTACAATATTTCGAGCGCCGCCGGATCGAACATCATCCAGAGTATGCCGGTACGCCCTACGAATATCTCTATGGTCTCTTGGGTCGTGAGGTGCTCGCCGTGCAGAATCTGCCGGTCTGCCAAGGGCCGCCTCGCGATGTCCAGTTTGGTCTTGAGGATCGCATCGGCTATGGCGAATTCCGTTCAGCCCTGCAATGCCCCAGCAGCAGTTATGCCAATATCCCAGCAGCCTTTCAGCAATTCAGTGGCGGCGTGATGATCTGGCTCGACCTGGGTGAAGCTGGCCGTAAGATCTATGTGCTGCGGTACCCACGCGAGGGCATGGATAGCTACACCTATGCAGTGTATGATGATACCTATCAAGAAGGCGATCCGCCGATTGATGAGCAACCGCCTGAAGTGCCGCCACGCTCGCCAATCAAGCCAAGCATCCCGCAACGTGGCTTTGGCAAGGTCTGGGCTGCTGGTGAACGCGAATACCTGGGCTATGCAATGTTCCGTGAACAACCCGAACAGGCCAATGTCCAGTTCTTTGGGGTCGGCGGAATGGCCCTGCGGTTGCTCGTCTCTGGTCAAATCGGCATCTTTGGGCCTGAATACAATCAGGCGCAACTCTGGCCTTCTTAAGACATTGGGCGACCCGCAACCCAAAACGCCCATGCCGAGCAGCAAAACCGAGCGCTGGGCGGCTCAGGCCACAATCATGCGCGTATGTTCGGGACTTGAATTCACAGAACATACGCGCTATGATTGAGGTATCTCTGGTACGTAGACCGCATGGAGGCAGCGATGACGGCACGGCCAAAACGATATATGACGGAAGAAGAGTATACCGAGTTTGAGGTGGCAAGCCCCCGCAAGCACGAATATTATCAGGGTGATATTTTTGCCATGACGGGCGGAACCGAGCCGCACAATTGTGCCTTGGATCCGTCGAAGGATTGAGAAACATGGACACGTGGAAATTCTACGACATTACACACCGCGAACACGTGGTGTGTAATCCCACGAGCAACGACAAACTGACGCGTCTTGTCGATCTCTTGCGGCTTCCAGCGGAAGCGCACGTGGTCGACATCGCCTGTGGCAAAGGTGAGTTCCTGATTCGCTTGGCTGAAGCGTATGGCATCCGTGGAATCGGCATTGATATTTCACCATTCTGCATCGCCGACGCACAGAGGCAGCTGCAGATGCGAGTGCAGGGGGCAAAGGTCGTCTTCAGTCAGATGAACGGCTCCGATTTCAGGCCCGAAGAGCCACGCAGCTTGACGCTGGCCTCCTGCATCGGCGCCAGCTGGGTGTTCGGTGGTCACGCAGCGACTCTGGACGCGCTCTCGGGCATGATCGCACCCGGTGGTTGGGTGATTGTCGGGGAGCCCTACTGGCTTCAGCAGCCCTCGGAGGAGTATCTTGCAGCATCGGGGGCCAGCAGAGACGGCTTCGGGACACATGTTGGCAACGCAGAGGCCGGTGAACTACGGGGGCTCGAGCTGGTTCACACGTTTGTGAGCAGCAAGGATGACTGGGACAAGTACGAAGGTCTGCAATGGTATGCGGCGGCTGAATACGCCCGCTGTCACCCAGACGATCCCGATCTGCCCGAACTCTTGGAGCGCGTAGCCAAGGGCAAGGCTGAGTATCTTCGCTGGGGGCGAGACACCTTGGGCTGGGCGATATACGTCTTCAGACATCGTCCGTCACAGCGCACCACGTCGGCTGCCTAACGCTCGGCTTGCTAGTGGACGCCTCCCAAGGGCGGTGTCGCTTTGCCTCATCAATCATAGAATGAAGCAAAAAGTATTTACGATTCCTTAGAGCCAATGGCATCCCCAGGACGGACCAGTTCCGAGGCGTGAGCGGGCCAGAGGACGCGCTACGTTGGGCAGCGCATGGCTCGCTCACGAGTGCGAGACGATGCAGAAAGGGAGGCGAGACGTGAAACACTTGCACGGTCGGGCAATGCCATTCTTTCAAATTGACGTCTTTGGGAACGCTCCCTTCAAGGGCAATCCGGTTGCGGTGGTTCTCCATGCGGATGAACTCACTGATGCGCAGATGCAGGAGATAGCGAACTGGACTAACTTGTCGGAAACGACCTTTGTCTGCGACCCGACCACCAGTGACGCTGACTACCGACTGCGGATTTTCACGACGCACAGTGAGCTCCCATTCGCTGGTCACCCCACCATCGGCAGCGCCGCAGCGGTGCTCAAGCATGGGCTGCAACCCAAAACACCCGGCAGACTAGTCCAAGAATGCGCGCGAGGTCTCGTGCCGCTACGGCTTGACCGCGACAGGATCTTCTTCGAACTCCCTGAGCCGGAGTTCACTCTGCCAAGCGAGCGTGAACTGGCGGACGCCCTGGGGGCCCTTGGGGTCTCGCGCGAGGCCGTACGCAATCTCTCGATCGTCGACGTCGGAGCGGTCTGGCTCACCTTGCAGCTTGGTTCAGCGCAAGACGTCATCGATCTAGTGCCTGATATGAACCGTCTCGCACGGGCGACGGAACGCTGTACGGGTTTGACGGTCTTTGGTCTGTACGCCCCGGGCGGCCCAACGTCGGTGGAGGTGCGATCCTTCGCGCCCGGCGACGGCGTGCCAGAGGATCCGGTGTGCGGTAGCGGCAACGGCTGCGTCGCCGCCGTGATTCGGCGCAACGGCGTACTCCCCGCATCGCGCTACATCGCTGCGCAAGGGCGAGTCTTGGGCCGCGCCGGCAGGATCGAAGTGGAGTTCGATCCCGCCGGCGCAATCTGGCTCGGAGGCACCGCCGCCGTCCTGGTAGAGGGTTCGATTGCACTCGGGCGGTGAAGCGGCAGCGCTTTGCGGCCATCAACTGAGCGGCTGCCCAACGAGCGCCTAGAGCGGACGGCCAAAAGGTAAATTGCTGCTGACACAACAAGTGACCCACTAGCTTCCGAGGAACGTGATGACGGTGCTGATTCTTACCCCTAATCCTGCGCTTGACCGTACAATGACCTTTGCCAACTTGCGCCTCGGGATGGTTCAGCGCACCGATCAGGTGGTTGTCGCCGCAGGTGGCAAGGGGTTGAATGTCGCCCGTGCAGCGCACACGCTCGGGCAGCAAGCGCTGGTCTGTGCGCCCCTTGGTGGACATACGGGCAGGTATGTGGCAGCCCTGGCCGAGGCCGAGGGACTTGCTGGCTCTTGGTACTATCACCATGCAGGTGAGACACGTACGTGTGTCTTGCTGGTTGACCCCGAAGCCGATGATGCCACGGCGCTCAATGAGGCGGGGCCGATCCTTGGCGACGATGACTGGGCTGGCTTTGCCGCCAGGGCAAGCGAGGCTGCCGTGGAAGCCACACTTGGCATCGTCTCAGGGAGTCTGCCCGGCGGCATTGCGCCTGCATCGCTCGGTACCCTGATTACCCGACTCCAGGGCCAGGGCTTGCCACTGATCATTGACACCAGTGGTGCGGCGCTCGTTGCGGCCCTGACGGCCCAACCATGGGGCGTGAAGGTGAATGGGGCCGAGCTCGGCGAGGTTCTGGGACGATCCATTGCGACCATCACCGAAGCTGTGTCGGCCCTGCGTGAGCTACGCGATCAGGGGATCACGCTGGCGGCGGTTTCCCTTGGCGCACTGGGCTGTGTCGCAACCGACGACACTGGCACCTGGCATGCCCAACCGCCACGCATCACGCTGGTGAGCAGCATTGGCAGCGGCGACTCACTGCTCGCCGGGTTGGCAACGGGCCTGCTGCGCGGCATGGCGCTGCCCAACGCATTGCGCCTCGCGGTCGCCTGCGGTACCGCCGACGCCCTCACCGTTGGCGGCGGCCGCATTGACCCGGCGCAAGTCGCCGAGCTCGCGGCGGCAACAATGATCACCAGGGTGTGACGTTCGTTGTCATAACATTGCCGTAAACTGAGTGGCCCGTGAACTAAGTTTTCTGATCCTTCGCGCCCTGGGTACGCGGGCATCCCGCCCGCTGGTGCGCCCGAAGCGGGCGAGAGGCCCGGGCACCCAGGAAAGTCAGAAAACTCTTCAGTGTGATTGGCATAACAGCGCAAGAATCTGAGTGCGTGGTGTCACTTGTTGCCATACACTGGTGGTAGGCAATCTGTTCAGCAAATGAGGTCTATGCGATGGATGATGGCGAGACTGAATCACGTTACTGGCATGTGCTGGTGAGCCGTGCGCCAATGAACGACGAAGTGTTTTATTATGCGGTACGAACGACAGGGATCTTTTGTCGTCCCGGTTGCGCCTCGCGGTTGCCTCGACGTGAGCATGTGCTCTTTTTTGCTACGTGTGCAGAGGCTCTGTTGGCGGGTTTTCGCCCGTGCAAGCGCTGCCAGCCCGATAAGGCGCCCGATTTGGAACTGACGGCGATGATTGTTCAGGCTTGTCGACGCATCGATCACGACGAACAGGCACCGTCGCTTGCAACACTGGCTGCTGAAGCAGGTTTGAGTCCCTGGCATTTTCAGCGGGTTTTCAAGCGGCATGTTGGCGTGACCCCAAAACAGTATGCGATGCTACAGCGCTCGCGCCGTTTGCGCGAACGGCTCAAACATGACCAGTCGGTCACCGAGGCAATCTATGACGCTGGGTTTGCGTCAAGTAGTCGGGCGTACGAAGATGCTGCGCTGCGTTTTGGTATGAGCCTGTCACGTTATAAAGATGGAGCAGTCGGTATGATCATAGCGTATAGCATTGCTGAGTCGTCACTGGGCCTGGTGCTTGTGGCGACAACCGAACGTGGTTTGTGTGCGGTAGAGTTTGGGGACGATGAGGCGATGCTGCTGGCGCAGTTGCGCGCCAGTTTCCCTCATGCTGAACTTCAAGCTGCTGGCCCCGATGCTGAGGCAATCTTGCAACAAGTGCTTGCGCTCGTCGAGCAGCCTGAACGCACCCTGGATTTGCCGCTCGATATTCAGGGGACAGCCTTTCAGGAGCGCGTGTGGCAGGTGTTGCGCACCGTTCCCGTCGGGTCAACCATTAGCTACAGCGAGCTTGCCGAGCGTATCGACAACCCAAAGGCTGTCCGTGCCGTTGCCAGCGCCTGTGCCGCCAATCGACTCGCCGTGGTCATTCCGTGTCATCGGGTGGTGCGCAGCGATGGTGCACTCAGTGGCTATCGTTGGGGTATCGAGCGCAAGCGCGCCTTGTTGCAACGCGAACAAACAACGGAATCATAACAACCTACGCCTTGCGACCACATTATGCTACGCCTTCAGACTGATGGCGCTTGCGACAAGAACACGTACAATGAGCGAAGTTTGAAGCCTCGCACGTGGGTTGGGAGGCAGGGTAGAAGGATAAAGAAAGGCATATATGCTTGCGGTAAAAACAGTGGCGCAACAGGAACCGGTCGCACCTGCCCACCTGATCATCCGGGATATGGACTATAGCGACGCTGATTATGTCGCTCTGGTTGAAGTTAGCAATGCCTGTTATCCTGAATATCCTGGCACCATTGATGAGTGGAAGCATGAAGATGCGCATCGCCCGGCCCATCTCAAGTATCGGCGCTGGCTGGCAGAAGTTGATGGTACCGTTGTCGCCTATGGCAACTATGATCAATTTGAAGCGATGTACAATCCGCGCCTCTTCCATATCTCGGTTGGGGTGCATCCCGCCTGGCAGCGGCGCGGCATTGGTACTGCTTTCTATCAGGTGATCGTTGATGCGGTGAACGAGTTTGACCCGCTGCGCCTCCGTGCGCGTGCCCGCGAAGATTATCAGGCTTCCCTGCGCTTTCTTCAGCAACGGGGGTTTGTTGAGGATCTGCGTGAGTGGGAGTCACGGCTCGATGTCGCGACGTTTGACCCGACACCCTATCAGGATCACGAGGACAAAGTTCTCACCAGTGGCATACGCATTGCGACGCTTGCCGAGTTGATAGCGACCGATCCCGATCATCGCCAAAACCTTTATGCGCTTGATGGCGATCTTATGCACGATGTGCCCCATCCCGAACCAGCAACGGGGTTTAGTTACGAGACCTTCGAGCATTTCTATTTCAAGGGGCCAAATCTCATGCCCGAAGGTGTTTTTGTGGCCCTCGATGGCGATCGCTACGCCGGCCTCAGTGCGCTCTGGAAGAGCCAGGCCGACGCACGTGAATTGTATACCGGTCTCACCGGTGTCCGTCGTGAGTATCGACGCCGTGGCATTGCCCTGGCCCTCAAGTTACGGGCGATTGAGTTTGCCCGTCTTCGTGATGTCGCGGTCATCAAGACCTGGAACGAGTCGAATAATCGGCCCATGCTGAGCATCAACGAAGCGCTTGGCTTTGTGAAGCAGCCGGCCTGGGTAAGTTTTGTCAAAACGCTGAAGGACATATGAAGATAACCATCCGCCCTTTTCGCTATGATGAAGCAGATTACGAAGCGTTTGTCACGATTCGCAATGCCGTCTATCTCGACTATCCACATTCAGTGGCCGAGTGGCGTCGCTGGGACGACAAACGGGAGGAGCGGATGAACTTTCGCCGGTTCATTGCCGAGGCTGATGGGCAACCGGTCGCAAGCGCATTCTTCGAACACGTCCCGTGGATGTACCATCCGCAGAAATTCTTTGTCAATCTCTTTGTCCATCCAATGCACCGTGGGCAGACGGTGGGGACACAGCTCTACCATCATTTGCTGAACGAGCTTGCACCGTATGAGCCGGTGATGTTGCGGCATACGCTGCGCGAAGATCAAGCCGAGGGGATGCGGTTTGCCCAGCGCTATGGGTTTGTGGAAGAGATGCGCGCCTGGGAATCGCGGCTTGATGTGGCGAGCTTTGATCCTACCCGCTTTGCCGGGGCAGAAGAGCGCGTCCTCAACCAGGGTTTGACCATCACAACAGCCGAAGATCTGCTCGCCCGCGACCCCCAGTTCTGGCAGAAACTCTATGCGTTTGATTGTGAGGCGTCGGTTGATGTGCCCATGCCCGAGCCATATACCGCGCCCCCTTTCGAGGTCTGGGTCAGGCATTTTGAGGATAATCCGAGTTTCATCCCTGAAGCCTATTTTGTCGCGGTGGACGGCGATATCTATACAGGATCGAGCGCCCTCTGGCGCCGTGACCAGAGTGCTGACCTCGAAACCGGCTTTACGGGTGTCTTGCGGGCCTACCGGCGTCGCGGCATTGCCCTCGCGCTCAAGTTGCGGGCGGTGGCCTATGCAAAACAGGTCGGCACACCAGTCATCCGTACTGATAATGAATCAAGCAATCGTCCGATGCTGAGCATCAACGAAGCCATGGGTTTTGTGAAACAGCCAGCATGGGTTACACTATGTAAGCAGATGCAAAGCGCGTAAGGTGCGTTGAGGAGAAGAGTAATGACGCTGCCCCTGGTGCGGCTGGCAGGAACACCCTATGAGCAGGGCTTTGTACATGGCGAGACGCTCTATGAGCAGATCGAAAATAATCTCGGCGTCTATTTTGCCCGTTTCGAGCGTGAACTGAAACTTACCCGGGTTGAAACGCTACGGCGTGCCGATCGGTATGCCGAGGAAATCGCCGAACAGTGCCCCGCCTACCACGAAGGGATGCGGGGCATTGCTGATGGTTCGGGGGTGAGTCTCGCGGCCATTGCCGCCCTGAATGTGCGTTACGAACTCTTTTATGATGAGTTTGCCGAAAAGCCAATCCCTGATGGGTGTACGGCCTTTGCCCTTTTACCCGAAGCAACAACAACCGGTCACCTGTTGATCGGCGAAAATTGGGATTGGATCGCCGGGGTGCGCGGGGCGATCATTCATACCGAAGAGACTGATGGTCTGCGGACGCTAGCATTTACCGAAGCAGGCATTTTCGGCGGCAAAATTGGCATGAATAGCGCGGGCCTGGGCCTGCTGATCAACGGGTTGACCAGTCGCGATGATGATTGGTCGCGGTTGCGTCGCCCCTTTCACGCCCGCTGCTACGAGATCCTGCGCTCGCGGACACTGGAAGAAGCGATCCGGGTTGTCCTTGAAGAAGATCGCTCATGCTCGGCCAATTTTGTCCTTGCGCAAACACCTGATCAGGTGCTTGATCTTGAAACATCGCCCGACCGAGCCGGAACGTTGCACTGTCAGGCTGGGTGCCTTGTGCATTCGAATCACTTTGTCAACCCGACCGCCCTCGGCATTGTGGAACGCAATGTCGAGACGAATCCGCACTCGCAGCGACGCCATGCCCGCCTGGAACGCCTCTTGCAAGCCCATCGTCCCGTGAGTCTCGCGGATGTGCAGGCCGCACTGCGCGATCACGAGGGCTATCCCTATTCGGTCTGCTTTCATATTGACCCGAACGAGCCGCCAGAAGAGTTTTATGAAAGTGTGACCTCGTTGGTAATGGATCTGCAGGCCGGTACGCTGTATGCAACCGATGGGCCACCGTGTGGTACCGACTACGTACTGTATCATTTATAGGTAACGACCATGTGGCTTCTCGTTGGCCTGGGCAATCCGGGCGCTCAGTATGCACGCACCCGTCACAATATCGGCTTTGACGTGGTGGAGACCCTGGCCGCCCGGCATGGGCTGGAATTTGGTGGCAAGCGGGCCAACAGTTTGCTCGCCGAAGGCAAGGTCGCAGGGCAGCGCGTAGCGCTTGTCAAGCCGCAGACCTTTATGAACCTGAGCGGTCAGGCAGTCGCAGCCCTGCGTACGTGGTACAAGGTTGATGCTGCCCGTGAGATCTTGATTATCTATGATGATCTTGATCTGCCCTTTGCACGCCTCCGGTTTCGTGAACGCGGTAGCGCCGGAACACACAACGGCATGCGCTCAATTGTCCAACAACTTGGCACTAGTGACTTCGCCCGCCTTCGTATCGGGATTGGCCAGCCGCCAGGAAAAATGGATGTGGCCGCGTATGTCTTGAGTCGTTTTAGCAAAGAAGAGGCTGAACAGGTGCCCGACCTGATCGCGACCGCCGCCGATGCGGTTGATCTGGTCGTTCGCGAAGGATTAGTAGTTGCGATGAATCGTTATAATTGATATAGTAGAGATAAGCACGGCGGGTTTTACCGTGCTACGTACTGCATAGGCACGTAATACCCCATGCCCCTCTGGGAGGTAGGATGGTTAGCAACAAGCCAGCGCGTCTCGTTGCCCATACTGCTGAGTTGGATCAACTCCATGAGCGTCTGGATAATCTACAGCGTGGTGCTGTGCCGCTCAGATGCCTGGTCAATCTCTGTGGGGTCTATGGCATTGGCAAACGAACGCTGCTTACGCATCTTGATCAGCGTACGTTGTTACCTGATGACATTGTCAAGTTGCGTCTGGCATTACCGATCTTGCCACCTTCAGCGCGTTTCGTGCCTCTTGCGCTCAAGCAGGCGCTGCTCGATCAGATTGCAGCTTGTCATCCCGCCCTCACGATCTCGCCTGCGCCCATCAATGATCTGAATGCCGATGCGGCCCTGACCGGTCTGGCTGGGCAGTTAATTGAGCAGAGCACCTGCTGCCTCTTTTTGTTGGATGCAACCGTACGAGGGACGCCAATCGCCTTCAACTGGCTCGAACGCGGATTGCTGCTGCCTCTGGTACGCACTGATCACGTGATTGCAACGATCATCAGTCGCTCGCCCCTCCGCTGGCGTGAATTTGACACACGACGGCGGGCCGAGATCATGGTGCTTGCCCCGCTGAGCCTTGAAGAGACGGCCCTGCATCTCCAACTGAGCATCCCTGAGGCCGAGATCATCTATGGCCTGACCAGTGGTTTGCCTCTGGCGAACGAACTTGCGCTTCAGATGCAGGCTTATTTGCCTGTGCCATCAGAGTGGGAAACGGGCCATAAAGCGGATCTGATGGATCAGATTCTTGATGCACTCTATCAACTAGTTGGGCCGGATCTCTCCCCCGTGCTCCAGTGTGCGCTTGAAGTTCTGTCAGTCGTACGCGAGTTCTCGGTGCCCTTGATGCAGCGTCTGATCCAGCATACATGCGGTACGACAAGTGAAACAGCGCGCCAGACCTTCCTCTTGCTGATGGTCAAACAACTGCAAGAGCTTGATCTGGTGATCTGGGATCAGGCGAGTCTTTCGTATCGCGTGGCCCCGACGTTACGGCGCATTATCGGTACCTATGTGCGCTATACTGATCCGGAACGGTACGAGGCCATCCGCCAACTTGTCACCGACTACTATCGTCAAATGTTGGACGAAGTTCTGGTTTCCCGTCACATCCATCTTGTCGAATTTTTGTGGCATCTCCTTGACACACCCATACCCAGCGAGCACCGTCCGGCGCATTTGCTGCGTGGTCTGGTGACACGCTATCTAGTCAGCCCCGATGGACGGCAGATTGATGACGAGGAGATGAGTCAATTACAGATGTACCTGGTGACTGATCCCGATCTGCCCGCAGTGCTGCGGCGCTACGGAACCCACAGCCAGGAATTGGTTGCCATGCTAGAGGCCCAGCTTTCCAACGACGTTGCTGCATGAATGAAGCAAGAACGCTATGATCACTACCCTCGAAGCATATTTTCGCAGTGCCCGTCACCTGGTAGGCCGGAAGCGCGAGCTTGATCTCGTTGATCGGGCCTTGACACACGTTAAGGCCGAGAGTTCGGTGTTCTTGATCGAAGGACAAGGGGGGATCGGCAAAACACGGCTGCTGGCCGAGATTCGGCAACGCTGTCGCGAGATGAGTGAGGTGCTCTGCACCGAGGTGATTGATCTCTATCTGGGGCGCTATCTTCAGCCTGCCCGCATGCTGTATGCGCTTGCAACGCAACTCGAAGCTGATGCCGTGCGTTGGGGGCGGTCGCAACCCGCTTTCACCCGCTTTTATGAAGCGCACGAGCAATTCTATGCGACGCTTGGCCATGACGCTGAAGCGCAACGTACCCAACTCGAACAGATCTTTCTTGAATGCTATGCCAAACTGGCCGCTGCGCATCGCCTGGTGGTGTTGATTGACACCTTTGAGAAATTACACCCGGCGCTAGTGGATGCCCAGGAGTTTGATTTTCGCGAGCTTGGGAGGCTCGAACAGTGGCTGGCGCATCTGCTGAAACGCCTGCCCAATACGATCGTGATCCTCGCTGGACGCCCGCGGGCCGGTCAACGCAGGATGCTTACCGAGATTCTTGGCTCGATCCTGACCCCATTGACGATTGAGCCTTTTACGCTCACCGAAACGACTGAGTATATCGCCACTGAATTTGCCAACCTCACACCCCTTGACCCTAAACAGATTCAGTTACTCCATGCGATTAGCGCAGGGCGACCGGTTGTGCTTGCCGTTGCGCTGGCCTGTGCCCAGCAAGGCATTATTGATATTACGGCGTTGCCGCCCGAGTTTGTCTACCCGGCGAATCAAGCCCATCTCAGTGATGCGTTGGTGCAGCTGATTGTCGGCGATCTCTATCGGCAACGACCAGATCTGGCCCAGTTGCTTGCCCGTGCTGTCTATTTGCGCAAAGGTGTGCGTCGCGAGATGCTCGCCTTCCTCTTTGCTGAAGAAGGTGAGGTCGTTGAACCATTTGAACTCGATCAGCAACTCGATGAATTGACCGCTTTTGTGTTTGTCAAGCGGGTTGATGAGGATGAGCTGATCCTGCATGACGAGATGTACGAGTTGCTGCTGGGGAAACTGGCCGATCAGCAGGCGCTGTCGTGGTGGCGCCTGGCCGTGCAGTTTCTTGATCAGCAGATTGCGGCGGTCTATACACAACTGCAATCAACAGCTGCAGCCCTGTCGGCACCCTCAAGCTTTGCCAGCCTGCAGCAGCAACTCCAGAACCTGCAAATTGAACGTATGTTTTATCATATGTCAATCAATTTGCGCCAGGGCTATCAAATCTATCGCGAGTTGAGCACCAATGCGATTGAGGCCCGCGATGATGATTTTGACGCGCAATTACAAGAAGAATTAGCACGTTTCTTTGATCGTGACATGGCATGGGGGCGCCTCTATCGCCAACGCTTGTTGACGAGTGGCCTGACCTGGGAACGCATCATCTATGATGAAGCCATTCGCTGGGTCTATCGGCGCATGCTCACCCCAATGCCCGGCGGCAATGCATATAGTGCCGCTGTGGCGCTGGCGGAAGATGTACGGGAACGCTATCGTGCGATCTATGATCGCTCGCCACTAGCACGCTGCGATCTTGATGCCGCCCAGTTGCAGGCCGAGGTCTATATCGCCGGGCGCACCTCGCGTGGGGCACAGATTACCCACAACTATCAGGTGCTCGTCGCTGAGCTTGAGACAATCATTGGTCAACTCGATCCGGCTGATCCAGATGCCGCCTATGCGCAATTTATCCTGGCGAATGCGTATAACTACTGGGGCTATTTTGAACGCGTGCAAGAGCACTTGCAAAGTGCGATTACGAAATACAAAGAAGCGCTCCGTCTGTATCGGCAACTCGGCCCCGAGGTCAATAGCCTACACGCAGTAACGCTCAATAATCTAGGCTATGCGATGGGCCGCCAGGGTGATTCGGAACGTGGCCTGCGCTGCCTTGATCAGTCGCTCGCCCTGGTTGAACACGCCGGGGTCGCCTACCGCATCGCGACAACGCGCAATACCCAGGCCCATCTCTATGCCGATCTTGGCCGGATGGATCAGGCACTTCGTTGCGTCCAGGAGGCTCGACGGCTCTTTGCCCGCTTTGAGAGCGTCCGGGCCACCGCCCTCAATGCGAATGCCGAAGGCCGTATCCGCAGTCGCATTGCCGAGACAATGGCCGATCCTGGGCAACGCAATGCCGAGTATGCCCGTGCAGTGGCGGCCTATCGTCAAGCCATCAAAGGTTTTGATCAAGAGGGCGAGCTTGTGCGCCAAATCGAGGTACGCAGTGCCCTGGCCAAAGCGTTGCGCAATTGGGCGACCAACATGCCCCCCGGGCCAGCGGTGACAACCAGGCGCAATGAGGCCTTTGCATTGCTGACCGAAGCCAATACCCTAACGAATGAGACCACGTCGCGGCTGATTCGCTGTAGCATCCTTGAGGCAATGGCCGCGATCTGTGTGGACGAAAAGCGCTATGATGAAGCGATCACCCTGCTTGAAGAAGCCTGCTCGCTCTTGCCAGCAAGTTTGCAGGATCCCATGCGCTACGGTGAGTCTTCGGAAACCGTAGAATTGCGGCTCTATTGGCTGCGTTTTGCCCAGATCCAATGGCAGTATGCGGCAGTCGCCTTTGGTCAGGCGCATTATCACGATGCGTGTCTGCATCTCGTGCATACCTTTACCGGCCTGCTGGCCTTCTCGCCAGATGCCGCCCCCATCGAACGATTCCGCCATCTGGCACGCCGTGCGCTCACCGCACCGGGTGATCCGGCGCTGATCGAAGCACTGCGCGAACCGATGCACCAGGCCGCCGCTCAGAGTAGCGCCTCGATTTCGGCCCTTTCGCTCGTTGATCGCTTGCTCACTCAGGCAATTGAAGATATTGACCTCTTTGGAGCGTGATGGAATTGCAATTTCTCACGTTTAATTGAGGTAGAACAAGGAAAATCTTCAGTTGTGTGAGTATGCATGCATTCCATAGCACACATTTTGGTGCCAGAACAAACCTCGGTAGCGCTTAATGACTGCCGCT
The DNA here is from genome assembly GCF_004138165.1 of Candidatus Chloroploca sp. Khr17. Lineage (GTDB taxonomy): Bacteria > Chloroflexota > Chloroflexia > Chloroflexales > Chloroflexaceae > Chloroploca. Next base: position 304,408 of record NZ_RYFF01000001.1, read on the forward strand.
TGCCGTTGCCAGTCTATGTACAAGCACCCACGGGGACCAAGGATGACCTGGCAATCCACCGCCTGCGTCCACATCCTTTGCTCACAACGCTGGATCTGGATGATGGGGAACATGTCGTCGCATTTGTCCCATCCTTGAGCCAGGTAGCTGTGTTGAATCAAGCAGCCCTGGCGCTGATCCAGCGCTTGCCGCTCACCGAGGCCGCCGAGGCCGCCGAGGTGTCTGGTGCGCTGGTGCGGCTCGTCGAGATGGGATTGCTGGTTACGACCGACAGCCCGACGTTGCCACGTCCTGCCGAGCCAACGACGCTGGTGGCATGGCTGCATCTCACCAATGCATGTAACCTGCGTTGTACCTATTGCTATATCGAAAAGAACCATGAGGCAATGAGCCTTGCAACGGCATATCAGGCGGTTGAGGCAAGCATTGCCGCAGCCCAACGCCACGGCTATCGCGAGCTTGCCCTGAAGTATGCAGGTGGTGAGCCATTGCTGGCGTTTGATACCCTGGTTGCAACCCACCAGTATGCACAGGAGCAGTGTGCCGCCGCGGGCCTTGGCCTTGCGGCAACCGTGCTGACGAATGGCACTGGTTTGACAGCGCCGCGCGTGGCGCGTTTGCGCGAATTGGGCCTGGACGTGACTGTTTCACTTGATGGTGCCGCTATCAGCAATGACCAGCAGCGTCCAATGTGCAACGGCACTGGCTCAACGAAGGCCATTATGGCTGGGCTTGAACGCGCACAGGTGGGAGGGCTCAAACCCGCTGTTGCCTTGACGATCACCAGCACCAGTCTGGCAGGCGTGCCCGAACTCGTGGCGTGGCTGCTCGAACGTGACCTGCCTTTTACGCTGAGCTTTGCCCGTGATCACACCTGCGGCCGCAGTCATCGTGACCTGCTGGCCGATGAAGCGGCCCTGATCGAAGGTATGCGGACAATCTATGCCACGGTTGCGGCCAACCCACCTTCGTGGAGTCTGCTTGGTGCCTTGTTGGATCGTACCGATCTCTCGCATGCACATGGGCATGCCTGTGCCGCTGGATCACACTATCTGGTCATTGATCATCACGGTCGTATCGCCGCATGCCAGATGGCGCAACATATGCCCGTTGCTGATATCTACCACGAAGATCCCCTTGGGGCAATTCGCCATGACGAGCGTTTGCCGCTAGGTCGCCACGTCGACACCAAAGAGGGCTGTCGCACCTGTGTGTGGCGCTACTGGTGTGGTGGAGGATGCCCGCTCGCGACCCTACGGGCAACCGGACGCACCGATATCCAATCCCCCGATTGCAACATCTACCAAGCCCTCTACCCCGACCTGTTACGCCTCGAAGGATTACGCCTGCTGCACCAGCGCTGAAGATGCGTACGGACACGAAAAAAGCCAGCAATGCTGGCTTTTTTCGTGTCCGTAGTGACACGTTGCAACCTGTGCGCCTTGACAAATAAAAAAGATTAGTATAATCTAACTTCTAAATTTACACTATACTTACCAAAGGCATTGAAGGAGTGAAGTCTATGCCCAGTTTGCTCAAGCGTCGGTTCATGTTGACCCTGTTCACCATGGTTGCGCTGTTGCTCACCGCTTGCACCCAGGCAGCAACCCCGCCCGCCCCAACTGCTGAAATTGTCCGCGAGACCGTTGTGGTTGAGGTGACAGCCGAACCGCAGGTGGTCGAGACGGCCATCACGCAGCCTGCCACCCCGGGGAACCTGGTGATCTATTCAGGGCGCAGTGAGGCCCTTGTCGGCCCATTGATCAACCAGTTTGCTGCGGCGAGTGGGGTGGATGTGCAGGTACGCTATGGGTCAACCTCTGAAATGGCGGCAACCCTGCTCGAAGAGGGAGGCAATTCGCCTGCCGACATCTTCTTTGCCCAGGATCCCGGCGGTCTCGGAGCGGTAGCACAGGCTGGCCTGTTTGCGCCACTCCCCGCCGAACTGGTGAGTCAGGTGCCGACACGCTTCCGCTCACCCGAGGATCTGTGGATTGGCATTTCGGGTCGGGCACGGGTAGTGACGTACAATACCGATGCGATCAACCCGGAAGAGTTGCCAGCCGACATCTTTGATTTTACCGACCCGGTCTGGTCAGGACGGATCGGCTGGGCACCGACCAATGGCTCGTTGCATGCGATGGTCACCGCAATGCGCCAGGTCTGGGGCGACGAAAAGACCCGAGCGTGGCTCGAGGGCATTCAGGCTAACAATCCTGTTGTGTATGACCGCAACACCACGATTGTGACCGGCGTGGCCGCAGGCGAAGTTGACATAGGCTTCACAAACCATTACTATCTCTACCGTTTTCTGGCCGAGCAGGGCGAGGGCTTCAAGGCACGCAACCATTTCTTGACGGGCAGTGGCCCCGGGTCACTGATTATGGTCGCTGGAGCGGGCCGTCTTGCTAGTAGCCCCAACGAAGCGAATGCGCTGCGGTTTATCCAGTTTATGCTCTCGCCCGTTGCCCAGCAGTACTTTGCCAGTCAAACGGCTGAATATCCCGTTGTCGAAGGGGTGATTGGCCCGCCGGGCTTGCCCCCGCTCGAAGAACTCGAATCAGCCGCGCTGGACATTGACATGGCTGAGCTGGATGATCTTCAAGGGACGATCCAGTTGATGCAGGATGTAGGGGTACTCCCGTGACGGCTCCCAAGCGTAATTAGTCTGGAACCTAAAATTTCTGATGTTTCGGCACCCTGAGTACGCGGGCGTCCCGCCCGCTGGTGCTCCCGAAGCGGGCGGGACGCCCGCGTACCCAGGAAGGTCGGAAAACTTAAGTTACAGACTAGTAATGGTCTTTCAGCAATGAATCCGCTCCAGCCCACGAAGGTGGGCTTCGCATTTCCTAGCCGAGGGCTTGAAGCCCGACGGCATCGGGCGCATAGCGGATTCATTTCTGGAAAACCATTAGCCGGCTAAAGCCGGCACTCCAGAGCAACCCGGCGACTTTTTAGACAGTCTGTGGAGCTTTCAGGTTGAATCAAGCAAAGCTTTCTCCAATTAGACAGCAGCGCCAGCGTTCTTTCACGCTGCGCCAGCGCCTGCCGCACTGGTCAACCCTCCTACTCTGGGCAGGGGCATTGCTGGTCATGGCAGGTTTGTTGTTACCTACGGTCTATCTGCTCATCCGTGCCTTTGAGACAAGCGAAGCGGCGCTTCAAATCTTCATGCGCCCGCGTACGTGGGTCATCATCGGCAACACCACCGGCCTTGCGCTTGCCGTAACAGCCGTTTCAGCGCTGATTGCCGTGCCAATCGCATGGCTGACGGTACGCAGTGATCTGCCGTGGCGCCGCTTCTGGGCCGTGGTGACACCCTTGCCCCTGGTGATCCCCAGTTATGTCGGGGCCTATCTCTATATTTCAGCACTGGGGCCACGCGGTGCGTTGCAGCAGTTGCTCGAGGGGCTATTTGGCATTACACGACTGCCATCAATCTACGGTTTTACCGGGGCACTCTTTGCCTTGACGTTGATGTGTTATCCGTATATGCTGCTCAGTGTCCGTGCAGCGCTGATGCGGATGGATCCGTCGCTCGAAGAGGCGTCACGCAGTCTGGGACATAACGCAACAACAACCTTCTGGCGGGTTGTCTTGCCTGCCCTACGCCCCGCGCTAGGGGCAGGTGGGCTGCTCGTAGCCCTCTATACCTTGCGCGATTTTGGTGCCGTGGCAATTATGCGCTTTGATACCTTCACCCGGGTGATCTACCTGCAATACAGTTCGTTTGATCGCTCGCAAGCGGCATTTTTTGCGCTCCTGTTGATTGGTTTGACGCTTGTGCTCGTTACATTCGAGGCTCAAACGCGTGGGGCGGCACGCTATGCTCATGCGAGCGGCGCCGTGGCTCGCCCACCGACGATCATTGCGCTAGGCCGCTGGCGCTGGCCTGCCTTTGTTTTCTGTGCGCTCATTGTGAGCCTGAGCCTCGTATTGCCACTGACCATCCTGATCTACTGGCTGGTGCGCGGCTTGCTGGCAGGTGAACAGATGGGAAATCTGGGGTCAGCTGTCTGGAATTCATTGCTTGCCTCTGGTGGGGGAGCGCTTGTGACGGTGCTAGCTGCATTGCCTCTGGCGGTGTTGGTGGTGCGTCGGCCCGGTCGCTTCACGGCCCTGATCGAACAAATGGCCTATTCAGCTTTTGCCCTGCCTGGCATCGCCGTTGCGCTCGCCCTGGTCTTCTTTGGCATCAGTTATGCCCGTGGTCTCTACCAGACCTTTGCGATGCTGCTGTTTGCGTATGCCATTCTCTTTCTCCCGCAGGCGTTTGGAGCGCTGCGTACATCGCTCTTGCAGATCCATCCTGGTCTCGAAGAGAGTGCGCGGAGTCTAGGGTACCGCCCGCCGCAGGTCTTTCTGCGGGTGACCGCGCCGCTGATGCGCCCTGGCCTGCTTGCCGGGGCGAGCCTTGTTTTTCTGACTGCGATGAAGGAATTGCCCGCAACCCTCTTGCTTGCGCCGCTTGGTTTTCGCAGCCTCGCCACCGAGATCTGGTCGGCAGTGTCTGAAGCCTTCTTTGCCCGTGCCGCCGCGCCGGCTCTGTTGATTGTGCTGCTATCGTCAGTGCCAATGGCCCTGCTGTCGCTGCGCGAGCGTCGAGGTATGTCATGAGTCTGGTTTCGTGCGAAGGATTGAGCAAAGCATTCGGCCCGACCTGTGCCGTTGACCAGGTAAGCATGACGATCCAGCCTGGCGAGATTCTGGCGTTGCTGGGGCCAAGTGGCTGTGGCAAGACAACCGTATTGCGCATGCTGGCAGGTTTTGAAGCGCCCGATCAAGGCACGATTGCGTTGGATCAGCGCCTTGTCGCCGGGCCGGGTCTTCATGTGCCACCCGAAGAGCGTCACGTCGGCATGGTCTTTCAGCAGCATGCGCTCTTTCCCCATCTGAATGTCGGGCTGAATGTCGGCTTCGGACTGCGTGGCAAGGCACGTGAACGTCAGGCCCAGGTGCAGGCCATGCTTAAACTGGTCGAGCTCGATGGCTACGAACGACGGATGCCCCACCAACTTTCGGGGGGGCAACAACAACGGGTAGCGCTGGCACGGGCGCTGGCCCCGAATCCAGCGGTCTTGCTCCTTGACGAGCCATTTAGCAACCTCGACGCTGATTTGCGTACGACCTTGCGGGTGCAGGTACGGACGATCCTCAAACAACTGGGCACCACGGCACTCTTTGTCACACACGACCAGGAAGAGGCCCTCTTTATGGGTGATCGCATTGCCGTCATGCAAGCCGGGCGGCTCGAGCAACTCGCCAGGCCGCAGGAGCTCTTTCTTGCGCCAGCGACACGGTTCATTGCCGAATTCATTGGCCTTGCAGCCTTCATTCCTGCCACCGTCACCGCAGCGGGGCTTGCGACCGAACTCGGAACCGTGGCCCAGGCAATTGACGCACCAGTGGGAACCTCGGTTGACATGCTGGTACGCCCCGACGACCTCGAGCTAAGCGCTGACCCTCAGGGTAACGCACGGATTCTTCGCTGCACTTTTCGGGGGGGCGACTTTCTGTACGATGTCGCCCTTGCCTCGCAACGCACGCTGCGCTGTGTCTGCAACCATGTCCACGAATTTGCCCCCGACACCAGGGTGCAAGTCACCCTTGCCCCTGGACATCCCCTGGCATGGTTTCACCCCTTACAGTAGCGTCTAGTCAGTTTGCCCAAATACCACACCATAAATACTAGACACAGTATCCATAGCATCATGCCCGCAACGAGGAGTAGACTCGCGGTGTGCAGCGTGGCCACCGTGGGCCGCGCTTTGTTGTGCGCAGAAGGATTGCGCTAAAGGCAGGGAGTTGTGGGCGAAATCATCTGGCTAGGCGTTTTGCTAGGGGTCGGGGCAGCCCTGTCGGTAGGGCCAATCTTTGTCACGATTGTCCAGGAAGCGGCAACACGGGGGTTTCAGGCGAGCTTCCGCGTTATTCTGGGTTCGGCCACGGCTGACCTGTTTCTGCTGTTACCCGCCCTGGCCTTTAGCTGGATCATTGCCCAGGTAGCGGCTGCCTCCCTGTGGGTTGGACTCTTTGGTGCCCTATGCCTCTCCTATTTTGCCATCGAAGCGCTGCGCGATGCGCGGCGGCTCTGGCATGCTGAGATGGCAGCGGCGGCACCGCTCAGTTGGTCGTTCTGGAAGGGGGTTGTGGGCAACCTGGCCAACCCGTTGACCTGGACCTTCTGGCTGGCGACAGGAACGCCGACCATGCTCCGCACCTACGAACTCGGTGGAGCGATGGGGTTGATCCTCTTTACGGTGATCTGGTTTGTGGTTGCTTCAGGGCTCGAGGCACTGATTGCGCTGGCTATTTCGCGGTCGGGTCATATGATCGGCCCACGCGGACAGGCGGTTTTTACGAGTGTATCGAGCGTGATGTTTTTTGCGCTGGCGGGCATGCTGGTAGGGCAGAGTGTGTTGTTGTAGGGCTACCGCCTTACAACCCGCTGAGGTTTTGGGGACCCATGGCCCCCAAAAATCGTGCGTATGCTGACGAAAACAGCCAGCTTCGCTGGCTGTTTTCGTCAGCATACGCACGATTTTTTAGAGCGCCCGCCTTAACGTTGATACGTATGGAGACTACGGCTTTCACCCCCCTATTAGATCGGGTAGGTAGGATACCGCCCAACTCACCCTTGACGAATGAGGGCATCCTCGGTACCCTAGTGTATAGTCCCTTTGTACGTCATATCACAATCTGTTACACGTGCCTTGCATATCCCCGGAGGATAAGTAATGTTCGAGGCTCCGTCCCTCGCCCCACCGCGCACTCCGCGCAGCAATCCGATCCTTAGCCGTGTTGACTGGGAGGCTCAACGTAATGCCGTTCTCGATGATCCGGGTGCCTTTCATGCTGCCATCGCCCGCAGTGCTATTCACTGGTACGATGCTGAACTGAACGCCTGGATCACCTGGGACGAGGCCGCATCCCGCTGGACAGGCCTCGATGCAGGTAACGGCGCAGTTGTTGAGGTGCCCTATGGGGCTGATCATCAGCCCTGGGCGCGTACCTTCAATGATGATAATCCCCCACACTACCGCTGGTTCGAAGGTGGTCTGACCAATGCCTGCTTCAATGAGGTTGACCGCCACGTCCTCAACGGTTTTGGGGATGAAATCGCTTACTATTTTGAGGGCGACCGCTGGGACAGTTCACTCAATGGTGGGCGCGGCGGCCCGGTGGTGCATACCAGCATCACCCGCAAACAATTGATGCTTGAGGTCGTCAAGGCCTCGCTGGTGCTTCAGGGGTTGGGGTTGAAGCAGGGTGATCGCATTGCCCTCAATATGCCCAATATTCTTGATCAGATCTACTACACCGAGGCCGCCAAGCGCCTGGGCATTGTCTATACGCCCGTTTTCGGTGGTTTTTCTGATAAGACCCTCTCGGATCGCATCCATAATGCGGGTGCCGAGGTGGTCATCACCTCGGATGGTGCCTACCGCAATGCGCAGATCGTGCCCTATAAAGAGGTCTATACCGACCAGGCGCTCGATAAGTTTATCCCGGTCGAGATGGCAATCAGCATCGTTGAGCAGACCTTGACGCAACTTAGCCTTGCTGCGGCAAAGGCCGAGATGATGCTCAAGATCGTCAAGGAGACAATTGCCGAGGATATTACGGTCGAGCGCTCGGATGTGATGCGTGGCGTCGGCAAGGCGCTGCAAGAGATGAGCGATCTTGATGTCGCCGAGCAGTCGCAGATCCGTACCGCGGTCGCGATGGCGCTGGTGGCTTCGCCGGCTCGGGTCAAGGCCGTCGTCGTGGTGCGCCATACGGGCCAGGATATCCTCTGGCGCCCCGAACGCGATGTATGGAGCCACGATTTGATGGAGAAGGCAACGGCGACGTTGTTTGAACTCGCCGCTGCTGCCGGTGTGACCGTCAAGAGCGAGCAAGAGTTGCTCGCTCTGCCGACCGAACAGTTCGTGCAGGCACTCTATGCCGCTGTGCCCTGTGCCCCGGTTGATGCCGAGTATCCGATGTTTATCATCTATACCTCCGGCTCGACGGGCAAACCCAAGGGTGTGGTGCATGTGCATGGTGGCTATGTCGCTGGCCTTGCGCATACGATGAAGGTGAGCTTTGACGCCGAGCCAGGTGATGTGATCTTTGTGATCGCTGATCCGGGCTGGATCACCGGTCAGAGCTATATGATCAGTGCGACGATGAGCTCGCGTTGTATCGGCGTGCTCGTCGAAGGCTCCCCGGTCTTCCCCAGTGCTGGGCGTTACTCGAGCATCATCGAGCGCCACAAAGTGCAGATCTTCAAGGCTGGCGTGACCTTCCTCAAGAGCGTGATGACCAACCAGCAGAATGTCGCCGACGTGCAACAGTACGATATGGGCACCCTGCGCGTGTGTACCTTCTGCGCCGAGCCTGTTTCACCGGCGGTGCAGCAATTTGGGATGGAAATTATGTCGCCCCAGTATATCAATTCATACTGGGCAACTGAGCACGGCGGCATCGTCTGGACCCACTTCTATGGCAACGAGGATTATCCGCTGCGCCCCGATGCACACACCTACCCGCTGCCATGGGTACTCGGCGATGTCTGGTTGAGCGAACTACAGCCCGATGGCACAACCGCAACCTATCACCAGGCCGAAAGCGAAGAGAAGGGCGAAATTGTTATTACGCTGCCCTACCCTTACCTCACCCGGACGATCTGGGGTGATGTAGAAGGCTTCGAGAAGGTGATCGCGGGCGAGCAACCGCTGACCGCATGGGTTGGCGATGGCGACCGCTATGCCAAGACCTACTGGCGGCGCGGGCCTGATGGTCAGTGGGCCTATGTCCAGGGTGACTTCGCGATGAAGTATGCCGATGGCAGCTTTACGCTACATGGCCGCTCAGACGATGTGATCAATGTGTCGGGCCACCGGATGGGCACCGAAGAGATCGAGGGCGCAATCCTGCGTGATAAGCAGACGACCCCCGATTCACCGGTTGGCAACTGTATTGTGGTCGGCGCACCGCACCGCGAAAAGGGTCTGACCCCACTCGCCTTTGTGCTCACGGCCCCCGGTCATCGCCTTTCGAGCAATGATCGTCGCCGCCTCGATGACCTGGTGCGCAACGAGAAGGGTATCGTGGCCGTACCCGAGGACTATATCGAAGTCACAGCCTTCCCCGAAACGCGGAGCGGCAAGTATGTGCGTCGTTTCTTGCGCAACCTGATGCTCGATGAGTCGCTTGGCGATACGAGTACGCTGCGCAATCCTGAGATACTCGACGAACTGAGCGAGAAGATCGATGCCTGGAAGCGCAAACAGCAACTTGCCGATCAGCAGCAGATTTTCGAGCGCTATCGCTACTTCCGCATCGAGTACCACGCCCTCAAGGGCAGTGGAGTCGCGCAGAAGAGCACGGCCTTGCGACGGCTGGCGATTGTGACGATCACCAACCCGCCGGTCAATGCGCTCAACGAGCGTGCGCTTGACGAGTTGAATACGATTGTTGACCACCTGGCTCGCCGCGAGGATGTTGCCGCCGTGATCTTCACCGGTCAAGGCACCAAGAGCTTTGTGGCTGGTGCGGATATCCGTCAGTTGCTCGAAGATATGCATACCTTCGAGGATGCGATTGCGCTGCCGAATAACGCGCACCTCGCCTTCCGCAAGATCGAGCGGATGGAGAAGCCGTGTATCGCAGCCATCAATGGTGTGGCCCTCGGTGGTGGGCTCGAATTTGCCCTCGCGTGTCACTATCGTGTTGCCGATGAGCACGCCGAGTTTGGTCAGCCCGAGATTAACCTGCGGATGTTGCCAGGCTACGGTGGTACGCAGCGCCTTCCCCGCTTGCTCTACAAGCGCTCGAATGGCACCGGAACCCTGCGTGCGCTCGAGATGATCCTGGGTGGGCGCAGCATTACCTCGGAAGAGGCGCTGGAAATTGGCTTGATCGATCACCTTGCCACACAAACCGAGGATGCGGTTAATTTCGCTGGCGCACTCGTGCGTGAGTACGCCACGGGCACGGGCGTGCTGAAAGCTGCCTTCGAGCGCCGCAAGGCGGCTCTGGTGAAATGGGAACAGCCGCAGTCCCACTTCGTGCAGGATGAACTGAACGCAATCATCCAGAACCCACGGGTGCAGCGCATTCTGAAGCAGTCGGAAGGTGCCGGTCGTACCAAGGCCGTTCAGCGGGCCCTTGAGGCGATTACCGTTGGCTTCGAAAAAGGTTTCGAGCAGGGTCTCGCCCACGAAGCGCAACTCTTTGCCGAGGCGGTGGTTGATCCTGAAGGCGGCAAGAAGGGTATCCAGGACTTTATGGATAAGCGCAGCGAACCGCTGCCCACCCGCCGCACCCTGGTCACCGCCGAGCAAGAGAAACTCTACCTGGAGACCGCGCAATTGCTGCCGATTGGCTCACCCTTCTTCCCAGGGGTGACGCCAATGCCCACCTGGCAGTATGCCCAGGGTGTCATCCGTGACCCCGAAACCGGCGAAGATCTGGTCGGTGACCCGATTGATGTCGAGCGTGAGGTGATCATTCCGGTCGAGAAACCTCGACCAAATCAGGCGCTGCTCTATATCCTGGCGAGCGAAGTCAACTTCAATGATATCTGGGCGATTACGGGCATTCCGGTCTCGCTCTTTGACGAGCATGACCGCGATTGGCACATTACTGGCTCGGGCGGTGTTGCCATCGTAGCGACCCTTGGCGAAGAACTGCGCCGCGAGGGCCGCCTCAAAGTCGGCGATCTGGTCGCCGTCTATTCCGGCCAGAGCAATGTGCTCTCGCCGATGATGGGCCTCGACCCGATGGCGGCTGATTTTGTCATCCAGGGCTACAATACGCCCGATGGCTCGCATCAGCAGTTTATGCTCGCCCAGGCACCCCAGTGTCTGCCGCTGGCCCCGGATATGTCGCTTGAGGCGGCAGGAAGCTTTATGCTCAATCTGGGTACGGCCTACCGCGCACTCTTTACGACGCTGCAGATCAAGGCGGGCAAGAGCATCTTCATTGAGGGTGCTGCCACCGGTACTGGTCTTGACGCGGCCCGCTCATCGGCGCGCAACGGCTTGCGGGTAATTGGTATGGTCTCGAGCGAAGAGCGCGCCAGGACGTTGATGGAGGCAGGTGGCAAGGGTACGATCAACCGCAAGCATCCATCGATTGCCAGCATCTTCACACGCATCCCGTCTGATCCTTCCCAGTGGGAGGCCTGGGAGAAGGCTGGCGAGCCGTTGCTCGATCTCTATCGCCAGCAGAACAACCATCATCTGGCCGACTATGCTATCTCGCACGCTGGTGAGCAGGCGTTTGCCCGTAGCTTCCAGTTGCTCGGTGAGCCACGTGATGGGCATATTCCGGTGCTAACCTTCTACGGGGCCAGTTCGGGCTATCACTTCACCTTCCTTGGCAAGCCGGGCCATTCGAGCCCCGAGGAGATGATGCGCCGTGCGGGTCTGCGCGGTGGTCAGGCGGTGATGATCTACTACGGTGTTGACGGCAAGTCACTCGTTGACGAGCCGGGCCTCGAAGCAATTGAGGCGGCTCGTGCGCTCGGGGCACGCATTGTGGTCGTGACCTATACTGATGCCCAACGCGAGTTTGTCTTTAGTCTTGGCTTTGGCGCAGCGCTGCGTGGGGTGGTTAGTATCGAAGAGTTGCATCGCCGCTATGGTGAGGACTTTGACTGGCCCGACACGATGCCCGACCTGCCCGACTCCAAGTCAGATCCCGATGGCCTGAAGGAGGCGATCCGGCGCTTCAACGACCTGACCTTCAAGCCGCTCGGTAGTGCGATTGGCGGCTTCCTGATAAGTGCAGATAACCCCCGTGGCTATCCCGACATGATCATTGAGCGGGCGGGTCACGATACGCTCAACGTCAGTGCAATGCTCGTCAAGCCGTTCATCGGACGGATCGTCTACTTTGAAGAGATGGGCGGACGGCGCTACTCCTTCTTTGCCCCGCAGATCTGGATGCGTCAGCGCCGGGTCTACATGCCAACCGTCAACCTCTGGGGCACGCACCTCTCGAATGCCTACGAGATCCTGCGGCTCAGCGACGAGATCAGCGCTGGTCTGCTCTCGATCACCGAACCGCTGGTGGTGGATTGGCAGGAACTGAAGGAGGCGCATCAGGCGATGTGGGAGAACCGCCACGTCGGGTCAACCTACGTGGTCAACCACGCCCTGCCGCGCATTGGCCTGAAGAACAAGGACGAGCTGTACGAAGCCTGGGCCGAGAGCATGCGCTCATAAGCCTGAATAGATAGAAGTACCAACGTGGGGTGGCGCATCAGCGCCACCCCACGTTGGTATCTTGCCAGGGTACAAAGCTGGTTAGAGGATCATGCTTAGTTCACTACAGCATCGTGGCTAATTCATCGTAGCGGGCAGCGATGATCGCTTCAAGCTCAGCACGGAGGGCCGGGCCTTTGACCTTACGGTGAACAATTTTGCGCATCTGCCGACTGAGCTCGGCATCATGCAAGCTATCGGTGAGCCAGTAAGCAAAATCGTTGCGGTAGAGATGATATTCGAGGGTTGCGATTGGCACGCGCCCGATAAGCATGCGGAACTCGGCGAGATTGGCGGCGGTTCCGTGCATAGTGCCCGTATCGTCACGAAAGACGAACCATTTATTGCGTGGCAAGGGGACGGTGACATACTTATGCAGGTGTCGAATGTGCGGCATGCGGCGCAGACCCGTGCGAAAGATAATATTATGCTCAGAGGCAGCACCGTGCATTGGCGTCGGCCCCAGATCGGTCAAGTACGCATGGCCCCGAGGCAAAGCGGTAATCTGCCTACGGGTGTGTGCCCAGTTGGGAGTGGTGCCAAGCAATTCATCGAAGAGCGCCAGATCTTCGGGAGTAGTGGTATTCGTGATCGCCCAGACTTGCACCGCCTCAAGGAGTGGCCGGGCAATCAGACTGGGCCGATAGCTCACCATCGCCACCCCGCCACCTGCCATCAGCGCCTGAACCGTGCCCGTATAGGGAGACTTCCAGGCCGGATAGCTCTGCTGGATTTCGTCGAGCAAGATCCAGTGTGGGCGACTGCGACGGATGCGGAGATCGAGCAATTCGCGGAGCAACCGTTCAAGGTAATCATTACGAGCTTCCTGCTCCATTGAAGAGAGGTCAACGATCAGGTTGGCATTGCCATACTCGCAGAGGGTTATGGCATCGCCGACGCGCTGCTGGTGCGAATTCTGACCACCAACCAGCATCGTATGCGGTAGCGCCGAGAGGCTGCGATAATCGCCCTCGGGATCAATGACAACAACCTGATAGCCCTGAGCGATTAATTCCTCGGCAAGTAGACCAGCAAGCCAGGATTTGCCGCTGCCGCTTGCACCACCAATCGACCAGACCCGATCGACCAGGTGCCAGGGATCCAGGTGAAATGGCTGCTGACCAAGCTGATACCCCAGGGCAAGCTGACGCTCTGGACGAATGGGGCGGGCAGGCAGCGTGCCATCGATCAACTGCCCAAGCAACTGGCGCATCCCAGCACCAGAGGGCTGATCGAGCACCAGATCAGCGGTAGCCTTTAATTCAGGGGTGGCATTCGCAACCGCAACCGCCAACTCACTAGCCTGCAACAGACTCAGATCATTTTCCGCATCGCCACATGCAACCACATTATGGAGGGAAAGGCCGAGTTCGCGCAAGACAAACGCCAACCCGGTTCCTTTAGTCGCCCCCTGGGGCAAAACCATGACCGATCCAAGGTTATACTCGATACTGGCACCGCCACCATATTCACGCAGCACGTCAATAATAGGCTGATCATGAGGAACGTGCGTTGCAACCAAGGCCATGCCGTGCTCAAGGGGGATGGGCAAGCCGAGCAAGCGTTCGAGCAACCCCTGTTGCAAACGACCAAAAGGCAAGATGACACTATCCTGGCGCGGCAAATAGATAACCGCGCCATTTTCGGCCACAATCGCGTCAAAAACCTCGGCAAACGGGCCATCAGGGGCAAACGTCGCCAGCGAACGCCCAGTCACAAGGATCAACGTCTTCTGAGCCTGCTTCGCCTTGCGGAGAGCCTGCCAGGTTGCAGGGGCAACGTGACCATGCTCAGCCAGGGTGCCATCCAGATCGGAAGCCAGAATGGACAGATGCACCAACGCACCTCGCTTTCGTCATCGAAAGACAGGTCATCAGGCTATGCTTGTTGCCACAACGCTCGCGTCGATGGAAAGGTAGAATATGTTTGCATAAAATTATTTGTGAAGGTGTTGTAGCTCGCGGCTACGCCGCGAGCAAGCATACAACCGCTTTTACAAACCCGTTAGGGTTGCTCTATCTTGTCCTGGAAATACTATAGCAGGTATGATAGGCGGAATCAATGAGATGCGTCCCTGTTCGCTAACCCTTCGCGACGTGGCGGTTTGGCGTGAGCTTATTTGCAAGGCATTGGAGCTAAGCGGCGGATTGACGGCGTAGCATGTCGTTCTTATCCGGCGAGATGGAAAACGACTTGTCTTGGAGCCTGAGGATGCCTTTGCGCAAGAAGTCGCAACACTTGGGCAAAGCGAATCATTTATGTTATTCTTAGCCGAACGCGCAACACGCAAAGGCGGTCGATCATTAGATGACTTTGCGCGTACCCTAGAGGCAGAAGAGCCTCGCACCACGGACGCTGACAACCCAACAGATGGAGTGTAAGGGAAACGGAAGTATCGTATACCCACATCTGTTGTGCCTTCGTAAATCTCCCCACCGCCGGTCGTCCAGCTAAGCCTCGGCCCAACACTGCCTCGCAGGCGACGCCGCTGGCGCGGCCCCTAACCTTGTGCGTTTTTCAACACGTCGCCCCGTACCGCCAGCCGTGCGCCTATCGAAGCCGCCTGATGAGAGCTTCCGCATCTGCGTAATCTGCAGACGATCAAGATGACGTTGCAACAGCCCTAGTTGGGCTGGCACGGGTTATCGGCTGCGTGTAGTGCGGCGTGCTACAATAGACACAGGATACCGTTCAAGGAGAACCACCGTTGGATCTTCGTATGGCGACCAGGATGCATAAGCGCCACTTCTCTATCGTTCCATTGCCTGAGGGGCAAGCGCGCGCAGTTTGCTGGTGTCGGTGTTCCTCGAACGCCGAGGCGCGATCTACCAAGCCTGCCAGTGGCGTGGTTAAGCGCCGACCGTTGGGCGTGGTAAGGCACCTATCAGTTAAAGGAATGCTCTATGAGGCATGCTGAAAAACATAAAACCCAACGGATCGGCTGGCTTCGGGCCGCTGTTCTTGGGGCAAATGACGGAATTGTCTCCACTGCCAGTCTTGTCTTGGGTGTTGCTGCAGCGGGATCTGATACTCAGGGCATCTTGGTCGCGGGCGTTGCTGGCCTCGTCGCTGGAGCTATGTCGATGGCTGCCGGCGAGTACGTGTCAGTCAGTTCACAGGCCGATACCGAGCGCGCCGATCTGGCCCGAGAAAGTGAAGAACTAGCCACCTATCCCGAAGATGAGCAAGCGGAGCTTGCAGCGATCTATGTCAAACGCGGGCTAGATCCGGCACTTGCGGCCACCGTGGCTAGCCGCCTAATGCAGCACGATGCACTTGGTGCCCATGCGCGTGATGAACTGGGTATCTCTGATGTCTTAGCGGCACGTCCCATTCAGGCCGCGTTTGCTTCCGCTGGCACATTTTCGGTGGGCGCCGTTCTTCCGCTTCTCATCGTAATACTGTTTCCGGCGTCCGCGCTCGTGTGGGCTGTCTCGGGCAGTTCGCTCTTGTTTCTTGCGCTGTTGGGTTCACTGTCTGCTTATGCAGGTGGCGCTCCGGTAATTGTTGGTGCCTTACGCGTTACCTTTTGGGGTGCCTTGGCAATGGCGTTGACGGCTGGGGTTGGCGCGCTCTTCGGGGTGGCAACTTGATTCGCTACTTGCCTTCCACCTGACACTGGCGCGATGCCTCGGACGGCTGGCGTTTTGCTGAGTGGCAAAGGCATTGGTTCACCGCGCCAGATCAAGCGAAGCCCAGCATTGGGCCGCTCTCGGCCCGAAAAGCGGATGCCGGACAATCTGTGCGACACAACATACGGTACGCTAGGAGGGTAGATAGATTTCTCTCCCGAGGGTAAACTAATGCTATGGTTCCAATCATCCTCATTGTTGGGGCGCCTGCGGTTGGCAAGACAGCGGTAGCACAGGCGCTTGCGGAGCGGTTTGGCAAGAGCATTCACGTTGCTGTGGATAGCCTGCGTGATATGGTGGTCTCGGGCTATGTGGCACCAGATGCTGCTTGGGGGCCGGTCTTGGTTGAGCAATTGACCTTGGCGAGGAAGATAGCTCGACACATGGCGCTGGCGTATTACGAGGCCGGTTATACGGTGTTGGTCGATGATTTCTGGGATCCGCACAGTTTGTTGAGCGAATACAATGGTCTGGAAACATACCCAGACGTGTACAGGGTGATTCTGTTTCCGCGACAGGATGTCGCGAAGGCACGAAATCGGCAACGATCAGGTGTGAGCCCGGTGACTGGCTATATCGACTGGGGAATTGAGATGGTGTATCGCAGCCTCAACCAGAATATCGGCTCACTACGAACGCAAGGTTGGATCTATATCGACAACTCAGACATGTCCATTGATGCTACTGCCGACTGCATCCTGAAGGCAGTCCATTGCTTGGAATAGTCACATGGCGATCTTCACGGTTTTAGCCCGCTTAGAAGCGCTTGTCTTCGAGATGAATGATGCGCGTGTTGCTTGTTGAAGGTCTGCCGCGCAAGCTGAAATAGGGCCTCAGACGCATGAATGCTAACTCCTTTCGTCATTTTTATAACTATCACTTCGCTGAAAACCGCAAGCTATGGGATGACTGCATCACGTCGCTTCCTTATGAGCAGTTCACCCAGGCGGTAGACTACTCGCATGGATCTGTGCGGGCGCACATTCTGCATCTCATCAGCGTAGATGATATCTGGTTCAGCGAACTATGCAACATCGAACCCTGCGAACCGCTGCCACCCGCGCACGGTGATGATCGAACCATCATACGCACGTATTGGGATCAGGTTGAGCAGCGCATGCGCGCATATCTGACCGTCTTGCAGGACGAGATGTTGTTTGAGACACCGATCAGCGAACCGGAAGAAGACAAAGACCTTCTGGTGTGGCAAGTGCTGCTCCATGTAGTCAATCATGGCACGGATCATCGCGCCCAGATGCTCAGGTTACTCAACGATCTAGGCGTGAAGACGACGTCACAAGACTATATTTTCTATGTCTATGATAATCCGTAGTTGCCTTTTGGGGCTTGTATTTTAAGAACATATATCCTATAATTGGTTATTGTGACCGAAGCTATAGCGGCAACATAACCGTAGGAGATCAAGGTAAGTCAGTAACCCACGGCTGAAGCGCGTGGGCTTGTGGAGCAATCCGTAAGCCCGTACTGACCAGACCGAGTCCCGTTTGGGGGACTACGCCCGCCGGGTCATGACACCTACGGATGCGTGTGCCAGTCCGTAGCCCTGTCGCTCGTCATCACGCCGTCCTGGGGCAAGGGACGCAGGTGGCGGGCAGGACAAGCCCGGTGGGCATGGTCGAGGCACCCATTACCCCCGCGAGGGGAGCAGGAGTAATCCGATGTCATTGGTGTTTGTGCTGAGTAGCGACCGGCAGCCGCTTGACCCGTGCCATCCAGCGCGGGCCAGACAGTTGCTTACGCGCGGGAAGGCGGCGATCTTCCGCAGATTCCCGTTCACGATCATCCTGACCGACCGCACGGCAGCGGAGCGCGTGACCCACCCGCATCGCGTGAAGATCGATCCCGGCTCCAAGACCACGGGAATCGCTGTGGTGGCTGAGGGAACGGGCCGCGTGGTGTGGGCGGGGGAACTGACCCATCGCGGTCAGCAGATCCGCGACCGGCTCTCCCAGCGGCGGGCCGTGCGCCGTTCCCGGCGGCAGCGGAAGACCCGCTATCGCCAACCGCGCTTCCTGAACCGGCGTCGGCCCGAGGGTTGGCTGGCTCCAAGCCTTCAGCACCGCGTCGAGACGACCCTGACCTGGGTGAACCGGCTGCGCCGGTACGCTCCCATCGCGGCCCTAAGCGTCGAACTGGTCAGGTTCGACACCCAACAGATGCAGAACGCCGAAGTCAGCGGCGTAGCCTACCAGCAGGGCACGCTGGCCGGATACGAAGTCCGGCAGTACCTCTTGGAAAAGTGGAACCGCCGCTGTGCATACTGTCATGCCACGGACGTGCCGCTGCAGATCGAACACATGACCCCGCGCTCACGGGGCGGGTCAGATCGGGTCAGCAACCTCACCCTGGCGTGTGAACCGTGCAACACCCGCAAGGGGACGCAGACGGCGGCGGAGTTCGGATACCCGCACCTTCAGGCCCAGGCTCGCCTCCCGTTGAAGGATGCCGCCGCAGTCAACAGCACCCGTTGGGCGCTGTCCCAGCGGCTCGTCGCCACCTGCCTACCCGTAGAAGCCGGGACGGGCGGGCGCACAACGTTCAACCGCACGCGCCTGGGACTGCCCAAAGGCCACTGGATGGATGCGGCATGTGTGGGAGCCAGTACCCCCGAGGCGCTCGACACGCGCGGGGTACGCCCGCTCCTGATCCGGGCCACCGGCCACGGGTCACGCCAGATGTGCCGGATGGATCGCTTCGGCTTCCCGCGTACTGGCGCGAAACAGGCCCGCCGCGTCAAGGGGCTTCGTACCGGCGATATGGTCAGGGCCGTGGTCACGACCGGGAAGAAGGTCGGTACCTACACGGGTCGCGTCGCCGTGCGGGCCAGCGGGAGTTTCAACATCACCACCGCGAACCGCACCGTGCAGGGTCTTTCCTATCGGTTCGTTCGCGCCATCCAGCGGAACGATGGCTATACGTATCAGCCCCAGCCTGTGCCAGCGCACGCTGAAGCGGGCTGAAGCAGGGCGCTCCTCCCAGGGCTGAAGCGCCTGGGTCTCCGCGCCTGAAGGCAAGCATTCTATGACCACGTCATCCTCAGTAGCAGTGTGCCTTTGGTACGATAGCAACGCGGAAGAAGCGGCACGGTTCTACACGTCGTTGCTTCCAAATTCAGCGATCTTGAGTGTTTCGCCCGTCATGGTGACGTTCACGCTTGACGGAGTGCCATTTCAAGCGTTGAACGGTGGGCCGCAGTTCAAACCTACCGAGGCTGCTTCTATCGCAGTGACCACCAAAGATCAACAAGAGACCGATTATCTCTGGAGCGCACTTACAGCCGATGGCGGCGAAGAAGGCCAGTGCGCCTGGCTGAAAGACCGCTTTGGCGTATCTTGGCAAATTGTTCCGCAGATCTTGCCAAAGCTCTTGGGCTCGCCAGACAGGCAAGCAGCCAATCGAGCAATGGAGGCAATGTTGCAGATGAGCAAGATCGACATTGAAACCCTCGAATCTGCATTCAAGGGTGCATGAGTGCCTTATAGCAGCCCTTCTACGCCAAATGTTGTGCGCACGACGCCAGGTAAATAGGTATAGAGCGCACCACCGAGCAGTGCCTCAAAGTGGGCTTGCAGCTGAATCGTTGCACGCCATCTATCCGGGAGTGTTTCATGCACCCCGTGACGTAACGCGACATCAACGAAGCGCTTTTCCAGCAAGCAGAAACCTTCGGGCAAGGCCAGTGGATCACAGAGTTGCAAGAGCCGATCATAATCATCATATATAATGCTCTCCAAATAGGTTTTTACGAAATAGGGGTGCGTACCTATGGCGAAACTCTGCCCCAAGATCATCCTCGAAGGGACGCGTCTGACCTTCAAGACCGAGATGGCCTTTGCGCTGAATGAGCATCCGCGCATTGTTGGCCCTCGCAAATACCGTTACCATTCCCCGGTCATTTCGGCTGAGTGGTGCGCTTTTACTAATTTCCCGTGGGGCCGGGGCTTGATCAATTTTGAGCCGCAAGAAGAAGCCCTGGCAATCGAGACCTACCAGACCTGGGTGCGCCTCTTTGAGTTGCAGCGTTACTATTCGTGGATCATTGATCGCTTTCATCTTTCTACGCAAATGTACCAGTTGCAACGCCATGATAAACACTATGATTTCAGTTGGCTGGAAGACCGGATGCGTCCCCTCGGGTTTCGTCTGGTCTTCTGCACGCGTACACCCGAGTCGTTTGCGGCGGCACGGCTCGAGCGGCTGAAAGTATCGGGCAATCCGGCCCAGTATGATGATCTGCAAGGCTTTGTCACCGAACAGAAGTTGATGCAGCAACTGGTTGCCGCGACGACGCTACCGACCTTGACGGTAGATATTTCTGATAACGATGTGCCAGCGGCGGTGGAACGGATCGCCGACTGGCTTGAAGCCACCGGGGGGCTGACGATGGCGTCGATGGCGAGGATGTGACGTAACGTCTTGCAGCGTGTGGTCGCATGTGGGGAGCTACCGCTCCCTGCCGAGTGGGGAGTTCCCACCATAAGCCGTCGGATCAACGAGCAGGCGCGACACGCATCCTGCGTGAGCATCCCGACCCACCCGCAGCGCCCGACACGCTCGTGTTGAGCGTCGATGGGGCAATGATCCCGCTGGGCCACGGCCAATGGGCCAAGGTGCGCACCCTGGCCGTGGGCGAGGTGCTGCCACTACAGCCGACCCGCGATGGTTCAGAGGTCGAGACGAGCAACCGGTCGTCCTGCTCGCGGGGCGTGGATCGGATGACCTTCGCTTCCGGGCGGAGGGATGGCCGATGGGCAGCGGCATGGTGGCGAGCGCCAACACATTGGTTTGGTATCGGTACGCGCCGTTTGGATCGCCTGGATCCACTGCAGAAAGCTCTGCGGGAACTACTCGGGGTCACTACGGGCAAGCCCGCAGCCAAACGTATCGTACGAGGGAATGCCATATCGATTAAGATTCAATGGCCCTCAATCGTTAATAATGCGGCTCTTGACAAAGTAGAACAAAAATGCTATAATTGTATTATGACCTGACTCAGGTAGATGCTAGAAAGGTGGCACCCATGTACGTGAAAGAGATAGTCTACGATCCCGAGACCCGCGACTTTGCGATGTACCTTGATGGAGACCTCGTTGGGTTTGCCCGCACCTATCATGAAGCCGAGAGCACCCTAGACGAACTGGTCTACGAACTGTTGCGGAATGGATATGTGCGCGAAGCAGCCTGAGCTTGCGTTGTTGCCGTGCGCGAAGAATCCGTTATAATGCTGAGAGCAGTGGCGCTCGTGTAAAGCGTCACATCTGTGCCAGAGCGAGGTCAGGATGGCTCAACAGCACTGGTGGCAGCGGGCAATAGCCGCAATTGATCGGGAATACGAGCGCCGCATTCGTGCGGCGAGTCGGGTAACGGAATATGGGGTTAGCCATCATCACCATGATGAGCACGATGATAATGGTGACGATGGTGAGGTCGCCGAGATTATGAACATCCCGAAAGGCACCCGTATTGCACATCGTTCCTCAGATATGCCCATAGCTGCACCTTCGGTTGATGATCAACCAGAGCGTTGAGTCCGTGTGATCTGGGGCGCAGAGGCAGTCGTGCAAATGAGCACGTAGAAGCATTGACGGAGGTACGAGCGCATGTCCGGCCACTCGAAATGGCATACAATTCGGCGATCCAAAGGCGTTGCGGATCAGCGTCGCGGTCAACTGTTTACCAAACTCGCCCGTGATGTCACGCTTGCCGTACGTGAAGGTGGGGGCGGTGATCCTGATATGAATTTTCGCTTGCGTCTTGCGATTGACAAGGCGAAGGCGAATAATATGCCCAATGACAGCATTCAGCGTTCGATTGATCGTGGCCTGGGAAAAAACAACGAGGCGGCAATCGAAGAGGTTTTCTATGAAGGGTATGCCCCTGGAGGAATCGCGATACTAATTGAGACGGCAACCGATAACCGTAACCGCACGAATTCTGATGTACGGTCAGCGCTCAACAAGGCTGGGGGCAATCCTGGTGAGCCAGGTTCAGTGAGCTGGATGTTTGAGCAGAAGGGCTTGCTCACGGTCGATCTGACTGGGAGTAGCCTTGATATTGATGAAGTGCAGTTGATGGTGATTGATGCCGGGGCTGACGATGTTGAGGTTGATGGTGAAGCACTTGAGATCTATTGTGAATGGACACAACTCAATGCGGTACGCCAGACGCTGCTTGAGCACCAACTCCCGCTGACCGGTGCAGAAAAGACGATGCGCCCGAAGACACTGGTGCAACCCGATGAAAAAGAGGCGCTTGCCGCCATGCGTTTGATCGAGAAACTCGAAGATCTTGACGATGTACAGAAGGTCTACTCGAATCTCGACATTACCGAGGAACTGGCTGCCAAATTTGAGTAAGTTGGTATCATGCGGACGCTAGGTATTGATCCCGGGCTAGCAACAATGGGTTGGGGTATTGTTGAGGAACAAGGCGGTCAGTTACGCCTAGTAGCAGTTGGCGCACTGACGACACCAGCGGGCACGCCGCTTCCTGAACGGTTGCACTCCCTGTACGATGAACTGCGCAGGGTAATCGCCGAACATCGCCCACAGTCTGCTGCGATTGAAGAGCTCTTTTTTGGCAAAAATGTCAACACTGCACTGACGGTCGGGCAGGCCCGGGGGGTTGCGTTGCTCGCATTGGTGCAGGCGCATATTCCTGTCTTTGAGTACAAACCTACGGTCGTCAAGCAGGCTGTAGCTGGGTATGGCGGGGCAGATAAAAAGCAGATGCAAGAGATGGTGCGGATGACACTTGGTTTAAGCCTGGTGCCCAAACCCGATGATGCAGCTGATGCGCTTGCGATTGCTATTTGTCATGTCTATAGTAATCCGATGTTGCGTCGCCTCGGTGAGGCATAAACTGGCAATAATGTCAAAACGACGTGTGGGGGCACCTGCGGATCTTGAAGAAGTGTACCCCGATCGGTTCATTGTGCATAACCCTGCGGTTGGTCCAAGCCTGCGTGGCGAGGGCAAGCGTGAGGGTGATCGTTTTGTCTTGACGTCGTGGCGACGCGAGGGCTTTCTGGCACGCGTCCGCGGGAAAACATTTGTGGTGCTGACCCTCGCCGATCAGATTAGGCTGCTCCCTCTTTTGCCCCGCGTGACGGCATTGGGTGAGCCAATTCTCTATACACCCGGACAAGGGCAACGGGTGAGTTATTTTGCCGGCGTGCTCGGGTGGCAACCTGCTGCGGAGGCGCTCGATGCACCGGGAGCATATCGTCTGGTTGAGGGGTCGGTTATCCGACGGCGCAGAGGGCGCGGCCCCGGTCAATACTACCATGTACGCACGGGTAAACTGGTTACCCTTGATGAAGATGAGGCCCTGAGATACGGGTATGTAATGGCAGCCCGTATTCAGGCACAGGTCGTGGTTGCCTATCAAGGGCAGGATGGACAGTACCAGATACCAGATCTCTTGTTGCCAAGTGCCCATCGTGCCATGCTTGGACGCTTGATTATTGGCAAGATGGGCGAGGATTACGCTTTTGGGCCTGAGGCCGTGGGCTTGATCGAGGTATTGCTGGGGACGCTGGGGATTGAGCTTGACGTTGAGGGATAACCACTGGTGGTCTCACCGCTCTTGCCAGTTTCGCTGGCAAGAGCGGTGAGACCACCAGTATGTTTTGAACCCAACGCTAGCGTCCCTGGTTGGCCTTGAGCTCGGCGATCGTGCTTTGCACGGCCAGGAATGAAGGCCGGGGGCTCCAATCGGGGTTGAGGATACCGAACGAGCCTTGTTCGTGATTGGGATCGAGGCCATTTTCCGCTTTGGTGACGGCAAAATTCATATTCCAGAGAAACATATTGCCGACGAAGGGATAGAGTTCGAAGGTACGGCGCATTGCCCCGGTAATATATGCGGCCTGTTGTTCGAGGGAGACAAAGTTGCCGAATTCATAGCCCGGAGTGACATTGGGGGTCGCCCAGCCATACTCGGTAATCCAGACGCGCTTATCGGCCATGCCATACTCTTCCATCCAGCCACGCACCTTTTCGATATGGCGGAAATAGTGGGTGGAATCATCGTTCCAACAGCGATCAGGGGCGGGTTCGCAGCCCTCGATATAACTAGGATTATCAGGCCAGAGCGTATCAGGGGGGTTGGCAGCGCCACCGGGATGGACGGCCTGAATATCGAAGTAGTTGCGCACCTCGCCGCCGTTGTAGGTGTACATGGCCTGATAGAACTCTCGGTCAGAGAGTGCAACCGAAGGATTGGTGACGGCACTTGACGAGGAGGCTGCGGCAAGCACGAGGGCATCGGGATCAATGGCCTTGATGCGTTCATAGGCCAGTTTCAGCATTTCGACATAGCGGCCAACATCAGCCGTCGTAATCGTGCCACCAGTCTCGTGGGCAAGATTCGGTTCATTCCAGATCTCGTAGGCGTGGATCCGGCCCTTATAGCGTTCGGCGAGCACAGCCATAAAATTGGCAAAGGTGGCCGGGTCATCAGGGAGACCGTTGGTTGCGCTATACGCGGTAGGTGAACGCACGACATTGACAAGTAAGCGCACCCCATAGGCATTAGCGGTAGCGACAATCGGATCAATCTCGTCCCAGGCCCAGATCCCATTGACCGGATCTTCGATATCGCGCCAGTAGATCTGCTGGCGCACCCAATCAAACCCGGCATTGCGGGTCAATTGGAGGACGCGCTCGCGGTCGGTATAGTAGAGGTGGGCGACAACCCCGAATTGCAGATAGTCGGGATTGAGCGAGATCGCGGTCGGTTCTGCGGTTGGGGCATTCGACGAGTCATTGGCGGTTGGCGTCGGTGCCGCCGGAGTATCTGCAGGTGTAGTGGGATCAGAAACGGTTGTGGGCGCGGGTACGGCAGAGGTCGGCCCTGGATCGGCTGTTGGAGCGCTGCCACAGGACGCAATGAGTGGCACGAGCATCATCAGGATCAACAGAGCGCTGAACCTAGATTGCATATAAGACATCACACAACTCCTTCCAAGACAAGGATTTAGGAGATAGAAAACAGGAACTAGGTCCAATACCTTTTAAATAAGACCTCACAGGTCTGCTCGTCCGCATTGGGACGCCATCATCAAGACCTGTGAGGTTTCTTCTCGTCCTTATTTGAAAAGTATTGTGTCTAAGACTGGAAAATGGCTCAGGAAGACAGTGCTTCCTGAGCCACCAGACAGAGACACAGGCTCCCTGTTAGCGTTTCGGGAACGACTGGAGGGCATTATAGACAGGGCGTGGGCTCCAATCGGGATTAAGCACCCCAAAGGCCGCCTGTTCGTGCAACGGATTGCCCTGATAGGCCCAAGGGATCGCAAAGTTCAGGTTCCAAACAAACATTGCGCCGACCCATGGTGCCCAATTATAGCGACCAATCTCGAGCGCGCGCACGGTCCATTCGGCCTGCTGTTCGAACGAGATTCGATTACCATACTCGTAGCCAGGAGTATTATTGGTGGTAGCCCAGCCGAACTCGGTGATCCAGATCTGGTAATCGCCCATCCCGTTGGCGACGAGCACATTGCGGGTATCTTCAATACGGCGGAAATAGAACTCACGGCTGTTGCGCCAGTTGGGGCCAGGGCCGGGATTGTCAGGCCACATCGTATCAGGCGGGTTGTACTGCCCACCGGGATGGAGCCCAATGGCATCAACGTTTGCGCGGAAGCGCGGATTGATTGCCATCTGGCGAACAAATTCGGTATCGCTAATGGCGATATCGGCACGATTGGTCTCGGTACTGGTTGGAGCACCACTGACGACAATCGCATTGGGGTCAGCGGCCTTGATCGGGCCATACACAGCGGCGAGCATATCCACATAATAGTCCGCACTTGCGACGCGACCGCCGGTACCACCAGCACTAGCACAATCGCCACCGTTTTCACAGGCGCGGTTCTGTTCATTCCAGATCTGATAGGCATGGACGCGACCGCGGTAACGAGCGGCCATCTGGCCCATAAAGCTGCCAAAATCGGCGAAATTCTCGCGCCGCGGCATCCCGGGGCCACCTGCCCAATCAGGGGCTGAGACCACACTGATCAAGAGTTTGACCCCCTGGTTGCTCGCATCGGCCACGATATCATCAAGTTCGGCCCAGTAGATCGCGCCGGAGCGATCATGCAAGTCACGCCAGCGGACCTGTTGGCGAATCCAGGGCATATTGGCATTCTTCGCAAGGGTCAGCGCACGGTTGCGATCCTGCCATGCGGTACCCTGCCCATAGAGATGGGCATTGAAGCCGTAGATAAACGGCTGGGGCAGCGAATCGGCCGCGCTGCGTGGCGTAAAGGCAGGATTGTTGCTATGGAACTTGTCACGATACTCGTTGCCAAGCAGACCGAGCAAAATACGATAGCGAGGATCAGGCTGATTGGGGTGCCACTCCATCCGCTGACGCTCAAAATACTGCACCCAGTAGGTTTGTCCATCGGCCTGATTGACCTCCTGGAACTGCTCACTGAGAGGATAGCCAAAGACCTCTAGGCCACCATTGCGCTGCCAGAAATCACGAAACGGGGCGGGGCTATTGCGCAGCGTATGGTTGGTTTCGGCAAACCAGGTACCATCACCAGGGTTGCCGACAGGCTGGAAGGCGGCCTCATTCTCACGACCGCGAGCGAGCTGCTGGCCCATCAAGCGACCAAGCACATAAAACCGGTTGCCCTGCTGACCAAAATTCTCGGGGTGCTCTTCGAGCACAGCGCGCTCGAAATACTGCACACGATAATATTGGCCAGGGTTGGTGAAACTCTCTTCGATAAAGGGTGCCGAGATGGGGAACCCAAGCACGAAGAGGGCATTCGGCGTATTCCTCCATTTCTCAAGGAAACCATTGACAGCGGCCTGGCCCGTTTCGCTAAAATAGCGAGCCTGGAAGGGGGGGAAGGTGTTGGGAACACTTGGCTGGGCAACGCTGGGGCGGGGCCATGCAAGCATGGTAGCCATCATTGCGACCAGCACCAGGGCGACGATGATCCGTCTGGCCATGCATTTTCTCCTCATGTTGTGTCAGCGAAGGTCTTTGCGCCTGAACCTTTTGCTAACAATTGTAGCACAGAAGCCTGATATCTGTCTGATGGTGTCCTGAATGGCAAAATTAGGTTTCACTGTCTGTATCGGTACTGGTTGCTGAGAGTAGTGGAGACCGGTGTGTGGTTCTGACCAGGACTATTCAGGTAGGCGAAACTTGGAGGTGAAAGGGATCAGTCGGGCGGCGCAAACCAGGACATCTATGCATCTAGGGGGTTCCTATCAGACCGAGGCGATTATACGTGGATGCTGGCTGACCGTCAAGCGTTAGGGGGATTGATCGAGCATGGGCAGCGTTCTGGAGCGTAGCCCCAGAACGCTGCCCATGCCGTTTAGGGTGGCAGGCTTTTCAAGTTTGGCCTGGATCACGCCGTATGATAGACGTCGGCGAGGCCATAGACAGGGGTTGCAAGGCCTTCTAAGCGTGCTTTGAGTTGCAGAGCAAGAAATTGGGAGTAGTGACGGGACTGATGGAGGTTGCCACCGTGAAACCAGAGTCCTTCCTGGCGGGTTGGTTTCCACATATTGCGTTGCTCGCCTTCCCAGGGGCCGGGATCTTTCGGGGGGCGCCCTGACCCTACCTGTGGGGATATTTGTCTAGTCAAGTAATGTTACCAATCTTGTGGTATGATACAGGCCTGTTTCCCGTGCTCACAACAGGCGGCAACTTGTGAATAAAGGTGTACTCTACGCAATCGGGGCGTATGTTTCGTGGGGCTTACTGCCCATCTTCTGGAAAGCCTTGCATCACGTACCAGCGCTTGAGATCCTGGCGAATCGGGTTGTCTGGGCGATGGTGGCCGCGCTGATTGTTGGGCTCTTTGCGTTCCGCACAAACTGGGGATGGCTCTTCGAGGCTTTGCGCCAACCACGCACGCTACTTGTTTTTGTGCTGTCAGCGAGCCTCCTCTCCTTTAACTGGGGCCTCTATATCTGGGCGGTCAACGCCGATCATGTCGTTGAGACCAGCCTGGGCTATTTTATCAATCCGCTGGTCAATGTCTTTCTCGGGGTTGTCGTGCTACGCGAGCGCTTGCGGATCGGGCAGGGCCTTGGTATTGCGCTCGCGCTTGCCGGCGTGCTCTATCTGACGCTCACCTATGGTTCGCCACCCTGGATTGCCCTTAGTCTGGCTGGATCGTTCGGACTCTACGGCCTGCTACGTAAAACGGCTCCGCTCGCTTCGATCCAGGGCTTTACCCTCGAAACGTTGGTGATGGCGCTCCCAGCCCTGGTTTTCCTGGGCTTTGTTGAGCGCACCACGGGTGGTACGCTCGGCCATGCGGATCTCTTTACGACAACCCTGCTGATCTCATCGGGTGTGGTGACAGCGGTGCCCCTCTTGCTCTTTGCCGCAGGGGCACGCCTCGTGACCCTGACCACGCTCGGGCTCTTGCAGTATATTGCCCCGACGCTCCAATTTCTGCTCGGGGTTTTTGTCTATGGTGAGTATCTCAGCACGCAGCGCTTGCTTGGTTTTGTGCTGGTCTGGATTGCCCTAGCGATCTATTCGATCGAGGGCATCATCACCAGCAGGCGACGCCAGACAATCACCCCGGCACAGCCCAGCAGCGTATAGGGGTGGTTATTTCTGGCGAACGATGCTAGCAAAGGTAGCATCGTTCGCCACTAGCAACCTTTTCTTGCCCAAACCGAGAGGCGTTTACGCTTACGGCAAGGCCCAGATCTCAACAGATCCGCGGCGCGAGCCAACAACAACGAGCGTATCGTCAGCAGTGACGGCAAGGTTATCGCCATTGCAGGGGCTACTCGCAAGCTCGGTTGGCCCATCAGCCTCAACCTGCCACAAGCTGAGCCCTCCTGTTGGGCCGACGGTCAACAGGTGGCCGGCTTCGGTCGCGGCGAGTGCCGTTGCATCAGCGAGTGCTCCCCGTTCAAGCAAGGTGCCAGCCTCATCCCAAACCCACAGGCGTCCGGTATCATCAAGGGCGGCAAGCTCGCCGTGCGACCCATTGGCAAGCGCGATCAACCAGCCACCATGGGCGGTACGCAAGACAGTTGGCGCGCCTCCATCATGTGTCTGGAAGAGGCGTACCGATCCATCGTAGGCTGTGCCAATGACAACTTCGCCCTGGTGGGCAAAGGCAACACCGAGGACGGCGGTGGCATTCAAGCCGCCATCCTCGATGACAGTCAATTCACGTACGGCTTCGCCCCCGGGGATGCGCCAGAGGCGAACCGTGCCATCCAACCCCGCCGAGGCGAGCAAGGTACCATCCTGCGCAAAGGCAAGCCCAAGCACGCGGCCTTCGTGTCCAGTCAGGCGGGTTAGCAGCGTACCTTCAGGCAGGCTCCAGAGGATGACGCTCCCATCGGCACCCGCTGAAGCCAGCATGCGTTCGTCAGGGCTGACCGCCAGGGCGTGGATTTTGCCTTGATGTTCCCATATCGTCTCACGCAACTGGCCTTCCTGGGTCCAGAACATAAGGCTACCGTCTTCGCCACCAGTCATGACCTGACGATTGCTTGTCATCGCAACGGCGGTAACGGCAGGTACCCCTTCCAGGGTATCAAGAGGCAGCTCATCGGCATTCCAGCGTTTGAGCGCACCGTCGCGTCCTGCGGTAAAGAAGCCGCCTCCGTGAACCATCACCAGGGCACTGAGCGCCCCACGGTGCGCCTGGATCACCCGTTCGCGTTGTCCAGAGGGCCACGCCCAACGTACGACTTCGCCGCTGGTTGTGCCAGCGAAGACTGACCGACCGTCAGAAGCAAAGGCTACCCGGGTGACCGGTGCAAGCTGTGCTGTCTCGCTCATGATCGTCAGATAGGCGCGGGCATAGCCACTGACCACATCCCAGATCTGGACTGAACCTGGTTCACTGCGCGACCCTGCTGAAGCCACTGCCAGCGTTGTGCCATCGGGGGTAAAGGCGAGATCGGTGACCTCGCGGAGGCCAAGGGAGAACTGCTGGACAGGCGTAGATTCGGGCAACTGCCAGACCGTCACCGTGCCATTGGCATCACCGGCAGCTACGTAGGTACCGTCGTGATTGAAGGCCACGCTGGTGAAATTCGCCGTTAGCGCACCTAGATCATTGCCTTCTGACGGGCGCAATTCGGACAAGGGCACCCATTGCTCTACCTGCCAGATGACAAGCGAGCCGGTCGCAAGTGCAACGGCCAGGCGATCACCACCCGGGGCAAACACAAGATCAGTCACCCTGGCCCGGTGCGCGAGGGTCTCAAGCACCGTCCCATCGTGCAGGCGGCGCAATTCAACGTCACTGCCAAGGGCAAGGGCAAGCAGCTTCCCCGAAGGCGCAACGACAAGGCCACTCGGCGGTACCGCGAGATCATACTCCCAGCCTATCTTCCCGAGCAAACCTGCGTCGTGTTGTTGCAGATGCAGCGCGGTCGCCACAAAGAGCGTTGTGCCATCGGGACTCAGCGCCAGATCCAGTGGCACGCCACTGCCCCACTGATGCAAGCGTTGCAACACCGGGGCAGACAGGCTGAGGAGCACGTCAGGATCGGGGGAGACCGGGGCGACGGTCGCCAGAGGCACCACCGCATCAGGAGGAGCCGTCGTTTCAAGTGTTGGCGAAGGGGCAACCACACTGGTTGGCTCACTCGCCAGACGTAGTGGCGTCAACTGAGGCGTGCATGCCGCAAAACCCAACACTACGAAGGTCACAATGAGAATAGGGGTAGTTTTGCTTAGCACTGACATAGACAGGCATTGTAGCATACCCTGGGAGTGGGGGGATTCACCCCTCAGCGGGCGTAGCGCTAAGCCATGCCAGCGCAGCATAGAGCCCGATCAAGGTCTTGCCATCCTCAAAGGTACCATTGGTGAGCGCCTCGGGCAGCGTTGCGAGGGGCAGCGCAACCTGATGAAGGCGTTCATCCCAATCGGGCGTTGCCGTGACGGGATGCAGATCGAGCGCCAGAAAGATAGCCGTGGTTTCATCGGTAAAGCCCGGGGAAGTCGCGTACTTCAAGAGTGGAATCAGCCGCTCGGCCGCGTACCCGACCTCTTCGGCGAGTTCGCGGGCAGCGCACGCCGCCAACGTCTCACCAGGTTCGCGCAGACCAGCGGGAATCTCGATAGTTTCGCGCTCAACGGCGATGCGAAACTGACGCACGAGCAACACCTGACCGTCTAGCACCGGCACAACGCCGACCCCACCCCGATGGCGCACCACATCACGGCGTGCCCGTTGCCCATCATCGAGCATAGCCGCCCCGGTCACGACGGTAAAGACCGGGCCACGAAAGGCCTCGCGCTGCTCAACCCAGGTTTCCATAGAGTTCCTTTGTTATGGCAAGACAAAGCGGATTTCAACGTGAGTGCGTGTACGCAGGATCGAGCGCAAGACCGTTAACAGTTCAGGATCGGGATGCTGCTCGATCAAATAATCGAGGGTTGGCTCATCGAGATAGTAGGTCTCGTCATCCGCATGTTCTTCAACGAGATAGGTATCGAGAAACTTCATCTGAGTAGGCGTAATCGTGCCGAGCAGCACCCCGGTCTCGTCATCATAAAGGATCACGGTATCAGGGGGCGGCGGCGCCACCAGTTCTGGCTCGGTTTTGCCGCGTGACACCGCAATAATGCGACGGCGCTGTTCACGGTCAAAGACATAGGGGCTTGTGGTATCGTTGAGCAGCGTCTCAATCACCACTCGGGCGGCATCAGGACGCGCCAGGCGTTGGGTTCCAGCCCGCAGACCTTCGAGGCGACCAGGCTCTTGCAGCACCTGATCGATCTTAAAGCCTAACACTGGTAGATCGCGACAACGGATGGCGGCCCCGTTCTCGAGCAAATGATCGCTATTGCGTTCTTCCTGCCCGGGGATCGGGTCAATGACAACCATGGGCAAGCCTGCCGCCATACACTCTGCCGTACTCAAGCCGCCAGGCTTGCCCACAAAGAGCGTCGCGGCGCGCATCAGATCGGGCATTTCGTTGGTAAAGCCAAGCACACGAAAATGTTCAGCCTTGGCTGCCGTCAGCGTCGTCACAGCCTGACGCAAGGGCTGATTGCGCCCACACACCACAATCGTCTGCACAGGCGTTTTCATACCCATAATCTGCTCGACAATTTCGAGGGCTGGCCCACCACCGAGGGCACCTGCCGAAACCAGCAAGGTCGGACGATCGACCTGGAGATTGTAGCGCTTATAGACCCCCTCGCAATCAAACGGTTCTGATAAGAGTGGCGTCACCGGAATCCCCGAGACGGTAATGCGTTCGTGCTCAACGCCAAACGATGCCAGCAAAGCCCGCGCCTCGTCAAGGGCAACAAAATAGTGATTGAAGCTACGACTGAGCCACATGCCCTGAAAATCATAATCGGTCGTGACAATGCCGAGGCGTGAATTGATCCGCTCTTCGAGCAAGAGTTGGGCAGCAATGCCAGCGGGCATAAAGTGGGTGCAGATAATAATCTCGGGATGGTAATCTTCGATCAGTTTGACCAGAGGCTGACCATTGAGCATATTGAGCACGTGGGAGAGGCCGCGTTCGTTCTTGAAAGGTTCGTCATTATAATCATAGAGCCACCCCACCGACCAGGGATTCTCTTTGACCAGGGCAAAATAGGCATCAGTCGCGGCCACCTGATAGATGCGCGAGGTATGGAGCAGCGCATCCTGATTGATCACCTCAAACTCAGGGTAACGCCGAAAAGCCTGTTCAATCGCTGCCGCCGCTGCCTTATGACCTGATCCAACACTTGCCGAAAGGATAAGCACTCGTGTTGGCATACGCTCCTCCACACTTTTGCTAGGGGTTTCCGGTCTTTGACGCATTTTCAGTATACCTGAGATTGATACATCAGTGGTGGCTTCTTGGTATAATGGCCCCGTGCGTGGCGTAAGAGCGGGCTGGTGCTAGCGCAAACGGGCGGCACAGCCACGGGGTTTTGAGGGCGGTAGCCCTAAAGCAGAGGAAAAAGTTATGGCTCGTGTGGGTATTTACGGGGCAACCGGGTACACCGGGTATGAATTGATCAAACTGCTGGTACGCCATCCCCAGGTTGAGATTGGCTTTGCTACGGCACGCTCGGCAGCGGGCAAACGTCTGTCTGATATCTTCCCTACCCTGATTGAAACGCCGTTGGTTGCCGTCGAAGAGGCCAATCTCCAGGACGTAGATCTGATCTTCACCTGTCTTCCGCATAATACTCCCGATCTTATTCCTCTGGTGCAACAGGCACTGGAGGCGGGCAAGCAGGTGATTGATTTCTCTGATACCTTTCGGCTCCACGATGCCGATGACTATGAGCGACGCCGTGGCAAGCCGCATCCGGCCCCCGAGTTGCTTAGTGCCGCCGTCTACGGCTTGCCCGAGTTGCACCGCACGGCGATCCGCGAGGCACGCCTCGTCGCCAACACAGGTTGTTATCCACTCACGGCGATTTTGCCCCTGTGGCCGCTAGTCAAAGCGGATCTTTTTGCGGATCGTGTGGTGATTGTTGACAGCAAATCGGGCATTTCGGGGGCGGGGCGGTCGTTGTCACTCAAGACCCATTTTGGTGAAACGCACGAGACCTTCAGTGCCTATAACGTTGGGCGGGTGCATCGCCATCTCGGCGAGATGGAACAAGAGACCGGGTTGCACATTATCTTCTCGCCCCACCTGTTGCCAGTCTATCGCGGCATTCTCTCGACGATCTACGTCAATCTCAAGCCAGGCACAACGCCCGAAGTGGTTCACGAAGCCTACAGCGTGTTTCGTGACGAACCATTCATCACCGTGTTGCCCACCGGACGCTTCCCTGAATTGCGCCATGTGCAACAGACAATGGATTTTGTCATCGGCTTTCAGCCAGTGGAGATCGAGGCGGGACGGATGATTATCGTCTCGGCGCTTGACAACCTGCTCAAAGGGGCGTCTGGGCAGGCCGTGCAATGCATGAACTTGATGCTCGGGTTTAACGAGACCGCCGGATTGAAATGAATCGCTCGTGCCTCGTGGCAGCGGCAATGCCGCTGCCACGAGGCACGAGGTGGGTGTCCCCAGATAAGCGAAAGCCCTTAGACCAGCGCCTTTTCGGTTTCGCGGTCAAAGACGTGCATCTTATTCATATCCACGACGATCTCGACTGGTTTACCAGTCCGGGCTCCGGTACGCGGATCGAGGCGACCGACAAACTCTTTGCCGCTATTTTCGATATAGGCATAGACTTCCGAACCAAGCGGCTCAATGACATTGACCATCGTCATCAGGCGCGCACTCTCATCCACGCCACGCGGCACATAGTTCGCATCGTGGATATCCTCGGGCCGAATGCCGAAATAGATATTCTTGCCAACATGTGTCCCGAGTTGTTCGGTTGAACTCGAGGGCACGGGGACAACAAACTCCTTGCCGACCACGACCGCAAGACCACCCTGTACCCGGTCGAGTTTAGCCTCAAAGAAGTTCATCGAAGGGCTGCCAATGAAGCCTGCCACAAACATATTGGCCGGGCTATCATAGAGCTTCTGAGGGGTATCGAGCTGCTGCAGAATGCCATCACGCATCACGGCAATGCGGGTGCCCATCGTCAACGCCTCGGTCTGATCGTGGGTCACATAGATAAAGGTTGTCTTGAGGCGCTGATGGAGACGGCTGATCTCGGCGCGGGTCTGCACCCGCAACTTGGCGTCGAGGTTCGAGAGCGGCTCGTCCATCAAGAAGACCGACGGGTCACGCACAATTGCTCGTCCGAGCGCGACACGCTGGCGCTGACCACCCGAGAGCGCCTTGGGCTTGCGGTCGAGCAGGTGCCCAATCGAGAGCATCTCGGCGGCCTCTTTGACCCGCGTATCAATTTCAGTCTTGGGCAATTTGCGCAACTTCAGGCCAAAGGCCATATTGTCATAGACGCTCATATGGGGATAGAGGGCATAGCTCTGGAAGACCATCGCGATATCGCGATCTTTGGGGGGCACATCATTGACGACGCGGTCGCCAATCCAGATATTGCCATCGGTAATCTCTTCGAGACCGGCGAGGCAGCGCAACGCGGTTGATTTGCCACAGCCTGACGGCCCAACGAGCACCAGAAACTCGCCGTCATTAATATCAATATTGAGATCCTTGAGGACCGAGACTTCACCAAAGCGCTTCCAGACCTTCTCGAACTTAATACCGGCCATAGTAACATCCTCCTCAGGCAAGAAAACAACTGCTCCTCAGCGACTATCGTGAGGAGCATCAGCGAGCGCTCACTCAGGCAACGGACAGGTTGTCTTACGGACAATCAACTGGAGAGGCAGGGGCGTAAACGATGGTAGGGGTTGCTGTTCTACCAGCGCGATCAACGTATGGGCAAGCGCCGCACCGAGGGCGCGGCGGGGGGCACGGAGCGTTGTCAGGGGTGGATGCGTATGGGCGGCGAGCGGAACATCACCACACCCGATCAAGGCTACGTCGCGACCCACCTCGATCCCGGCATCACGCAGCGCGTGCATTGCCCCAAACGCAAGTTCATCGCTTGCGGCCAGCACTGCGGTTGGCCCTTCAGGTTGCGCCAGGAGCTCTTGCATCGCAGCCAGGCCATCATCCTGACTCGTCCCCGCCTCGACAATCAATGAAGGCGCCACCTCCTCACCAGTTTCAGTCAGAGCTTTGGCAAAGCCCTGGTACAAGAGGTCGCTATCGGTCAACTCCGAAGGCAGATTGATCAAGGCAATGCGGCGGTGCCCCAGGGTACGCAGCGAGCGCGTTGCGATCAACGCCCCCCCGGTGAGATCGAAGCTCAGACCTGGGCAGGCATTGCCCGAGGCAGGCGCACCAACGCCAACATGCAGAACGCCAGCAGCGGTAAGGTGAGCACTGCGCTCGTCATCAACCTGCAGGTCAAGCAAGACAAAGCCATCGACCCGCCCGGTTCGTGCTAAACTGGTGGCGACAAGGTGTTCAGACTGAACAGGATCACCGGCGAGCAAGAGGTAATAGCCGTGGTTCGCGGCCGCCTCAGTCAAGCCTGCGACCAGTTCTGCCAGGGTTGGTGTACTCAACCCGGCAGCCCCGTTGGGTAAAATCAGGCCGAGGGTGCGCGAGCGGGAACGCATACTACGGGCAGCATGATTGGGCTGATACTCAAGTTCAGCGACCACCTGCAGCACCCGTTGCCGGGTTGCCGCCGTCACCGATCCCGTACCATTGAGCACATACGAGACCGTTGCCGTCGAAACGCCTGCTCGTTCAGCTACATCCTTGATCGTCGCCACTGTGCGTCGCCTTCGCTTGACCATTGACCGGTCACTTAACCGATTAACTAGATTATAGCTAGCCCACCGAGTCTTGTCAAGTTGCGAAACTCGTTAGACAAGGATTTAGGAGTTAGAAAATAGGAAAGAGTCGAGCGCATCAGGACGCGATGGAGGCCACCAAACTGTAAAGTAACCTGAAACCTTGCCTTAGTGCAAAAAAGCCAGCTATGCTGGCTTTTTTGCACACCCACCACGCCGAGCTTTAACTCAAGTGAGGAATCACCTCTTCGGCAAAGATGTGTAGGGGCGTGTGATCATACGCGATCCGGGGGAAGTAGGTGATGAAATAGTTCACGCCAGCATCGGCAAGCACTTGCAGGCGCTCGGCAACCTGTGCGGGCGTACCGACAATCGAATTGCGCATGAGATCTTCGAGGCTCCAGTTATAGGTCGCACGCACAGCGGCGGTAGCCTGTTCGAGATCATCACCAGGGCGTACAAAGACAATATTGGCGTTCGATGAACGAATAATGTCGTCATAGTTGCGGCCAACCTGCTCGCAATGGCCGCGCAAAATGGCAAACTTCTGTTGCAACGTGGCCGGGTCGCCCATCACATTGCACGCATTGCCATACTGCGCCACCAGTTTGAGCGTCACCTGTTCGCCGCCACCGCCGATCCAGAGGGACGGATAGGGCTTCTGCACCCCGCGAGGCTCGTTGATCGCCCCGCGAATATGAAAATACTCGCCCTCGAAGGTTGGTGTCTCCTCCGTCCACATCTTGACCATAATCTGCGTGGCCTCACGGAAGGCGCGCATGCGGTCGCGTGTTTCGGGGAAACCGTAGCCATACGCACGCCACTCGTGCTCGTACCAACCCGCGCCAATGCCACAGTAAAGCCGCCCGTGGCTGAGGACATCCACGGTCGAGGCGATTTTGGCGGCCAGGGCCGGGTTGCGATAGCCAATACAGGTGACCATCTGACCGACCTTGACCCGTTGCGTATCACGGGCCAGTGCTGCGGTGATTGTCCATGCCTCAAAAACCGCCTCTTGCTCAATCCGAGGTACCGTGTGAAAATGGTCATAGATCCAGATTGAATCATAGGCGGGCATGCCATCAACCACACGGGCGACCTGCGTCATTGCTTCGTACTTCTCGATGGGATCGGCGATCTCCATCAAGTCCAGCCGCCATCCTTGCGGTACAAATGTACCAAAACGAATAGTCATTGCTTCCTCCTCTAACCTTTGTATTCTCTATTATAATATACTAGCCCTATCAAAGTCCGCCCATTGCCAGGAGGCATGAATGAGCGAAATGACAACCCATCCATCCAGTCGCCCGGAGTGGCAGGCTCTGCAGACACACGCCCGGGCGTTCCAAGAGGTGCATTTGCGAGCATTGTTTGCCGCAGATCCCGGACGAGGTCGCCGTTTCACCGCTGAAGCTGCCGGTCTCTATCTTGACTATAGCAAGCATCGCATCAGCGAAGAGACTATCGCGTTGCTGATGGCGCTCGTGCGTTCGGCTGGTCTGCCTCGCCGCATTGATGCAATGTTTGCCGGTGAAAAGATCAATGCAACCGAAGGGCGTGCTGTTTTGCATGTTGCGCTACGGATGCCTCGTGGCGCGATTGTCAATGTTGACGGTCAGAATGTGATCCCCGACATCTATGCCGTACTCGATCGGATGGAAGCCTTTGCCAACCAGGTACGCAGTGGCGGGTGGCTTGGTTATACGGGGCGTCCGATCAAGAACATTGTCAATATTGGCATTGGCGGCTCGGATCTTGGCCCGTTGATGGCCTATGAGGCGTTGCGTCATTACAGTCAGCGCTCACTGGCCTGCCGTTTTGTCTCGAATGTTGATGCCACCGATTTTGTCGAAACCGTCCGCGATCTCGATCCCGCCGAGACGCTCTGCATTGTCGCCTCCAAGACCTTTACGACGCTTGAGACCATGCGCAATGCGCGCACCGCACGGGCCTGGCTGGTCGAACACCTCGGCGACGAGGCTGCCGTAGCCCGCCATTTCGTGGCCGTCTCGACCAATGCCCGCGAAGTGACTGCCTTTGGCATTGATCCGGCCAACATGTTTGGGTTCTGGGATTGGGTTGGTGGGCGCTACTCGATGACCTCGGCCATCGGGCTCTCAACGATGCTCGCATTGGGTCCCGAAGCGTACCACGAAATGCTCGGTGGCTTTCGGGCCATGGACGAACACTTTCGCACGGTACCTTTTGAACGCAATATGCCGGTGATCATGGGCATGCTTGGTCTCTGGTACACCAGTTTCTTGGGGGCCGAAACGCAGGCCGTTCTCCCCTACGATCAATACCTGCGCCGGTTTCCGGCGTATCTGCAGCAATTGACGATGGAGAGCAATGGCAAACGGGTACGCTTCGACGGTACACCAGTTGATTATCAGACGGGTGCCATCTACTGGGGTGAACCAGGCACCAACGGACAGCACTCATTTTACCAGTTGATCCACCAGGGCACCAAATTGGTACCGTGCGATTTCATCGGGTTCTGCCATAGTCTCAATCCCGTTGAAAACCATCACGATCTCTTGATGTCCAATATGTTTGCGCAGGCCGAAGCGTTAGCCTTTGGCAAGACCAGCGAAGCCGTGGCGGATGAAGGTGTTGCCCCCGGACTTATCGCCCACCGCACCTTCCCGGGCAATCGCCCGAGCAGCACCATTCTGGCTGATCGACTCACCCCGGCGCTGCTCGGGGCGCTCATTGCCCTCTACGAACACAGCGTCTTTACCC
The DNA here is from genome assembly GCF_004138165.1 of Candidatus Chloroploca sp. Khr17. Classification (GTDB taxonomy): domain Bacteria; phylum Chloroflexota; class Chloroflexia; order Chloroflexales; family Chloroflexaceae; genus Chloroploca. Next base: position 343,284 of record NZ_RYFF01000001.1, read on the forward strand.
AGAGCATTGTCTGGGACATCAACGCCTTTGACCAATGGGGCGTTGAACTCGGCAAAGTCCTGGCGGGGCAGATCGTACCTGAACTCACCGCCTCCAGCGAACCTGTGCTCAACCATGACAGTTCAACCAACAACCTCATCCGTCGTTATCGTGAAGCCCGGAAATAGGTAGAAAGACCTATCGGGGCCAGCTTTGCTGGCCCCGATGGTAGGGCGATTGCATCTTGCGTGTATGCACCCGCCAGGGCACCCGCAAGGGGTGCCCGTACACCGGGCCCGGCCCCCGGCCTGTAGGGGCACTCCTTGCGGGTGCCCTGATAGAGCGTCTTGTTGTATCCGGTTTCGTATGATGCAATCGCCTTGGCCCCGATAGGTCTTTCCTCTACGAGCGAGGGGTCAGCGTCTCGAGGGGCTCACGCCCAGGATGATAGCCATTCTGAGAGGCACCGATCTTCGCCACACTTGGCGCAAAGTCAGGCAAGGGAGGCACATGGTGGGGCGGCTGATATTCAGGCACGAGGGTACGGAGCATCCGCAGCAACACCTCTTCGTCGTGGGCGTGGATCGCGCCCTCGATCACGGCGAGTGAATCGGCAAGTTCAACGGGAACCCAATTGCTCGCCGTGCCTGCAACAAAGATCTTCGCGTGGGTCGTCGCACGATACTCTTCACCGGCGGCAAACAGTTCCTCAAAGAGCTTCTCACCGGGGCGCATCCCCTGGAAAACAATATCAATATCCTGCCCCTCTTCAAGGCCCGAGAGGCGGATCATATCGCGGGCCAGATCAACGACTTTGACCGGCTCACCCATATCGAGCATAAAGACTTCGCCCTGGGTACCGAGCACCGAGGCCTGCAACACAAGCTGGACAGCCTCAGGGATGGTCATAAAGTAGCGTTGCATCTCGGGATGGGTCACCGTCACCGGGCCACCTGCGGCGATCTGCTGTTTGAAAGTCAGGACCACACTGCCCCGGCTGCCGAGCACATTGCCAAAGCGCACCGCAACATAAGGGCGGCCACTGCGTTGCCCCATCTGATGCACCAGCATCTCGGCCATACGCTTGGTAGCCCCCATCACGCTCGTTGGATTCACGGCCTTATCAGACGAAATCATCACAAAGCGTTCAACGGCGGCGGCCTCGGCTGCTTCAAGCAAATTCCGGGTTCCAAGGACATTATTGCTAATCGCCTCGATCGGATTTGCTTCCATCAGGGGCACGTGCTTATGGGCCGCAGCGTGGAAAACAATTTGTGGTCGGTGTTGTTGTAGCAAGTTGTTGAGGCGGACAGCATCACGAATATCGGCGATCAACGGCGTGAGGATTGGCGGTGACACATCTTTCTGTGCAGCGATGGTGCGCCGCAACTCGCTATGGATCTCAAAGATACTATTTTCGCCATGGCCGAGAATCAACAACTCTGCCGGGCCAAAGCGGATAATCTGACGGCACAACTCACTGCCAATCGAACCACCGCCACCAGTGACCAGCACACGCCGACCGCGAATCAAATCACGCACCGCACCAATATCGGTCTGCACCGGCTCACGCCGCAAAAGATCGGTAATCTCGACTGAACGCAACTGGTTCAGCTTGAGGCTACCGTCAAGCAATTCTGACAATCCAGGCACCGTCAACGTCTGCACCCCAGCGCTCTGACAGATCTGCACAATCTCGCGGATCGCCTTACCGGGGGCCGTTGGCATCGCAATAATCACCTGGCGCACCCGATATTGCTTAACGAGTTCGGGGATAGCATAGCGATCGCCAAGCACGCTCACCCCGTGGATGCTCACCCCTCGTTTCGTCGGATCATCATCAAGAAACCCGACAACCCGCATCCGCCAGAAGAGCTTGCTCTGCAACTCACGCACCGTCATCGCCCCACCGTCCCCGGCCCCCATCACGAGCACCGGTGTCCGGGCTTCTTCGTCCCAATGGGGGATCTGGCGTCGCTTGCGCTGATTTGACCAGACACGCAGGGCAAGCCGCGGAGAACCCAGCATCGCCACGAGTAAGGGCAAGAGGATCAGGGGAATCGAGCGTGGAATACGCAGGGCTGGAACGAGGGTTCCAATCGTGAGCACAATGGCCCCGAGGAACAACACAGCCAGCGTCACCGTCTGAATCAGAACCAGGATCTCATCAACCGACACATAACGCCAGTATTGCTGGTAGATCCTGGCCTGAGCCAGCATCAATGGTACCAGCGCCATCGCGGTCACCACCATAAAGAAAAAACCCGGACGATACCCGCCGATCCCAAAGAGTTCGAGACGTAAGAGAAATGCAGTATAGACCGCAAGAGGGATCAGAATCAGGTCAGCTAGGAGTAAATGGCGGTTACGAAAACGATCCACAGCTGCACTCCTGGTCTATGGCCATTACGCAGAATCGACTCACACTGGCTCACCTTTATCTGCTGTTGCTCGACACAATACCTTTCAAATAAGACCTCACAGGTTTGCTCGTCGGCATTGGGACGCCATCATCAAGACCTGTGAGGTGGCTTCTCGTCCTTCTTTGAAAAGTATTGGTGCTCGACACACTCCAAAGGACTGCCCTTGACAGCGGCGTGTCGAGGCAGCATACCCATGCAAACTGAGCGTAGCACTTCTAGTATAACCTTGATAAACACGAGCGCTCTGGATTTTCCTTACCACCATGGGGACAACAATAGACGTAGATAAAGTTGCATGTACTTCTTGTCCTTCTGGGAATCGATCAAGTCAGGGCTTGAACAACAGGTTTTCATCCCGAAGGTGCTGTATACGCGGCAAGAGCGGTTGTGCGGTCAGGATAGATCCGAAAAAAAGTATCAAAACGACTCTTCCGAAAGATTTCAGCAATTGGCGGTTGGAGTCCGACCAAGCGGACGTCGCCACCGAGAGGTTGCACGGCTTTCAGCGTCGTAAGCAACATTCGCAGCGCAAGACTAGCAACAAAGGTCACCTGGCTCATATCAGCCAGCACTTTGCCACGATGGTTGGCGACGGCCATCGCGAGTTGTTCTTCAATCGAGGCAACGCCAACTGCATCAAGACGTGCCGGCAGTTGAACGACAAGCACATCATTGATCAGCTCAACCTTCACCGTTTTGCCTTTCTTCATCTATGCCTTGATCACCGCCGCCGAACAGAAGCAGGTACGGAGAGAGAGATGGGCCGACTTATTATAGCATCACTCTGCTGATCCTCACATCCGCGACACGACCAGGATGGTAATATCATCAGACTGAGCGGCGCCATCAATATGGCGATCAACCGCATCAATGATGCCCTGCATCAATGCAGGTGCAGCCAGAAGGGCATTAGTGGTCAGCACTTCACGCAGACGACCTTCACCAAACATCTCGCTATGCGAATCAAGCGCTTCGGTAATGCCATCACTAAACATCACCAGACGACATCCAGGGTTGATGACCGTATGCTGCACATGATACTGCTGATCAGGTAGAATACCGAGGGGCATCGAGCCAAGCTCGGTTTCGCCAAGCGTTGCGCTAGCCCCATCGACGATCAAGGGGGGATTATGGCCAGCATTGACATAGGCCAGGATCCCGGTACGAGGATCAAGCAACCCATAAAAGAGCGTAATGAACATCGTATTATCACCATGTTCACGACAGAGATAGTCATTGACCAGCCAGAGCGCATCAGCCAGGATCGTCTCGGCATCTTGTTGATCGGCACATTGGAAAACACGTGGCGAAAGCGAAGCCGCCCGCAGCAACGAGCGGGTCAGCGCCACAAAGAGCGCCGCGGTAACCCCTTTGCCACAGGCATCTGCCACCACGAGACCGAGCAACTGATCAGGCAATTCAATGCAATCAAAGAAATCACCACCGACGGCCTGGGCCTCACGGCTCATCGCCGTCAACTGCCAGCCCTCGGGTTGGGGCAGATGCTTGGGCAAAAAAGAGGTCTGGATACGCCGGGCAACGGCCAATTCCTCTTCCAGACGGTTGAGGCGCACCAGTTCAGCCTGCATCGCCTGAAGTCGCCGATATGCGTCGGTCAATTCGGCATTCTTCCGTTCCAACCCGGCAATCATGCGCCGGTTGGCCTCACGCACCCGCGCCGAGCCACTGCTCAACATTTGCATCGCGAGGTCAGGATTCGACCGTAGCAGCGTCTTGAAAGCATCTTCACCCAGGGCGATCAGCTTAGTATCAGCGACAGCCCGTACCGTCGCCGAGCGTGGACTCCGATCAATCAGGGCCATTTCACCAACAATATGGCCTGCTCCAAAGGTATCGAGACGCAATTCATTTCCGTTGACATAGGTCAAGACATCAACATTGCCTTCGAGAATAATGAAACATTCATGACCCGCTTCGCCTTCAGCAAAGAGAAGGGCTCCTGCGTTAAGCTGACGGTAGGCGATTGTTTCAGCCAGGCTTCGCAAGGCATCAAGAGGTAAGTCGCGAAAGAAGGAAACCTCACGCAAGAGGCTCTCGGTCATGGCAGGCGTCCCTTCGTTACGGTCAGTTCATTCCATCCGCTCTGCGGATCGTGGGTATAACTAATCTGGTCAACCAGTTCGCGCACAAAAAAGATCCCCAAACCGCCAAGATCGCACTCATCCGCGCTGGTGTGATTCAAGTCAGGTGGTGGATGTTCACGGAGATCAAACGGGCATCCCTGGTCACGAATGATGAGTTGCAGCGTATCGTTGTGATAATGACATTCCAACTGGATGGGGCCGGTATAGCTTTCACTGTACCCATACTTAATAATATTGCTCACAATTTCTTCAATCACCAGGCGCATCAAATAACGCTCATCAGGTGATAGGTTAAACTCGTGCTCGATACTATCACTAAAGCTAAGCAGGGTCACCAGACCAGACCATGTACCAGAGACTTGGATCTGCCGTTGCATACGCGCTCCAGAGGTTGAAGACGAGACAAGGACGGGTACGCTTGCGGGCGCATCAGGAGAAGAACCGTGTTTGTCTTCTTATTTCGAGTATACCATTTTTCATGTGGTTTGTGGGCGTAGTGTGTGCTGACGCAAGCGGCCAGTTTCGCTGATCGCTTGCGTCAGCAGCATGGGTTTGTCGAGTTTGAAACCTCCTTGCCTCTTTTCTACGAGGTGGTATCATAGAGTATATCGGCATGAAGGCTGCCATGCAGGAGGCGCACAGTGACACATTCACACTGGCATGCGACACTTGACCAGGAGCCTTTACCAGGGCACGAGTTGCCACCCCGCGCCGAAGTGGTCGTCATTGGTGGTGGCATCCTGGGGGCAATGACAACGTACTGGTTGACCCGCGCCGGGGTCGCTCCACTGGTACTCGAACAGGGTGGCCCCGCCACAGGTGCCTCGGGCAATAACGGTGGTCTCTGTATTACCGGGACCCCCGAGCCCTACCCCGCTGCCGTACAGCGCCTCGGTCGCGCAACAGCCCAGGAGGTCTGGGGTTTGACCCTACGTGGCCTGGCGATGCTGCGCTCGGTGGTCGAGCAAGAAGGCATCGCGTGCGATTTGCGCCCCGATGGGCATCTGGAACTTGCCGCCAATCCTGCCCAACTAGCGGCCCTGACCCAGGCGGCGGGCGAGCTGCAGGCTGATGGCTTTCAGAGTAGCATGGTTGACCGCACGGCGATCTGCACGTTACTTGGCCTGTCACCAGGCGACGAGGTGCTCGGTGCCAGATACAACGAGGCGGCAGCGCGGCTCCATTCGGCTCGTCTGGTGCATGGCTTATTTGCGGTGACTGCGCGTCGTGGTGCTCGCTTCTGCTGGCAGACGCCCGTCACCAGGCTAGACATATCAGCCTCACCCCGTCAGGTCGTGGTCACCACACCGCATGGTGTCGTGACCGCAAGTGCTGTGGTGGTCGCCCTGAATGCGTGGAGTAGCGATCTCTTGCCGGAACTCGTTGGGATCGTGCGTCCCGTACGCGGACAGGCGCTCGCAACGGCCCCGGTGGCACCCTCACTCAACCTGGCTTTTGGCGTTGATCTCACGCCGACCGGCGAGTACGGGCAACAAACCGTTGATGGCGCGATCGTCTTTGGAGGATGCCGCGCCCTTGCCCCACAACGTGATGTAGACATCCGTGAACGAGTGCCGACCCCTCTGGTACAAGACGCGCTCGACGCTGCGCTTGGACGCATTTTTCCGTCGCTGGCCGGGTTACCTATTGCACGTCGCTGGGCTGGATTAATGGGCTTTACCCCCGACTATCTGCCCGTTGCAGGCTCAGTAGAACGCTTGCCTGGGGTCTGGTTTGCCGGAGGGTTTTGCGGCCATGGTATGCCGTTTGCTGGCCCCTTCGGGCGGTTGCTGGCCGAAGCGGCGCTGGCCGGGACTCTTCCACCTGAACTCGAACCCTATCGTCTGCAACGCCCCACGCTTAGGCAAGGATGAGATAGCACATAGGAAATAGAGGCTAGCTTTGCTGGTATCGTGTGCGAAAAGAAGCACCGGTTTCAGGACTACGGCCCTGAACCCGACAACCGCTGCTTGAGCGCATGGGACGCCAGGGCATACCCACCGTCGGCTCCATCCACTAGATGCACCTGGTGCCCCATGCGTTCAAAGACGAGACAGGTCAGAATGGCCCGGTCGGTAACGTGGAGGCCATAGACAAGCTCACCGTGCTGATACTGGGCATCCAGATAGGTTTCGAGTTGCATGCGCTGGGCAGGGGTGCTAGCGATCACCATGCGCAAGGCTCCGTCGAATTTGCGATAGTCGGTGGTACGAAAAGCCAACGCTCGGTAGGCGTTCCACCAGGGTGGGTGACCGGTCAACACCTGGTACTGTTTGTAAAGACCAACCAGCAGGTTCATGCTCCAGATCCGCAGCAGATAATCGAGCCGAGCCATCAGGCCAGGCCGGGCTCGCAGGCGGCTCTCGATCATCAGGGCACGGGGGCTAGCGGTTGTCTGCAATTGCTCAATGCTCACCGGATGGTAGTTCTGATCCGAGCCATAGATCGTTTCGATCAGCGCAAAGAAAGCACGTAGGGTACTGGTTCGTGTTGGTGCTTCTTTAGCGATTGGTATGACGATCAGGTTAATAATTTCGCCGTGACGACTCACGAGATCTTGCCAACGGCATTCCAGCCCACGCAGATCGGCCGCTTCGGGCGTGGAGATTTCTGTCACGAGAAAGCCGGCCCCTGCCACCGGATCTTTCAGGATGTTTTCAACATACGCCAGCCCACCAGAAAAAGCGGCCTGACTATAGTGTTCATCAACTTCGATGCGAGCGACGGTTACAGGCTGGGCGTGACGATTCACCATTTCTATCGGAACAATGCCAGCTCGTAGCTCAAGTTGATAGCTACGTTGCGCCAGGCTGCGTAATGCTGCGAGCACGCTTCGCGCAGGAACAACCAGGGTTGGCGGGATCGCCAGGGTTGCACCATCGCCTCCAAAAATAAACGGCAAGTCGAGTGGCGCAGCGAGGTTCAACAGCGCAACAATCGAGGCTGCCCCGAGCATATTGACTTCTTTGTAGCGCCCGGCGGCAATCGCCTGCGTTGAGCTAACAACATCAGTAACCACCAGATACCATTCATCAGGGAGAGGGGTAAAATTGTCGGGATCGGTGATCGAGGTGAAATCAGATAAAGATGGAAGTTGCTGATAGAAGTCATCGCTCATCGGGCAACTCCAGATGATCCTAACTACTCACAGGTGCATTGTACTCCTCTTTAACCAAACGCGCAGCGGCACGGAAATAGCAGTCATAGAACAACCCGTAATCCGGTATGCGTGACACGGGCGAGGCCTCACAGATCTGCTCGTCGGCATATGGCACTCACGCCTGGAACTGAACAACCTGTTGGAGTGCAGTGCGGAGATTCTCGGTCGAACTGTCGCTGGGGAGAACCGCATCGGCCCCGGCACGCAGCATCATATTGGCGTGAATATTCGACGAGATAAAGACGATGCAGCGCGGCGGGTTCTCAGCGGCTTTCAGCGCGACCAGCAGAGCCTCTACCTCGTCAGGAAGCAGGTTAGCATCAATGACCACTAGGGCCGGGTGGTGAGCTACAATCTGATGCAGCGCATTCAAGGCATCGCCTGCCGAACTGACGATCACAATGCCAGGGTAGAGCGACAGTGCTGTGCGTAGAGCCTGTTGCATCACCCCAGGCCGTGAGACCACAATCGTCGGGATCGCCTGCTGATATTCCATCGCATCTACCCTTTCCCGTTGTTGAAGCATGATCACATGCGGTAGCACTAGATCGAGATTTCCAAGTTTTCTGGGAGCACCGCCGTCCACGAATTGGGGCCACGAATGAACGAATAATTGCGTCACAAAGACTGTTTTCGTGTCTTCGTGAGGGTTCTTCGTGGTCGGCACTCCCTGTTTTCATTTTTAAAACTCATGAGCCGGCTGAAGCCGGCACTCCCTTCGGCAGTATGTCAGAAAGCTTATTTCGCAAACCAATGAGTATAGAGCGATGCACTCTCAAGCCCAAATGCTTTCACCCAGGGAGCCGTCACGTAAACCAGGGGGCAGGATGGGTAAATGCCTGGGTATCGCGGGTAAAATCAAGGATCAGTTGCTCGACAACCTCGGGATTGTTGACCACAATGATATGATTCGCGTCAGGAACTGTAATCAGGCGTGAGCCGGGCACATGGTGCTGGATCAACTGCGAGTCTGCGACGGTAAAGACCGTATCTTGCTCACCGACTACTACCCACACGGGTTGGGTCATCGAGCGTAGCGCGTCAATGCCGTCATACTGGGCAATGCCACGATAGACCAGCAACCATGCGCGAAGGGTGGTATGGGCCGCGTCAGACACCAGGCGACTTGGTTCGATATCGCGGGTACCCTTAAACGACTCCATATCGGCGTGAAAGAGACGGCGGCGTTCGTTGGGCAACAGTTCAAGCACCCGTCCAGCCAACCCAATGACCCATGGGGTACGACTCGCCAGCCAGTGCGGCAAAACGGGCGCACGGGCAGCCGTATCAATTAAGACATAGCCCCGACTCAACCGCGGATTGGCCTGATGGAACATGGTCGCAACCATGCCCCCAAAGCAGTGCCCAACAATGATGAACTCGCGGATGTCCAGAGCCGTAAGCACATCACTGAGATCTTCGGCAAAGCGCTCGAGCCGATAATCGTCGGCACCACGGGGACGATCCGAGTAGCCGTGGCCGCGCAGGTCAAGGGCGAGGGTCGAGTAGCCAGCCGCATGGAGTGCCGGGTACTGCACGCGCCAGGCGAGATGATCGCCACCGGCACCATGGAGGAGGACAATCGTGCGTTCGGAGCGGCGCCGCCAGTCAGTAAAAATCCGCACCCCGGCACGTGTAGTGATCAACTGGAGTGTATCTGCGCTCTTGGGATCGCCTGTGCTCAAGGCTGCGTTGCGGGCCTCATTGATCACCGTTTCGGCCATTTGCGCGGCTGGCAGAGGTGTATAGCGGATGATTGCGCCGCTTGCCTCAAGCTCTGCGACAACGGTCGGCCCACCATGATGGTAAACCGAACTGAGCAGCAACGCCTTGCCTGCGGGTAGCGTCTGAGCGATGCGGCGCAGATCCGTATCGTTATAAGCAAGGTTGATCAGGCTGGCGATGACTGCTCCGATCAGCGCACCAATCATGCCAAGCAGCATTGCGCCCCCGCCCCCGAGCAGAATGATGCCCGCAAGCATCCCTTCCCTGACGGCTTCAGGTGACGGATTGGCACCCTCGTTCATCACTACGACGAGGAGGCCCACCGCGATGCCAAAGAACCCGAAGATGAGCAACCCGACGAGTGCGCCCAGACCCAGGCCAAAGCTTGCGCCACGCCCGGTCGTCACATCTTCCGTCTGTTGGATTTGGATCTGCCCCTTGTGATCGTGCGTTACGATGGCATTATTGCCGGTACTCAATCGGCCAAGTTTATGCCGGAGCCGTGACAGACGGCGTCGGGCCTGCCGTGCTTGGGTCACGTTGGCGAACTCGGCGACGATCAGATCGCGTTGCTGCGGATCAACCGGTGCCTGGGCCTGTTCTGCGGGCACATAGCGCCCCGCAGCAGCACTGCCCGTGCCTCCTCCATAGGCATGGGCCGCGAAACGTGCGGCCAGCATGTCATCACTGGCTGCCGAAACGACCTCGTCGGCACGACGCTCACGCATCAGCGTACCGCCACTGAGGGCGAGTTTGTCAATGATCGGTTGCCGGTATGGCTCCTGTACGCGTAGAACGAGGGCACCCTGACCGACGGCAAGCTCTTTGCCGATGGCATACAGATGGCGTTGGGGAATACCGAAGTTGAGCAGCATCGCCGTGAGTGCCCCGATCAATGCGCCACCGAGCGCTGCTGCCAGGGCTGTGATGCCGCTCACGAAGGCGGAAACGAGCGCTACACCGGCAAGCAACTCACGGCCACTGAGATCCGGCGGAGGGCTGTCGAGTGACGCGCTGATCGCCAGGAACCCAATCACAGGGGCGAGCAGCAACGCACCGAGCAGGGCACCGGCAATGGTGCCAAAACGTGCGCCGGCACCAACCCCAACGTCACCATCCTGCTCGAAACGAATATCGTCAATGGCTGGTCGCGTAATCACAGCCATCGAACGAATCCGACCCAGACGCAACTCGCGCTGCAAGGCCCGCAGGGTGCTACGGGCTTCGCGGGCCGCGCTTGGACGATCAAAAAAGCTCACGATCTCAAGGTGCATAACTCTTCCATTGCGGCGAACCCGCTAGCGAACGCAAATTGGGTCGGCCGCCTTCACCAAGATATAGCAGTCCTGTTTGGATTGTAAACAGGAGTGCCGGCTTTAGCCGGCTAAAGCCGGCACTCCGTAGACACAAACCTGTTAGGACTGCTATAGCTCAGATGCATATTAGCGATCAGCAAACGTACGCCTTGCAAAAAAATAGGGCGCGAGCGCTCTTCTGGCGTTCTAGAAGATCAGCCCAAGCACCCAATTTGACAGCCAACCGAGTAGGCCGAAGCCAATCGCGCCGGTGATCGCACCGCTAAAGCCATTCACTTTCATCCCCGCCACAAACGTATCCGCGATCAGCAAGACGATCGCAGAGATGACGAGATTAACGATGGCACTGATCAGGCCAGCACCATTGACCGTCAGGCCAAACATGCCAAGCAGCCCGACCACCACGGTTGAGACAACCGCGATCGCGATTGCGCCAAGAAAGGCTGACCCAAACCCGTCGACCGTGAGACCCATGCCCAGATTGCTCAAGACCCAGAGAAACAGTCCACCGATCAGACCAATGAAGATTGCCACAATCACGAGGCCGAGTACCGTTGATAGCATACGACGATCACTCCTTGTTTTTGGTGAGAATCACCATGCTTGGCCCTGTGTGATGGTTAGGGGTGCCGGTGTGCTCAGGTGAGTATAGGGTCATTATCGAAAACGGCACCTTCTACGATAAGCGATAATGCGCTAGTATTTTGATCAACAGAAAGCCCCCTACATGTGTAGGGGGCATCAGTGTATTTTGCTCACCACGATCCTTCCGGGTGAGTGAGGCAGGGCTGATGCAACGTCCACTTGACCGGAGCACCGCCGGGTTGATGGTTTTGCAGTACATGATCTGATCTGCACCCGATGCCGTCGGGCTCAAGCCCTCGGCCCGCCCCCCCCCCCAACCTCCCCCCGCCCCAGCGGGGGAGGGGGCAACATGATCATCGCACCACATCAGAACACTTCTTTCCCAGACTACGGCGTCCTCAGCCGTCCACGAATGGGGGCACGAATGAACGAAGAGCACATGGAGCAGCCCATATTCGTTTATTCGTTATCAGCATTCGTGGTCGGCGGCGCGACCGGGACATGTAGTTGACAGACTACTTAGCCGACACTCCGGAGCAAAGCGTCGACGTTTCAGCCAGCCTCTCAAGATCAGGGGTGAGGCGCATGCTCAGGGCTTGCTCCACTCCAGTACGTAGCCCACGGCGCTTGCAATGAGCAACGAGCCATCAGGCAAAGGGCGACAGAGTCGCTCACTCTGTCGCGCCCTGCTCGATCAGGGTGATCAGGGTAGGGTAGACCAGATCAACGCGCTGTTCGGGATTGTTCACGTCGATTAGGTCGTGGTTGAGGTTCAGGTCGGCGGGAAAGATGTAGCGGCGCACCACGGCACCGTTGCGCTCCCAGTCATCGCCGATCGCGTCTGTGGCGGGATTGCTGACGGCACCGTCGGCAGCGTTGCTCACCAGCAGAATCGCCCGTACCGCCGGTGGCTCCCGCTCGGCGGCGTCTTGCACCGCGAAGCTCAGACGGAGCAAGGCCCCCGCAGCGTGAACGGGGTAACGCGGGTAGGCGTAGGGCGGGCCGATGATCTGTTCGTGCCGCTGGTTGTCCCACCACATGTAGAAGTTCGGCACGGCCAGGATGGTGCTCGCCACTGGACGGATCGCGAAGGGCGGTAGCCCGGCGATCTGGAACAGCGGGGCGATTAGGGTGACCTGGGCGACGTCGCTGCGGTGTTGGGCGATCCACGCGGCCATGGTCGCACCCATCGACAGGCCGACCACGTCGACCTGGTCGCCCAGGCCCTGGGCTAGGTCAACACTGCGTGACGAGAAACGCACCAGATCGTCGGCGCTCAGCCCGGCGAGATCGGTGGTCAGGCGATCGGTGATGCCGTGACGTGGGACGCGCGGGATGTAGACGCTGTAGCCGCGCGCCACCAACTGCTCGGCCAGCGGCACAAACTGCGCCGGGCAGTTGGTGAAGCCGTGAAAAAAGATGACCACTCGTTCGGTGCGGTGCCCCGGCGTAAATAGGCGGGTGGCGCACGTCGGATTCAACGTCGGGTCGGCTGCCTCTGCCGCGATCTGGGTCTCGATGGCCGCGACGCTGGCCCCGTAGTCCGTCACCGGCGCTGACGCTACCGCAAGGTCGCCTACGAAAAGTGGCCGACTCCAGACCCAGACCCCGGCGCTGGTTACGAGCAGGCCGATGATGCACACCACGGCTACAATCGCCCGCACAATCGGGCGGCCCCGCAGCAGGGAAGCCGAGCGCTGCGAGAGTCCGCGCATGCGCTTGATCAGCCCGCCCTCAAGGCTCGGCGTGGCGGCGATTTGCAGCAGTGCCAGGCCAGCGCCCAGCAGGGCGAGCAGCGGGATGACAAACCAGCCGCTGAAGAGCAGCGTGACCACCGAGAGGATCAGGCCGCCCACGATTTTGGCGACCGGGCTGACGTTCAGAAACATGGGCACGGCCGCTCCGTAGACGAGGTTAGCGACCTGAAAGATCAGCAGGTAACCCAGCAAGGCCGTGAGCGCACCGGCCATAGCTCCGCGGCCCTCACTCACCCGACCCTTGCGGGTGAGCAGCAGCCACCAGCTCCAGCCGCCCACTGCACCCACGGTGAGGAAGACCAGCACGCTGGTTACAGTCAGATCAGCGGAGGGCGTGCCGCCCTGGAAGAGCCGCACGACCCCCGTCGTGATGAGGCCGAACACGAGGGCGGCAATGCCTGTCCAGAGCCAGACGCCCTGGGGCGAGGGCGGCGGTTGCGCTGACGCCTGCGCATCTGAATGACGAGCTCGATTCATGATCCCCTCATGCTTCATCTGAACGAGCAACCGACACATACCGTGCGCCAAAGTCGATGTCGAGGAAGCGCTCGAGCGCATTCGAGCGCCAGACCCAGCGCAGCAGAAAGAGCCAGATCAGGGTTGCGACGCCAATCAGACCAAAGCTCACCGAGTGCGGCACGCGCAGCACGAACCAGTCGCGCAGCGCCGGGATGAGCAAAATGGCACCATAGAGCAAGGCACAGCCGAGAGCGACTAGGGTCGGGCGCCAGTCGCCGCTCAGTTCGTCGCCGCCCACCCACCACGCGGTCGGCGGCTCGACGAAAACCACCAGGAGCAACCCGGTGAAGATCAGGAAGCTGAGCAGCGCGGTCTGGGCGATCGGCAGAGCGGTTCCATAGAGCAGTTGCTCCTCGCCGCCCGGGGGCACGCCCGCCGCACGCACCACGTACTCGATGATGATCGCGCCGAAGAAGATCAACAGCCCGAACACGGTCGAGAGCAGGCTGGCAGGGATCAGGAAGCGCAACAGGCGTGCGATCTGCCCAGTACGCGCGGTTGGGCCTGGCCGCGCCCAGAGCGCGATCAGCGGCGTCGGGATGCCGACCGCAAGCATCGCCATCAGGGTTGACTGGGCTAGGAGAAACGGGAAGAGCTCGCTGCTGACCATCAGCGTCGCGATGGTCAGCAGCGCGATGGTCGCTGTGCGAGTCAGGAAGAGCCGCAGCGTATCTTGCATGCCGTTGACAATGCGCTGGCCTTCTTCAACCGCCGGCGACAGCACCGCAAACGAGTCCTTGGTCAGCACAATATCAGCGGCATTGCGCGTTGCTGCGCTGCCGCTCTGCATCGCGACCCCCAGGTTAGCCTGCTTGAGCGAGAGCACATCGTTCACTCCGTCGCCCACCATCGCCACGTAACGGCCCTGCTTGCGCAGTGCCTGCACGAGCCGTTGCTTTTGCTGCGGCGTGATGCGTCCGAAAATCGTGGCCGAGAGGGCCGCTGCCTCGAACGCCGCCTCGTCCATCTGGTCAAGCTCGGGACCAGAGACCAGCCTGATGTCGTCGGGCAACCCGGCTTGCTTCGCGAGGGACGCCACCGTCTCGGGATTGTCACCCGAAATAATTTTTGGCTCCACCCCAGCTGCACGGAAGCGCGCCAAGGTTTCACGGGCCTCGGCGCGCAACTCGTCGCTGAGACTCACCAGGCCGATTGGCGTCAACAACGGCAGCGTGGTTGCATCGCCGTCGTCCTTCAGCAGCGTTGGGTCAGGATGGTGGGCCGCCAGCAAAACCCGCAACCCCTGATCCGACCACGCCTTGAGTTGGGCCTGCCACGCGTCGGCGGCCCCGGGGGCGAGGAACGGTCGCAGCATCTCGGCGGCGCCCAGCACATAGATCCCCCGCCGTGCAGGGTCATCAAAGGCGATGGCGCTCCACTTGCGCGCCGACGAGAAGGGCACCTCGACGAGCACCCGACGCGCCTCGCGGGGAAAGGCGGCCGCCAGTGCCTCGCTGGTCTTGTTGCCCGCAGCGGTGCTGGCCATCATCTCGCCGAGAATGGTCTGCAATTCGGCCTCGTCACTGCCAAGGGGATGCACCGCGTGAAACACCAGCCGATTGGCCGTCAGGGTGCCGGTCTTATCTACGCAAAGCGTATCGATATTGCTCAGGCTCTCGATCGCGTTCGAGCGCTGCACCAGCACCCCAAAGTTGAGGATGCGCACGGCGCTAATCGCATAGGCCACCGTGATCGCGAGGAAGAGCCCGTTGGGAATCAGGCCAGCCACGACCGTCACATCCTGCACGCTCTCGACCAGGCTGCGCGTTTGCACAAAGGCGTTGAGCACCATCACGATTTCAAGGAAGATCATCAGCAGCAGGAAGACCCGCACCAGCATGTTGGTATTGCGCTGGAGCGGAGTCAACTCGTGCTTGTGCTGCTTGGCCCCGGCGGTGATCTGATTGGCGAGGCTGGCGGCGCCGACCTTCTCGGCAATATAGAGGATGCTGCCAGAGACGCAATAGCTACCTGAGAAGACCGGATCACCGGCCGTCTTGGCAATCCGGTCAGCCTCACCAGTGACCTGCGACTCGTCCAGTTCGGCGCGTCCATCGCCGAGCACGGTGCCATCCACGATAATCTGGTCGCCCGCGCCAACCTTAAGCAGATCGCCACGCACGACCTCTTCGGGGGCAATCGTCTGTTCAACGCCGTCGCGGATCACAAGGGCCTGGGGCCGGTTGAGCAACGCAATCTGGTCGAGCTTGCGCTTGGCCTGGATCTCCTGCACACTGCTCACCAGCGCATTGATAAAGACGATCCCGGCTGAAAGCAGCGCATCGCCCGGTCGGCCTAGCAGCAACAAGGCCAAGCCAAGGATGAAGAGCGTATTGTTGACAAAGGTGAAGACGCTCTCACGGATGATCTGACCGGCGCTGCGCGTCGCGATACCGCCGGTTGTATTCGTCTCGCCGGCGGCGGTACGCTCGCGCACCTCAGCGGCGCTCAGGCCGCGCAGGGCGTTGGTTGAAAGCTCGGTTGACATGCTATGCTCCATCACATCTGGCCCGCAAAGGCAAGGATCAGCAGTGCCAGGCTACAGAAGGCCACCAGCCAGAGCAGGGCCGGGATCAGCACCAGGGTGAGGGCCTTGCGGGCGGAAAGGTTCATCCCTGCTTGCACACTCAGATACGTCAGGTAGAGGCCGTAGTAGGTCACGCCGACAGCGACCGGTGCCGTGAGGCACGAGAAGAAGCCGATTGAGAAGACGTTGATCAGCGCTGAGACGACCGAAACGGGCACCCAGAAGAGGGCGAGGTCGTAGGCAAGCTCGCCGAGTCGGCCCGTCCCGCCCAGGGCCCGCCCGAGCAGAAAGACGATGCCCAGATAGGTCAAGAAGCCGATCAGGGTAACGAGAATGTTGGAGACGATCGGAATGCCGGGATCAGCGGGGGCAAAGAGCTGCTCAAAGGCCAGATCCTGGCCGGTCAGCGCCTCGATCTTCGCGAGTTCGGCAAAAAGGGTAGCGTACTGGCGTTCGAGAAACGGGCGCTGAACCAGGAAGGCCAACCAGCCGAGCGTGGCGGTGATGGTGGCCCCAAACATCACGTAGAGCAACGCCCAACCGAACGCGTTGCGTTCATGCTCCTCAAAGTTCGCCACGGCAGGCCGCACGACCACAGCCCAACTGCCGCGCAGCATTGTGTTCAGCATCGTATCACCTCTTCACTGTCCTTGCGCGGAAGGAGTTTATGAGTTCGACCGTCAGCGCGACGGTGGCGTCGCGATGGCTACGCCCATCGGCAAGCACTGCGTCGGGGCCAAAATAACCTTGCGGACCGCTGTGCAGCATCGGTCCCATATCGATGCGCCGCAGCTTGCCGCTTGCCAGAGCGCGATTCCAGCGTGACGAGCGGGCCAGCGGCCAGCGCCGCGGGAAGAGATAGTCGCCCAGGGCCTGGATGGGGTCGAGCTTGCTGTCGAGGTGAATGATCTCGTCGGCAGCGTCGATGCCCGCACTATCCGACATGACGCCACCCACCGAGATGACCTGCAACGGGCCATCGAGGGCCGGCTTGAGATACTGCGCTGAGGCGAGCCCTACCTGGCCGCCGCCGCTGTAGCCGATCAGGGTCACGGGCATGCCAGAGCCGGGCACATAGCCGGCCTCGATCACGTTCTGGAAGATCGTATTGGCGGTGCCATAGTTGAAGACCGGGCCGTAGCGCGAGTCGGCTGAGACCGCCACCTGGAGCATGTTGCGCCCGTTGATCGCGATCCTACTGAACACTGCGGCTTTGCCCGGCCTGCTGTTGATCTGCTTCATCCAGTGCCAGAACCGCCCCATGCGATCCTCCTCGGTCAGGCCTACATTGGTCACCGAGAAGGCGAAAATATCGTCGATAATGTGGGCGCTCGGCAGTGCCTCTTCCAGCGCGTTGACGTAGCCCAGTTCGATCGCCTGAAGAAAGGTCGCCGAAATATCGGCGATCCCTGACAGATAGACAATAAAGTGTTCGACCGGGCGCGTCGTGTCGACTGGTTGTGCAAGGATCACCGGCGGAACCAGCGCTTCGGCCTCGGTCTCCGCCTCGGTGGCCTCACCGCCTGCGGCATTGCCCTTGCGCCTCGCCCAACCGGCCCACCAGCTCAGGGCACCGAGCGGTGCCAGCACGCCGGCAATCAGCACGCTGAAGATGAGCATCGCGACGAGGAAGAGCAACTCGACGCCGAAGGTCTTGAAAAAGGCACTGATCCCGTCGAGCAGGTAGAAAAAGACCGTCACCGCTCGCCTCCGTCTTCAAGGGTATGCCGGTGCCGCTGCAGGCCCAGAGGCACCGTTGGCGCAACATCGCGGAGCTGATAGTTCACCTCGCGCCCGGTGACCACCCGCAGCACCCAGCGGCTAATCGCCGTCGTCGGCCCGGCGGCGAACCAGCGCAGCACCTGGAAGATCAGCCAGCCCCCGACCGTGCTGATAGCCGCCTGCGTGAAGGACAACCCATACCCAACGCTCATCGCGACCGTGGTCGTCAGCAGGCTCAAACCCTGAAGCAGCGCCAGGATGGCCGGGCCAAGGTAGGGGATGAAGCCGAGGAAGGCGAAGAGCAGCGGGATGTAGCCGAGCGCCACCGCCACGACGACGACCCTGGGCTCTGCCGCAGCCTCCGGGAAGATCTGGCCGAGCACCACAGCGATCGAGAGCGTCCAGACGATCCCACCAGCCACATAGGTCAGGGCGGTGAGCAGCAGAACGATGAAGAAGGGTCGGCGCCCAACCTTGTTGAGGAAGAGCGTCACCGCACGGGTGCCGTAGGTCTCGGACAGGCCGGCCAGGAAGAAGATGCCGTAGATGACTGGCAGGATCAGGTAGGCGTCGGCGACCTCGAGCACGTTCCCCTGGTAGCTGGTCACACTCGTGGTGATCGACCAGAGGGCGAGCAGGGCTTGAAAGAGCGGGCGCAGGTCGAATGGCATAGGCCTTACCTCCGCTCGATCAAGTGCTGTAAGACCGGGTAGACCAGATCGGGTTTGGCCGTCTTCTGGAGCGGGTCAATGATATCGTGGCCCAACTGATCCTCGACGCGAAAGACATACTCGTCGACGGTTGTGCGTCCGTGACTGCGCCAGCGCCGACCGAGCAGATCCACCAACTGGTGGTTGATCACAAAGTCAGCGGGGTTATTCACCAGCACGATCTCCGGCGCGGCGGGGGCCGTGTGCCGCGCCTCGCGCAGCACCCCCTCGCCGAGCAGCATCAACTCGCCCAGGCTACGCGAGGACTTGCGCACGTAGTTGTGTGCGGGCTTCTCGGCCAGCTCCTTCGCGCTGTCTTCCAGCATCAGGTTGGGCATGCGTACGAGCAGGTTACGGATCATGGCCTGGTAGGGCACGGCAAAACTACTGACCCCGAGGAAAGGCGCGGCAATGATTACCCTGGCAGCCTCGGGGCGGTGCTGTGCGATCCAGGCCGCCACCAGGCCGCCTGCCGAAAGGCCGAAGACGGTCACGCGCCGGCCCAGGCCCACGGCGATGTCCATCGTTTCGTCGCCAAAAGCGGCTAACTCGTCGGCCCGTAGCCCCGCAAGGGCGGTCGTACGCCGGTCGGCGAGTCCGTTGCGCGGCAGACGCGGCACGAGCACCGTGTGGCCTGCAGCGTGCAGCCGCTTGCCAAAGGCGTCGAACTGCAGCGGGCAGTTGGTCAGGCCATGCAGCAACAGCACCACCGAGTCGGTCGGCCCGCCGTGATGCAGCAGGGCCGAATGGCATGCCGGATGCACGGCGTTGTTGTCACGGGCGCGTACCACCTCGAAGCGCTCCAAGGCCGCGGCATAGGTCGTCGTGGGCCTGGGGGTTGAGCGCAGATGGCGGGTGCGAGGGGGCAGGCCAAGCGCCACACCCAGGCCGAGGGCGAGTCCGGCCCCACCGGCCAGGGTGAGCCGGCGCCATCGTGGTGTTCTTTCTTGCATCATTTGTCCTCACTTGCCTGGCTATAAGAGACGAGCGTCAGAGGCAGGCGTCGGCCAGCACGATCGTCGATAGTGTTCTTGCGCAAAAGTCGGTTCGTTACGGCAGCGGGACGAAGTCCAGCGTGCCCCCGTCGGCCATCAACTCGATGACCAGGTCGTTGCCGTCGAAGCGGTAGAGCGCCGCGCTCGGCAGAAGCTTGAGCAACTTCTCGCTGTGCGAGTTCTCGCCGCATGCCGCCGCCGTCACCGGGCCGAGCGTAATCCTCAGTGCGCCGTCTGCGGCCTCGTAGGTACCGACGGCCTGGTTACAGTCGGCCTTGATCGCCAGGCTGCCGTCGGCGTTAAAGGTGAGGGTGTAGTCGGGCGTAGTGCTGATAGTCACAATGACCTCGGTCGGGCCGTTGTACGAGACCCACTGCCAGGTCTTCCCCTGGAGCGTCGGTGCCGCAGCGGCGGCGGTCGGCGCGGGCGCGGCGGTGGGCGTCGCGGTCTGAGCACCGCAGGCAGACACGAGCAGGGCGAACACGATCATACTCAGGATGCCAGTCAGACGGTTAAACATAGTAGGTATCCTTACGCGCACATTGCGTCCACTCCTCGGGCGTGAAGTCGGTCTTGGTTGCCATGGGGAAACTCCTGTGGATAGCGGGCCTGTTGGCCCATTACGTTGGTCGCGCAATCGCTCAACCCTCTGCGGCTATTACTACCTTTTTCTTTTGCTGTTTTGTGCCAGCGAAGCTGGCAGAAAACAGCAAAAGAAAAAATTACTATCGGCTACTGGCCCATCAAAGTAGAAGAGATCTGAGAAGAGAGCGCCGTCGTAGGGCTTGCGGGTGTCTGTGGGGAAGAGCTGGGCCGTAAGTGCGAACATGCTGCCGTCCTGGCTGAAGGCGGCGTGCTCGACGCGTGTTCCGGGCGTGAGGGTCACCACCGGCCGGGACTCGCCCGTCTCACGGTCGCGAACCACGAGGCTCGAGAACAGGGTGATCGCCCCGATCCCGCTCTGGGCGAGCGGGTCAAACGCCTGGGCCAGTTCGATGATCGCGCTGGCGCGGGCGGCGCGCTGGGCGACCGAGTCGCCCGCAGCGGGCAACTCGGCGTAGAGCACGCGGCGCCCATTAGGCGACACAAGCACCGGGAAACCGGCCTCAAGGCCAACAGAGGTCGCGTCGCTGGCGCCGCTACGGCGATCGCCGGTGACCAGGTACGGCATACTGCTCCCGTCACCTGCGTAGGTCGCGTACTGAGCAAAGGTGTCGCTGTTCAGCCAGAAGTAGTTCGAGAGCGGCTGCCAGCCGGGATCTACGTTGAACCTGATGATGCTCCCGTCATTCACATTGAGGAAGTTCGTCGTCTGAGCCTTCACCAGCACCGTCTGGTCGTCAGGGCTGACCGGGCTCACCACCCGGTGCAAGCTGCCGGGCGTGCTGAAGACTAGCTCGCGGATCTTGCGCACCTCGTCGGCGGGCAGCAGGTTTGGGATAGCCACCTGTGTGCCGTCCACCAGATAGATGTTGCTGCCCTGGTGGGTTACAGCCGGGTTGGGACCCTGGGCGAGGGCTTGCGCACTCGTCGTTACCAGTAGGATCAGGGCAAGCAGGGCGAGCAGTGAGCCGTTGAGTTTCATCGATCTCTCCTTGCATCGCTTGTTTTCTCTTGCCTGACTGCCAGTCACGGGACACTCGAACCCGAGCGCCCCGTGATGCGGTCGTGATCGTGATGTCGGCAGATCCGAGGGTCGCGCCCCTAATAATCGCTCCCTGAGCAGCAGCGCGCGAAGCTCGAGGCACCTATTGCATCATCTCATCAAATAGGTGCGGAACCAGATGATCTGCTCCTGGGCACCGTAGAGCTCGTAGGGCGGGATCGCGACGAAGCCGTGGGGGGCGTCCTGGAACTTCATCAACTTGGCTGGCACCCCGTTGTTGATGACCTCGAGCATGAAGTTCTCCATCACGGTGACTGGCAAGAAGTCAGCGGTGCCGTGGAAGGCCAGCAGCGGCGTGCGCACCTTGTCGGCGTTGTAGGACGGCGAGTCCTGCGCGTACTCGGCCAGGGCCGCCTGCGGCGGAAGCCCCTGTAAGACTGGCATGGCGGTGGCGTAGCCGCGGCTCCATTCGGTCACTGCGTCGCTGATTGTACACATCGTGTGGGCGGCGTTGTAGGTGGTGGGATGGCGTATGATGCTCTGGGTGGTGAAGTAACCGCCGTAGGAGCAGCCGGTGATGCCGACCTTGCTCGCCCAGCCGCGTGCCCGCATCTGTCCGACAATCTCGTTCATCGCGTCGATGTCGATCTGCCCGAAGTTCGCCCCGTCGGACAGGGCCTCGAAGCGCTCGGGGCCGATCCCGTAGCGCCCGTAGAGCGGCACCACCAGCAGCCCAAAGCCGAAGTTCGGCAACAGACCAAACGGGCTCTCGATAAGGGCGAGCCACTGATTCTTGACGTGCGTGCGCGGGCCACCTTCCTGCCAGACGATGATCGGCAGGTTCTTCGGCGGGAAGGGCGCGTCGGCGGGCAGGATCAGCACACCGCTGTGGGTCGAGCCATCGCCCAGAGTGAACGAGACCGGCTGTTGCTTCGTCTGGCTGAACTGGCGCGCCGCCTCGTTGAGCCAGGTGATCCGAGCAAAGGCGGTGCCGTCCCATTTCATGCGGTAGAGATCGACCGGATCAGTGAACGAGGTGTACATAAAGACGATCTCGCGGGAGCGGTTCGTCGGCGTGACACCGGCGAAGGTGCCGGCTCGGTCGGCAATCGTGCGCAGCTCGCCCGAGCGCCAGTTGTAGTAGTGCGGGTGGTCGTTGAGGCGGTAGTGGCTCTGAATGAGCAACTCGTCCGGCGAGACGAAGCTGGCGGTCATATCAATGTCGGATATCTCGATGCGATCAACACGACGGATCTCGCGCAAGTTGCTGTCCAGGAGGCGCAGGCTAGACCCGGAGCGACTGGCGGAGGCGTACACCGGGTAGCGCCGGCCGAGCAGTCGCGACGGCTGCTGCATCGTCACCGCCAACGTCTGGTTATCGGGGCTCCAGCTCACGCCGTGGTAGATCGCGCCGTCGCCGTCGGCCGCGCGCAGGGTCTTGACCTCGCCGCTGGCGAAGTCGAGCGTGATCAACTGGTTGCCCTGCAGCCAGGGGTTCTGCGCCGGGGGCAAGTTGCCGGTCGCGTCGCGGTAGCCGAACTCCGAAATGCGGGCGCCGTCAAAGCCGCGGTCCGGGTCAACGTCGCCCCGCTCCACCGTCAGGGCGAACTTGCTACCGTCCTGGCTGAAACTCAGCTCACCGGGTGCCGAGCCGGCCGGAAGCGTGGTGACCGGGCGCGCCTCGCCGGTCTCGGTGTCCACGACGGTCAGGCGCGTGTTCACATTGAACACCTCCGAGGCCACCGCGCCCGCTGGGATCGGGTTAAACAGCGCCGCAAAGTCGGCCAGGGCGCGGGCGCGCGAGCCAGTCGGCAGCCGGGCGGCGACGCTCAACGCGGTTGGCAGCGGGGCGGCCTGTACGCTGCCACCCGGTGCCGGTGCGGTCAGCGCCTGGCTGGTCTGCGGCGGTGCTGCAAAGAGCACCTTGCGCCCGTTCGCCGAGACGAGCACGGGGAAGCCGAAGCCAGCGGGCACGGCCGCGAGCACCTGGCCCAAGCCCGTGCGCCGGTCGGCTCCGTACAGGATCGGCTGAAGATCGGGGAGCGTCACGCCGTATGAGGCGAGCGTCTCGTCGTTGAGCCAGAACCAGTTGGAGAGCTGCGCGTAGTTTGGTGCCTGCGGGAACGGTACCGTTTTTCCGTCGCGAATGTTCGTGAAGCCAAACCCGCTCGATGTCGCCACCAGGATGGTCTGGTCGTCGGGGCTGACTGGGCTGAGGATCACGAAGAAGGCGCCCGGAGCGATGCGCTGCAACGTGGCGATCTTCTGCACCTCTTCGGCGGGCAGCAGGTTGGGGATCTGCGCCTGCGTGCCGTCCACCAGATAGATGTTGTTGCCGAGGTCGGTCACAGTGGGGTTGCCGCCCTGGGCGCGAGCTGGCGCGCTCGTTGTTACAAGCAGGATCAGGGCGAACAGAGCAAACAGTGGGGCCTTGAAATGCATCAGTCTCTCCTTTGCTACTCCATTAGGTACATGTTGCTGACGAACTCGGTCATGGCGGGAAGCCGCAGGTCGGTTCCTACCTGTCCTGCGGCTCCATACGGCATCACGCTACAAACATGCGCCGCATCGATCCCTACTGGGTCTCCTGGTTTAGCAACTCGATCGCTGCATCAAGCAGAGGGTCGCCGCCTGCCAACTGGGCTGCGAGGAACTGCTCGGTGATCGGCACAAGCAGATCCGGCTGCACACCCCTCCCCTCGATGTTCGGCTCCTGCGAGTCGGGCCAGGTGGTGCGCTGCTTGGTGTACGCGAAGCCAAGACCACCGGGCATCGGGATCGTCTCGGGATTGCCGCCGCCGCCCGCGCTCGGCGTCGCGCCTACAATCAAGGCCCGTTCGTGGAACTGCAGATCCTGTGAGAAATACTCGCCAGAACTGCCCGTCCGATCGTCGATCAGCACCACCACTTTTCCGGTGTAGGTGAGGTCGGGGCGCAGCGAACTGCTGGGATAATCGGGGTCGGCGCGCAGTACGAATAAGCCTTGCTGCTCGTCGTAGATGTAGGTGTCGTACCAGGACAGTCTGGCCGGCGCGTCGGGGGCGTACAGATACGAGCTCATCGTGCTGGCGAGGCTGACGCTGCCACCGCCGTTGCCGCGCATATCGATAATTATTCCCGGCAAACTCTTGATCTGGGCCAGAAAGTTCTCCCAGAAGGCGATCGTATAGCGCAGATTGTCGAAGTGGCGCCACTGGATGTAGCCGTAGCGATCCCCGACCAGATCGGAGCTTATGCTTTCCGTTGGGTATGTGTGGAGCACGGTGCCAGGCACGTATGCACCCGTTGTCAGACTGACGCTGCGCGTCTCGGCCTCACCCGGTTGGCGATACTCGACGCTGAAGATGGTGTCAGACGGCCCCAGGAAGGTGTAAAACTCCTTGGAGGAGCGAATCTTCTGTGGGGTCGCTGCGGTCTCGCGCAGCGTAAGCCCGTCGATCCAGTCGTTGATTGGCTGACCCTGAACACTGATGATCTCGGTGCCAAATACCCACCCAGCCGCCGCCGCTGGCCCAGCCGGGTCGACATAGTAGACGATCACCCGCCCGTCAGAGAGGGTCTTGACGCCGACACCCGCGTTGGTGTTGAACGCGAGGCTATTCTTCTGGTTCGCCGCTGCGGCGATCTCCGGAGAAATGCCCATGCCAGTAACCCCGACGTGAAAGTCCCGCAACTCGAAAGCCAGTGCATTCAGCGCGAGCAGATAGTCGCCAACGTCGTTCGCCGCATCGGCGGCCTCGATCCGTGGTAGATAGCGCTGGCGGATCTCCTCCCAATCGAGCGCGCGCAATTCGGTGTAGGCGTAGTGTATGCTCAGATGATCGATCAGCGAGTTAAAGCCCTCGGCCAGGCCCTGGTCGGCGAAGCTGACTAGTTCATTAGCGGCCGACTCGCGCACGTCTATGCGCCCGAGGCGCGGGCGTGCGAAGCTTACTGTGCCATCGGATCCCAGGGTCGCCAGAGTGTAGCCAGCAGGCAGACCGACAGTCGGATCGTCGGCGGTAAAGTAGACCGCGTCAGGGCCAGATCCTGCGGGGAAGCCCTGGTCGGCATCGGGGGCATAGACCAGCAGCGTGCCCTCGCGTGCCGCTTGGGTGAGCGGGTCGGTCACGAGCGACTCGTAGCCGCCACGCTCGTAGGCCGAGACATACGAGTCGCCGACGAGCACGATCGATACGAGCATAGAGTAGACCTGCACGCCGCCATCATCGCGGCCATTGTTATCGAGGTCGACCGTCGGGCCGGCGGGTGCGATCGGTAGGCTAACACGATAGCTGGCGGGCGAGGGTGCGATCGGACTGGTCATCACACCGAGAACCTGGCCAGAGTTGTCGATGCCCTTGCCAAAATCGTTGACTAATTCACGCGAGATGTTGAAGAGCAGCGGCACCGGCAGCGTATAGAAATCGGCGATCTGCGCGTTGGTGTAGCTCATTGCGCCTTCAATCGTCACCGGGCCGCCCTCGTCGGCGGTGATCGTGGCTGGCGTCAGCCCTGAGGTACTGGCAGGTGTAGGTACTATGGTCGGCGCATTGGCGGCCTGTGTGGGCGCGGCTGCCTCGGGGCTGGGCGTGGTTTCTAGCACGAGCGTGCTGTTTGTGCAAGCGCTAAGCAGCAGCGCAAGCACAACAAACCATATGATTCGTCGTTGCATCATCACAAGACTTTCCTTCATAAAGACTCTTTGGCAAGCTAGATAACCATTATTTCAGATCCCACCGCCGCATACTAGCGACAGAGTGCTAGGGCTTGGGCAAACAAATGACCCCCTACATATGTAGGGGGCCGTAGGGGCGAAGCACTCGCCCGCGCACACGGTGCAGCTTTGGGGTGCCGCAGGGGGACGGGGCGATTGCATCATACGAAACCGGAGACAACAAGACGCGCTATCAGGGCACCCGCAAGGGGTGCCCCTACCGGCCGGGGGCCGGATCCGGTGTACGGGCACCCCTTGCGGGTGCCCTGGCGGGGTGCCTACACGCAAGATGCAATCGCCCTAGGCAGGGGGCTGGTGCTTCGCCCCTTCGCTGCGCACGGTCGCGTTTTGGCTCCGGTTGGGGAAATCTGTGCGGCTACAACCGAAACAGATGCTCACGCGCCACGACGGCCGCCTGCGTCCGGTTGTCAACCTGTAGTTTTAGCAGAATGTTGCTGACGTGCGCACGTACCGTGGCGACGCTGATGCTCAACTGTTCAGCGATCACTTTGTTTGGCTTGCCCTCCACCAACAAGCGAAGCACGTCAAGCTCGCGCTCGGTAAACTGTTCGAGGTGAGGTGTGGTTGGCGCCGGACGCAACAAGGTGACCGCTAGTTCACGGGTCAGCACAAGGTTGCCCTGGTACACGCTGCGAATGGCCCGCACCAGTTCCTCGGGCTCTGAGTCCTTCAGCATATAGCCCATGGCACCAGCGTGCATCGCCGCAGCTACCCGTGCGCTCTCACCAAAACTGGCTAGAACAAGGATCTTTGCTTCCGGGTTCTCCTGTTTGATCAGCACAATCGCCTCGAGGCCGTCCATCTCTGGCATTAACATATCCATCACAATCACGTCGGGGGCGAGTGTGCGCGCCAAGGCAACCGCCTCGCGACCGGTTCTGGCCTCGCCAACAATCTGCATTTGGTTCCGCGCCACCAGCATAGCCGCCAGTCCCTGACGGACAATGTGGTGATCGTCGGCAATCAGCACACGGATCAGCGCGGTCATAGGGCCTCCATCTGGTACGGGATCGCAAGCTCTAGCCGGGTGCCGCTCCCCGGTGTACTGATGATACGTAGCTCACCGGATAGCCGGGCGACGCGCTCACGGATGTTCCGCAGCCCTAGGCCTCCGCTTGTCTGCTGGACATCAAAGCCCTGTCCGTCATCGCTGATCAACACATGTATCCACCCGTCAACCTGGCGAAGGCTGAGGCTTACAGCCGTCGCGGCAGCATGCTTGAGCACATTGTTCAGCGCCTCGACAATGATATAGTAGAGTTCGACTTCTTGACGGGGAGCTATGTCGAGCAGGGTGTCAATCTCGACCGTGAGTTGTAGGCCCACACGCCGCTCGACGGTGTTCAAGCGCAACTGTAGCGCCCGGAGCAGGCCCTCTTGTTGCAGGTCAGCTGGGCGGAGCTCGTAGAGCAGCAGGCGCATTTCGCGTAGGGCGAGCAGCGTCGCACGTTTCAGATCGCTCAGGATCTGTTCCACGCGCACGTTATCGCCATCATCCGCCGCCTCGCGCCCAGCCTGGGCAAAGAGCGCCACGCTGTAGAGTGACTGCGTGACCGCATCGTGAAGATCGCGCGCCAGGCGCTGGCGCTCCTCTACGACCGCCAGTGCCTGGGCGCTTTGGCGTAGCTGCTGGGTCGCTCGCATCATGCCAATCTGCTCGGCAAGGGCTGTCACCAGGGCTACCTCATCAAGGCCATAACCGCAATCAGCTGTGCGATAACAACTCAACACGCCCTCAATGCGCGGCCCCACTCGTATCTGTGCACCCAGGTAGGTTCTCATGCCACTGGCATAAAAGACCGGCAAGAGCGTAGGGTGCTCACTGAGATTGGTTGTCAACAGCGGGTCATTTGGCTGCGCAATCCAGCGTTGAAAGTGGCGCGGCAGGTGCTCAAGCTTGGTCGTTGGTGGAAGCTCTGCCGTGAGGTTGAGTTGCCCGGCAAGGTGCAAGTTGGTCTGGCTCTCGTCAAGCAAATGGATCGAGATCGCGTCGCTGCGCGTGACTTCGATGATGCGGGGCAGCACTTGATCAAACACGTCGGAAAGCAAAACTGCCTGACCAGCCAGCAGCGTAAGGTCGAAAAAGGTCGCTACCTCAGCCGTGCGGGCGGCAAGGCGCTGATCGAGGGTCACCACCATCTGCTGTATCGCTGCCTCGGCTCGCTCACGCTCATGCACCTCGCGGCGCAGAAGTTCGACGGTCGTGCTCAACTCGGCGGTGCGCTGACCAACCTGCTCCTCCAACTGATTGTTCAGCCAATGCAGTTGATCTTCGGCCTGCCAACGCTGGATCGTGCTCGCGAGCATCTCGGCAGCGGCGCTGAGTAGCAGCATCGCCTCTTCGCTCCAGATGCGCTCGCTCCGCTCGTCGGTGACCTTGATGCAGCCCCACCACTGCTCGCCGATGCGAACCGGGAAGAGTTGGAACGAACAATGGCCTCCTAGACACCGTTGGTAGTCGCGCCAGAGAGGGCTATCAGCATACACCTCCTGCGTCAATCCGCCAATAGGGACGCCAGCAGCCAGCTTCTGTGCTACCTCGGCTGGCGCAAGCGACCATGGCAAGAGGGTGGTGCCCTCGGCCTCGTAATACGGCGCACTTGCAAGATACGGGCGAATGGTGCGCACAAAGCTCATCGTCTCGTCGTGAACGATCCCGATACCGGGCGCTCCAGCGTGAGCAAAAGCGCTCGAGCAGAGGCCCAGCACCGGATCAGCGACATTGGGGTGCAGCGACGCCCTGCTTGCCTGTGCCGGCTCGAGAAGTTGCGCAAGGGCAAGGCCAAGCAATTGCCGACGCGCAACCTCACCCGTGGCAGGCGTGAGCAGCACCGCCGAGAATGCCGAGAGCGCCCGCATTGTCGCGAGTTGGCGCTGCAAATGCGTCTCGGCCAACTTGCGCTCACCAATCTCGTACTGGAGTTCATCGGCGCGAAGCCGTAAAGCACTGGCTTCACGTTTGGCCGCCTCGGTATCATGGATCACCTGCAGGACTTTCAAACGACGATCGGCCTTCTCACCAGCAACAAGCTCCTTCAACGCATGGTACTGCTTATGATGCGCAAGAGCCCTGCCTAAATCACCCTGGCGCTCATACAATTCAGAGAGGGCAAGGTGGGCGGCAAGCAATTCAGGCTTCGCCTGGATCGCCTCAGCGATGGCGACACTCTGCCAAAGGTAGTCGAGCGCCTGCTCACATTGGCCGATCTCGCAAGAGGCCTGGCCCAGTGTGAGCAGATTCAAGGCCTCGGTCACCTGCGAGCCGATCCTGCGCGACACGCTCAAGGCCTGCTGCAGGTAGGCGAGGCCAGCCGCATGGTCGCCGAGCTTCAGCCGAATCTTGCCAAGAAAATCCAGGGCATACGCTTCAAACGTCGCAAACTCGGCCGCTCGTACGACGCGCAACCCCTGAAGCGCATATTCGAGTGCGCCTGGCAGGTCGCCAGCAAGAAACGCTACATTCGCCAGATTCAAGTATGAGATTGCTTCAATGCGGGGATATCCGATCTTGGCCGCTAGATCGGCATTCTCTTGCAACAGGCTGACCGCCATGCTGCTGTCACCACTCTCGATAAAAACATGAGCCAGGTTATTTCTGGCATTGGCGCTACGCCTGAGGTCGCCATTTGGCTCGGCAAGCGCGAGCATCTTGTAACTGTAAGCAAGGCACTCGGACCAGTCACCCATCTGGCCGTAAATGCCGGCGATCCCATCGAATACATCGCACAGCCCATCGTCAACCGACAGGTTCTCTTCGAGACGCAAGGCCTCAAAGAGCATCTGGGCACGGAGCAACCGCTCTATGCCGCGCGGGTACGCACCAGAGCGCATGTCAAGATAGCCCTGCGTTCGTAGGCTATAGGCCTTGCCACGCTCGTAGGTACGACCATCGGGCGCTGGAGAGTCAGCCAGGGCATACGCTGCCTCCGCGAGCTTCATCGCACGGCTTGCATCACAATCGCTCAACTCCCACGCCAGGGTATTCAGCAGATCGATCCGGCTGATCGCGTCTCCATCAGCCTCGACAAGCGCACGCTCCAGCTCATCGACTGTCTGCGATGGTGTCATGGTGCCAGCTTATCCGTCACGATAGGCGCAACTGCTCTTCATACGAGCGGATGCTCACACGAACCACATAGGACTATAATAATCTATTTTGTGTATGCCTTTCATCATACCACATGCATCATGTTCAGCAACCACGGATGCCAGCCGCCCCAGGTCTGGTGCATTATACGAAACCGGATACAAAAATACGCTCTATCAGGGCACCCGCAAGGGGTGCCCCCTCAAAGGGTTTCACCAGATGGCGTCATCAAACCGCCCTGCGGCCCAGGAAGGCGTCTGGGTGGCGGGCGGCTGCGTCGTGCCGCATCCCGGTGGCGGTGCGGGAAACCTGCCAGGTGTGCGCCGCCGCGATCCTGGAGGGAACGGAGCGGTGTCCCGGCGCACACCTGGCAGGTTTGCCCACGGCGGTGAACCGCACGGGAACGCACGTGCCTGAACAGGTGAAACCCTTTGAAAGGGGTGCCCCCACAGGGCCGGGGCCGAATCCGGTGTACGGGCACCCCTTGCGGGTGCCCTTGCGGGTGCCCTTGCGGGGTGCATACACGGAAGAGGCAATCGCCCTGCCAGTCGCCCACAGGGCATGCGCAACGTCAGATCTCCGGGGGTCGCCGTCGCCGTGTCAACGGCTCGGCTACCGTCGGCGAAGCTGGCCTTCGCCGGCTGGATGAGGCCGCGCAGGTGGCCTTCGCGACCCGGAGCCGAGGGCTTATGGTTTTTCAGGAAATGGTTCGCGCTGCTGGTTGAACTGCGGGATGATCGGGCACACGGGGAAGCCGGTGGTCGTAGTGCCCTTCCCTTTATTTGCGGTACGGGGAAGCCGGGCGGACGCGATGCCGGTGGCAGGGTGCCGCATGCGATGCCCGTTGCCGGGCGCAACCGTCTTTGCGCCTTTGCGTCAAATCATCAGACAACGTACGTTCCACACCACTTAGGCCCGGACGACGGCGATCGTACGTCCCTGCGGCGAGGTGGCCGCTTCCACCGTGGTGCGCTGGGCAATGGGTGGCAGGCCGCTGCGGCGGTCGAAGATGACCAGCCAGCCGCGCTCGAGCCCGAGCCCGGCCAGGTACAGGTCGAGTTGCGCCAGCCCCTCGTCGCGTGGGTCGTGCTCGCCGTCGCGCCAGACCTTGAGTTCCATGCCCATCGTGACGGGCTGCGGGCCACCGTAGCGCAGGCAGAGGTCCATGCGCCGCGTGCCGATCGCGTATTCGCGGTCGAGCGAGCCGTTGCCGTTGACCACGCGGTGCAAGAACGCCAT
>NZ_RYFF01000010.1:0-129942 GCF_004138165.1 Candidatus Chloroploca sp. Khr17
GCGCACCTTCGATCGTCCGCTGCCGGTATTCTGGTTTGTGTACGTTTGACACCATAAAAAAGTGACACCTGGTGAGGGGCGCAGCCCCCAGGAGTATGCTATAATCCCATCGACATGTGCCAACAGCGACGTTGGTGCAGCGCAACAAAGGAGTTAGCGCATGATTACCAAGCGACCGGGTCGTCATGGAGGTGTGCTGGTTACGTTTGTGGTGCCTGCCTCGATTTGGGCTGATACAATCTATGTCGTTGGTGACTTCAACCGTTGGGATGAGCAGGCAACGCCGCTTCGCTTGACCGAAAATGGCTGGATAGCGACGCTTGAGCTTGAAGCAGGTCGTTCGTATCAGTATCGCTACCTCGTCAATCGGGTTGAGTGGCATAACGACTGGAACGCTGATGCGTATGTGCCGAATCGTTTTGGTGGCGATAATTCTGTGGTGATTACGCCGGATTTTCTAACTCCGCAGCCTGAGGGCAAAAAGGCTTCTTCCAATGACGTTGTGCTCACCTTTGTGC
The DNA here is from genome assembly GCF_004138165.1 of Candidatus Chloroploca sp. Khr17. Classification (GTDB taxonomy): domain Bacteria; phylum Chloroflexota; class Chloroflexia; order Chloroflexales; family Chloroflexaceae; genus Chloroploca. The sequence goes on from NZ_RYFF01000010.1 coordinate 519, forward strand.
GTCCGCAGTTGCGCTTGATTTCATCTGGTTAAGGCCCCCTCTGGGGCCTTTGCCTCTTTTCTCAAAACCATGTCAAATCAGAGTGTCCCTGTCCTCGATTTTGGTTCGCAGACAGCCCAGTTGATTGTGCGACGCCTCCGCGAATTGGGCGTCTACAGCGAGTTGTTGCCCCACGATGCGTCCGAAACACAGGTGCGTGCCCTCAATCCTATCGGGGTGGTGCTCTCTGGTGGCCCCGCTAGTGTCTATGCGCCTGATGCGCCGTCGCTGCCCGCCTGGTTGCCTGCCTCGGGCTTGCCTGCCCTTGGGGTCTGTTATGGCATGCAGTTGATGAGTTATACCCTCGGTGGCATAGTCCAACGCCCCGATGCACGTGAGTATGGCCCCGCGATGATTACCCGCAACGAGGAGCATCCTCTGTTTGCTGGCCTCCCCGCTGAACAGCCGGTCTGGATGAGTCACGGGGATAGAATCGAGGCCCTGCCCCCCGGGTTTCGTGCGCTCGCTGCGAATCCTGCGACGCCTTTTGCGGCAATGGGTGATGATGCCCGTCGTTGGTATGGGGTTCAGTTCCATCCCGAGGTTGTCCATACGACCCACGGTCAGGCGTTGCTCGGTAATTTCCTCTTTCATATCTGTGGTGCCGAAGCCTCGTGGCGCCCCACCGCGTTTGTCGCCGAGGCGGTTGAACGGGTACGTCAGCAGGTTGGCCCCGCTGAACGTGTGATCTGTGCCCTCTCGGGTGGGGTTGACTCGGCTGTCGCTGCGTTGCTTATCCATCGTGCCATCGGTGAACGCTTGACCTGTATCTTTGTTGATAATGGCCTCTTGCGCCTGGGTGAGGCTGAACAGGTTATTGCAACGTTCCGTGAGCATGTGCAGGTGCCCCTTATCGCTGTGGATGCCCGTGAGGAGTTTCTCGCTGCCCTCGAGGGCGCCGCCGATCCTGAACGCAAACGCAAAATTATTGGCGAGAAGTTTATTCGTATCTTTGAACGCGAGGCTCGTAGCCTCGGTGAAGTACGGTTTCTTGCCCAGGGAACGCTCTATCCCGATGTGATCGAGTCGCGTGCCCCCGATCGTATCAAGGGCGTGACGATCAAGACGCACCATAATGTCGGTGGTTTGCCCGCTGATATGAAGATGAAATTGGTCGAGCCTCTGCGCTATCTCTTTAAGGATGAGGTGCGTGCGGCTGGCCTCGAACTCGGTTTGCCTGAAGATTGGGTCTGGCGCCATCCGTTCCCCGGGCCTGGTCTTGCGGTGCGGGTCATCGGGCCGGTCTCTTTTGCCCGCCTCGAGACGCTGCGCCAGGCCGATGCGATCTTTCTGGCCGAGTTGCGCGCCGCTGGTCTCTATCGGGCGACCCAGCAGGCGTTTGCGGTGCTTTTGCCTGTCCAGAGTGTCGGGGTGATGGGTGATGAACGTACCTACGCCGATACGATTGCCCTGCGTGCGATTACGACCGAAGATTATATGACCGCCGATTGGGCCCGTTTGCCGCACGAATTGCTCGCGACGATCAGTAGCCGTATTGTCAATGAGGTTCCTGGAGTCAATCGGGTTGTCTATGATCTCTCGTCAAAACCGCCTGCTACGATTGAATGGGAATGAGTGCGCTGATCCAGTCTGCTCCATCCAAGCTGATTCTCTGCGGTGAGCACGCGGTTGTCTATGGTCAACCCGCGCTGGCTGTACCCCTTGGCGATCTGCGTGCCTATGCCGAGGTCTCTGCTGGTACCCCCGGTTCTGGGCTCTCTTTTGTGGCACCTGATCTTGGCGAGGCCTGGTATGCTCACGTCAAGCCTGAGCATCCGCTTAGCGAGTTGGCTTTGGCTGTCCTCGCTTTCTTCGGTGTTACGCAGGCTGATCTGGTGCTGAGGCTGCATGCCGAGATTCCGCTCGCCAGCGGTATGGGCAGTGGTGCTGCGATTGGTACGGCGCTCGTCCGTGCCCTGGCCGCATGGTTTGACCAGGAACTCCCCCCGACCCAGATCGCCGAGCTTGTCTATGCCAGTGAGCGTCGGTTCCACGGTACGCCCAGTGGTATTGATAATACGGTGGTTGCGCACGAGCAGGCTATCTGGTATGTGCGCCACGTTATCCCCGGTGCGCAGACCTTCACGGCGACGATTGAGCCGGTGGTGATCAAAGCCCCGCTCCACCTTGTGATCGGTGATACGGGTGTGCGGAGCATGACCCGCTTGCCTGTCGGTGCAGTGCGCGAAGCTTGGCAGGCTGATCCCCCACGCTATGAGGCTCTCTTTGCCGCCATTGGCCAGGTTGTCCATCGGGTGCGCACGGCCCTCGCCGATGGTAACCAGCAGTTTCTTGGTGCGCTGTTCAACGAAAATCAGGCGCTTCTCGAAGAAATCGGCGTCTCTTCACCCGAGCTGCACCATCTTGTTGCCGCTGCACGCCAGGCCGGTGCCCTCGGGGCCAAACTCTCAGGTGCAGGTTGGGGTGGGGTTATGTTCGCCCTCGTTACGCCTGACCAGCGTTCAACGGTTGCCCAGGCCCTCCACCAGGCCGGTGCGGCCAGGGTTATCGCAACCACCGTGGCCTCAACCTAAAGCCCCACATCTTCGCGTCTCTGCGTCTCTGCGTTAAAACCTAAGCACAGCTTCTGCCAACCTTTTTGCAACGTGTGGTATAATTGAACGTTGTCACCTTGTTCGTGACTTCTACCATGAACGTAGAACAGGAGGTCTTATTGCGATCAACACGAACCCCCACGCTGTGGTTACGCTTTGCCTGGGCTCTCTTGATCATGGTCTTCTTTGGTTCCGCAACCCTCACCCAGGCCCAAGGATCGACGGGTGCCAGACCGCACCAGACCGCCGTCGGCCTTGCTCAGTTCGATGGAGTGCTGAGCCAGGGAGACGGTTCAGTCACCCTTGTTGACATGGCGCTCCCTTCACCTGCCGTTTTGTCCGACGTTGACCGGTACGGTACCCTCACATCTGAACAACTCTTCTTTGCCCAACCTGTGACCCGTCTGCAACTCACCTATGCGGCTCAGAGTCCGTCTGGATCTGCCGTTCGTGTTGATGTGCGCGGCAGTCTCGATGGGCAGCGCTGGCAGCCCTGGGTGGTGGATCTTTCCTCTGGTGACGTCATTGATTTTCGCCAGCCGATCAAATATGCACAGTATCGCCTGACTCTCACCGGCAACCAGTTCAGTGCGCCTGTGGTGCGCGAGGTGCGGCTTGAGCTAACGAGTAGCGCGGCGTCAGTGGAGGCGACTCCGGCTGACCCCTATGCGGTTGCCCCGACTTTTCGTGTCCGGGCTACGCGCCAGGGCATGGTTGGTGGCCGCACCGCCAATGGCTATATCATTCCACCCAATGCCCGCTTTGTCTCGCTTCCTTCGTGGAGTGCGCTCTCGAGTCGGGGTGGCAATGAGTATCAGGTACGCCTGACTTACCGTGGTCGCAGCACCGTCGTGCCGGTCTACGATGTTGGTCCGTACAATACTCGTGATGACTACTGGGCGACTCAGCGTACCGGCTTTCCCGATCTCCAGTGGGGTTGGTCAATGGATCATGCCGCCTACTATGATGGCTACAACAACGGGCGTGCCGAAAAGGGTTATGTGCGGTTCCCCACCGCCGTTGATGTCGGCGATGGTGCATGGATCCAGGATCTCGGCATTGTTGGCGACCAGGCCGAAGTGGAAGTCACCTTCCTCTGGATGGGGCAGGATCCAGCCAATGGCCGCCCCCTCCGCAATCCCGAGGCAAGTGAGCATCTTGTTGATGAACTTGATGGCGATTTCTGGAGCAATACGCCGCTCTTGAGTGCGAGTGCGATGCGCTGCGGGGCCAATCTGCACGCGTACTGGTCACGCACCACGGCGAACCCCGAGAACGCAACGGTCGTGCGATGGCAACCCAATGTGCCCATCGAGGCCGCCTACGACCTCTTTGTGCATGTCCCGGTTTGCCCGCAACGCTTGCCCGCAACGACAACGGCAGCGTATATTGTCGGGCACCGCGATGGTGTCACCGAAATTGTTGTCAACCAGCGTTCGCAGACTGGCTGGGTTCACCTGGGCCAATTCCCCTTTGCCGCTGGTGATCAGGGCTATGTCCAGCTTGGGGCCGTCGCCAGCGATGGAGGCATCACCTGGTTTGATCAGGTGCGCTGGGTTCCTGTGCGGTAACGGTAACGCTCGCCGCCATCAAGCATAGTCCCTCGGCGTGACCAGAGTCAAACTCTGGTCACGCCGAGGGACTTATGCTTCCTCACTATTTTCTTGAATAACATAGAGCAACTCAAGCAAAATATTTTTGACACTTGCACGATCCGAGGCCACGCACGGCAAAATTTTGACATGGGCTGGCTGCCGTAGGGCAAGGCGGAGTTCATCGGGTGCCCAGGCATTGGGCCGATCTTGTTTGTTGGCCGCGATCACAAACGGTGTCTCACGAAAGGAAACAAAAAAATCAATAATGCGATTCGTCTCACGAAAGGTCTCGGGCCGGGTACTATCCACCAGGATCACAAGGCCCAGCATCCCCTCCGACAGAATCTCCCACATAAAATCAAACCGCTTCTGCCCTGGTGTCCCAAACAGGTGCAACACCAAATCATCAGCAATCGCAATGCGCCCGAAATCCATCGCGACCGTGGTCTCGTGTTTGATCATCTTGGTATCATCAGTCGCCCGGCGTTCGGTCGAGACTACTTCGATGTCGCTGATTGACCTGATGAACTCAGTTTTGCCTGCGTTCACGGCCCCGGTAATAACCATTTTTACAGTCTGCACGCCAGCCCTCCGCTATGGTGCTGTGCCCTGGCTGAAGCACATCGGGTTTTACATATCTTTAATGCGATGAATAATGCGGTTGACCAGACTTTTTTTGACTTTGGGTGGTTCTGCGGGTTGAGGACTCCGGCTTGTGGGCCTGGGTTTGCGTTGCACCTCGACCAGACCGGTCGTCAAAAAACCGTAGACCATCCGGCACACTTCAAAGTCACTCATGCCCGTCTTCTGCGCTAGTTCAGCGAGTGTCTCACGGCCATTGATCCGTGCAAAGAGCCGCCACTCGGTCGTTGAGAGCTTCACGCCTTTGAGGTGCTCACGTGGCTGTTCGAGGAAACGTGCCACCATATCGGTCGAAGGAATGCGGTCTTTAATGCGGCCCCATTCATCAATCCGCCGTACACCCTCCATAATCAGGTGATCGACCGAGATAGGCATAGGAATGACGGGCGTATCGTGCGCTGGCCGCTGGTTTTGTTCAAAGCGAAACTCACCTTCAGGCCAGGCAAACAGCCCATAGACGGCCTCTTCCGTAAATGCCTGCAAAGCCCGTTGTAGGCGTTCACGGGGCACCAGTTGTTCTTCCACGATGACCTGGGTAAGCGTGGTTCCATCGGCACTCATCGCAAGCCCTGAACGGGCGCGGTTTAACTCTTCTGCACTCAACACACCCAGGCGCACCAGCAAGGCCGCCTGGACATCCTCGGGCCGCCGCACGGCCAGCAGCAACTTGCCCTGTTCAAAAAAGAGCAAGGCCATCTCGTGCTGATAGGCAAGATGGAGCCCGCCCGTTTTATAGCCACGATCAACCAGATAGAGAAAATCAGAGAGGCCAAAATCGCGAAGGTTGCCTACCAGTGCCATACTACTACCCTCCGGAGCCGCTACGTGATGCAAACGAGGTCTGGTTCCAGGCGACCGAGGTGAGCCAGAAGGGGCCTATCATGGGTTCAATATACCACCTGGGCCAGTGGTTGTTCGGCTTCAAGCGTCTCATTGACGGTTACCCCATCGGCAGCCAGAACTGGCAAAAGGGCTGCAATCGCGGTGGCAACCATCGCATCATCAGGTTCGCGTGTGGTCAGATATTGTGTTGAGAGGGCTGGCATAAGCAGGCGACTTACCCAGGGCCGATGGTAGTGTGCAGCCGCAAAACGCATCACTTCGAACGCGACTGCCGCAACCAGGGGAATGAGCACAATCCGTGCCCCGATGCGTGCCAACAGCGGTAACCCACTGACGGCAAGAAAGATCACAAACCCGATGATGGCGGCAATTACGAGGAAACTTGTCCCACAGCGAGGATGAATCCGACTGAACGGGCGCACTGCCTCTACCGTGAGTGGCACACCGGCTTCGTACGCATTGATTACTTTATGTTCGGCCCCATGATAGCCAAACACGCGTTGAATATCAGAGAGCCGACTGATGGCATAAATGTACAAAATGACGAGCGTCAGATTGATCAGCCCTTCAATGATCTCACGTACCAGAACTGATGCACCACGTTGGGCGAAGTAATTTGCAATAAGCGATGGCCCGACAACAAACAGCCCGATACCCACCGTGAGCGCCACCAGCAAGATGATCCATTGCACCACCGGCGACAGATCGTCTTCGTGCTCTTCGCTCGTCACGGCTGCCGAGAAATCGAGCGCCTCTTTCCCAACGAGAAAGGCACTCCGCAGCCCCACCAACCCACGGATAATCGGCCACCGCATCCAGGCTGCGCTAGCAGACGGGGGCAAGGGGATATGCTTCAGCGCCAGACTGCCATCGGGACGTCGCACGGCCACACTGGCGAGATGCCGTCCGCGCATCATGACCCCTTCGAGCACTGCCTGACCGCCATATGAAAATGTCTTATCGCTCATGATCCACGTACCACAATCCTACCCTCACACGCGCTGCTGGGTATTCGCCGTGCTGCTTCATCGCCGCCATCTTCGTCATCCGGCTCTATCCGCCCTTTGTGCCATTGAGGTCACCATTTTGCTGAGACGCCATCTGTTCGGCGATGCTCTCAGGCGCACCACGTCGTGCCAGGGTGGTTGCCGCAGCACGGACACCCGTGGCAAGACTGGCAATGCGAATCACAGGTGAAACCACCCGTTCGGCCACGAAGGTTGTGGATCCCGTCACGGTTGCCGAAGAGTCGCGGACATTATTCGCCAGTGTGCGGGTACTATCAAGCACTTCATTCAGTTTGACGATCGACTCATCAACCTTTGGCACGAGCGTACCACGGGCAAGGCGGTCGATCCGGTTGAGGATATAGAACAAACCGAGCAGCACTGCGATCATCAAAATCACCCCAACCAGGGTGAACAGGCCAAGCAACACAATGAAGATATCACGGAATGCTTGGCGAATCTCTACTGGGGCTAGGGCCAGACCAACAATCAGCGCGATCAACGCCAGCAGGATTATTCCGAAGCCAATTCCTACCCACTTTAACACAGCGCTCCTCCGCTATCAGCGACGTAACAGGACGCCTGGATCTTTATGGCGGCTTTCCAATGCGGTGTTCAGGGACGGCAATGCTGCGGATTATATCACACCCTCAGACGTGAAACAACTATCAGCAAGATCCATGCCAGCAGCACTGCCTCAAGCACAGGTATACCTGCTGGAGTAGGCAGATCCAGAGGGAAGCGCCACCCGAGGCCATAAGCAAGCAGACATCCGACACAGGCGGTCAACCAGAAGACAGGCAACTGACGCCAGCGTTTCCCCAACAAAACATGCGCCAGACCTGCGCAGGCCGTGGCGAGCAACAGGATCAGCAAGGTGGCCGGTGCCCATCCGGTCATGCCAGACTCACGGCCTGGTTGTCGTCGGGTTCTGCCTGACGTGCGGGGCAAGGCTCTTTCAGCGCACGTACAATGCGGCCCCCGCCAATGACCCGGTTGCCATCATAACAGACGGCTGCCTGTCCAGGGGTGATTGCCTTCAAGGGTGCTTGCAAGTGTACCTCCATCCGTCCATCGTCAAGCAGTTCAACCTCAGCCGGGGCCGGGTCGGCGTGTGCCCGTACCTGCACCTGACAGGTAAACGGGGAGGTTGGGGGCACATCGGTGACAAAATTGAGCCGATCCACCAGAAACCGATCCCGCAGGATCGCTTCAGGTGGGCCTACGACCAGCGCATTACGGGCGACATCCAGTTCGACCACATAGAGCAACTGCCCGCCTCCCAGGCCCAGGCCGCGCCGTTGCCCAATTGTATAGAGGGGCAAACCCTGATGTTGCCCTATTTCCCGCCCCATCAGATCAACAATTGGCCCTGGGGTCAGTCGCTCGGGAACCTCGTCGCGCAACAAATTGCGATAATCCCCATTGGGGACAAAGCAGATATCCTGGCTCTCGGGGCGGTCGGCGCTCGCCAGGCCGCGTGCTGTCGCCATTGCACGAACCTCGGTTTTGGTCAGTTCACCAAGCGGAAAGAAGAGGTGCGCCAGATCGCGCTGTCCAAGCATATAGACCATATACGACTGGTCTTTATCGCGATCAACCGCTCGCGCAAGCGTATAGCGTAGCCTCCCATCGGGAAGCTGTTCCTCAACCCGCTGTGCATAGTGGCCTGTTGCCACATACGTAAAACCAAGGGTATGCGCACGGTCAAGTAGTGCTCGGAACTTGATCTCGCGGTTACACTCGAGACACGGGTTTGGTGTATAACCCTGAGTGTACGCTTGCACGAAATAATCAATCACGTGACGTCGAAATTCACGCTGATAGTTAAAGACATAATAGGGCACACCAAGCTGAGCACAGACGCGCCGCGCACTCTCGGTCATCTCTTGGGAACAACAGAGACTCTCGGCCATGCGCTCATCGTCACCATCCCAGAGATGCATCGTCACCCCGACGATCTCGTGGCCCTGTTCGTGGAGCAACGCTGCCGTCAGCGAGCTATCAACGCCACCACTCATCGCAACCATAATCTTTGCCATACGTATATTATAGCAAATCTTGCCCGATGAGGAATGCATGAGAGGTGGGATTGCGCAGCTTTGCTGCGCAATCCCACCTCTCATATGGTGTAGTGCGCATTTTTGCCAACACAAGTACATGAACGTTAGGGCGTCAGCCCTAACGTTCATGTGCGTCGCAGTACCCCACGCATCACTCTGGGGAGGGAGTGATGCGCTTAGCGGTTGCGGTTGCGGTTGCGCAGGAAGGGCGGAATATCCAGGTCTTCACTATTCGTGAAGTTGGGGGCCACCCGTGGCTGTTGTGGCTGCTGCTGGGCCGGGGCCGGTTGGGTCGGGCGCTGCTGTGGCTGCTGCTGAGCCGCATTCGGATTCGTTGTGGCCCCAGGGTACGAACGGGTACGCTGTACGTTGGGCTTGTTTAGATCAAAGCCGGTTGCAATCAGCGTGACCTTCACTTCGCCAGGTGAGTAGGCTGGATCGATGACGGCACCAACAATGATATTGGCCTCGGGATCAACTTGCTTGGCGACAATGTCTGCCGCCTCGTAGACCTCGAGAATGCCCAGATCTTCGCCACCTGTGACATTGAAGAGCACACCTTTGGCCCCATCAATGCTGACTTCAAGCAGCGGGCTGGCAATCGCCATATTGACGGCATCAACCATCCGGCTATCACCTTTGCCAAAACCCATTGCCATCAGCGCTGAACCCTGCTGCGCCATGATGGTCTTGACGTCGGCAAAGTCGACGTTGATCAACCCGCGCTGGGTAATCAAGTCGCTGATGCCCTGAATACCCTGGCGCAGCACATTGTCGGCCATCTGGAACGCCTGCGTAAAGGTGGTATTCTTGCTCGCGGTCTGCAACAGGCGGTCGTTGGGGATGACAATCAACGTGTCAACTACTGGACGCAACTGGTCAATCCCTGCTTCACCGATCTTCCGCCGGTGGTTCCCCTCAAAGGTAAATGGACGCGTCACAACACCCACCGTCAAGGCCCCAAGATCGTGGGCGATGCCCGCAATAATCGGCGATGCGCCCGTTCCTGTGCCACCACCCATGCCTGCCGCAACAAAGACCATATCGGCCCCTTTGAGTTGCTCGTAGACATCTTCCTGGTTCTCTTCCGCAGCTTTCTGCCCGATGACTGGGTTGCCACCACTCCCGAGACCCCTGGTCAATTTGTCACCAATCCGAATCCGCACGGGGGCGAGCGAGTGCATCAACGCCTGGACGTCGGTGTTGACCGTCATGAACTCAACTCCCTGCACGCCGTCGGCAATCATCCGATCAATCGCATTCGAACCACCACCACCGACGCCTACGACCTTGATCTGGGCAAAATCCTCGTAGCTAAAGCCCCCACTGGTACGATCAACCATAGCTCCCCTCCCCATTATTGCATTCTTTATGGTAGAAATTCCCGCATCCAACCCTTGAAGCGCTCGTAGACATTGCCCCATCCCTGGCGTTCTTCTGAACGATGGGTTGGACCCAACATCCCTAGCCCATGACGTGCGCCCCAGCGTAACAGACCCACCCCGGTGGCATATGAGGGGCTGTCGAGTGAGTCGGCGAGCCCACTGAGGTCGGTTGGTGTCCCGATGCGGACGGGCATGCCCAGCATTTCGCGCATCAGTTCATCGAATTGGCCCAGTTGGGCCGCACCTCCGGTCAAGACAATCCCTGCTGGCAGCATTCCTTCGTAGCCGCTCCGCCGGATCTCGTTATATATCAACTCCACCACCTGCTCGGCTCGGGCCTGAAGAATCTGATTGAGCAAGTGGCGGCTAATTTTCTGCTGCTCGCCGACCGTCAAGGTCTCGATCTCGATCTGATCCTGTTCATCACCCGCTGCGGGCGCTTCACCGGCAATGGCACTGCCATAGCGCAACTTCAGATATTCAGCGGTATTGTGCGGCGTGTGCAAGACATAGGTCAGGTCGTTGGTGAAATGATTGCCCCCAACTGAAATGACACTGGTATGCCAGACCCCGCCCTGCACAAAGATGGCAACATCAGTTGTTCCTCCTCCAATGTCAACGAGCATGACGCCACGATCTTTGTCTTCATCGGTCAGCACTGCTTCACCCGAGGCCAGCGGTTGCAAAACGAGATCATCTATTTCAACCCCGGTTCGCTGAACACTCTTGATCAGGTTTTGGATCGCCATCATTTCGCCGGTAACGATATGCGTTTCCACTTCAAGGCGGAAGCCACTCATCCCGATCGGGTCACGAATCCCTTCGTGTCCATCCAGCACATACGCCCGCGGAATGACATGAATAATCTCGCGCTGGGTTGGGATCGCGACCGCCTGGGCTGATTCAACGGCCCGTGCGACATCGTTGCGGGTGATTTCGTGATCGGGGCGCTGCACGGCTACGACGCCCCGGCTGTTGAGGGACGAAATATGCCGCCCACTGACTCCGACAAAAGCCGTTCCAATCCGATAGCCACTCAGCCGCTCGGCTTTCTCGACACTGGCCGTGATCGCGTTGACGGCATCGTCAATGTTGACCACGACACCCTTGTCGAGCCCTTTGCTGGGCATTACGCCAACACCCAGAATATTCAGACGCCCGCCATCGGCTACCTGGGCCACAATGGTACAGACTTTGGTTGTGCCGACATCAATTCCGACAATGGTTCGCTGCATAGATGCCTCTGTCTTTTCGCTCGTTGGCTCGCAAACAACCAGCAAAAAGGGTGTTGTAACTTCCTTCCAATCGAACGCTTCGTTTCATATGTGCGCTCAGGATTCCAGATGAACTGACGCTTTCACGTATGCTATGGCTCTGGTGCGCCCGTTGCTGGTGCTTGGAGCATCTCGGGGCGGTACTGGTAAAATGGTGTTGCAGGACGGAGATCAAGATAACTAAATTCGGTCTGTTCATTGAGGAGCAACGTCAGGATCGCTAGCTTGCGCTCAAGCTCTTCGCTTTGCCCAAAGACAATGGTTTGCCCAATGGTGGTGCGTACATACACCCCCAACCCATAATCCCAACCGATCTGCGCCGGGGTGAAGCCTAGTTCAATGGGGAGCCGGAGGGCCAGTACCTGGGCGAGTTGAATGGCATCAAGATCGAGATGTTCATTCGGGCTCAGTTGGGCATGCGATGTGTCAATAATGACAAGAACGTCGTTTTCTGCCGGTTCCTGCGCAGCATCAAGCACTTTGCCACTCGCATCAACCAGATACTGGACCCCGCCTGCTTGCCAGCGCACTTCCGGGCGGCGTTCGATGATCTGGATCGTTGCCTGATCAGGAAGGGCTATCGTCAGTGAGGCCGAGGCGATATAGGCATTCTCTTTGAGGCGGGCCAGGGCACCCTGTTGGTCAACAAACCAGATCGAATGCCCACGAATACCTGCCAGTTCGGCAATCGTTTCGGCGTCAAGCGCTTGGTAGCCTTCTACCTTGATCTGTTGCACGCTGAACCTGGCATCGGTAAAGGCATACCCGAGCCCCCCGGTCGCAGCCACGAAGAGCAGCAGTCCCACGATGCGCCCGCTCGTTACCCAGGTGAGTAACGAACGCCACGGCCCCGGTGTAGCCTGCTGGCCTGGCACCGGTTGAGCGGGACGACGACGTCGGGTTGCCATCTCTCGCGACATAAAGGCTACTCCTTTGTCCGGCTTAACGCCAGTTCAATCAGCCGGTCAAGCAAGGTTGGATACGCTAGCCCATCCGCCGACCACATTTTGGCGTACATACTGATCGGGGTAAAACCTGGCATCGTATTGACTTCGTTCAACCATAATTCGCCGCTCTGCTTATCGAGCAAGAAGTCGACCCGTGCCAACCCCGCACCGTCAAGCGCCTGAAAGGCTTTGATGGCCAGTTCTTGAACCCGTGCCGTCTCGGCATGGTCGATGGGGGCCGGGATATACGTTTTGGACGCATCATCAATATATTTGGCCTCGTAGTCGTACCACTCGCCTGAAGGGACAATTTCACCTGGCGTGCTGGCAAGCGGGTCTTCGTTCCCAAGAATACTTACCTCGATTTCGCGGGCGGCAATCCCTTGTTCCACCACGATGCGTCGGTCATAGCGCCCTGCTTCGGCCAGCGCCGTTCGTAGACTTGCCCGGTTCGTTGCTTTGCTCACTCCGACACTACTGCCCATATTGGCCGGTTTGACAAAGACCGGATAGTGCAGCGCGGCTTCAATGCGCTCGCAGACTTCGCTCGGCGCACGTGCGAAGTCACGCCGCCGTACTAGTAACCAAGGCAGCAAAGGCAAGTCAGCAGCGGCAAACGCGGCTTTCATCAAGGCTTTGTCCATCCCGACGGCACTTGCGGCCACGCCACAACCGACATAGGGCAAGGCCGCCAGTTCCAGCAAGCCCTGAATGGTGCCGTCTTCGCCTTTTGGCCCGTGCAAGACTGGAAAGACTACATCAATCCCTGGCGGCAAGAGGCGCGCCACACTCGGCCTCCCGGTATCCGGGATCATTGAGGTCAGGTGCGCAACTGGCCCTGGCGTTACTTCGCTCTCTTGTGCATTCGTAAAACTCGTCGGTAACATAATGGGATTAGCTTCCGCGACCAGCGCGGCGAGCACCCCCGGCCCGGAAAGCCAGCGCCCGTCTTTGCCGATGCCAATTGACAACACGTCGTATTTCTCCCGGTCGAGCGCCTTCATCACGGCATGGGCCGAGACCAGTGATACTTCATGCTCGCCACTCTGACCGCCAAAGAGCACGGCTACCGTTCGTCGCGTCTTCATATGATCCGTACCTCCAGTTCGAGCATGATCCCGGTCTGTTGTTCAACCTCTTGTTGCACATGGCGAATCAGGTTGAGAATGTCGGTCGCGGTCGCTTTACCGGTGTTGATGATATAGTTGGCGTGCAGCGGGCTGACAATGGCCCCCCCAAGCATAAAGCCTTTCAGTCCGACCTGTTCAATCAGGCGACCGGCACTATCGCCAGGCGGGTTCTTGAAGACACTGCCACAAGAACTGCCCGCTGGCGTGCGTGCCTTGCGCTGCATCGCGATGGAGGCCATGCGGCTGTGCAGTGAAGCCGGATCACTCCGCAAGAGGCGAAACGTTGCGGCTACCACCAGTGGAGGCTGCGGCCACCACTCATGTGAACCAAGTTCGGCCTGGGTGCGGCTTACCGCATCGCTTGTCGCCTCGCCGCGCTTCAAGACACTCGTTCGGTAGCCGTAGCCCATCTGCTCAACCGGCCAGACCTCAAGCGCTTTGCCGAGCACTTCCGCGCTGACCAGACACCCGGCCATATCACCGCCATAACACCCGGCATTGCCAACCACGGCCCCACCCACGGTGCCAGGTAAGCCTTCCGCCCATTCGAGCCCGGCCAGACCCAACGCGGCAACGCGGCGTACTAGGCTCGTCATCGTTGCTCCAGCCTCGATCCGCAGATGAACGAGATCGTCATCAGGCTTTTCTTCAAGCTCCCAGGCCTGACCACGATAGGTCGCGATCAACCCGGCAAAGCCCGCCTCGCGGACAAGCAGATTGGTGCCGCGTCCGACCCAGATCAGTGGCATCTCCATCTCATGTGCCCACGCTGCCAGGGCCTGGGCCTCGTGCATACTGGTTGGCTCGGCATAAAAACGGGCAAGCCCACCCGTACGCCACGAAGTGTGACGTTGCATTGGTTCAGCTTCACGTACGCCCGACGGTACCTGCATAGTTCCCATGTTCCCCTACTCAACTTCCTGGTGGCGTAACCTTTCGAGCAGGCGTATGCCGAGAAGTGAACTATCACCAGCCCCCATTGTCACAACCAGATCGTCAGGCTGTACCAGCGCACCGAGGTGCTCAAGGGCCTGTTCAAGTGAACCGACCGGGCGCACATCAAGGCCTGTTGCGGCCATCTGTGCTGCCAGTGCTTGTGACGCAGCGGTCGCGTCACCAGCTTCACGTGCCGCATAGACATCGCCCACCAGGACGATATCAGCTGCCGCACATGCTGTTGTCCACACACTGCTCAGCGCTGTTGTGCGGCTAAACGTGTGTGGCTGCAGATAGGCGATCAGGCGTCGTCCCGGATAGGCAGCCCGCGCTGTGGATAGCGTGGCCTCTACTGCCGTGGGATGGTGGGCATAATCGTCAATCACCAGGACACCGCACGCTTCACCCTTCTGCTCAAACCGGCGCAGCGCACCACCAAAGTTCGCGAGCGCAGCCGATGCTGCCGCTAGATCGCCCTCGAGCATGGCAACAACTGCCAGTGCAGCCAGGGCATTGCGCACATTATGCACCCCCGAAAGCCGCAAGTTCTGGGTGCCGAGGCGTCGCTGGGCCATGCGGCGTCGATCGTAGCGCCAAAGATCAAACGTGACGCCGCCGCCTTGCTTTGTCTGTACCCCGCTTGCGGTCCAATCAAAGGGGGCTAGGCGACACGAGACTGGATCAGTTGCGAGCCGTTCTTCGATGCCATACAGCGCGGCTTCGTGCAACCCGAGGCTCATCGCCCCCTGATCATCACCACAGAGAATGACGCGCTGCGGTTTGGCGACCGCCGCCGCAAACTGAGCAAAAGTCTCGTGATAGGCGGAGGCATCGGGGTAACAGTCGGGGTGATCCCATTCGACGTTCGTGATCACGGCCACGTCCGGGCTCAGTGCGAGAAACACCTGGGCATACTCATCGGCTTCGATCACCAGAGGGGTTTCAGGGTCGCCCCACGCTGCATTGCCGCCAAGCTCAGGCACTTCCGCCCCGATCAGATACCCCGCAGGCACCCCGGCGGCTCTGAGGGCTACGGCGACCATGGCACTCGTCGTTGTTTTGCCGTGCGTCCCGGCGATGGCGATCACACGCCGTTGGGCCGACCAGTCGCGCCACAAGTCAGCCCGGCTCAACACGGGAATGCCCGCTGCCCGTGCCGCCTCAAGCTCACAATGGTCAGCCGTCACGGCTGCGGTTGCCACAAGTGCATCGACCCCTCGCACATATGCCGGGCTATGGCCCAGGTAGATTGTCGCGCCTCGTTCGATCAGCGCCGCTGTCTGACGATTGGCAACGCGATCCGAGCCACTCACCGTGTGACCCTGATCGAGCAATAGATTGGCAATGGCACTGAAGCCTGTCCCCGCAATTCCTACCAGATGATAATGCATATGCTATCTCTTCCCGCCGCCGCCGCCGCCGCCGCCGCCGCCCGCATCGCCCTTCCAGACTTTCGGGAAATTGAAGACAATCAACACCATGAGTACCAGGAAAAAGATGACAATCAGCGAAGTCAAAAAGTTGCTGACATTGGGTAACGTATTGAGCACCTGGGCCAGCGGTCCACCAAACGTTCCTCCCTGCTCCTGAAAGGTTTCCCAGAACACAACTGCCGCGTTGGCCCACAGTTGCAGCACAAGCACCCCGGCAAAAAAACCGAGTGGCTTGGCCAGTGGCTCTTTTGGTGCCCCGCGCCAGGTTGCCGAGCGATCAAAGAAAAAACCGAGCAGGACAAGCACCGCAAACATCACCATGCGAAAAAAGAGCGGAACCTGAAAATCGGTCGCGATCAGGGGATCCAGCGCCGGAGCCTCGCTCACCGGACGTCCCAGGGCAAAAGCGGCGAGTCGTGGTCCGTTGACCCAGAAACGGTTGAGAATTTCAACCACAATATTGCCACCCTGCACCGTTGTGAGATAGGCAATAATCGTCCACAGGGCGATCGTAATCATATTCCGAAAGCCCTGCTGAAACCCCCAGTACCCCCCCAAGGCGAGCAGGATCAACAGGAGACGCGCACTATCCAGATCGACCTGAAAGGTCGTCTGGGCGAGAGGGAGCAGTGAAATTTCAAACAAGAGCGGGTGTGCAGCCGTCGCGTTACTCATCAGCTACAACTCCTTGCGGCCAGGCTGAGCACTGCTTCAGCCAGGTGGCGTGCCGCATCTGGACGAGCCAGAGCCCGACTCTGCTCGACCATACGTTGACGTTCAAGTGGGTTGTCTAACAGCCGGGTGATAGCAGCAAAGAGTGGCCCCGCTTCTGGTTGATGCGACCCCAGCAAGGCTGCATCAGCCACTTTGACCGCCGCACCACGCTCCACCAGGTAATCAGCATTCTCATCCTGATGCACATACGGATACGGCACAAGGATGGCTGGCAGGGCTGCTGCGGGCAGTTCAGCCAGGGTCGACGCGCCACTCCGACAGATGCTCAGGTCAGCCGCGCCAAAGGCTGCGGTCATTGATGGTTGGGATGCGCCATCGGTCTTTGCTTCGAGATAAGGGTAGAGACGGTAGCGGGCTTGCAGGGTTTCAGGCAAGGCCGCCGCAGCCTCTTTCAGCCATGCTTCATCGCCTTCGCGCCCGCAGACATGGATCAGCTGGCACCGTTCGAGCAGTGCTCGCAAGAGCGCTGCAATCGCCCGGTTAATGCTCCGTGCGCCGCGGCTTCCTCCATAGACTAACACGACGGGCAGCGCTGGATCAAGTGCAAAGCGGCTGACGCAGGTGGGCCGATCTTGCCCAAATAATTCGCTACGGACAGGGTAGCCAGTCACGAGTGCGCGTGCGTCGTTGCGCTGCAACCCAAGCCGCGGCAGGGCATCTTCGACGTTGACAGCGGTGAGCGTCGCGATACGTGACAGCATCTTTACCGCCAGACCAGGCACCACATCGGGCAGGTAAATCATCGTTGGTACCCCCTTGCTGCGTGCAGCAAGAAAGAGCGGTACACAGACATACCCTCCTGTCCCCAGGATCGCACGTGGCTGAAGCGCGGTGAGCAACCGCCGGGCCATGCGGGTGCCTGCTACCATTGTGGCTAGCCCACGCATCAGCGCCACCGGGTTGCGCCCGCGTAGCGCTGCGGCGGGCAAGGCCCGAAACGGTAATTGACTTTCTCGTGCGACAATACGCTCCTCCATACCACCTTCGCTTCCCACATAGACGAGCGAGACAGGGGCTTGCCCGGGGTTGACGGTTTTTTTACCGTCGTCGAGCGCTACGGCTACTGCTAGCGCCGGATAGACGTGCCCGCCCGTTCCCCCGCCACACAGTAAGATGGTCGAGGAAGCGCAAGGCGGAGCCACGGCGGGTGAACGGGCCATCACTACTCTCCTGAGCCTGTCGTGCAACCATATGTTTGGAAATGTTGAGCAAAATGCCTACGCCGATCATGGTTGTGTAAAGCGACGTACTGCCATACGAAAGAAACGGTAAGGTCAATCCGGTAAAGGGCAAGAGCGATGTGGTGACGCCAAGGTTGACCATCGCTTGAATAACGATCCAACTGGTAATGCCTACGGCTACCAGGGCGGCAAATGGATCAGGGGCACGCCCAGCAATGCGATAGCCTCGGTACGCAATCATCGCAAAGGCGATCAGAATGGCCGTCGTGCCAATCAGCCCCAGTTCTTCGCCGATAATGGCAAAAATTGTGTCGGTGTGGGCTTGGGGCAACCACTGAAACTTCTGTCGTCCCTGGCCCAGGCCGAGCCCAAAGATGCCGCCGTTGCCTAGCGCGTACATCGCGTGGATCGGCTGAAACCCGAACGAGTCGTAGTATTTCCACGGATCCAGATAGGCCAGAATGCGGTAATTGCGTATGCCCATCACACCTACCAACATCCAGAAGGCTAGAACTCCTGTTCCGATGGCTCCCGCCAGGTGCCAGAGATTGGCCCCCGCAGCAAAATAGACTGCGCCGCCAATCAGTACCAGAATAACCGCCGTACCCAGGTCAGGTTGAAGCATCACTAGGCCACAGACAAGCCCGAGCATGACACTGAATGGGATGAGACCATAGGTTACGTTGCCGACATGCTCCCCCCGGCGAGAGAGCCAGTCGGCAAAGTAGATGATGATGGCTAGTTTCGCGAGTTCGGCTGGCTGAATGCTAAAGAGACCGAAGACCCCTCCTTCGCCAAAGCGGATCCACGAACGTGATCCGTTGACTTCGGCCATCGAAGCCGGCAAAATCAGCACCAGGAAGAGCAAGAGCAGGCAGATCCCCATGATGTGAACCGAGTATTTCCGCCAGACTTTATAGTCGATCCGCATCACGATGAGCAAGCCCACCGTCCCGATGACTGCCCCGACCAACTGTCGTAAGAGGTAGAAATACTGGTTTTTGTGGATGACAAACGCCTCGATGAAGCTGGCACTATAGACCATCACGAGACCGAAGGCTACCAGCGAGCCGACGGTCGCCAAGAGGACATAGTCCGGCTTTGTGCTGCGATCGGTCACGCGCTTTTTCCTTTCTCAAACCTTCCCTGGCTTTAACTGGCTCCGGGAAGGACGACAGCTAGGGCACTCAACACGGCAAAGACGGCAACGGCCATGCCCCAGCCCCAGCTTTCAAACTGACGCACAAGCGTTGGCGGAAACCAGGTCTGATTGACCGTCAGACGTGGTGCGAGGGCAAACCCGACGGCAAGGCCAGCCATCAGGCCTCCCAGATGGCCCCAGTTGTCAATCACACCTGGTGCCGAAAAGCCAATCACGAGGTTGATGCCGGCAATGGCCGCCATACTCTGCACCTGTGCGCGCCCCCAGGCACCCAGAATCTGACGGTTGAGGTAGAAGAAGATCCCAAGCCCACCGATCAACCCGAAGATAGCCCCACTTGCCCCGACTGATGGCACGGGTGACATTAGGTACGAGGCGACGCTTCCTCCGATGCCCGCAATGAAATAGAGCGCGAGAAAGCGTGCGGTGCCATAGATGCGCTCACTCTCGGGCCCGAGGGCATAGAGGGCGAAACTGTTGAAAAAGATATGGACAAGGTTGCCATGGAGAAAGGTCGCGGTCAAGAGCCGCCAGTACTGGCCCTGGTCAATCAAGCTATTCTCTTTGGCCCCGAGCACCAAGAGTGCCCGTAAACTTGGTTGAAACAGGCTGCCACTCAACAGACTACTCAGGATATAGCTCACAATAATCGCCGCCAGAATAATCCAGACGGCAATCACTCTGGGGCGTTCACCTGATCCCGTATCGGTCATCTGGCCTGATGACGCATCGGGAGGTGGTGAGGGCGAAGGGTCGTTGTGCAACTGGTGCAGGCCAATCCTGTCAATCATGCCGTTCCTGTCGTGCTCAAGTTTCATAAGTAGTTATGCGTCTGCTCGGGTCTGTTCAGGCGGATCAGCTTCTTGCTGTGACGTCAGCGCGGCCACGTGCTGTCGAAACATGTCGCCCCGGTGGAATTCGTTCCGAAACATGCCAAAACTCGCACATCCCGGCGAAAGCAGCACCGTATCACCTGGTTCGGCAACTTCGCGTGCCCTGTTTAGCGCTGTGCCGAGATCGAGGAATGGGCCGTTAACGGGCAGGTCGCGACGGTGAAGGGCCACGGTGCCAGCGAGTCGTGTGGTCGCTGTCCCTTCGAGCAAGATCAGGGCCTTGACCCGCTGCGCAATCGCCGCCCCCAGGCTGGTAAACTCTAGGGCTTTGTCGGCACCCCCGGCAATCAGTACCAGCGGCGTTGTCAATGCCTCTAGGGCTGCAATGGTTGCCGCCGGATTGGTTGCTGTGGTGTCATTGACATAATGTACGCCGTCAAGCTCACGTACCAGTTCGAGGCGATGTTCAACACCAGTAAAATGCTGGAGAGCGTGCTGGATGGCGGCGCTAGCGAGGCCAAAGGCGCGAGCCAGGGCCGCTGCCTGCATGGCATTGGCGAGATTGTGCCAGCCCGGTACCCGTAGATCAGAGCGCCGGAAGAGAAGTTCGCCCTCAACCGGGGTGGCCGGGCCGCTCCTGCCCCCGGGGTCATACCAGATCACCTCGTCGTGCCGTAGCTCAACGCGGGTTGAGACATCACGAACAGATGGTTGCGGGTAATGACTGCGTACGCGTGACCAGTGTGGCCCCGCCCCAACCCAGATAGCCTGACCACCGCGCCGTGCGCCCTGTTCATCAAAGAGCGTATAGTAGTCGACCGAACCGTCATCGGCCCCATTCAACACGACGGCTCCATCAGCCTGTTGGTGCCAGTAGATTTGACGCTTGGCCGCTGCGTACGCCTCAAGGGTGCCATGCCAGTTGAGGTGATCGCCCGAGAAATTGGTGAGCAGGCTATACTGGGGACTCAGCCCGACTGCCCCCATCCGCTCGAGTTGGAAACTCGACAATTCGAGCACGACCGGCGTGCCTTCGGGCAGGTGCTCGATCGCTTCCAGGGCCGAGACCCGCAGATTGCCTGCCGCAAGGGTGGCAGGGTAGCGTTCGCGCAGCATGGCGGTCATCATCAGTGCCGTGGTCGTCTTGCCTTTGGTGCCGGTAACGCCCAGCACCGGCCCGCGGTAGGTACGCAAAAAGATCGTCATTTCGGTCTCGACCGGTACCCCGAGTTCGGCAGCCCGAGCGAGCCAGGGCGAGTCAGGCCGCACCGCTGGATTGACAACCACCAGATCAGCCGCCGCGAGGTCGGCCTCCTCGTGACGGCCAAGCGTATAGTGGACGCTAGTTCCTAGCGCTGAGGCTGCCGCATCAAGCGCCTCAAGTGAGCCAGCGAGCAGTTCGCGTTCGGCGAGATCGGTCACGGTAACCTGTGCACCCTGGGCAAGCAACCAGCGTGCCACGCCAAGCCCGCCACCGTGAACCCCCAACCCCATCACCAACACATGTTTATCTGACCATTGCATACTATGGTTGACCTTCAACAACCTGCGAAGCTGGGGGCAGTTCGGCGCGGATGGGTGTACTTGGAGCGGTGAAGATCAAGGCCAGCGAAATGCCAACCATGGCCGCAACGGTGCCAATGAGCACAAAACGCTGCGTTACCTGCACCTGACTCCATCCGAGCAATTCAAAATGGTGATGCAGCGGGGCCATGCGGAAGACGCGACGACCTTCGCCAAAGCGCCACTTTGTCCACTTGAAGTAGCCTGTTTGAATAATGACCGAAAGTGCTTCAACGACGAACACAATGCCGACGACCGGCAGCAATAACCACTGCTGCGATTGCAAGGCCACCACAGCCAGGGTTGCCCCGAGGGCAAGCGATCCGAGATCGCCCATAAAGACCTGCGCGGGATGCGCATTAAACCAGAGAAAGGCGGCACACGCCCCGACCAGGGTAAAACAAAAGCCCATCAGATTGATCAACTGCGGCTCGGCCAGGAAGGTCATCACCCCATATGCTGCAAAGGCGAGCGTCAGATTCCAACCAGCCAGACTATCGAGCCCATCGGTCAGGTTTACCGCATTGGCCGTGCCCACAATGATCAGGGTCGCAATCGGAATGAAAAAAAGGCCGATATCGCGTTGCCCGACAAACGGTATCTGCACCAAGCCCTCGTGATCGAGGCCAAATGGTGGCGGCAGATAGAGGGCGAGGCTGGCGACCAAGGCCACCAGGATCATCAGCCAGAACTTGTAGCGCACGGTAAAGCCGTAGGTTTTTGACTTCGAGCCAGTCAGCGTCATCCAGTCATCAACGCCACCCAGGACGGCAAAGCTTACAAGTACCGCAAGGGGCAGCAAGATTGACCAGCGATCCACCACATTGACCAGGGCGGTCAAGACGACCACCGTACCCACAATCATCACCCCACCCATCGTCGGGGTGCCCATCTTCGTCAAATGGCTCTGCGGGCCATCAAGACGGATCTGTTTGCCAAGTTTATGTCGGCGGGCAAAACGCACCCACCAGGCCCCAACAAACAGCGTCAGCACAAAGGCTGCGGCTGCCAACAACAAGGCTCGAGCCATATCTTGCACGAGAACCGCGCGTAGGACATCCAAGGTTTATTCCTCCTCCAGATAACGTTGTAGTGCTGCAACGATCTGCTCCATCTCCATACCGCGCGATCCTTTGATCAAGACATAATCGCCAGCGTGCAAGCTTGTGGTGAGTAGGGCAACCGCTTCGACATTGGTTGCGCAGCAATGAATCTGATTGATCGGCATGCCAGCCTGCCTTGCTCCTTCGGCGTACCAGTGTGCACGTGGCCCAACCGCAACCAGGGTGGTGACGATCTCAGCCGCTTGTCTGCCAACCTCATGGTGGCTGGCTTGCTCAACGCTCCCCAGTTCGAGCATATCGCCAAGCACGGCTATCCGGCGCCCTGGGGCTTCGGCTAGCAAGGCAAGGGCGGAACATGTTGAAGCTGGTGCTGCGTTGTAGGCATCATCAATGAGCGTTACTTCATGGCGTGTCTTGATGATGTTCACGCGACTCTGACTGCCTGAAGCTTGCAGGCCCGCTATTATTGCGGGCCATTCCATCCCAAGAACGAGGCCTGTACTGATGGCTGCCAGGGCTGTATACACGTTATGTCTGCCGAGCAAGGGCAGCCGTATTTGTACGGCATCAGTGGCGGTTGTGACAACAAAGCCAAGGCCAGCAAAGCCAAAACTCTCTAGCTGCGTAGCCCGCAGATCAGCTTCAGGGGCACAGCCAAAGCGGAAAACCCGCGCTGCGGTTCGCTCGGCCATTGCCGCTACCCGGGGATCATCAACATTGAGCAGACACCATCCATCGGCAGGCAAAGCCTCGGGCAACTCGGCTTTCGCGTGGGCAATTGCCTCGATACTTCCCAGTCGCTCAAGGTGCGACGGCCCGACATTGGTCACAATCCCGACGTGGGGCCGGGCTAGTTCGGCCAAAAACCGAATCTCACCCGGCGCCCACATCCCCATCTCCAGCACCGCAACCTCGTGGTCAGCGGTCAACTGAAGCAGGGTCGTCGGGAGCGTTGCCTCGCTATTAAAACTACGTTGACTTTTTAAGGTTCGGAATTGGCGCGCCAGGATGGCTGCCGTGACTTCTTTGGTCGAAGTCTTGCCCACGCTGCCGGTGATACCAACAACGGTCGGCGTGAACTTTCTACGATGGTAGACGGCCAGCCGCTGGATCGCCATCAGCGGGTCGTCTACGGCGATGAACAGAAACGCATCGGGTGGAGCTTCGGCAAGCCCGGCCCCCGAGACTGGATCAACCACGACCCAGGGACGCTCGCTTGTGCGTAAGCGTTCGCTCCGCGCTTCAACCGCCGCCCGCGTGACGAGTGCCCCGCGTGCGCCCCGTTTCATAACATCGACCAGATAATTGTGTCCGTCGGTACGCTCGCCACTCAGCGCCAGAAAGAGCTCACCTGGCCCCACCTCGCGTGAGTCAGTGACCACCTTGCCGAGTGCCAGACCCTGCCATTGGTGCGGCAGGTGCGGCATGCTCCGTGACCACGCTGGCTGCACACCATACAGTACATCTTCTAATTGCAGCACGATGCCCTCCAGAATTCCCTGTTTGCTCAGGGGCTACTGCGGGCAATTATAGCACCTCCCTCTTTCGTTTTGAGCATAGCTCATACCTGCGTGCAATGATAGGTAGCTGATAGCGCCATCGCACCTAGCGTTGCCCTGGACTAAAGAGCGCCGGATCGGGTGGGATGCGTTCGTATTGCAGCAATTCTTTCATGACGTTGTAAAAGACCGGAATCGCCGTGCCCACACCCCAGATATCGTCTTTGGGCCGGTCAATTTTGACCAGCACGGCAAAATGAGCATCTTCTGCGGGCGCAAACCCGAGTACCGAACCAATCGTATAACTGGGATCGTACCCGCCGCCAGGGAGCGGAATGCTGGACGTTCCGGTCTTGGCTCCGATCTCGTAGCCCGGGACGAGCCACTGATCTGACCAGTTCCCGATCCGGGGCCCCCAGACGACCGGGGCATAGTGATTGGCTGACTTGACCATCATGCGCCGTACGGTCCACGCTACGCCAGGCTCAACTGGCTCACCGGCTATGACAGGATTGGTGTCGGTGCAATTTTCACCTTCATAATCACATGTTCTCTCAATAATATACGGCTTCATCATTACGCCATCATTAGCGATCGCTGCTGCCGCCTGCACCATCTGGAGCGGTGTTACCGAAATGCTCTGCCCGTACGCATTGATCAAAAATGAGAGATCGTTATAGAATGGGCTGCCCGGCCCATGCACAAGCCCAACTTCTTCGCCGCCGAGTTCAATCCCCGTTGCCCGGCCAAACCCAAACGCATCAAGGCTGCGATAGAAGTTTTCTGGCCCCGTCAACTCGTTGAGTTGGATGGCACCAACATTGCTTGAGTAATAGAGCACGCCAGCCGAGTCGAGCATCCCATTGGCCCCGGCATTCCAGTTCCGCAGCATCTGATCATAGCGAAAGATGACGCCGGTATCATTCACCAGCGTATCGGCGGTAAACGAACGACTCTGCAATCCGGCGGCCACCGTCACCATCTTGAACGTACTACCTGGCTCGTAGAGGTTGCTGATCGCCGGGTTGCGGGCATAGACCTCTTCGGGATACTCGGTATACCGATTCGGATCAAAGGGCGGCCACGACGCCATGCCCCGAATCGCTCCGGTACGCGGATCCATCACGATGATCGAGCCACCATCGGCGTTGTGGCGTTCCACCGCCTCTTTGAGTTCATGTTCGATCACATATTGAATCAACGGGTCAATCGTGGTCTGGATATTGATCCCATTGCGGGGCGAGACGGTGCGGCTCTCGGCAATTGCGATCAGTTGCTGGCCGGGGCCAAATTCGCCCTCAATCGAGCCGGCAACCCCCTCGAGTTGAGGATTGAAGAAGCCCTCTATCCCACTGATACCATCACCATTATGGTTGACCGCCCCAATAAGCTGCGCCGCAAAGGAATTTTGCGGATAGATGCGCCGCGGTTCGTGGATCAGCCGCAGCCCCGGCTCGTTCAGCGCCTCGATTTGCGCTGCTACCTCCGGTTCAAGCCAGCGGGCAATGGGGAGCCAGTAGAAGCGGGTATCACCGAGCGCCACGAGGATGCTCTGGGGCTCTTTGCCAATCAGTGCCGACAGCGTGATCGCCAGGCGTGTCGCACGTTCTTGATTGATGTGCGCTGGTACAACCCAGAGACTCTCGCGTTCAACATCCATCGCCAGCACATTGCCGGCATGATCAGTAATCAGACCGCGGGTGGGCAGCAGGGCGATCTCTTGCTCGATCTCGCCCCGCGCCTTCGTGCTCAATTCTTCATGGCGCACGACCTGCAATTCGCCGAGGCGCAAAAAGATGCGCCCAACGAGGATGACCGCAAAGAGCAGCAAAAAATTAATCCGCCAGCGCGGGAGCCGCACCCTGCTGGGCGCGGCTGATGCCGGAGGGCGGGTGCCAAGACGAGTTGTCGTGCGGGTTGCCATAGCTAGCGCTTCTGCTCCTCAATCCTCACGGTTGGCGCTCTTCCATCGTGGCACCAGAAAGTTCTGGCGCTAGCGGAACGTTCGCTGGCTTGATCATCAGATCAACATAGCGCACCTGATCAGCCGTAACTGGCTGCATGCCAAGCTGCTCGGCGCGCCGACGAATCCGATCCAGTGACTGCGCACGCGCCTGGCGCTCTTGCAAGAGGCTTCGCTCACGCAGCAAGGTCACCTTCTCGGCTTCGAGACCCGCGAGGGCGTACCCTTTGGTTGCGACAACCCCGGTCTGGACAAGGACAATGAGGCTCATCAGGCTCAAAATAAGCACCAGCCCCAGCAGGTAACGGCTACCATCAATGCGTAGGTAGCGAGGCAGGGCCATCCGCCGTGCTCGAGCACCTTCGATGAGCGAGATGCGTTGCGAATTGATAGCCATTGTGGCGTTCCCTTCAGCACAGAGTTAACTACGACACGACCTATAGTTTCTCGGCAACCCGCAATTTTGCACTACGCGCACGCGGATTCACGTCACATTCATCGGGGCCAGCAATGATCGGCTTGCGAGTGATGATGCGTAGATGCGGTGTTCGCTCATTCATACTGCCGCCATAGCCTGATTCATCACGAAAAAATTGCTTGACAATGCGATCTTCTAACGAATGAAAACTGATTACTGCCAGTCGTCCTCCCGAGCGGAGCAACGCCACCGCCTGGGGTAAGACGCTTGTTAGTTGCTCAAGCTCGTCGTTCACCGCGATCCGTAGCGCCTGAAAGGTGCGTGTTGCCGGGTGGATGCGGTCACGCCCTCCTCGTCCAATCGCCTTGGTGACCAGGTCGGCCAGCGTGGCGGTTGTCGTGATAGGGGTGTGCCGACGATGTTCGACAATCAGACGTGCAATGCGGCGTGAGCCGCGTTCTTCACCATAACGATAGATAAGATCAGCCAGTTGTTGTTCACTCAGTTCGGCGATCAGGTCAGCTGCGGTTGGCCCTCGGGTTGGATCGAGGCGCATATCGAGCGGGCCATCAGCACGAAAACTAAAACCTCGTTCCGGTGTATCAAGTTGATATGAAGAGACCCCGAGATCGATGAGGATGCCATCAACCTGCACCAATTGAGCCACTTCAGCCAAGGTGGTCAGGTCACGAAAATGGCCGTGGCACAGATGAAACTGGCTCGTTGCTATGCCCCCTGTCACCAGGCGTTCGTGCGCCCTTGCAAGGGCTACTGGGTCAGCATCAAGGCCCAGCAAGTGACCGTCTGGCTGACTTGCCGTAAGCAAGGCGAGCGCATGCCCTCCGGCCCCCACAGTACAGTCAATGAAGCGACTGCCCGGCCCTGGGGCCAGCATGCTCTGAACTTCCTGGGGCAACACGGCAACATGCACAATTCCTCCCACCCTCACTTCGTTGTCGCTCAGCGCGGCTCACGCTACCCTTCAACTGGTTAGATCCCAAGTTCCGCCATCTGCTCGGCAATCGAACTGCCACTGCCTTGCAACTCTGCTTGCAAGGTTTGCCATTGTGTCTGTGACCAGACTTCAAAATAGGTGTTCATGCCTGTGATCAGTACCTCTTCGGCGAGGCCTGCATACTCGCGTAACCCCTGAGGAATGACAATCCGTCCCTGACGATCAAGTTCTACTTCTGCGGCTGGTGCAAAGAGGATGCGCCGCATGTTACGTGCCTGAGGACTGCCGAGGGGCAGTTGATCAACTTTTGTTGCGAGTTGTTCCCACATCGTAAGCGGGAAAGCTTGAAGACATAGCTCAAAGCCGCGGGTCAACACAAAACGCTCGCCGAGCGCTTCACGAAAGCGGGCTGGTATGGCGACACGGCCCTTGTCGTCGATAACATGCTCGAACTCTCCAAGGAACACCGCATCCTCCATATGCATAGTGAAAGAAAAGAGAACTTTCGTTCATATTCCCCACTTTGCCCCACTTTGCCCCACTTTTTGCTAGTTCTCAGGCATTATATACCAGTCCCTCCTTCATTTCAAGCAGAGATACGCGTGATTTTGCCGCAATTTGGGCTCGATCATGATCGCCAGCACGCTTTTTGTGCTGGCCTCTTTTGTGCCTAGCATAGCATAGCCGACGTAAAAAGTCTACTACAATGCGTGGTAAATAGCGCAAAAGTGAAGAGAATGTGTACAATAGGGTGACGATTTTTCACGGTGTCTATCGATTATGACAGAAAGTAACACATATGAGCGAAGAAGTGCCTGCTTTAACCCATCTTGATCAGCAAGGCCGTGCGCATATGGTGGATGTAGGGGCAAAAGAGGTAACGCCACGCGAGGCGATCGCGGCTGGCCGTGTGGTTATGCAACCAGCCACCCTCGCCGTGCTTCTGCAGGGTGGGATGCCCAAAGGCGATGTGTTCGCCACTGCCCGCATCGCCGGCATTATGGCCGCCAAACGTACCCCCGAGTTGATCCCGCTGTGCCATACCCTCTTCCTGACCCACGTCCATATCGCCATCGTACCCGTCGCTGATGCTCCTGCTCTCGATATTCAGGCAACGGTACGCACAACTGGTCAGACCGGGGTGGAGATCGAGGCCCTGACCGCCGTGAGTGTGGCGGCCCTTACGATCTATGATATGTGCAAAGCGGTTGATCGCACCATGCGTATTACTGATGTCCGCCTGCTCGAAAAACGCGGTGGACGCAGTGGCGAGATGGTGCTTGAATAAGCGTACAGTGTTCTTGACATTGTACAAATGTTCTGTTATACTCGAACGACAAGCAGCGATTTCTATGTAAGGCAAGGTTTCAGGTTACTTTACAGTTTGGAGGCATCCATCGCGTCCTGATGCGCTCGGCTATTTCCTATTTTCTAGCTCCTAAATCCTTGTCTAAGTGTTAGTGTCGGGCAAGTCGCTCGTGCGTCGCAACTTGTCTGGCTACAAAGGTCTGTGATGATGAATGTGCAAAGCCCGCCCTTTCTCGTCTGGTATGATGATAACCCCAAGATCAGTGTTACCCAGAAGATCGAGGCGGCTATTGCAGCGTATGGTCATCGTTTCCGTGGGGTTCAACCAACCCTGGTGCTCGTCAATGAAGCTGAAGTGACCGAACTCCAGGGCGTTGAAGTGCGCAGTGCTACCAATGTCCGTCGCCATACCTATTGGGTTGGGCTCGACGAGCAGACCGCCGCTGCGCTCCCCTCTCCCGACACGGCACCGCTCAAGCCGACACCTGCCTCGCGCCGCAAAAAGTGATCCACCACCGTTCGCCTGAAATATCGTTCTTGCTTCTCTCCGCGCCTCTGCGTCTCTGCGTTAAAAAAGGAACCTGGATGTAACGTAGGGGCGCTCCGGCGCTACCTCACCTCGATCCGTTGCCCGTCACGCCCGATCTCGGCCTGCCCCAGAAACCCACCCGCCCGTATCGCCGCCAGGGCTTGCTCTTCAGCCATTGTCCAGCGTGGGCTATAGTGAACCAGTACCAGACGCTCTACCCCCGCCGCCGCCGCGACTGCTCCGGCTTGCTTGGGTGAGCTATGTCCTTCAAATGGCTCAGCTGTGGTCGCTTCATGGATGAGCACCGTTGCACCATTGGCAAGTTCCTGCACTTCAGGGCTTGGTTCAGTATCTGCCGAATAGACCAGTGCTCGCCCAGTTGCGCTCTGCTCAAAGCGTAGGGCAAGGCACGGGCGGCTATGTTTGGTCGGTGCGGTCAGCAGCTGCCAGCCCTCATCAAGCGCAAGACGGCTGCCTGGCGGCAACTGCTGCCACTCGAGCGGCACATGGTACTCGACTTGCATCGCCCCCATCGTCGCTTGCACAATCGCCAGCGTTGCATCGAGTCCATAGATTGGCAGTGGGTCTTCCCGCCCTCCCAGGCGCATACTAAAGACGAGCCCGGGCAATCCGTTGATATGGTCACAATGGCTATGGGTCAACACAACCCCGGCTAACTTCTGCGGATCAATCCCGGCTCGTAACAGCCGCTCATATGTACTTCCGCCTGCGTCAATGAGGAGGGGGCCGCCTGGTCCATCCCATACCATATGCGTATTGCCCCGATCCACATCGGGCAACCCGGTGCCGGTTCCCAATAAAATCATGGTTGCCATAGCGCATCCCTCCGTAGCTTTTCAGGTGAGTTTGTGACCCTATTGATCATCCATTGGTACCAGACGTTTGCGGAGTGCATAGATTGCCACCTGTGTGCGATCCGCCAGGTGTAATTTCGAGAGGATATTGCTAAGGTGCGTTTTGGTCGTCTTTTCCGAGATAATCAGCGCTTCGGCAATCTCTTTGTTTGACATCCCCCGAGCAACCAGGCGCAATACATCCATCTCGCGGGGGGTCAATTGATCCACCGGCGCTTCGTTGGGGCGCGGTGAGCTAAATTCTTGCATCAGTTTCGTCGCGACCTCGGGGTGCAAGACGGCTTCATTGCGCTGCGCCGCACGAATGGCATGGGCCAGTTCTTCTGGGGAGATATCTTTCAGGAGGTAGGAAATCGCCCCCGCTTTGATCGCCGGAAAGACCTTTTCGTCGTCGGCGAAGCTCGTCAGCACGATCACTCTGGTGCTCGGACTCACTGCTTTCAGCCGTCGGGTTGTTTCGACTCCGTCAATCCCGGGCATGACTAGATCCATCAGTACCACATCGGGCAACAGTTCACGCGCCAGTTGCACGCCCTCTTCGCCACTTGAGGCTTCGCCCACAACTTCAATATCGTCTTGCAATTCGAGAAAATCGCGCAATCCCTGCCGTACAACGCGGTGATCGTCAATCAACATCACATTGATGATATCCATCAAGGCTCCTTTCGTTCCCGCACCCGTGGTACCGTCACCAGTACCTCTGTTCCAATGCCCAGGGTAGAGTGTAGATCCATAGTGCCGCCGAGTTCGATGGCTCGCTCGCGCATACTCAGGACACCAAGATGACGCCCGTGGCCGGTTGGTAACGAGGCAAGATCAAACCCGGTGCCGTTGTCAGTGATGCGAACCGTGACATGTTCAGTGGTGAACTCCAGGATGACTTTTACATGGGTGGCCGATGCATGCTTGATCACGTTATTCAACGCCTCCTGGACAATCCGATAGAGGGGCTGTTCAAGGTTGCGTGCCAGGCGCTCATCACCAACGACGGTCAAGCCGATGGCGATGCCTTCACGCCGTGAGAGCATCTGCGCGTGTTGCTGCAAGGCTGCCACCAGGCCTTGATCGCGCAGCGCCGGCGGGCGCAGTTGAAAAATCAGCGCACGCATTTCGGCAAGGGCCGCTGCCGAGGTCTCTTGCAAGCGTTCGAGTTGCAACGCGACGCGCTGGGGATTGCGCTCGAGTTGGGCACGGGCCGCCTGCGAGGTCAGGGTCATGCTAAAGAGTTGTTGGGTCACACTATCATGCAATTCGCGTGCCAGCCGGTTCCGTTCTTCGAGCACGGCGGCTGCTTGCGCCCGCCGGTACAGATGCACATTCTCAACCGTTCCCGCCAGGATATCTGCAACCGTCTCGATCAGATGCATGTCTTCTTCTGAAAAGGCATGCGACGCGGGTGACTCAAGATTGATCAGCCCGAGAACTCGCCCACTGGCGATAATCGGTACGATTAATTCCGCGCAGGTTGCCTCACGTTCTGCCAGGCCCAGAAAATCTGGCTCTTCAGTGGCGTTCGCAAAGTACAGGCTTTTTCCTTGCCGTGCTGCGCGCCCGATCAAGCCGAGGTTGAGATGCTGGCGGTAGCCTGCCATTAACGCGGTCAAGCTGCCTTCACTTGCGACGAGCACGAGTTCACTGGTCTCTTCGTCGATCAGAAAGAGATCAACCTGTGGGTAGCCGAACCCCTGCTGAATCTGCGCCGTAACCTGGGGGAGACTCTGGGTCTGTTCGAGAGAACCCGACGCGATGCGGGCAATCATGTTGAGCACCGCCAGTTGATCGGCTCGCCGTTGCACCTGTTCCGCCAGTGATTGGGCCTCGGCATAGAGTTGGGCCGAGGTGATCGGCCCGCTTACCTGTGCGGCAATTGCTTCAAGCAGATCGACTTCTTCGTAGGTAAAGGCATTGGGATGGCGTGCGCCGACATTGAGCGTGCCAATCACATGTCCACCACTGAGCAGCGGGACAACAATGCTTGACCGTGCCTCAGGATCATGTGGGGCAAACCCTGGCTCTCCCGTCGTGTCGTTACTCAGATATGCTTGTCCTTGCACCGCCACCCGTCCGATCATCCCTTCGCCCAGGCTGAAATGCCGTCCAACCAACTCCAGTTCGTGTGCGACGGCCGCAATCACTTCGAGCGTTCCATCAGCCCCCAGCAAGGCCAGTGAGCCGCTTCCAAAGGCCGTGCCGATCCGTTCGACGGTACGCCTAAGGATCGTCGATTGGTCGAGGGTGCTACTCAGATCCCGCCCAAGCGCCGCCAGGAGTTGCTCTTTGGCAAGAAGGCGGGCACTGCGTTCGGCCAGGCGCACATTTTCCACCGCCATCGCGGCCTGGCGCGTGATCGCTTCGATCACGAGGACAACGCTGGAATTGATCGTGTGCTCGGGTGTGGGCAAGACAATGCTAACGACGCCGATTAAACGGGTTCCGCGTCCACGCAAGGGTACCAGCAGCGTCGCTCCATCAAGGTGCAGTTCTTCTGGATGCACCAGTGCATGTGGCTCAGGTTTGAGCAGAAATGACTCACTGACCTGGTACAACGGGATCAGGAAATCCTGGTAGGTGGAAGGAGCAACCACTGTCTTGCGCAAGAGTGCTGCTTGTTCCGGTGCCGTGCCGACACAGGCAACCGTCTCAAAGGCATCGGTATCAAGGTTGCGCAGCCGCACATAGACGAGGGGGCTGGCAACGACCCGGCACAGGCTTTGCGCAACGTCGTGCAAGAGGCTTTCGGGTGTGTCATCAATGCGCAGGTGACTGCCCAGGGCCAAGAGATCCCCCAGAGGCAGGTGACTCATTGGATCAAGCTGGTTGTTCGTTTCTGAGCTTTGATTTTGCATCCGTACTTTGCTTTCATGGCACCAACTTGGCTCGCCCCAGGCTAATTGGCCCGAATAAGGCCTGCTGTTCAAGCACAATCATCCGTCGTTTCAGGAGTTCAAGGACTGCCCAGAACGTGACAATCACATCTTCGCGGGTGACCGATAGCCCGAACAAATCGTCAAAACTGCACCATGTCTGGTGTTCGAGGCGGCGCTCGATCTGCTCGACAACCTCATGTACCGTCAAACGAGGCGCGAGACTTACGACCTCTGGCTCATCAAGCGTCAATCTCAGTTGCAAGCGACGCTGGATTGCCGCCAATAACTCGGCGATGTCCTGCTTGACGAGAGGCGGCTTCAGATCGAGCTTAATGGCAAGCGGGGCCGCCCGGACGAATGTTTGCCGCTCGTCATCATAACAGGCTCGCAGCCAGGCCGCTGCCTGCTGATACCGCCGATATTCGCGCAACTGACGGGCCAGCGTTTCGGCATCATCCTCTTCCTCGTCATCTATTGCTCGCTCTAGCCGGGTTGGTCGTGGCAAGAGCATGCGTGATTTGATCACCAGCAGACGTGCCGCGAGACTCACAAACTCGGCGAGCGCACGTGGTTCGGGTGCCTCCAGCGAACGCACATACGCAAGGTACTGATCGGCCACTTGCGCCAGCGCAATCGTGGTAATATCCAACTCTTCCCGTTCGATCAGGCGTAAGAGCAGATCGAGCGGCCCGGTAAAAGCCGGGAGCGTAATTTCATACTTAGTGCTGTTCATCGGCCCATTTGAGCAGGGCCGCCAGGCCCGTAGGATTTGGATCGTGATAATGACGGAGCGCCTCAACCATGACCGGCGGACTGCCCGCCTTCGCTGCCATCTGCGCCCCGCGCCAGGCATGTTCAGCATAGATTCTGATCGGTTGCAACATGCCTCCGTAACGTGCCACCGCAAGATAAAGCCCTGGGATCTGTTTGAGGATCGTTGCGACGACATACCATCCGAGGGCCATTGGGCGTCCATGATCATCAACTTTGCCACAATCGTGGATTAACGCTGCTCGGCGCAACAATGGCTCATCATAGCCTGCAGCAACGAGCGTATGATGCACATCCAGGCAATGCCGCTGATCGTAACGCGGCATGGCACCAAAGAGACGTTGTTCTGGCTCGGTCAGGGTTGCGGCGACCATGGCTACCTCTGCGGGAGTCAGGTCGGCACGCAGCGCGGCACGTAACTGTGCCATGCGATAATGCCCCCTGATCTGTTCCTTCGCGTGCTGTACCATAACTGCCGATCTCTTTTGCCTCGTCTCAACCTGATGCGTCTATTATAGCGCAGCCCATCCGGTTTCTCGACTTTCCTGGCTGTGTCTCGGCCCAGTATGCTATAATACCCCGTATCACGAACCTGACCACAGCGGTAAAGGTTGATCACATGTTGTTGCACAACCCCGAAGGTATGCCGCCGATTGTATCGAGCGTGATGGCCCGCATCGAGCGTCGTCTGCCCTATCCAGGTCAGATCCTTGTTCGTCAGGGTAGCCGCGTTGAACCTGAAGATGCAATCGCCCGTACGCTCAAGCCCCTTCCTCCCTATAATGTCAATCTCGCCCGTGTGTTGCGCATCGCTCCCGATCAGCTTGAACGTGCGCTCCTTGTTCAGCCGAACAGCAAGGTTGAGGTTGGGCAGATCCTTGCGCGTGCCCCCGGGATCTTTGGGCATACCTATCAGTCACCGGTCAATGGTGTGGTGATGGGGGTTGATGCGCAGACAGGCTATCTGACCCTTGCGCCTGATCCTCTTGAACAGGCCATGCATGCCGCTGTGCGCGGTGTGGTGATGGAGGTTCGCCCCTATGAGGGGGTTGTGATCGAGACCCTCGCTGCGCAGATCTACGGTGCCTTTGGGGTTGGTGAAGAGCGGAGCGGGGTGCTCCGTTTGATGGCGCTTGAGCCGTCCGATATTGTCCGCCCTGAACAGATTGATGCCCGTAGTGCCTATGCGGTGCTGATCTGTGGGGCAACGATGAGCGCAGCAGCCTTGCAGCGCGCCGTTGAAGCACAGGTTCGCGGGATTATTGTTGGTGGTCTCGAAGAAGCCGCCCTTCGTGAGTTTCTGGGTTGGTCGGGCCACGGGGGTTGGCGTCTTGATGCCCACTCCTGGCAGTGGCCTGCTCCACGGATGACCCCTGATCTGCCGTTGACCCTGGTCGTTACCGAGGGCTTTGGCGTTCGCCCAATGAACCAGGCGATCTTTGAACAGTTGAGCCTCCACGATGGGCAAGAGGCGCTGATCGATGGTCATACGATCCTCCGCCGTCCCCTCCGCCGCCCTCGGGTGGTCATTCCCCTTGGACGTGCGAGTAGTGCCCAGCTCGAGCCGCCTTCGCCTCACCTTCGCCCTGGGGTCAAGGTTCGTCTCTTGGATGCGCAGCATCTCGGCCAGACAGCGCTTATCCGCTCCCTCTCCGCTGCACCTCGCCGCCTTGCCTCTGGCATGCGCCTTCCTGCGGTCGAGGTGATTGCTGCTGATCAGACCTCCTTCTGGCTCCCGCAGAGTTGTGTTGAAGTATTGGGATAAAGCACTCGTATGACCAAGCGCCTCCTTCTTGTTGCGGCTGACGATTCACCTTTGCGTGCGCTGGTTCACCAGTTCGCCGAGCGTATGCAGCTGCACGTCTTCTCTTCACCAAATGAGGCCCTCTGGGAAGTTCGTCTTAATCCACCCGAGGTGTTGCTCGCTGAGTGCGATCTTGCCGAGATGACTGGCCTTGAGTTGCTTGAGATCGCGCTTAGTTTTGAACATGCACCACGGGTGCTTCTCTATAGTTCTTCTCCTGATAGTCTCTGCGCTACCGCTGAGACGATCGGGGCCTTCCGTTTCCTCCAGGGTGCGCTTGAGCCCGAGCAACTCTTTGCCGTTGTCAGCCAGGCTGCCAATGCAACTCCGTCTCACGGTGGCGATCCCGCCTCACTTCTTCCCGCTAGCCCTGCCGCGCCGTCTGATCCGCCTCCCCTCGCTTCGGCTGTTCAGGCCGCTCCTGATCAGGCGCTTCAGGCAACGGTTGAGCCGCTGTCCCCTTCGGTGGCACCATCACTTTCAACTGAGCATTCAGCCCAGTCTTCCGCACTTCCCGCTGATCAACCGCATCCCCGTCGTGATTTTACGCCCGCACGGGTGGTTCTGCCAACAATGCGCGAACGCGAAGCCGCTGCCGCTGAGGCCGCCGCCGCTGCCGCTGCTCAGCCACCTGTGTTATCATCGCCATCAACGCCTGCTTCGCCTCGTCCCAGGGGCCTCGCTGCACGCAGCCGTGCTGCTGCTGCGCGGATGCCCGAGCCGTCGCGGATGCCCGAACCGCCGCCCCTGTCACCCGCCGAGCCGGCATCGGTTGCATGGCGCACGAGTGAAAGCAGTCTTGTTGTCACCGAGCACAATATCAATGCGGTTCGTACGGTGATGAGCCATGTGGCTCAGGATCTTGGTACGCAGAGCATCATTTTGACGGATCGCGCCGGGATGCCCCTTGTTGAAGTCGGAAGTTCGTATCAACTGCCGATGATGGTCGTGTTGCCGCTGCTCTCAACGGGGTTTTCTACCACCGGTGAGGTTGCCCGCCAGCTTGGTGAAGAACAGGGTACGAGTGTCTATATCCACGAAGGTGTGAAGATAGATATCTATTGCTTTGATGTCATGCAGCGTTTTCTACTTGTCCTTGTTTTTAACAAGCAAGTGGCCCATTCCAAGCTCGGTGCTATCTGGATCAATACCAAACGTGCTATTCGTGAATTGGATGAGATCCTCCAGCATTAAATGCGGAACCTACTGCCTCGAAGAAACTCGCGTGTGCAGGCTCAATCAAGCTTAGGGTGTTAGCCCTCACCTTGATTGGCCCTGTGCAACCAGTGCCTCAACCTCGGCTCGCCTCGGTAGCGCAGGCTGCGCTCCGGCACGGGTGACGGTGATCGCCCCCGCTGCCGCCCCCCAGATCGCCGCTTCCCGTGGGCTTAATCCTTCACACAATGCTACCGCAAAAGCCCCCACAAAGGCGTCCCCCGCCG
This sequence comes from Candidatus Chloroploca sp. Khr17, assembly GCF_004138165.1. Lineage (GTDB taxonomy): Bacteria > Chloroflexota > Chloroflexia > Chloroflexales > Chloroflexaceae > Chloroploca. The sequence continues at coordinate 37,337 of NZ_RYFF01000010.1, forward strand.
CAGTCGTGTCCACTGCCTCGACCCCAAACGGGGCAATCGCGGTTTTCCCGGCTTCGTCAACCACCAGCGCTCCTGCCGATCCCAGCGTCACAATGACGCTGCTGGCACCCTGCGCTCGTAGTTGCCTTGCCGCCTCTGCCGGGCTCTCTTCGCCCCCACTTAACAGGCGAATTTCGTGTTCGTTTGGTAATAGGTAGTCTACCATCCCGAGGATCTCGCGCCCAAGCGGTTGGGCCGGGGCAGGGTTGAGCAGCGTGGGGACACGGTATCGACGGGCCAGGCTCAGCGCTTCGATGACGGTCGCCATCGGTGTTTCTAGTTGCACCAGCAAGACCGCTGCTGTCTTAAAGAGCGCTTCGCTCGCCTGTATATCTTGTGGTTGCAAGAGGGCATTCGCCCCCGGGGCGACAATGATGCTGTTTTGGCCTGTTGCATCAACGGCGATCAAGGCGATGCCTGTCGCTGCTTCAGACGTCACGGCGATATGGCTAATCTCAATGTGATCAGCGGCCAGTCCTTGCCGAAGCTCTTCCCCAAAATGATCATTTCCCGTGCGCCCAATCATGACGACCGGTGCCCCTAGTCGCGCTGCCGCAACGGCCTGGTTGGCTCCCTTCCCCCCTGGAATGGTCGCAAATGGCCCGCCCAGGATCGTCTCGCCAGGCTGCGGGTGCTGCGGGGTTTGCACCACCAGATCTATATTCAGACTACCCACTACCAGGATGTGCCGCTTCATCGTTGCGCCGCTTGATTCAGCCCTGAGGTATCGTTATAATACCCATACTATGGGTATCATACCAGTAAACCTACACTGATGCGCGATCGTGTCTATCGAACCGAAGGCCTGATCTTACGGCGAAACGATTTCGGCGAAGCCGATCGCATCGTCTTGCTTGCCACGCCCGCCGGAAAGCGCCGCGTGGTCGCCCGCGGGGTGCGCAAAACGACGAGTAAACTTGCCGGACATATTGAACTCTTCACCCACACTAGTCTGATGCTCGCCCTTGGGCGCAATCTTGATATTATGACCCAGAGTCAGACCATCAGCCCCCATACCAAGCTTCGTACAAGCCTCGCTCGCCTCGGTTGTGCCTATTATGCCGCTGAACTCTATGATCGTTTTACAGAAGAACAAGATGAGAACCCCGCCCTCTTTGCGGCCCTGATCGAAACCTTTGGCCTGCTCGATCGTAGTGCTTCCCCAGATCTTGTGCTACGGGCCTACGAACTTCACCTTATGCAACTGCTCGGCTATCGCCCACAGTTGCACCAGTGTGTGGTCTGTGAGTCTCAGTTGACCCCCGTAGCTGACCGTTTTAGCCCTGAATTGGGTGGCGTTCTCTGCCCCCTCCATCGTGACGCCGACCGGATGGCCCTGCTGATGGCTGAACCGGTCTTTCGCTTGATGCGGTATCTTCAGAGCCATCCGCTTGGTGCCGTTGAGTCGCTGCTCCTTTCGCCAGAACTCCGCCGTGATGTTGAACGCCTGCTCCGTGCGTATGTGCGCCAGTTGCTTGAACGCGATCTCAAGTCCGTCGCTTTTCTTGACGAGAGCCTGCGCGTCGAATAGGAGTGAGGTCATGAATTACGTCGATAGCCTCCTCAGCCGTGGCGAACAAATCGTCTACGTTGCCCGTCAACATATCTTTGTCTTGATCAGCAATATCTTGGCCGAACTCTCGATGATAGCGTTGCTGGTCGCCGCAGGCGTTGCGTCCCATGTTGCGTTTGATACCTCTCAGCCGGTGATGAGCGATCTGACGGCGAGTTCACTTATTTTGCTTATTAGCATTACGATGAGCCTGGTGGTGCTCGTTAGTGGCTTTATCGATTATCTGCGCTGGACGACCGAACAGTATGTTGTGACCGACCGACGCGTTATTCAGGTGCAGGGGGTGTTGAATAAGCGCGTCACCGATTCGTCGCTCGAGAAGATCAATGATGTCGAGTTGCGCCAGAGCATTTTCGGGCGCATGATGAATTTTGGCACGGTGGCGATCTTGACGGCTTCAGGCAGTGAGGGCCTCAGCGTTATGGATCGTATCGCCGATCCCCTCGCGTTCAAACGGGCGATGATGGACGCGAAACATAATCTTGAACGTGGGTATGGTTTCCTCGAACAAGCCTATATCCATTCGTCAGGAGCAGCAGGCGACATCCAACGTACCATCGAAGATCTCGCCGACCTCCGCGACCGGGGTATCCTTTCAAGTGATGAGTTTGAAGCCAAGAAGCAGGAATTGCTGCGGAGAATTTAGATGAGTATCCTCTACGAGCAGATTACCCAGGCCTGTACGACGATCAAGATGCATGCCCGTGTCACTCCCCGCATTGGGCTGATCCTTGGCTCGGGCCTCGCTGCCCTCGCTGATGAGTTGACCCAGGCGGCGGTGATTCCCTATGCTTCGATCCCCGGTTTCCACGAGCCAAAGGTGCCCGGTCATCGCGGCGAACTCGCGATTGGTTCGATGGCCGGTCAGTCCGTTGCGGTTCTCCGCGGGCGCTTCCATTTTTATGAGGGCTATAGTATGACCGAGGTCACGTTTCCCGTGCGTGTCCTCAAGGCCCTCGGGTGCCAGACGTTGATTGTCACCAATGCCGCTGGCGGCCTCCATGCTGATTGGCAGGTCGGCGATATTATGCGCATTACTGACCATATTTTTCTGCCTGGCTTGATGGGCATGCATCCGCTCATTGGCTCAAATGACGATCGCCTCGGCCCGCGGTTTCCTGCGATGCTCAATGCCTATCAGAATGATCTTGTTCCATGTGCCCACGCCGCCGCCGCGAGCACCGGTGTCCGCCTCCGTTCCGGGGTTTATGCGATGCTCGCTGGCCCCAGTTTCGAGACCGCCGCCGAGATGCGGATGCTCCGGGCGATGGGCGCCGATGCCGTCGGGATGTCCACCGCCCCCGAGGTGGTCGTCGCTCGTCACGCTGGGATGCGCGTTCTTGGCTTTTCACTTATTACGAATCTTGCGCTGCCCGATGGTTCCCCCGCTAATCACGCCGAGGTGTTGGAGGCCGGCGAGAAGGCGAAGCCTCGTTTCGCGGCGATGCTCCGACAGGTGCTTGCTCAGGTTGTGAATTGAGAAGGTGAGAGATGCATGCCTCTATCGTTGACTTCGCTCGATCAGTTGACGCTCCTTGATGCTTCCCTGCGGGCGAAGCTTGAACCCTATTGGATTACCAGTGTTGAAGAACTGGTCACAACTGCGCGTGCGAGCAATCAACGCTACGGGAGTGGCCTCGTTGCCCTCGCGCTCGCCCTTGGCATCGGTGAGGCGACCCTTCGCCCTCTGATCGAGGCCGCTCTGCCTCTGATGCCTCCCGGACTCTCTTTTGATGTCCCTGTGCAACAAGAGTACGGCGCTGGCCTTGTCCTTCCCGATGATGATGACGATTTCGATGCTGTCTCGTTTTCTGTCCCGACAAATCTTCCCTCCGTAGTTCTTCCGCTCTTCGCCCTCCCTCCCCCCGTCGATCAGGGCGTTCGCAATACCTGTGTCGCCTTCGCTCTCAATGCCGCCCTCCAGGTGCTCAGTCAGGATCCGACCGCGCTCTCGGCTCAGTTTCTCTACTGGGCCGCTAAAGCTGCCGATGGCCTCCCCGGTGACGTTGGTACCGATCCCTTCAAGGCGGCCCTTATCCTCCAGTCCACCGGTGTCTGCCGTGAGCTTACCTGGCCCTATCAACCCGCTCCCCGTGATGACCAGAATCCCGGCCACGGCCCGCCCCCCCCCGAGGCCCACGCCGAAGCGCCTCAACGTCGCGTCAGGCTCTTCCATAAGTTGCCCCGAACGAGCGTTGTGCAGCTCAAAACGGCCCTCGCTGCCGGTCAACCAGTGCTGATCGGTTTGACGATCTGGGAGCATTGGAGCGATTCATGGCAGGGGAGTCGCCTCGGGCGGCTGCGCCTCGCGTTGCCCGGTGAGGCACGGCGTAGCGGCCACGCGCTCTGTGCCCTTGGTTATCGCGATGATCCGCAGGCCCCCGGTGGTGGCTATTTCATTGTCCGTAATTCCTGGGGCGACTCCTGGGCCGTTGAAAATAGCGATGGTCCTGGCTATTGCCACGTGCCCTATCGCCTCATTGCCGAAACCGGCCTCGCCTCCGTCGCCCTCGAAGGTGCTTTCATCCAGGCCCCTCCCCTCCCCACACCAGAAGCAGCGCCAACCTCTGCAACTACACCGCTTCACCAGGGTGGCGCCTCCCCCGGCACTGTTTCCGGCGAACTTGCCGCTCTCTATGCCGAAGCTACTGATCTTAAAGCGCGCCTCGATGCTTTTGTTGTCCGCCTCGGTAGCCTTCTCCACGCCGAGGCCTCCGCTGGTTCACCTCAGCAGCCTGATCCTTCAACGAGGCGCACGTCAGATCCTGTAGGCGCAAGCTCTGGCGAGCAAAGCCCGGACTCTGCCGTCGGCATGCCGCTGCTCCTTCTCACGCCGTCCGAGGCACCAGACTCCGAAGAGCTCTACCCCAACGGGCTTTCGCCTGATGGCCGGCCTCTGCTGCGGCTCAGCACGGCAGTGGCTGCCGATCTTGCGCGCAATAAAATGGCTGCTGATCCCAGGCCACTCGCTGATTTGCACCGAACAAAACTTGATGCTGAAGCACAGCACCTCGGTACCGTGATTGATGTTGATATCCATAGCCTCCCCCAGGCGCACTGGGCCGTGGTGATCAATGCCAATGAAGATGCTGCCCTGCTCAAGGCGATTTGGCCCCTCATCGCGCATCGGATGCGCCAGATGGGCCATGCGCCGCCGTCGGTCGATTTCAGAGCGGGCGAAACTGCGGCAGCCTGGCTCCTCCGGCATACCGACAATGGCCGTCAGAACCTCAAAGAGGCCTGGGGCCAGCTTCCACCGGTGCTCATCTATCGCCACGATGATACCGTACGTACCTGGCTGAATCGCTATGGCGTCGCGCCTGGCCCCGTCGATCCAGGCCGTGGGGTGCCCTTCTATCTGCTGCTCCTTGGACTTCCAGGGCCTCGTCAGGCCAATGATACGGCCTTCATTCCCTTTCTCTTCCAGTATCAACTCGATATCTTTTGGGGCGTTGGTCGTCTCTGTTTCACCGATGCCAACGGTCTGCATCGCCTCGCTGACTATACCACCTACGCTGAACGCCTCGTTGCCTTTGAGCAGCGCCAGGACGCCGCTACGCTCCTCCGCAAAGAGGCGCTCTATGTCGCGACTCGCCATCCGCTTGATCCTGCCACCATCCGCAGCGCCGATGAGTTGATCCAGCCCCTTGCCCGCTGGAGTAGCGATCCAACGCGTACGCCCCTCACATTTGGTTTTGCGCACCGCCTTATCGTCGGTGAGCAGGCGACTCGTGCGCAATTCGAGGCGCTTTTGCGCGGCAACGGCGATGGCAAGGCCCCGGCTATTCTCTTCACTGCGACCCACGGCCTCGGCCTGCCGGCCAGCGACGATCGCCTTGTCGCTTCTCAGGGTGCCCTTGTTTGGCAAGACTGGGATGGCGTTGGCAATGTGAAGCGCGAGCACTGGTTTGCCGGCGAGGATCTTGCTGCGCTTGGCGCTGATGCGCACCTCGAAGGCACGATGGCGCTGCTCTTCGCCTGTTATGGCCTGGGCTGTCCGGCCTACGATGAGTTTATTTTTGATGCTCAGCGTCGTCGCCCCCGTATTGCGCCCTTCCCCATCCTCGCGCAGTTGCCCCAGCAACTTCTACGCAACGGCGCTCTCGGTGTGCTCGGCCACGTTGAACGCGCCTGGACTTTCTCTTTCACCGGCATTGAGGGGGCACGTGCTCAGTCGCAGGCCTTTGAAGATCTGCTTGGTCGCCTCATGCGCGGCTGGAGGGTCGGCCACGCGACTGATCAGTTCAATGTCAATCAGGCCGAACGTGCCTCCGCGCTCGTCCAGGAACTCGAAAACACCGAGTTTATCATCGCCAATGGAGGTGCCCCTGATAACCGGCTGATTGCTAGGCTCTGGATGGCGCGCAACGATGCGCGCAACTATCTCTTCCTTGGCGATCCCGCCGCTCGCCTTCCCTTCGCCGAAGAAAGTTGAGTTATGTCATCGCTTGCCGAACAATTGACTGCCTGGCTCACTGCTCGCTCTACGACCTATCTTGAAGAGCTTCGCCAACTCTGTGCCTTTGAGTGTTTGACTGACCACAAACCTGGGGTTGACCAGGCTGGCAACTGGGTGCGTCAGTGGGCGATGCAGCGCGCCTGGTCAATCGATACGTACCCCGATCCCGAGGTTGGTGATGGCCTTGTGGTCAGTTGCCCTGGTACCGGCCAGGGGCGCGTGATGCTCGTCGCCCACCTTGATACCGTCTATCCTGTCGGCACCGCAGCCGAACGCCCCCTTCGCATCGAAGGTGACAAGTTGATCGGCCCTGGCACCGCCGACAATAAAAGCGGCCTGCTCTCGGGACTCTATGCTATCGAAGCCCTCGCTACCCTTGCCCCCGCATCCTTTGGCTTGCTCAGCCTTGTCTGCGGTGGCGACGAAGAGACGAGTGCACGTGCGTCGGGCGCGATGCTTGCCAGCCTTGCGCCGCACTACGATCTTGCCCTCGTGCTCGAAGCAGGTCGCGAAAATGGTGATATCGTCAGTGCCCGCAAAGGCGGTGGTCTCTTCACGGTCACGGTTACAGGCCGCGCTGCTCACGCCGGTGTCGAGCCCGAAAAGGGGGCCAATGCCATCCTCGCCCTCGCCCATCACATTCTTGCCCTCCAGGCGATGAATGGAATGTATCCGGGCTTGACCGTCAATGTCGGGGTGATCACCGGTGGCAGTGTGCCCAATACCGTACCTGCCCTGGCCGAGGCTCAAGTTGATCTGCGCATCACCCATCCCGACCACACTGCCCCCGTTGAAGCGGCGCTGCAAGCGCTGGTACAACGCGATCTAGTCCAGGGTACCCGTACCACCCTCGCTGGCGGATGGGGCTTTGCCCCGATGGCTCGTACACCTGCGATTGCCAGGCTTGCTGAGCTTACCCGTAGCTGTGCCGATGAGCTTGGTTTTGCCCTTACCGACGCCGCCACGGGCGGCATCAGTTACGCCAATCTCCTCGCAGGCGCAGGCCTACCAGTGCTCGATGGCCTTGGCCCTGTCGGCGGAATGGATCACAGCCCCGACGAATACATTGACCTCTCAAGCATCATACCGCGCACCGCCCTGCTCGCGCTCCTTATTGCCCGTTCGAGTGAGCAGTAGCCTAGGGCGATTGCATCTTGCGTGTATGCACCCCCCAGGGCCCCGCAAGGGGTGCCCGTACACCGAGCCCGGCCCCCGGCCTGTAGGGGCACCCCTTGCGGGTGCCCTGATAGCGCGTCTTGTTGTATCCGGTTTCGTATGATGCAATCGCCCTAAGCAGTAACCCCATCCAGTTGCACGGGCCAGAAACCAGCCTGGCTGGTTTCTGGCCCGTGCAACCTTGTTCAGGCATCAGCACGACGCCGACTTCGTCCAGATGCGCTGCGCCTAATCTACAAGCGCAAATCTGCAATCTGCAAGCGTACTAGCCCCGTCGCCCCGTCTGATCACTGTAGGTGCTCTCGAAGATCTTGTCGGCATTGCCCGCCTCGAAGCCCTCGCGCCGATGCTCACGCCGCAATTCATGCGCAGGCAGATGCGCATAGGCCTCAAGCGGACGTCGCTCGGCAAACTCGACATACGACCCCGAGATGGGATGTTTTTCGCCACCCGCGAAGGTCGCCTCAAGCATCTCGGCCACGGTGCTGCTCTGCAATAAGTTGCCATCAGGACTGATCTTCACCTTGCCGCCCGCATTGTTCAGCTTGAAGCCGTGTTGCTCAAGGAACGCGTTAAAGGTCGGAATCGTATCATACCCCGTCGGCAAGTTGTGGATCGTCACCGTGAAATGGTTGAGATAATACCGATTGTAGATGACCCACGCGGCATACTCGCTCTCTTCCGCCAGGCGGCAATAATCGGCCCATGTCGGCAGGTGCCACAAACTCTTGTGCAGGAAGGCATCCACCTGACTGCCATCATCCAGATCAAGATCGTCAACGGGATCATGCGTGACTTCATCAGTATAACTGTGAATGATTGCCTGCGCTTCGGGCGATAGATCGCTCACCCGCAACTCCGAAATAAAGATCCGTGGCAGATCAACGCGTGGCGGATGATACCAGAAAGCGTTCAGTTTCTTCCCTTCAAAATGATACGCATCACGTCGCTCGTATCCGTAGTGTAAAAAGATGCGCTCAAGAGACGCGATGCCAAGCTGTGGCACCCCCATCGTGCGGAAGGCAATATGATCGTTCTCGATCTGCTCAGGGGCCGTAATCAGTCCTTTGTCTATCATCGCGGCAATAATCTTGCCCACATCAGGCACTCGCTCCTGGTACCGCCGCATCAACCCATCCAGCACCTGTTCAAGTGTGGTTAACCGATCAATCGTTGTCATGACAATGTTCTCCCTCTTTCGTCACGGACGCCACTGTCCTGTGACCTGACACCTTCAAGTATAATCTCAATTCTACCGTAAGAGAAGCTCTCAGGCACCTTTGTCGCTTGTGCTCATCGTCGTACCGTCTGATGGTTTTCAAGCATAATTACCTCTGAAGTGGCCGCATCCATTGGTCATGCCGAAAGGATCGCGTATGCAACGATTGATCGCCTTGCTTGCTCTGGGGCTCCTGTTCCTCATCATCTTTGCGGCCACACTTGCCTATGCGCAGATGAATCGGATTCACCTTGTCGTGCCCCCAGAGCAATCCGCTGCTCTGCCTGAATCACTTCTACCCTCGGTTCGCCTGCCGCAACCTGCCCCTGGTACCCCGACCGTGAGGCCCACTATCTTTCCCTCACTTACCACGGTTGCCCTTTCACAACAGATGAGCCCTCCACCTTCACCATGGCAAATCCTCTATGATGGTACCCGCGAAGGCGAAAAACCAGACGATCAGGGTTTTTTTAGTTATCAGGCGCTAACCCGCCAGCCTCCGCTTGCCACCGATACGCTTTACGAAGCAGGTGGCACGACGATGCGCAGCCTCACCCAACTCGCCGATTATGCCGGTTACATTGGCTTCCTTGCCGAGCCACAGATCCTGACCAGGACGGTGGGCTATACGCTCACTATGACCGTTGAATTGCTCGCCGAGACACACGCCAGTCTGGATCGGGCCGGGTTTAGTCTGCTCATCTTAGATAATGAGAGCTGGGGGGTCGAGTTGGCGTTCTGGGAGGATCAGATCTGGACCCAGAATGACGGCATGCGTGATCCTGGTCCGCTCTTTACCCGAGGCGAAACGGTCGCTTTTACGCCGACGCTCCGCCCTTTCACCTATACCCTCGTCGTCCAGGGCGATCATTATCGCCTCATTGTGGATGCAACTACCATCTTGACTGGTTCGCTGCGTCGGTACGAGCCAGTGCTCTCGATCGAAAACCCGCTTCGCCTGATCTATTACCAGTCTAACCTCATCTTTCTCGGTGACAATACCAGCGCTGCCGGGGCCAATGCTCGCCTCCACTCCGTTGCCCTTGACAACGCCTTGTTGCCATCGACCCCAGCTGCCTCGCGCCTCTTTGTCCCGTTGTTGCGTCGGTAGTCAGGTGTCTGGTTAACAAGAATTGCCAGATCCTGGCCCGATGCTTGTGAAAAATCCAGCTTGTGTATAGAGATTCTCTCCCTGAAAGTGGTACTCCTTGTGTTGCAAATCATACAACTAGTGCTATGATATCCACGGGATAGCAATCATCAGTCTGGTGGAGCAACAGGTAAGCATTATCTTGCAAGCGATCAGGCCAGAAACAGGCCCTTCAGATCCTGAAAAAGCCTGTTTCCACCGAAAAGTTGTCATTTTTCCTCTCTGTAGCCACACGACAACCATCGCTTACCTTTGGTGCATATGAGTCATTTTTATTGACACTCCAAGACATTCATGGTACTATTGCCGCATATCCGAGCGATAGTCGAGATGTAAAGGGCATCAAAGTTTTTAGCATTTAAGCAAAAATGCCCACCACTGGATGGTCTACCCCGAATGTTTTCGCCCGCCTGTTAATGGATAAGCAGAGCAGCCCGCTCCTGGAAAGGTACCGATGCGAACCCTCATCTTTACGGGCAAAGGCGGTGTCGGCAAGACAAGTGTCGCCGCAGCAACAGCGTTGCGGGCCGCCGACATGGGCCTTCGCACCCTCGTGATGAGTACCGACCCGGCCCATAGCCTTGCTGACTCATTGGATCTTGAAGGCCCCCTTGGCCCCGATCCTGTGCGTCTAACGCCAACACTCGACGCACTCGAAGTGAGCATTTATCACGACATCGAGTCAAACTGGGGTATCGTGCGCGAGCACTTTTCACAGTTGATGGCTGAGCAAGGTGTCGAGGGTATTCTGGCTGATGAGATGAGTATCCTCCCCGGTATGGACGAGGCTTTTCCACTCATTCGCATCAAGAAACACAAGGATAAAGGTGACTATGACCTCCTTGTGATCGACTGTGCTCCCACTGGCGAAACCCTTCGCCTGCTCTCGGCTCCCGAGACGTTCAAGTGGGCTATCGGGATGTTGCGTGGTGCTGAGAAGTTTCTGATCAAGCCGCTTCTTCGTCCGATGAGCAAGGTGACACCTGGTCTCAGCAAAATGGTCGCTCCCGCTGAGGTCTATGAGGCAGTGGATGATATTTTCCAGCAACTGGAAGGTGTCACTGCTACCTTAGCTAATCCGCTCGAAACATCGGTGCGTCTGGTGATGAATCCTGAGAAGATGGTCATTAAAGAGAGCCAGCGCGCTCTGACCTACCTCTCGATGTATGGGATGACCGTTGATACGGTCGTGGTGAATAAGATTTTGCCGGTCAATGAGGATAGTGGGTACCTCAACCACTGGAAAGATGTCCAGCAACGCTATCTCCAGGATGTCGAGCATTCGTTCGCACCCCTGCCCATTCGTCACGTGCCCTACTACCCCGAGGAGGTAGTCGGTCTCGAGAAGTTGCGTGCGATGGGCCGTGATATCTATGGTGATACCGATCCGAGTGCGGTGCTCTATAATGAAGCACCAATGGATATCAGTAAATTGCCTGATAATTCGTATCGGGTCAAGATTAAGTTGCCGTTCGCTGATGTGAGTCAGCTGGATCTCTTCCAGAACGGCGATGAGTTGGTCATTCAGATCGGGGACTTCCGGCGGATTATGACCTTGCCAACGAGCCTCGGAGGCCAGGAGGCAGGTCAGGCTGAGATGGAAGGGGACTGGTTGATCGTTCCTTTCTATGCAGCGAATGGTGTTCCTAGCTAAGTCAGGTGTAACGTCTGATATCATCGGCGTGAGCCTGCAAGGCTACTTCACAATGGGGTTAATCGGGGTGTTTGCCCCGAAGCCTAATAAATCAGGGTGTTCGTTTAGGTTACAGGAGGTGTACGGATGGCCGTCACACGAGGCTGGTTCTCAGAGTCGTCAGCGCAAGTTGCGCAAATCGGCGACATCATGTTCCAGGGTCACTGGCAGTGGGTGTCGAATGCACTCCAGGCCACGTCGGCAGCGGTCGAGAATATCAACCGCAACGCCTACCCCGGTATCTCTCGCAGCGGTAGCGGCGAGGGTACGTTCACCGCTCCGGATGCAGGCTTCCGCCCGAAACGCATTCGGTCGCGCTTCAACCGGTAGCACGTTGTCCGTAGTCCGTAGTCCACGATCTGTGTGCTTCACAGGTCGCGGCCTACGGACTATCGGCTACAGGCCTTCCTCATGATCAGTTTACTCTATCATAGCCATACCGTAGTTCCCGCCCATCTCGCTGAGCTTGAGGCGATGCATCTTGTCGAACCCGATGAGCAGATCCTCGTGGCGTTCGATGGGGTCATCCTTGATGCCAATGGGCAGCGACTCAGTGGGCCAACCTTGCATGATTATTGTCTGTTGACGAGCCTGCGCGTGATTCTGTGGGCACGCGATTATGGACAGCATCTCTGCTGCGCGTTTCCGCTCGCTGAACTGACGTCTGTTGAAGGTGTGGGGCTCGATCCGCTCCACGCGCAAATTACCATGACGTTTGCGGCACCTGATGAGGAAGAACAGCAGTTTACGCTGGCCCTGTTGCCCCTAGTGAATCTGCAGGCTGCTTTGGTGTTGATGCGTGCAGCCAGTACTGCCGCACGTGAACTTGCTGACCATGGGGTCGATGCGCGTGAGGCTGGGCCTGAAATTATGGCGGTCTTGAGTGAACAGATCTATGGGCACGTGGATGGGTTGCGGCCCAATGAGACTCCCTATCGCTGGCCCGGTGCGGCGGTTGTTCAGCCGACTCTGAGCCCTACACCTGCGTTTGCCCACGATCCCGCGAGCTTGCCGCCAGGTCAGATTTATGCGGCTGGTCGCCTCGCTCGTTCGGCCTGGGATACCCTTCGCCGTTCAATTCGTGAAGCTGATTTGCCGCTCCCGTTTGATCTGAATGGTAATAGTTTACGTGAGTTGACCGAGACGATCCGCGCAGTTAATGATCTTGTGCATACGGTGTCAAGTAGCCCGACGGCCCAGCAGATGGCAATGGCGTTCCTTAATCGCAATAATAATGCCCAGGCTGCTCCGCCGTCTCCTATGGCAACCGCTGCTGACTTTGCCGCTGAGGCATGGCAGGCTCAGGTGCAACCTGAACCGGATCTTCCTGCGGCTGCAGTGCCACCATCACCGCCGAATGATTATCATGAGATCCCGTTGCGTCGTCGCAATACGTCTCCTCTTGATGCTGTTGTTCCTGTTGCTGAACCGCCTGTTGAGACGGTTCAAGCCGTGCAACCGGTGGTGGAACGCCGTCAGTCGCTTGCCGACCGCACTCCATCAGTTGCCGCTGCGCCTGATCATCGCGAGATTCCTTTGCGCCGTCGTAGTAGTTCCTCGCCGACAGCCCGTACGTTTGGTCAGGGTCATCGTACCCCGGCTATGAGTGGCTCAGGTGACGCCGGTTTGGAAGATCGCGCTATCCCGCCCGAAGACCGCCGCCCATAATGGACTCGGTGCGACCGGTTGATGATGGTCGCTTAGTAGCTTATTTAGACTAGATAGGGAGCGACTATGAGCACTCGCCCGTATCTCGGCATCAATGTGAACGCGGCTAGCGCTGATGAATTGCGCTACCGTGGGCTGCTCGAGGAGGGCGAGATTCTCCTCGCCCTCTTCGATGGTGTGCTGTTGGACGAGCGCCGCCGACGTGTTGGTGGCCTGGCCCTCTCCGATTTTGTGGCCCTTACCGAACGTCGGGTGATTACCTGGGCTCGTGGCTTTTTTAACGATACCGTTGATAGCTTCGAGTGGAAGGATGTCGATGTCGTTGAGGCTGAAACTTGGGATCCGTGGCACGGCCGCGTGACGCTTGCGTTCCGTTTGCCTGCGGTTGCCCCCCGCAAACGCCGTATCGCGGTCAATGGCTCCGTTGAGGATCCTGGCAGCGGTGAACGCTTGGTGATCAATACGCTCGATTATATGCCGACCGATGATGTGACGATCTTTGCACGCATGGTCGAGTTGATCGGTGATCAGATTATTGCCAGTGTTGGCGGCGAAGAATTGGTCGCTGCGTTTGTTGAGGCCTTCCCTGGCGTTGAGCACGAGCCCCTTCAACCATTCTTTACGGCACCTGAACCGGCCCCGCCCCCTGTCGCTGAGCCTCTTCCCGAGGCAACGCAGACCCGCAAACGCTGGTGGCAGGTCGGTAGCGCTGGGGAAGAACAGCGTGAACTGGTTCCTCCGACGACGCCTGGTAATCTGATTGCCGCGTATGAAAGTCAGCGTGGCGGTGCTCCCGCTGGCAGTGGCATCTCGCCGCTCTCTTCGACTGGCCCTATTGGTCCGTTGCCCAATTTGCCTGAACAGCCGAGTATGTATGAGGTCAGTCGCTCGCTGCGTCTGGTGCTTGAAGCACCTCGTAAGCTGGCCCGTGGCCTCCGTCGTGCGACCGAGGCTGTGGGTGGGGCAAATGAAATGGTGAGCGGTCTCCAGGATCCGCGTGTCCGTCGCAATGCGATGCGGGGCCTCTATTATGCCGCTTCTCAGCAAGAGTCTGAGGGCGGGCCGTTTGCGCCGGTCGCGCCAGTGGTGCGTGCGGCTGTTCGTTTCGCCGAGCCGCTCGAGGATGAACAGGCTGACCAGCAACAGTCGAAGCGTATTCAGGTTCGTGCTGCTGTTCGTCGTGCGCCTCCTTCTACTCAGCAGGTTGCACCCGAGGCGAAAATGTCGCCTCCTCCAACGGTTGCGCAACCTCGTACACCGCCACCGTCAATGGAGGCCGATCGCCTCGATCCGCAACGCCCCGATCCGGTTAAGCGCTCGATTAGCGTGCGTCGGATTGAGACTGCCCCTCAACCAGTCGCCCGCGAGGAGTCTGCTCAGGCTGAACCGGTTCAGCCTGCTGCTGATCTTTCGCCAACGCTTGACCCTAATCGCGCTGCACCTGTGCGCCGTATTGCTGTTGGTCGCCCTGAACGGGTGCTCCATGCACAAGAGACGGTTGAATCTGCGGGTCCACGCGTCATTAGTTATAATGGCAATGGCGTCCATCATGCCGAGGATGAATGAGCAAGCAAGCCAGGTGGTGAGGTCAGGCCTCACCGCTTGTGCTCGTTGGCACGAGGTGTCAACGATGAAGGCAGGCGTCTGGGGTGTGTGCCCCGGAAAAGCACCAGAGCAGAAGTTTGTGGTGATCTACCATAGCTCTTCTGCCAGCAAAGAGACACTATGACGCGCGTCATTATCTATTCAGGCAAAGGTGGAACCGGTAAAACCACCATCTCAGCGGCTACGGCTACCTTGTTGGCTCGCACCGGACGGCGTACGCTCGTTCTCTCTAGTGATCCGGCGCACTCGCTGGCCGATGCGCTTGGTACTGAGATTAGCCGCGATCGCCCAACGGCGATTGCACCCCGACTCTATGGCCTGGAGATAGATACGATTTATGAGTGGCGCCATAATCTGGGGGGCTTTCAACAGTTTGTGGCCTCAACCTATTCGAATCGGGGCATTGATCGCTCGACCGCAGCGGAACTGGCGAATCAACCTGGCCTCGATGAGATCCTTGCCCTCCAGCGGATGATGACTGAGGCTGAGAGTGGGCGCTGGGATGCGATCGTGCTCGATACGGCTCCAACAGGCAATACCCTGCGCCTCTTGGCCTATCCCGAGATGATTATCGGTGGCGATGCCGGTAAGAAGTTCTTTCGGGTCTATCGGGGCCTGGCGAATTTTGCGCGCCCCTTTAAACGCGATCTCCCCGATGACCGTTTCTTCAATGAGGTCGGGTCGTTGCTGGAACGGATGGATAAGCTCGCGAATTTCTTGTTGAGTCCTGAGATTTCGGTGCGCCTGGTGCTCAATCCCGAGAAGTTGCCCCTCCTTGAGACCCGCCGGGCCTATACATTCTTGAATCTCTATGGCTTGATGGTTGACGCGATTATGGTCAATAAGATTTTGCCCCTTCGCGCTGACCTTGGCCCCTATTTTGATTATTGGGTGAGCCTCCAGCGAGGCTATCTGCAAGATATTGATGATAGCTTTATGCCCACCCCTATCTTCCGTACCGTTTTGCAAGAGGGTGAGCCGATTGGTATGCCAGCCCTTGAAGCTATCGGGCGGGCCACGTTTGGTGAGCACGATCCAGGGGCGCTGCTCTTTGATGAGCGCCCGATCTGGCTTGAGCAGTGGAGTGAAGAGGGTGAGCCGGGACGGTATGACCTCTGTATGAAACTGCCGTTTATCAATGAGGAAGAAGCGGTTGATTTGGTGCGTAGTGGGCCGGATCTCGCTGTATCGATCGGCCGTGTGCAACGTACGATTGCGTTGCCGCGCATCCTCTATTCATGTACCATGGGGAACCATCGTTATGAAGAGGGTGTGCTGCGTTTGGAGTTCTGCGAGGGTACCGGTGATGAGGCTGGTCTCCCCATTGAAGAAGAACCCGATAAGTTGCGGGTTGAGGCAGCATAATCATGAAGTTATTGATCTTCTCCGGCTTTAGCCAGATCTTGCAGAGTACTGCCGCTATCGCCTCGGCCTGCCATGCAGCTCGTCGTGGGCAGCGTGTCCTGCTTGCTTCGGTTGGGCCGGGGCATGTGCTCGGTTCGTTGCTTGGTCAGAGCCTGGGATCACGTCCGATGGAGTTGGAAGCGAATCTGGCTGCACTGGAAATCAATGCCCTCAGTGAGCTCGGAGCACGCTGGGACGATGTCCGTCCGTCGTTGCGCAGTGGTCCCGCAGCGAAATTGCGCGAGCTTGGCCCCGAAGAACTGCCTTCGTTCCCCGGTATGGATGCGATCGCAGGGTTGCTGATTGCGGAAAAAGCCCGTCAGACCGGGCGCTTTGATCTGGTGGTGCTCGATGGTCCTTCTCCCGAAGGCCTCGTGCGGGCGATGACGCTGCCCGATGTGTTGCGCTGGCTGACCCGCCTGATCTTTGGGCTTGACCGTGGTGCGGGACGTTCGCGTACCTCCCAAGAGGCGGCGTTTATCCCTGCCGCTCTGCTTGGCCCCAATGCCGTCGCGCCCCTCCAGGATCTGCGCGTTGAACTTGAAGTGCAACGCTCTCGCCTTGATGCCGCGACTGGTACCCGCGTACGCTTGGTGGCAACGAGTGATGAATTGGTGCTCCCTCCTACCCGTACGATGCTGACGGCCCTCGGTCTCTATGGGCTCGCAAGTGATGAACTGCTCGTTTCAGGCGAACCCTCGACGGTCAGTGATGCGACGCGCCTCGAATTTTCACCCGAGACAAGCAAGGCGCGCCCACATTTGCGTATCCATCCGCTCGTTTCAAGCCCTGCTAATGGTGATGATTGGGCCCTGCGTGGGGCCGCACTCTATCATGATGGCGAAGTCTTTGACCCCGCAAAGTCGCCCCGTGAATCCGCAGGCGATCGCGAGGTGAAGTTGCATATCCCCTTCCTCGACTCGAAAGAGTTGGATATTGCGCTGGCAAGCGAAGAAGTTGTGGTTCGCCTTGGCCAGTTGCGCCGCCACGTGCTGCTGCCTGGCATTGCGAGTGGTGGCCGTTTGCGTGCCAAGGTCGATACCGATGAAGTGCTCCGGCTTTGGGTTGAGTGAGCGTTTGCCCTCTGGAGAAGTAGCGATGCTGAACGAAGAGACGAGCCAGTCAGTAACAAGGTTGGGCACAGGGATTCCCACCGCGCCAACGGCAAAATATAGCACCTATCGGGAAGAGGTCGCAACGAAACTCGCAGGTAAGTTGAGCGCCCGCGAGCGTCGCCGCCTCGAAGCCGAAGAATATCTGATGAGTCGGGCCAACTTTGTTGAGTTGAATGGGGTTGTGCACCATTATATGGATGTCGGGCCACGTGATGGCGAACCGCTGGTGCTCATTCACGGCTGGGATTGCTCTTCGTACTGGTGGCATCATATTATTGACCCCTTGGCTTCGGTTGGCTATCGGGTGATTTGCTATGATCTCAAGGGTCATGGCTTTTCCGATACCGATCCGCGCCGTGATTATACGGTCGCCGGGTTTAGCAATGACCTGCGTGCCCTCGGTGAGGCACTGCAGTTGCCGCCCCACCATGTGTCGGCTTTCTCGCTCGGGGCGTTCGTGGCTCTTCACTATGCCGATGCGAATCCTGATCGGGTGCGTTCGCTCACCTTCTTTAATTTTAGTCTGATTCCTTATAATCGTGTAGCCTCGGCCCTGATCCCCGGCATGCTCGACACTGTCTTTAATACGGTGCTGCGCCCGATCGAGCGTCGTGGCCTCTGGTGGATTCCTTATGTCTATGCGCTCGTCGTGCTGTCAAAGAATACCGCCCCGGTGAGTGATGTCAAGCTGGCGACGCTGAGTCTCCGCTGCTGTGATCCTGCGGCGGTGCGTGTCTCGGCTCAGGAATTGGCCCGACGTGAGATCCTCGAAGCGGTCGCCGCGCAGATGGCTCGGGTTCAGCATCCTACGTTGCTCGTGGCAGGTTCAGGTGATCCGATTATGCGTCCCCAGGGGGGGCGTAAGCTGATGCAACTCGCCCCCAATGGACAGTATCTCGAGGTGCCACGTTGTGGGCACTTGATCCTTTTTGAACTGCCCGAACAGGTTATTCAGATCCAACGCCTCTTTTTGCGGGGTGTGCGCGAGTAGTTTTGGATTGCAACTCACGGCATCTCAGTTCGGCTGAGGTGTCTCAGAAACTGGAAAGTGCCAACGAGGAAGTCATATGCAGCTACTGCTTCGAGCAAATGGTCAGCAAGCCGTGATCACTATGGAGCAAGCCGGCGATCAGGTGTTGATGGTGGGCGAGTACCGCTATCGGCCTGCACAGATGGCCCGCAAGGTGCGGCGCTTTGCCGGTGCCATGTGGGGGGCTGATCTGGCAAGTGATATTCTCAATGAGAGACTCACCTTTGAGGCGCTTGATAGCGGCAAGCCAGGTGGCCCCTGGACAGATAGTGGCAGTTTTTCGCCACGCAGTGGTTCGTTTGTGAGCCTCGGTCGCTGGGACGAAGATGGTACGGTTGGCATTGCGCTCCACGAACTGGCTCACGAGATGCACCTCCGCCGCGGTGGGTATGATGCTTCTGATGGTGTTGTCCGCGAGGCTGTGTCGCTGATGGCCGAGCGCGAGGCTGACCTTGAGCGGACATTTGAGCGTGAACCGTACTATACGGCAAGCAATCTGGTCAGTCAACTTGCCGCCCTGAGTGCTTTTAGCCGTCAGCCGTTTCATAAACGCTGGGATGAGCTTATGGAGTTGACGAGTGATACGGGCTTGTCTGATCTGGTCAATTTTTACCTTGATAAGAGCGAGCGCTTTGGTCTTGAACGCTGGTTGAAGCGTTTTACTGAAGACCTCGATTTGCGCGATGCTATCTTGGGGAAATTGGCCGCGACGACATTGCGCTATAGCCTCGAATTGCGCCGCAAGCTGATTGGCAATCTGGTACGCTGCGGCCCTCAGGTGCAACCTGATCAACTCGCGTACGTGCTTGACTCGATCATCACGCTTGACCGACGCTACCCTGGTGATGACCTTGGTCGAATTATTGATTTCTGCTTCGCCCCCCATATGCAACCGAAACGGCGGCTCCTGGCGCTGGGGTAATGTGCGCGGAACACCGCGCTTATGATTGAGAGGACAGGCATATGTCCAGTTCAAATTCGTACAGCTGGATGCCGGAGTGGTTACGCAAGTTCTTGAACCTTGATAGCGAGCCAACAAGCTATGGTTCGGCAAGTAGCGTGAGCACACAGTCCAGTTATTCGCCACCTGCTCGTCAGTCGTTCAGCTACACGCCACCTCAAGCGACCTATACGCCGTCTACCCAGGCGACTTATACGCCGCCTGAGGCGACTTATACGCCGTCTACCCAGGCGACCTATACGCCGCCTTCTTCAGGCGAGGCGTCAACGGCTAACAATGCAGAGACACCACCGCGTTTTGCGATTGAAGGCTCGTGGAAGCCGAACACGCCACCCCCGCCGGCTCCACGTACCAATGGCAATGGAAGCGGCAATGGCAATGGTTCCTCGTACAATCTCGAAGGCTATGTTCAACCGATTGGCTATGGCGTCCGTACCTATCTACGAGGGTCGCTGCCACCTCAGGGGCTTGAGCAATTTACTCGTGAATTTCGGGCGACCCTGACGGATGTCTGGAATTTCTATAGCTATTGGACACGCTTCCAGACGGATGAATTGGTGCGTATTGGCCGTGAAGCGGTCGATACCGTGATTGAAAATCTGCCTGGTGATAGTTCGGCCAGTAGTGCGCCGACGGTGCGCCGTATCAAGGTCAATATGGCCAATGGCAATGGGCAAAACAAAGCTTCGGTAGCCCCTGAGGCCAAAGCAACCCCTGAGGCCAAAGCGGCCCCTGAAGCAAGTGATGGCCCACCGCCACCTGCTGCTAGTGATAAGCCAGCCGATGCATCGGACAGTGCCGCGCCAAGTCCATCTGACAAGAACAAGAAGCGGCGATGAGTTCGCTTGAAGGAATGGAAATGGGCGCTGTGCAATGCAATTGGGGGCCACAGGCCCCCACTCTACCGTGTAGCCCTTGGGTTGCATAGCTTGAGGAGAGAAGAGTATGCATAGACCAATTGTTATTGTAGGCGGGTGGCTTTCATCGCCAGGGGACTATCTGGGGTTTGCCCGGATTCTGGCTCAGCCCTCTTACAATCGCATTGTCTATATTACTGATTTTGGACGAACCCAGTGGGCAGCGTTGCGTGATCCCGATTTTACGCCGATCCTGAATGTTGTGGCCCGTACGGTTGAACTGGCGTTGCACGAGACAGGTGCCGAGCAGATTGACCTGATTGGACATAGTGCCGGTGGTCGCGTTGCGCGGGCGTATCTTGGTGACCAGCCGTACCATGGGGTGGTCTACAATGGTCAACGCCACGTGGCAACCTTGACGACGTTGGGAACCGCCCACACGACGTATGAGGTCTGGGTTCAAGAATTTGCCGGAATGGTCAATGGTCGCTATCCGGGGGCTTACTATCCACATATTCGTTATACCTCGGTGGTTGGGCGGAGTGTGCAGGGCAAACGTCTGGGGACACCCGAAGAGATTCTTGCCTTCCGCTCGTATGACGTCTCGTTTGGCGATGGTAACCAGCTTGGTGATGGCATTATTCCTACCCATGCCTGTTATCTTGACGGAGCCGATAACTTGGTGCTTGAAGGGGTGCGCCACGCACCCTACAATGCCCCACGGACATGGTATGGCGCACGCGATGTCGTGCTGGCCTGGTGGGAAGGCAGTAGTCTTGATGAGACGGTGCCTCGTAGCCAACCAGCACTGCTGAGCGGTCTTGCGCATGGGTAGGGTCGCAAGAACTGGTCAAAAATATTGACCAGGACTTGCTCGTTTTGTACTATAATACAATTGCATGTTCAAAAGGCTAAGTGACCGACAAATTCTGTATGCAATGGCCCTGGTCAGTGGTATCTCACTCGTATGTTATACCGCCGTACTCCGGCTCTGTCGACTTGAAGCACAGGAGCATCAAGCCGAGCGCGCCGCACAACGCACACGATTGGCGAATCTCGCACACGTGCTTGACTGGGTGATGAACGCGATGGTTGCCATCGTGGGAATTGGAAGACTCTTTCGCGAAGAGGATTTTGGGGGGCAGCATCAGCCCCGGTGGCTGAAGATCTATTTTATGATTACCGGCCCACTCCCAACCATTGGCATGGTTGGTGCGATGATCACGGGTCATCGTTGGGGGCCACAACTTGGGAGTGATCCCAGGCGGCGATCCATCCATCGGGCGTTTGCCTGGGTTGGCTATATTAGTTGGTGGCTCAGTTATATTCCTATCTTTGCCCAGCCACTGCTCAACCGCATCAGTGAAGAGCGGGTCGAAAGTTCGAGACCGTTAAGTGAGTAGAAAGACCACAGACATGACCAGTGCGGAGGCACAGTTTCGTTGTTTTCCGAATTGTCGCTGCATGAGCGATGATGCTGAACTCTACTGTTCTATGGAACGGGCCTATGAGATGGTCTTCAAAGGCACCGTTGACTTCTTTGTGATCAAAGCGGCGTACGATCTTGATTTGTTCGAGGCTATGGCGAGTGGGCCTCAGGAGGTTGAGACGCTGGCAAACGCAACTGGCAGTGTCCCGATGCGTCTTGAGCGGTTGCTGATCACCATGGAACAGATCGGCCTGACGCACCTGCACGAAGGGATCTGGGCGCTTACCCCATTTGCCGAGCAGTTCTTTACGACCCCCGAGCAACATCGCAACATGACGATGCTGCCCTTTGTCAGCTATATGACTGACTTGATCCAGACCTACTATTCTAGCCTGGCCGATGTGACCCGTGGCAAGATGGATTTTACCAGTCATGTGCCCCATCCGCCTCGTACTCGCGAAGATAGTGTCTTTTATGAAACAATCCATCGTAGCAATATCCACTTTGTGCAGAAGTTCTTGCGCGATCAAGCCAACTTGAACGGGGTTGAGCGACTCACAGATGTTGGCGGTGGCATTGGCGATATTGCGGCATCGCTGTGTGCCAAATACCCCGAGTTGCAGGTGACCCTGATCAACTTGCCGAGTGCGCTTGATCTGGTGCGTGAGAATGCCGAGGTGCGGGGGGTTGCAGGGCGAATTAACCCGATTGCGATCGATATGTATCGCGACCCCTATCCCAAAGCTGATGCGGTGCTCTTTGCGCGTATTCTCTACCCAATGAATCGCCAATTCTGCACGATGCTGCTACAGAAGGCGTATGAAGCCCTGGAGCCGGGTGGGCGCGTGCTCGTCCTTGATATGATTATCAGTGACCGCAGCAAACCAAATTATGACTATCTCACCCATTATCTGTGTGGGATTGGGATGAACTTCTCGGTACTCGAATTCAAAGATCACGCCATCTATCCCGAATTGCTGCGGGAGATCGGGTTTGATGAGGTGACGTTCGCCGAAGGGTATGATCATGTGCTCTATCAGGCGGTGAAAGTCTGATTGTGTACGCGTAGTGTGGGCAAGCGACCATATCTGAGTGTTAACATGCTCTCTACTTCTGAAAAACAGGTGCCACTCGGCAAAAAGATCAGGGCTCATATTGATCTGGCTGATCCGGTGACATGGATCTCGCCTTCGATTGTGACGATCTGTGGTGCCCTGGCATCCGGCCCATTGATTGGTTTTCAGTGGACAAATGTGCAACACTGGGGGCTTGTCATGCTCGGGGCATTGATGACTGGGCCACTCGGGACGGGATTTAGCCAGAGCATCAATGATTACTATGATCGTCACCTGGATGCCATTAATGATCCTGAACGTCCCATTCCAGCCGGGCTCGTCACGCTCAATGAGGCTCGCCTGAACTGGATGTTTTTGGCAACAGCGACGCTGCTTGTCTCGTTTGTCTTTCAAAATCTCTGGATCGTCTTGCTGGCCCTCGGTGGGTTGGTTTTGTCGGTCGTTTATAGTATGCCGCCAATCAAGCTCAAAAAACATTTCTGGCTTGGTCCGCCTGCAGTCGGGTTGGGCTATGTCAGTATGAGCTGGCTGGCAGGACATCTTATTTTTGCCCCGCTCACCTGGGAGAGTGTGGTTGTGGCGTGGATCAACGGCGCACTCGCTGCGGGTTTGCTCTTTCTCAACGACATTAAGAGCGTTGAGGGTGATCGGCAGCATGGGCTGCAATCGCTCGCGGTGGCAATTGGGGTGCATAAAACGTTACTGGTCGCCTATGCGACAATTAATCTGTCGCAGGCGCTGCTGATGGTTCTGGCGATTGTGTGGGGTTACTATGCTATCGCCGTGTTTATTGGATTGTCAATCGTTGTCCCGATTTATAATCAAATTAAACTCTATCAGGATCCATCGCAGAAGAACTATGTGCGGTATTTGCTTGCGAGCAATCCGTTCGTAGCGATTATCCAGTTCTTGTCGGGCTTTATGGTCGGCGGCTACTTTCGGTGATTGCAGATGGTAGTTGCTGCTTGGTGGAAGCTGGACTGATGAATGGTGTCAGAGGCTTCCATCGCATCTGTAATCGGTAAGAGCACAAGGGAGGAAAACATGTCGGAAACCACAGGTGAAGTGAGAGTGCGTAGCGTCCGCCCACAGCGGAATGACAGCGCGATGGAGTCGGCAGTTGAGTTTGGTGGCGGGATCGTGCGGTTCGGCTTTTCGCTGGTCACGCTGCCGTTTGCCTTGCTCCCCAGCGAGAGCCGACAGCATATGCGCAATGCCTCCAAGGAGTTGATGTACGCGTTCGCCAGCCTGCCCAAAGATTTTGCTGATATCGCAGGTGAGGCTATTGAGGAGTGGGCCGCCCAGGGTGAGGATGCTCCGGCCAAGCAAGCGCCGAAGGATGAACTCGTTGCTGGGTAAGCGGTCTGAAGACGATAGAAGGAGTGACGCATATGAGCGAACAAACAGGCGTAGCCCGTACAGAGCGTGACGGTGTGTTCGAGATGGGCGCGGCATTCGTAGGAGGTGCGGCACGCATCGGTCTGACGATCGTCTCGGCACCGTTGGTGCTCTTGCCCCGTGGCTCACGCCGCCGGGTTCGTCGGGCGATGGTTGAAGTGGCCCGTGCGGTCGTTGTGCTCCCCAAAGAATTGGCGAATGTTTCGGAGCGAGTGGTGGATGACATTTTCACCGGCCCGGCTCCGACGCTCAATTTGCCAAATTTGCCAAGCCCTGACCGGATCGGTGAGCGTGCCCGTGCGTTTACCGAGCGTTTGGCGAAGGCTGCTGATGAGTTTGGGGCCAGTGTCGGGCGTGCGGCGAACCGTGCTGCCGATGGCGTCGAGCGCACGGCAGCGAAGGTGGATGAGTGGGTTGAAAAACCCCCGACGACGCCCTCGGCCTGAGATGACAATGGTCGTTCCCCTGAGGTGATGCTGTTTGCTTGCCTTGCTGAACAGGCAGCATCACTTCGCGCAGTGAGGATCGAGCCTCGCTGTGCGGTTGGGGCTAGATGACAATGGGCCTGGATTGGGGGCGGCTGGTCAGCCGCCCTTGTTGTCGTCATGAGCGTCGCGAAGGCTGCGAATCCGTGCATTGATTTTTCAAAATCATGGTATGCTATTGGTATGCAAATCATCATTCTAGGTGCCGGTTATGCCGGTTTACGGACCGCGCTCGATCTTGATCAGATGCTCCGTGAGCGTGGACGCGACGACAAGGTTGTTCTGGTTGATCATTTTTCGTACCATCAAATAGTACAAATTCTGCATCTTACGGCTACCGATAGATCGCCTCAAGAAAAGGCGATCTATGAGCTCGCTCCATTGTTGCGCAAGACGAGCGTTGAGTTTGTAGAGGGCCATGTCAAGCTCGTCGTGCCCGGTCAGCGTGAGGTGCAGTTTGATGATGGACGGGTTTTGACGTATGATCGACTAGTCCTTGCGCTGGGGGCCGAGACTGATTTTCGTGATGTGCCCGGGGCGCGTGAGCATACGTTTCCCCTGCGTACCTATCAGCACGCAGTGCGCCTTCGTGACCATCTGATTGCTCAGTTCGAGGCGGCCGCTCGTACGAATGATCCGGTGGAGCAGCGGATCTTGATGACGACGGCTGTGGTTGGTGGTGGCTATACCGGGTGCCAACTTTCGGGTGAACTCGCCGGCTGGGTGAGTGAGCTTTGTCAACGAACAGGGGCACCACGCGGGCAGGCGCGCATTGCGCTGCTGCACCGTAATCCACGTTTGCTCGAGCATTTTGAGCGTTCTTCCTCGCTTGAGGCTGCGCGAGTGCTCGATCAGTTGGGGGTAAGCATTTACCTTGATACCAGTGTGACCAGTGTTGAGCCGCGCTTGCTGCGGGTCAATGATGGGCGTATCTTGCGTGCGGCCACCCTGGTCTGGGCTGGGGGCATTCGTGCCCCGGCGCTTCTCGCGAACTCGGGGTTTGTGGTTGATGAAATTGGGCGGGTGCTGGTTGATCGGTATATGCGGGTTCACGACCAGGCGCTGGTCTTTGCTATGGGCGATTGTGCCGCGATTCCCGATGGCTCGGGTAGCGTGGTGCCGTCTACGGCGAGTTATGCGATGCGCCAGGGTGAGCATATGGCCGAGTCCTTGCTTGCCGAGGTGATGGGCCGCGCCCCCCGTTCGTATGAGCCGCTCAAACTTGGTGAACTGGTCTCGTTGGGTCCCAAAGATGCTGTTGGTAGCCCCCTTGGTCTTCCCGCCAGAGGCTACCCGCTTATTCTGCTCAAAAAAGGAATTGAGCAGTATTACCGTGCGTCGATTGAGAGTGCGTCGTTGTGAGGAGTTTTGTCTATGATTGTGCAAGAAGAGTGGGTCTCGATTACGACAACACCAGATGTTGTTGAACGCCATTTGACCGAGCCAGCCTTGATGGCGCAGTGGCGCTCACCGCTGGTGCAACTTCAACCTGTTGAGGGTGACTTGATGAGCCTCGGCAGTGTCCACAAGATGCGTCTGGTCTCACTGGGGTTGGCAGGTTCTGATTATACGGTGGTCGAACGTGACCGCGAACATATTTTGATGAAGATCAATGGCCTCTGGGAAGGTCAGGAGTTGTGGCGCTGGTTTGCCGATGGCTCGCGGGTGGTGGTGCAGAACCGGGTTGAATATGAAGTGGCGAATGATGGCCTGCGTGTGTTTGTGCTAGGCCTGGGGCGCTTCGTGGCGGATCTGGATATGCGGGTGCAACTCTTCCGCCTCCGTGAGTTGATCGAAGGCCCCGCCTCTGGGCGTTCGTCAGATGGTCGTGGCCCCCAACGGATTGTGGTTGAGGAATAACGTGTCGCGAGGCTCGCTCGACGGGGCGCTGGCTGAGGCCGGGGCCCCGTTTGTTTTTTCCTGAGGCGTTGGGTAAGGTTGTCTTTCTGTAACAGCTTTTCAACTGTTCTACCACACAAGAACATGCTAGGATAGCGGCATATGTTGTGAACTTGTGAGACGATCCTCGTCAGGAAAGGTAGCGGCATGGCACAGCAGCAGCAGCGCCGTTTTAGTACACGTGATGAAGTCTATTTGAATAGCCCAGGCTTTGAGAGTTTTATCGTGGCCGGGATGGTCTTTGCGGCTCTTTTTACGGCCATCTTTATCTATAGCATCAAAGCCCATAGCGAGTGGATGGTCTGGCCTGGGATTGCCATTGCTGGCGCAGCTTGCCTTGGAACCCTCAAGTTCCTGCAACGGCGCGAATATCAGCGTAAATTGGCTGAGCTTGAGGCTGAGCAAGAGTAACTGCAGGACTAGACGCACAAACTGCCAGCTTTGCTGGCAGTTTGTGCGTCTAGGCTTTCAAGCTTGGTTACCCGCGGATGGTGCGTTGGAACATCGAGAGGGCGAGCCAGGTACCGAGGATGGCAAAGAGCGTAACGACGGCGATGCTGAGGGCTAGCGGCAGGGTTGCGGTGGTGCCAAAGGCAAGGGTGCGGATGGCGTCGATCAGGTAGGTGGTTGGGTTGAGCAAGACAATGGCTTGCATCCAGCCTGGCAAGACGGCAAGGGGATAGAGCGCGTTCGAGGCAAAGAGCAAGGGCAGGTTGAAGAGAAAGATCATGCCATGGTAGCCCGCAATCGAACGTGAAACTGCAGCAACGGCGAGCGCAATGCCGCTGAAGCCGACCGCAAAGAGCCCGAGCAGGAGCAGTGAGACGAGCCAACCGGCCGGGTTGAGCGCGAGACGTGCGCCCATCAAGATGCCAACCAGCAACATGAGCACCGCCTGAAAGAGGGCTTTGGTTGCGGTACTCGTGGCACTGCCGAGCAAGATGCTGAGGCGTGGGATCGGGGCAGCGAGATACTCCTTCAGAATGCCACGCAGCCGTTCGTCGAGCATCACCATGCCCCCACCGACCGCCCCGCCGAGCACACTCAGCGCCAGAATGCCCGGGAGGATGTAGGACATATAATCGCGGCCCTCAATCTCGCTGATCAGGCCACGCATGCCCACTCCAAAGAGGACGACCCAGAGCACGGACTGCAAGGCGAGCCCGAGCAGTTCCTCGCGATTGCGGAGGAACTTGACCATGTGCTTGTTCCAGATGACATAGGTTGCGTACATCGTGGGGTCTTTCAATCACGCAGGGCATTGCCCGTATGGTGGAGGAACACGTCACCAAGCGAGGGCCGGGCGACGGTGACATCATCGATCTGAAAATGATTGGCACCTGCGCTCGCCACGATTTCGGCGAGACGGCGACTGCCACTATCGACATAGACCAGCACAAATTCGCCCAGGGTGTCAAGGTCAACCCGGAGGACAAAAGGGATGTTGTTCAGGTGGGCAACAAACTGATCACGCTCGCCGTGACCACGGATCCTGATCACATCGGCACCCAGGTTGCTCACGAGGGTAGCGGGCGCATCTTCAACTACCAGCCGCCCCTTGTCAACAATGCCGACCCGTGCTGCCAGTGCTTCGGCCTCGTCCATATAGTGAGTCGTGAGCAAGAGGGTCAGATCGCGGGTCTGATTCAGGTCGCGAATATAATTCCAGATGCCAACGCGGTTCTGTGGATCGAGACCCTGGGTTGGTTCATCGAGAAAGAGGATCTCGGGATCGGTCATCAGGCCACGGGCGAGTTCGAGGCGGCGCTTCATCCCTCCTGAGTACGTGCGGACACGGCGTTCAATGGCATCAGTGAGTTGCACCAACTCAACCAGTTCACTGATGCGGCGCTGGCGTACGGCGGCTGGTTGGCGGTAGAGGCGTCCGTGGATATCAAGAACTTCGCGACCGGTGAGATCCTGATCCACCACAATATCTTGAAAGGTCACGCCGATCCGTGTGCGTACCTGATTGGCCGCACGCACAACATCGTGCCCAGCAACAGAGGCAGAGCCAGCCGTTGGGACAATGAGCGTCGTCAACATGTTGATCGTCGTCGTTTTGCCGGCCCCATTTGGCCCGAGCATCGCATAGATGCTGCCGCGGGGCACTGCCAGGTCAATCCCAGCCACCGCTGTCAGGTCACCATAGCGCTTGACAAGTCCATGGGCTTCAATCGCAAATGTTGTCATAGGGTTCGTATCATGCTGGAGCTAGCTAGGCGAGCTGCTCTTCGATCCAATCAAGTTCAGCCGTAACGTGGATCAGATGATGGCGGATGATGGCAAGATGATCGGTGGGGAGTACCGTCGCAAGGCTTTTGAGTTTCTGCTGATGGGCCAGGATGTTTTGGCGGCGTGTTTCAAGCAAGGTACGCACCTCGGCAGGGGGGAGATGCTGGTGAAAGATCAGGCCAATATCATTGGCATAGGTTGGAGGGGTATAGGTGGCAAGATTGGCGCGTAGCAGGGCTTGAAAATGGGTTTCACCGGCGGGGGTAATGCGATACACGCGTCGTTCGGGGCGGTTGCCGGTGCGTTCGGTTTCTTCGGTAACATACCCTTCGTGGCGCAGACGCTCGAGCAGATAGTAGGCGGTTGAACGTTTAAGGTCAACACAGAACGCCATCTGCTCGTCAATAAACTCGTTGATCTGATAGCCGTGCATCTCTTGATGGCGCAGGAGACCGAGGAGCAAAAGCTGGCGTTCGCTGTGATCTGGCATTCGTCTGGCCTGCACTGGTTGGCTAACAGAAATAGTCAGACTTGAGTATAGCGAAAAAAGATTCCTCTGTCAAATCTCACCTCGTTCAGCGACGCTTGCGCTCAAGGTTGCACAAAGATCTGATACGACCCATTGCGGGCCGCAGCGGCATTGACGGTATAGCGCAACTGGCCGCGTTCATTGGTACGGACAGAGCCAGAGCGGGTGACCTGGAGATCGGGGCGAGCGGCGACGGTGAAGACAACCGATCCATCGGGTTGGAGCAGTGACAGGGCCAGATCGCCCGACTCGACACCAACGATGACGATCACCTGTAATTCCGTTGCGGGCATGCCCACATCAAGGGTTCGTTCTTGCTGCCCTTCGGCCCCCACAAAGGTTGTCAAGAGATTGCCACTGGCATCTTGCAGGTCAATCATCGTTGTCTCACCGCTGATCAAAAGGCATCCAGTCAACAGGAGCAGCACGATAGCCGTGGCGAGCGGGCGCAACCAGGTGAAGTGCTGGAGGGAGCGGTATTGTTTAGCCATACGACTCGGGCCGATAATCAACGTGATAGGTTTCAGTCTCGGGTACCGGCTCAACCTGGAGGGGGCGACGACGGATGATGCGAAGGCTCGTGCCGCAACGGGGATTCGCGCAAACGACGAGTGATCCTAGCGTAATATACTTCTGCAGGGCAAGCTTCTGCTTGCAGGTTGGGCATCTGACAAATTCGACGTTCACAGCGGTCCCTTTCAGGTAAAGAGCGCATCAACAAACGTCTGAGCATCAAAGAGGGCGAGGTCAGACATCTTTTCGCCGGTACCGAGATAGCGGATCGGTCGTTCGATATCCTGCGCAATAGCGAAAGCGATCCCCCCCTTGGCGGTGCCGTCCATCTTGCTAACGGCCACATCGGTGACCCCGGCAGACTTGAGGAACGCCTTGGCTTGCAAGACCCCATTCTGGCCGGTTGTTGCATCGATCACGAGTAGCACCTCGTGGGGAGCTTCGGGGATCTTGCGTGCGATAATATTGCGCATCTTTTCAAGTTCTTGCATCAGATTGAATTTGGCTTGCAGACGGCCTGCGGTATCAATAATGAGCACATCAACTTGCTGTTCGAGTGCCGCATCAATTGCCTTAAAGACGACTGCCGACGAGTCGGCCCCCTGACCAAGGCTAACACAGGGCACGCCAGCGCGTTCGGCCCAGGTCTCCAGTTGTTCGGTAGCGGCAGCGCGAAAGGTATCGCCTGCGGCTAACAGAATGCTCTTGCCAAAGCGAAACTTCATGCGGTGGGCGAGCTTGGCGATCAGCGTGGTTTTGCCGGCTCCATTGACGCCAACGACGAGGATGACAAACGGTGTGGGTGTCGTAGCGGATTGGGGGCGCACCTGATCCTGGAAGACGCGCACCATCTCGGCCTTGAGCATATCGCGGGCCTCACTTGCCTTTTTGGTGCCATAGCGGTTGACGCGGTCTTTGGTACGATTGACGAGATACTGGGTTGTTTCGAGGCCGACATCGCCTTGAATCAGTGCTTCTTCCAGTTCATCCCAGAGTTCTTCGGTAATCGGATCATCGGTCGCAAACATCTGCGCGATGCGTCCAAAGATACCCTGACGGGACTTTTCGAGACTCTGCGTAACCTGTTCCTCTTCAACTTTAGCTTCTTCTTCTGTGCGTGGCGCATCTTGTCCGCGCCCAAATAAGCGTTTGAACATAGGTTCTGGATTGATCCTTTTGGTAATTTAAGAACAGTCTACCGCAAATTATAGCGCCTTTCAGCGAACCGTGTGAGGCGAACCTAGGGTCAAAACTTGCCGAGCACGATCCTCTGTGGTACAGTAGGTTACTTTCCTCGTGCAAGCAAACAACGTGGGCTGATCGCTAGCGGATCAGCGTGAGCGAAGGTTGAGATCTATGCCGATAGCAATGATCGTTCATGGCGGTGCCTGGGACATCCCGGATGAGCAGGTGGAGGCGCACATTCATGGGTGCCGCGTCGCGCTGGAAGCGGGCCTGAGGATTTTGCGGGTTGGTGGGACAGCCTTGGAAGCGTGTGAAGCAGCGGTTCGCCTCATGGAAGACGATCCTATTTTTGACGCGGGCACGGGCTCGGTTTTGACTAGTGCAGGCACGGTTGAGCTTGATGCAGCCCTGATGGACGGTCGTTCGCTGCGTTATGGAGCGGTGGCTAATCTAAAGCGCATCCGCAATCCGATCAGTTTGGCACGTCGTGTGCTCGAAGGCCCGGCGACATTTATTGGTGGTGAAGGGGCCGAGCACTTTGCGGCCAGTTGTGGCATGCCTTTTTGTGACAATGCGGAATTGATTGTCGAGCGTGAAGTGGCTCTGTGGCAAGCCTGGAAGGCGAGTCGTCGTCAGGACGAAGAGAGCACGCTGGTGGCGCAACCCGATCCTGGTGTGGTGCATGGTCATGATACCGTAGGAGCGATTGCGCTTGATAAGAGTGGCAATCTTGTCGCGGCCAATTCAACTGGTGGCACCCCGTTCAAGCTTCCGGGCCGTATTGGTGATACCCCGATGGTTGGATGTGGTCTGTATGCTGATGCAACGATTGGTGGAGCGGTTTGCACTGGTTGGGGTGAAGGCATTGTTCGCGTGGCGTTGGCCCGCCGTGCAATGGAACAACTCGAGCGAGGTGTACCGCCCCAGACGGCCGCAGAAAGTGCGATGCATACCCTTGCCCGTTATGTGGATGGGGGCCGTGGCGGCTGCATCATCCTGACCCCGAGTGGTCAGATTGGCCTGGCCTGGAATACGCGACGGATGGCGTATGCCTACGCAACCGAAGATACTCCGCTTATTGCGGGGGTCTGATGGATTCTTGCTGTTGATTCGCCTAGACAGATAGACGTACAGCGGCTACAATGGTCAACGGCATTTTCCGCCTGTGGATCGAACGACCACAGCAGGCCGCTTGTAGCCCTGGCAAGCCTGAGTGAGGAGAGCACATGGTTCGGCTGGAACACGAAATTTTGTTTACCCCGATTCCCGAGCGTATCGCCCGTCTGCGCGAACTTGCCTACAACCTCTGGTGGACCTGGCACCCCGAGGCGCAGGATCTCTATCGTCAGATCGATCCTGATCTGTGGGAGCTTGATTACCACAATCCGGTCGATTTCCTGCGTGATGTTCGTCAGCGCAAGCTTGAAGAAGCATCAGCCAATGCTGGCTATCTCAAGCTATATGACGCTGTGATGAAGAGCTTCGATGGCTATGTTGGTGCAAAGAAGACCTGGTTTCGCAAGCACTATCCTGATGTGAAAGATGTGCAGATCGCCTATTTCAGTGCAGAGTTTGGCCTGCACGAGTCGCTGCCCATCTATTCAGGGGGCCTTGGTATTTTGTCAGGCGATCACGTCAAAGAGGCGTCTGACATGGATCTGCCCTTTGTGGCAGTTGGCTTTATCTATCCGCAGGGCTATTTTCGGCAGCGCCTTGATCCGAGTGGCTGGCAATTTGCCGAGTACAACAAGATGAACTTCGCAGATGTGCCTGCGATCCCGGCACTTGACCCCGAGGGGCACGAGGTTGTCATTGAGGTTGAGTTGCCCGGACGCACGATCTATGCGAAGGTCTACAAATTCAAGGTTGGGCGGGTCGAGTTGTTATTGATGGATACGGATATCCACCCGAATAGCCCGCAAGACCGCGAATTGTCGGCACGTTTGTATGGTGGCGATCAAGAGATGCGCATTTCGCAAGAGCTGGTGCTTGGCATTGGTGGGGTGCGTGCGCTGCGCCGTCTCGGGTATAGCCCAACAGTGTGGCATATGAATGAAGGGCACTCGGCCTTCCTGGTGTTGGAACTCTGCCGCGAACTGGTGGTTCAGGGCATAACCTTTGAAGAAGCGATGCAACAGGTGAAGACGCAGTGCGTCTTTACAACCCATACCCCTGTGCCGGCAGGCAATGATGCGTTCCCGTTGCCCTTGATCGAGCGTTTCTTCTGGAGCTACTGGCCCCAGTTGAATCTGACTCGTGATGAGTTTATGGCGATTGCGTTGCAAGAGCAGCAGTGGGGGCCGACCTTTGCGATGACGGCGCTCGCGTTGCGGGCTTCCGACTACCACAACGGTGTGAGCAAGCTGCACGGCCATGTCGCCCGCGGGATGTGGCAGTGGCTGTATCCGGGCAAGAGCCGCGATGAGGTGCCGATTACCTCCATTACCAATGGCGTTCATACCTCAACCTGGCTTGCGCCTGAATTGCATGAGCTATTCAATGCGTACCTTGGGAAGACCTGGGAAGACAATCTGGATGATCCCAAGGTCTGGAAGAAGATCTATCAAATCCCTGATGATGTGCTGTGGAATACGCGTCAGGGCCTGAAGAGCGAGTTGATTACCTTTGCCCGTGGGCGTCTGGCCGCGCATTACAAGCATCTTAACCAGAATGCTCCGGTCTGGCCGGTACTCGAAGATGGCATTCTAACCCTTGGCTTTGCGCGTCGTTTTGCGACCTACAAGCGTGCCACGCTCATTTTCAAGGATATCGAGCGGCTGAAGTATCTGCTCAACCGACCCGGCAAGCCGATCCAGATCATTTTTGCGGGTAAAGCGCATCCCAAGGATGATCCCGGCAAGCTCTTTATCCAGAATGTCTACCAACTGGCGCAGCAGCCAGGTCTGGCTGGGCGCATTGTTTTCCTGGAAGAGTATGATATGGCGGTCGGGCGGGCAATGACCCAGGGCGTTGATGTCTGGTTGAATAATCCGCGACGACCTTACGAGGCGAGTGGTACGAGCGGGATGAAAGCCAGCCTGAATGGGGCTCCCAATTGTTCGATCCTCGATGGCTGGTGGCCCGAGGCGTACAATGGTAAGAATGGCTGGGCTATTGGCGAAGAACGTGAGTATAGCAATCAGGATGAGCAGGATTGGAATGATGCGCAGTCGCTCTATCACCTGATTGAACACGAGATTGCCTCGACATTTTACGATGGACGTGATGCCAGTGGGGTGCCGACGGCGTGGGTTCAGATCTGCAAAGAAGCCATCGCTACGGTTGCGCCGGCCTTTAGTATGCGCCGTATGCTCGCTGATTATGTGCGCGAGTTGTATATGCCTGCGGCGGCGTCAGTGACCAAGTAGGCTTGACGTGAGGCCAGCGTGCTCCCTCCACCAGTAAGTAAAACTTACTGGTGGAGGGAGCACGTTGTTGTCGGGAGAATCTGTGACTTCCCCAACACTTGAGGCTATCTATCATCGTCTGGTGACGCATTTTGGTCGCTTGCATGGGCCGCTGGCCGTGCGTCCCTGGTGGCCGATCTTTGGCGATGATCCGGCTTTCGAGATGCTTGTTGGGGCTGTGCTGGTGCAACAGACGCGCTGGGAGACGGTCGAGAAGGTCGTTCAGCGGTTGCTTGCGGCGGATCTGTTGTCGCCCGTTGCTCTGGGGCATGTGGAGGTTGCTGACCTGGTGCCACTGTTGCGTCCGGCGGCCTTTTATCCGCAGAAGGCGATCGGATTGCGAGCGCTTGCTGCTTATATTTTGACCGGGTATCATGGGAGTACGACGAGGCTGTTGGCGCGTCCCTTGGAAGATCTGCGCGCTGAGTTGCTTGCGTTGCCTCGGATTGGCCCCGAGACCTGCGATGTGACGATGCTTTATGGCGGTGGGCACCCGGTCTTTGTGGTTGATGCGTATACGCGGCGACTCTTTGCGCGCGTCGGGCCAGTTCCTCACCAGCATGAATATGAATGCTGGCGGCGCGACCGTTACGAGCAGGTGCGTCAGACGATTGAAGCGACCCTGGCCGCTTCTGTGCCTGCCGAGCCGCCGGTGGCGCTCTATGCCGAGTTTCATGCGCAGATCAACGAAGTCTGTGTGCGCTATTGTCTTGCTCGTCCGCGCTGCGACGGGCCTCCATCGCGCCGAGTCTATAGTCGTCAGGATGGCCGTGAGAGCTACCTTGACCATGCTGATGGCTGTCCGTTACGGGGGATCTGTCGATATTATCGTGAGGAGCAGCGCGATGCACCATCGCGACGAAGTAGTGGTCGCAACCGGGGGAAGCCTGCTTGAAGTTCTGGTGGTCTTTACCCGGCTTGGGTTGACCTCGTTTGGCGGGCCGGTGGCGCATCTGGGCTATTTTCGTGAAGAGCTTGTGCAACGGCGGCGCTGGGTAGACGAGGCAACCTATGCTGATCTTGTGGCGCTCTGTCAGTTTCTGCCAGGCCCTGCCAGTAGTCAGGTTGGGATTGCGCTGGGGACGGTACGGGCCGGTGTTTGGGGCGGCCTGATGGCCTGGCTTGGTTTTACGTTGCCCTCGGCGCTGGCGCTGACGGCCTTTGCGCTTGGTTTGGCTGCCCTGGGCACTGCAAGCGACAGTGGTTGGCTCCAGGGTCTCAAAGTGGTTGCCGTCGCTGTGGTGGCCCAGGCCGTCTGGGGGATGGCGAAGAATTTGACGCCCGATCGCCTGCGGGTGACTCTGGCTTTTGCGGCGGCGGTGCTGATCCTGGTCTGGCCAACGGCGCTTAGCCAGGTATTTGTGATTCTCGTGGGAGGGTTGGTGGGCTGGCGTTTGCTGGACGACGGATCGGTTGGCAAGACGGAGACGACGACCGCGATCCGTGTCCCGCGCTTGCTATCCTGGTTGAGCGCTGTGCTGATGGTGCTTGGCCTGGTTGGGTTGCCGTTGCTGACGTCCGCAACGCAGAGCCAGCCGATTGCGTTGATCGACGCCTTTTTTCGGGCTGGTTCGCTTGTCTTTGGTGGCGGGCACGTTGTGTTACCCCTGCTTGAAGCGTATGTGGTTGCACCAGGATGGGTGAGCGCTGAAGAGTTTATGGCGGGTTATGGGGCGGCTCAGGCGGTGCCGGGCCCGCTCTTTACGTTTGCAGCGTATCTTGGTGCGATCAGCAGCGTTCCACCAAATGGTTTGCTGGGGGCGGCTATCGCACTAACTGCCATCTTTTTACCCTCTTTTTTCCTGGTCTGGGCGGCTTTGCCGCTCTGGGCGCGTCTGCGTTCGGCGGCACCTGCGCAGGCAACCTTGCGTGGGGTGAATGCGGCAGTGGTAGGGATTTTGCTCGCTGCCCTATATGATCCGGTGATTACCAGTGCGATCCGCGGGCCACTTGAGGTTGCGGTGGCGCTGGTTGCTTTTGCCGCGCTGCAATTCTGGCGGGTTGCGCCGTGGATGGTGGTGATCGGGGTTGCCCTGATCGGGGCGGTCGTCTTGGGCTAGCAACGAGCAGCCCCAGGAATTGCGTTTGTGCTGGCGCAAGTTGGAGGGCGGTCGCCCTCAAGGTCAATTGATGCGAACACCACGAGTGATCACCGATGCGCCGCGACGGCGGAGTTCGCATAGATCGCGGCTGACGGTGGCGGTGCTGACCTGTAGCATCCGTGCGAGGTCGGCCAGGGTCGGCGCAGCCTCTTGCTCGCTTGCCTGGATAAGCAGGTCGTGCAGGTTCCGTTGACGTGCCTCGCGGTTGGGCCGTTCATCGGTGGTGTCGGGGAGTGACCAGAGAAGGCGGACTTCTTCCCAGGGATGCAAGGGCCGCCCGGTTGGGGCATATTTGCCGGCGAGGGTTATCAGGGGTATGTGCGCCTGTTGCCGTGCGACGGCGCGTGCGAGGCGCTTGGCAAAGGGTGTTGTCGGCATCCCTGCGGCGAGGTCGGGGGGGAGGGTTGCGGCCTGGGTGCAGAGTTGCTCCCAGGCTGTCTGGTAGAAGCGGGCGGCTTCACCGGTCTCCCCAAGCAATTCGGCGGTGAGCCCCAGGTAATAGCGGGGATCGACCAAGGTTTGCACGCGGGCCTCAAGTGCTGCGGTGCTTGCAGCCAGGTGAGCGTGCGCCTGGGCAAACTGCCCCTGGCGGGCGGCAGCGAGCGCCGCAATGGCAGTGATCAGGGCCTGGTAGAAGCGCACTCCCATGTGCATATAGATACGTTCGGCATGGGCCACTGCGGTTCCGGCCAGGGCAAAATCGCCGACTTCCAGGCCGATCACGGCTTGCCAGAGCTCGATTTCGCCGGCGACACGACGATCATCGCCGGTATGATTGCTTGCGCGGGCGGTCGCCAGATGATCACGGGCACAGGCAAACTCCTGGGTTGCCAGCGCAAGCATGGCTTGGCGGCAATGGGTCAACGCTGCATTGCCCCCGCGCTCGTGCCAGAGGGCAATGGCCTGGCTCAGCAAGCTCTCGGCGCGGTCGAAGGCCCCCACGAGGATCATCAACTCGGCTAGATTCTCGAGGTCAGGCGGGTCAACGGCCGCATTGCGGGCGCAACTGGTGATCACCTGTTCGTACCCGCAAATGGCTGCGGCCAACTTGCCTTCAGCCTGATCCAGCGCGGCCAGGTTGGCACTCGCCACCAACCCGGGCATGACCAACCCGTGCGCGTCACAAAAGGCCTTGACCTGATTGTAGTCGGCGCGTGCAGCCCCAAAATCACCGGCAAAATGGTGATAGACGGCGAGCTTGCCGAGAGCGGCCACCTCATCTTCGATTGAGCCGCAGGCCGCAGCCAGATCGCGTGCGTACTTCAGATGCGCGATACCTTCGTGCAACAGCTCGAGGCGCTGGGCCACCTTGCCATATTGAAAATGCAGCCGAACCAGTTGCTCTGGGGTAGCGTCGTTGCTCAACTGGTCAAGGGCCGTACGAATTTTTGCGAGAGCAACCTGATTTGCGCCAAGGGTGAGCAAGTACTCTATCTCGGCAAGGGTCAATTGCAGCCGCAACGGCCCTCGCGCTGGCAAATAGCCGTTGAGGGTCGCGATCGCCGCCGCCTGTTCTTGGGCATGTTCAGGTGGATGCCAGTTCCAGACCTGGAGTTGTTCAAAGAGCAGTTCGCTATGGTACTCGGTATGCAGGGCCGACGCCAGGCTACTCTGCGCTAATGCGTCGAGCGCGTGCTTGATCAGGCGGAGGGCGACACGATAATCGCCGCGTCGCCGCGCTTCTTTGCTGGCGGTGATGAGCAGCGGTAATGCCGCTTCCCACGACTCTGCGGCAAGGGCGTGCAAGGCACGGCGCAAGGGCGATGGACGAACATGTTTGTCGGGTAAGGCCAGCAGACGGGCATGATAGGTGCGTCGCGGTGCCGCGTCGAGCCGCTCGCGGGCGGCCTGAGCGATCAGGGCATGCGCATACGTGTAGCCAGAGGGACACTGGCGGACGATATGGCGCTGAACCATGCGTTGAGCCTGTTCGATGATGCTTGGCGCAGACCAGTCGGTCAGTTGTACCAGCGCTTCAACGCTCAGCGGTTCATTCTGCAGGGCCATCAAGGTGAGCAAGGTGAGCTCGCGCTCAGCGAGGCTATCGAGCCTGAGGCCGACCGTATGGGCGAGATCAGGCACTGGCTCGAGCTCGAACAGGCCCCCGTCAAGCATCCAGCGCCCATCACGCTCACGGCGAAGCAACCCATCTTCGAGCAACCAGGCCACAACTTCGCGCAGAAAGAGCGGGTGTCCTCCGGTGAAAGATACGATCTGTTCTACGGCAGCATCTGTCCATGGCCCCAGGGTCTCTTCAAGTAGCATACGACACGCTGCCTCATGCAGCGAGGCAAGCTCGAGGCAACGTCCTGTGGCGAGCGTACCAAGGCGTTGAAAGGCTGCCCAGCGCCCGCCTTCTTCGCGTGCTGATGGACGATAACTCACGATCAGCATCAACGGGCATTTGGTATGCATTGTGGCGAGCCGGGACAACAGGGCCAGATCCGCCTCGCTCGCCTCGTGCATGCCATCCAGGATGAGGAGGAGCGGCGTATGGCTGGTTAAACCTTCAAGCAGGTGCACGAAGGTTGCGTGATACGATTCAGCGGAGAGTTCAGGGTGGCTTGTGATCTGGGGAGTGAGTCCGCACGCATCATCAGGGGGAAAGAGCGCTGTTACCTGGTGATACCAGGTTGGCGGGAGGATGGCGGCCAGGTGTTCGTAGTGCAACGGGGTCAGCAATGATGCCAGGGCTTGTTCGAGGGTACTCCGGGTGGAATCGGTGGTTGCCCGTGCGACCTGCCAATTACGCCAGTGGGCATCACCAGCCACATAGTCAAGCAGGTAACTCTTGCCTATGCCCGCCATCCCTTCGAGTAAAATCAGCGTTGCGTGAGAACTGGCTTGGTCCATCCAATTCAAGATGCGCCGACGTTCATCGTCACGTCCCACAAGCGGTAACGTGGTCGGGAGCGCGGTTGGGGTTGGCCGTAGCGGTGGCGTGGTCTGGCGGATGAGGTACCGATAAGCCTGCTCGGTCTCGGGCCGTGGGGTAAAGCCAAATTCACGCTGGAGATGCTGGCACCATTGTTCATACTGTCTGATCGCCTCGCTGCGTGCCCCGAGGGCTTCAAAGACATGCAGCAAACTGACCTCGGCGACCTCGCGCAGGGGATCGAGTTGCAGCAACCGTAAGAGCAGATCCCGTGCTGACGCGAGTTGTCCTGCCTGGAGATCAACGGAGGCACACTGCTCTAAGCGGTTGAGTAAGCGTAAATGCAGCGTTTCGCGGGCAGGCAAGACCCACTCGTGATCGAGTTCAGGACAAAAGATCGGCTCGGGGCAAGCGAGAAGCAGTGTACGCTCGACCTGATCGGCTGGTTGGCGTAACAGGTGCTCGAAAGCGAGCAGATCACAATCATCCTGGGGTGCGAGGGTTAGCGCAAGCGTTGTGGGGGTTGTTTGCAGCCGTGCCGCCGGCAAGAGGCGGCGTAACAGGTAGATCGTATCAGAAAGGCGGCGTCGGGCCACAAGATCAGGCAGGTCAGGATCAAGTTGCCCCACCAGATAGCTACGGTCAACTGCTCGACCATGGTGCAGCAAGAGATAGGCGAGCAGGGCGTGGGCGCGTGAACGGGGAGGCAGGGCCAGAGTCTGCGTTCCCAGCATGACGCGAAATGGCCCGAGGATCCAGAGTGAGACCACGGATAAAGATGTGATATCGTGCGAGCCCATACATGCGCTATTCATGTCATATATGTACACTAGATCTTGATTATACCATGTTGCAAACAAAACGAGAGCCATACGAGAGCGAAGTTCTATAATGAGACCGTGCGCAACCTACTGTCCCCGGCAAGGAAGCTGTTTGCATCGCTGCCCTTCCCCTCCTTGCCATCTATGCCTGAGGGAGGTGCCTGATGTTACGTCCCCAACGCTTCCATGTGTTGATCGCTTTCGGTCTTATGGTGGTGCTCGCCTTTGGTTTCTGGCCGCAGGCCCAACCCCCTGTGGCCCGAGCTCAGGTCTTTGCTACGACGATTACGGTTGATAGCACAACCGATCCAGATCTCAGTATGTCGGCGACATGCGTCACGGCGAGTCCATGTACGTTACGTCGGGCGATTGTCCAGGCGCGGGCATCAACCACGCCGCGTCCTGTTTTGATCAACTTTAATCTGCCCGCCAATGAGGCGAATACCGGCGATGCCGCGGGAACCTGGACGATTGTGCTGAGCGAGGGTGTTGGTGCGAACCTGCGCGATCTCGCAGGTGGGCAAGTGACGATTGACGGCTCTACGCAACCAGGTGGGCGGGCCGTTGGCCCCAGGGTCTTTCTTCGTGGCTCGACCCAGGCTGACCGTTTTGTGATCAATGGCAATGAAAACCGGTTGATCGGATTGGGCTTTCAGTATTACAGCGTCATCTTCAACGGCAGTGACAATGGCGTCAGCGATGTCTGGAGTGGCCTGCGCGAGAGTGGTCAAGAGATCTTCTTTGTGCGGGGTGATCCAACCGTTGATAGCCGGGCGAGTTTTGAGGATGCCACGGCCAGTACTGGCAACACCTACAATAGATTGATTGTGACCGGATCGCGCACGGTCGCGATTAGCATGCGCGGAAGCAATGGCACGATCGAAGGGAGCCTCTTTGGTACCCGTGCCGATGGGACGGTGCCGACGATTGCGGCTGATCGCAAGTGCCGTCCGAATGCCCGTTACAACAACTGGTTTGGGGGTGCCGGGATTGCGCTGTTTGGCAGTGGCCATGTCGTCCGCGACAACCGCTTTGTCGGGTTGCTCTGGGCCAGCAACGATCCATTAAACACGCCGCCAACGGCCATTGATATTGATAAAGGCGGCAATCTGATCGAGAATAACATCATCGGGATTGATGCTGCTGTCCAGAAATTTGGTACCTGTGGCGATGCCATTCGCCTGACGAATCAGGGCAATGTCATCCGCGGCAATACCATTTATGGTGCCGGTACTCGCAACGACGATGTCAACAAAATTACCGAGGGCGAGCAGCCACAAACAGGCGCGATTGGACTGAGTGGCAGCGGCGTCTCGCTTGGCTCCAATCTGATCCGCAGCAACGTGGTCGAAGACTCGATTGCTCCGGTCTTCTTCTTTCCGAGTGTAACGGTCAATTACAGCT
The DNA here is from genome assembly GCF_004138165.1 of Candidatus Chloroploca sp. Khr17. GTDB lineage: Bacteria > Chloroflexota > Chloroflexia > Chloroflexales > Chloroflexaceae > Chloroploca. The sequence continues at coordinate 78,644 of NZ_RYFF01000010.1, forward strand.
ACTTCAACCCCGCGAAAGTGACGTCCATCGTAGGCCGTACCGTCTCGGGTACCTCGGGTGATCCGGGCGTACCGCCCCCGCCGGCGCAACCGGTGGATAGTACCTGCCCGAATTGTGTGATCGAACTCTTCCTCGACAATCGCGATGGCAATATCGAGACCCTGGAAGCGCTTGGCACGGTGACAGCCGATGCTCAAGGTAACTGGACGGCACCTGATATCTTGCCGCCCGGTGGTCTCGGCTCGAACCAGGGCCTTCGTACGCAGAGCACAACGACAGCTGAAGGCACGATCCAGGGCTTTGGGGCAGGCACAAGTACGCGTGTCTCGCGCAACCTCTACGGCCCTGATGGTGTGATCGCAACCCCGCCGCCACCAGTACGACCCGACGCTGATGCACCCACCGAGTTCACCCCGGTGCAAGCACGGCCAGTACCGCCGCTGCCTACCTATACCTTTGTGACCACCATTACTGTCAACAGCACGGCTGATCCTGATACAAGCTCGTCAACGAAGTGTGCGACGAACCCCTGTACCCTGCGGCGGGCAATTGTTCAGGCACGTGATCTGCCCGCGAACGAACGCCCGGTCTTGATCAACTTCAACATACCGACGACCGATCCGGGCTACAATGCTGCGCTGGAGGTCTGGCGCATTGATCTGAATAGCGCGGCCAGCAATGTTTTTCGGCGGTTGGAAGGGGGACAGATCGTCATTGATGGCACGACGCAGCCCGGTGGTCGCGCGACTGGGCCAAAGATCTTTGTCCGAGGAACGAATACCCAGCAGATCCTGATTGTGGATAGTCGCGACAATATCATTCGTGGTCTGGGTTTGCAGGGCTTTGGTCTTCAGGTCAATCTCGGTGGCAACTTCATCGAAGCGAACTGGCTCGGGCTCAACGAGGATGGGCAGAGTATCTACTACATCGGTGGCAACAACACGATTGATAACAAGGCGACGATTCAGGATGCCGAGACACCACCGGCCCAAGAAGGGGGTAATGTCTATCGCAACAATGTGGTGACTGGCTCGCGGGTGAGTGGCATGACTATCCGTAGTGACGACAGCTGGGTGGTCGGCAATTACCTCGGCACCCGCCCTGACGGCACCATCCCTGCGCCACCAGAGGGCGAGACGATCTGCACCGATCCCAACTGGATCGCGGGGCAAGGACTCAGCCTGCTTGGAGGGCTAGGCACACAGGCCGGTGGTCCAACTGAAGCTGAACGGAATTATATTGTTGGCCTGAGCATCCGCAGCAATGATCCCGCGTCAACCCAACCCTTTGGCATTCAGATCGGCAGTGTCGGCAACTATCTTGTCCAGAACAACTACATCGGGCGCGACACGGCGGGCAACGACGTGGGGGTCTGTGGTGAAGGCATCCGCATGTCGGGCAACTTCAGCGTCCTCCGTGAGAACTACATCGTCACCCCGCAGAACGCAGCGCTCAATCATCTACCCGATGTTGTCGGTGCGAACGCCAATACCTACCAGGGCAACCTGATCGTCACCAGCCAGCGGCCAATCATCTTTGGCCCGATTGTGCCGAACGATCTCGCCTATTTCAACCCTGGCAAGATCACGAGCATTGACGATACACTGGTGCGCGGTACCTCAGGCGATCCGGGCATCCCGCCAGGGGGCGCGCCGCCGGTTGACAGTACCTGCCCCTTCTGCACGATCGAGGTCTTTCTTGACAACGACGACAGCCTGGTCGAGACGCTCGAATCATTTGGCACAACGATGGCTGATGCCAATGGCAACTGGACCTTCACCCTGCCCCGTGCCCTCGAAGAAGGGGAACGGCTCCGTACGATGAGTACAACCAACAACTATGGTGTGATCAATCAGTACGAAGCAGGTACCAGCACCAAAGTCTCGGAACTATACCCACTCAACACCAACCGAGTCTTTCTACCCGTGGCGCTACGGTAAACGTACGTATGGCCTGCCCAAAGGCAGCAAAGCTGTCTTTGGGCAGGCCGTATTTGATCACCCCATCTGAGGTGGTGGGACGAGCCCGCGCTGCACCGCGACAATTGCCGCCTGGGTACGATTGCTTACTCCGAGTTTTTGAAAAATCTCACTCAGGCGATTCCCCACGGTCTTTTCAGAGAGGCTGAGTTTCAAGGCGATAGCTCGGTTATCATCGCCCTGCGCCACGAGGGCCAGGATATCACGTTCGCGAGGCGTCAACAGATCCGCACCAGCGATAGCCGTCTCGCCACGGCGCAGCAAATCAAGGACGCGTGCAGCGGCGCTTCCAGCCAGCGAAGCCTCACCACGGTGAACCAGGTGCACCGCCTCGATCAATTCATCGGAATCAGCATCTTTCAGCAGATAGGCATTGGCCCCGGCGCGCAGTGCTTCGAGCACCGTGCGTTCATCGCGATGCATGGTGAGCACGATACTGCGGGTATGTGGGCTTACCTGGGTAATCTGGCGAGCCGCCTCGATCCCTGTCATACCGGGCATCGAAACATCGAGTAGCGCGATATCGGGTCTTTGCTCACGCGCTGCTTCAACGGCGGCGATGCCGTCGCTGACCTCGGCGACAACTTTGAAGCCCCCCTTGCGTTCAAGGAGTTCACGCAGGCCCTGGCGGAACATCGTATGATCATCAGCGATCAGGAGGGTGATCTTCTCTTGCATATCTCGGTGCCCTGGTATAGGTGTGAGCAACGCCGATCATAGTGTACACCAGTTTCCGTCTTTCAGGTGCAGGGCGTAGCCCTGCACCTGAAAGACGGAAGTCACGATGCCTGGCGGCTGTCCAGCAGCAAGGTTTATCGTTTTGCCTGCCATTCACTGAGCAGAATGGCTGCCTGTTCGCTGGTTACTTCGGTTGTTGAGACGTCAAACCGTCGCTGCAATTCTTCATCAAGCTTGAGTGACCGACTTGCAGCGACCTTCGCCAGGGCTTTCAGTTGACGTTCGCTGGCAGGCTGATTTGGATCTGAACTGCTGCTTGCCGTAGGCTCGTTGACCATACGGGTGCGCGTCTCAGCGATGTAGCGCCCACGTTCTTCGGCCAGTTTTTTTAGGCCGTCAATAAAGAGTGAGGCCTGACCTTTCGTCATCGTCACCAGATCGACAGCTTGATCGGCTGCATGGGCTGCCAGTTGTTCGTTTGTCCAGGTCAGTTGATCCTGCAACGTCGCAATATAATTGCGTTGTTTGTCACTGGCAGGAGCGTCGGGATCGCGTACCGTCATTGGACCTGGCGTATGGTGCGTTTCGCGTAGTGTGACGATCTGTTGCTCAAACGACTCCCGTTGCGCTTGATAGATGCGCCAGCCAAGCTCAACCGCCTGTTGCACATCACTCTCGGAAGCGTCAACCGGTAACGTGATTGACTCTTCGAGCGTCATAAAGTCTTCACCGAGCCGAATAGCTGCCCGATAGGTGCGGGTCACGGTGCGTGTGGTGTTCCCTGTACTTTCCATTGCGTGTCTCTTTGCTTTGCATTGTGCTTACGTTGCCTTCGTTGCGGGCTAGTATCTATTATAGCACACTTGTTTTTATTTTGCAAGAAGGTAAACTGATGCGCTCCTTTAGACTACGGGAGTGACGCCGCGAACGATGACTTGCCCGTGCTCAAGGCGTTCGACCTGCGCCAGGGCGGCCACAGGAATGCCGAGGGCCTCGATGCCTGTACGTCCGTGTTGAAACAGTTTCTCGACCACAAATCCTGCGACTACCAGGCTTGCGCCGGCTTCACGCACCAACTCGGCCAGGGCCACTGCCGTTCGTCCGTTGGCGAGAAAGTCATCGACCAGGGCAACCCTGGTGCCAATGGGCAGATAGCGGGCCGAGACGACGAGGCGGGCTGCACCACCTTTCGTTGGTGAAGGCACGAGGCGTGAGAGCGCAGGGGCTTCAACTTCGGGTGAATATTTTTTCGCATAGACCATCGGGCATCCCAGGGCCATTGCGGTCGCCAGCGCAGGGGCAATGCCACTCGCCTCGGCGGTCAAGATCAATTCAGGATGGAAGGGACGCAAACGCTCGGCCATTGCTTCGCCCATCGCCTGCATCAACTCGGGTTCGATCCGGTGATTCAAGAAGTGATCAATCTTCAGGATGCGGTCATTTACGACGGTTGCTTCAGCTATGATGCGCTCGACCAGTGGCAAGAAAGGCGCGACGAGCAGTTCTGATAGTGGTTCATCCTTACCAAGCACACAATCCTCCGTTCCTCCCTGCGTTGCATACCAGTGCTATCTATGTTACCATAGCAGGAAGCGCCGTTGCCTGTCGCCAAGACAGGCTTTTTATATTCTCTTGCAGAGGTAGCTATGTCGGTGGGTGTTGCGTATACGTTGACGGTGCGTTGTCAAATTGACAATCGCCCCGGGATGCTCGGCCGGCTCACGACGCGCATTGGTGAAGTCGGTGGCGATATTGGCGCGATTGATATTGTCCGCGCCGAACGCAATGTGCTGGTGCGCGATATAACTGTACGGGTACAGGACGAGCAGCACGGCGAGACGTTGATCGAAGAGTTGAATGCGATTCCAGGCATTACAGTGCTTCAGGTAAGCGATCGCGTTTTTCTCGCCCACCTCGGCGGTAAGCTTGCAATGCAGAGTAAGGTGCCGCTCAAGAACCGCGATGATCTTTCCCTGGCTTATACTCCCGGTGTGGCCCGCGTCTGTCGGGCGATTGCCGATGATCCTGAGAAAGTCTTTTCACTGACCTGGAAGTCCAATAGTGTGGCAGTGGTCAGTGATGGTAGTGCGATCCTCGGTCTGGGCAATCTCGGCCCCGAGGCTGCGATGCCGGTGATGGAGGGCAAGGCGATCCTCTTTAAGGAACTCGCTGATATTGATGCGGTTCCGATCTGCCTCCGTTCGCAGCATCCCGAGTTGATTGTCCAAACGGTTGAACAGATTGCAGCGGGTTTTGGCGGCATTAATCTTGAAGATATTGCTGCCCCTAGTTGCTTTCTGGTGGAAGGTCGCCTCCACGAGAGCCTCAATATTCCGGTGATGCACGACGATCAGCACGGTACCGCAGTGGTGGTGCTCGCTGCACTGCGCAATGCGTTACGCCTTGTGGGCAAGGATCTGCGTGAGGTGCGGGCTGTCGTCAATGGCGTTGGCGCAGCCGGCACCGCGATTATTCGGGCCTTGCTCGAGGCTCATATCGGTGAGGTGACTGCCGTCGATCGTTATGGGATCCTCTGTGAAGGCGATGACCATGTGCAGACCACGATGCAGCGCATTATTGCTTCACAGACCAATCGCGAGCGTCGCCGTGGGACGCTTGTGGAGGCGATCCGTGGCGCTGATGTGTTTGTTGGGGTCTCGAAGGGCGGTGTGCTCACTCCTGAATTGGTGCGCAGCATGGCTCCCGATCCGATTGTCTTTGCTCTGGCGAATCCGGTGCCCGAAGGTGACCCCGAGATGCTCCGTGAATATGCACGGGTTGTCGCAACTGGTCGCTCGGATCAACCCAATCAGATCAATAATGTGCTCTCCTTCCCTGGGATTTTTCGTGGGGCACTCGATGTCAATGCGGCGAAGATGACCGTTGGCATGCGCCTCGCAGCGGCTGAGGCCCTTGCCAATGTAATTCCCGATGAAGAGATTAGCGAAGAATATATTGTCCCAAGCGTCTTTAATCGTGCGGTGGTGCCCACGATCGCGACTGCGGTTGCGCTCGCGGCCATCGAGGAAGGTGTGGCGCGGCGCGATCATCTGCCCTCACGTGGCGGTGACTAACGCGGGAGGCGTGTGTGCCCAAACGATTGCCAATGTGGGCGACTGCGACCCTTTACGGGACGTTGATCGTTGCCCTCAGTATGGGGGTTCGCCAGACGTTTGGGGTGTTTCTCCTCCCCATCAGTGAGACCCTTGAGATCGGGCGTTCGCAAGTCAGCCTGACGCTTGCCGTTCAGAATTTGATCTTTGGCCTCGGCCAGCCCTTCATTGGTGCTCTGGCTGATCGCCGTGGCGTCCGCCCAATCCTGATGCTCGGGGTGCTCCTCTATGCCCTCGGTCTCTGGGGCGTCACGGTGGTGACCAATGTCTGGGGGCTGTTGCTCTCCCTCGGTTTGGTTGTCGGCCTCGCGCAGAGTATGACGACCTTTGTCGTGATCTTTAGTGCCCTTGGTGCGCTCGTGCCGCCTCAGCGGCGTGGCCTGGCGTTTGGTCTGGTGACTGCTGGAGGTTCGCTGGGCATGTTCGCCTTTGTGCCTCTTGCGCAGATTCTACTCAGTATGATGTCATGGCAGGGCGCTCTGGTGAGCCTTGCGCTGCTCATCCTGCTGATCCTGCTCTTTGCCCTCGCGTTTCGTCGTCCGACCTCATCGGCGAGCCAGGCCGCCGCGCTGCCTTCCGCATCGCTCAAGCCGGTGATCGCGACGGCCCTCCGCCATCCAGGGTACCTGTTGCTCAATCTGGGTTTTTTTGTTTGTGGTTTCCATGTGGCGTTCATTGCGATCCACTTCCCCGCCTATCTCGCTGATTATGCGGTCGCGCCATTTGTCGCAGCCAGCGCCCTTGCGGTGATTGGTCTGGCGAATGTGGTTGGTTCGTACCTCTTTGGCTCGCTCAGCGATCGCTTTGTCAAAAAACGGGTGCTGAGTGGGCTCTATTTTGCGCGAGCGGTCGTCTTTGTGCTCTTCCTCCTTTTGCCGGTGACTGGTACGTCGGCGCTCGTCTTTGGCTTTGCGATTGGCTTGCTCTGGCTTGGTACCGTGCCTCTCACCAGCGGCCTCGTGGCCCAATTATTTGGGGTGCGGTATCTCGGGACGCTCTATGGCATTGTCTTCTTGAGTCATCAGGTCGGGGCGTTTCTTGGGGCTTGGCTCGGTGGTGCGGTCTATGATGTGACGGGATCGTATTTGCCGGTGTGGTATACCGCCCTCGCCTTGAGCCTCGTTGCGGCGTTTATTCATGTGATCCTTGATGACCGCCCCGTGCGAGGTCTGCAGGAGCAACGCGTATGACTGATGGTTCCGCATTGCTGGGGGAAACAGAACTGCCCGCGTTTGCGCAGGCAGTTGAGGGGGATGGTTTGCTCGCCTGGATCGCAGTGGTGGCCCTAGTACTGCTCGCTTTCGGCAGTGTAACCCTCTGGGTCGTCTGGTTCGCGATGGCCCCGAGCCTCCAACTCACTGATCCAACCTGGTTTTTCCTCTGTAGCTAGTGTTCAGCGACCCCAAGGCCCTGTTCGGTAAATTGCAACCGGTAGAGCCGGTGGTAGTAGCCACGCCGGGCCAGCAACTCGTCGTGCGTGCCGTCCTCGACGACGCGGCCCTGGTGTAAGACGATAATGCGATCAACATGGCGAATTGTGCTCAGGCGATGGGCAATAATGATGCTCGTGCGGCCGTGCAGCATCCGCTCGAGTGCATCCTGGATCAGAGCTTCCGTTGCCGTGTCAACACTGCTGGTCGCCTCGTCGAGGATCAAGAGCACTTCGGGGTTGAAGGCCAGCGCTCGCGCAAAAGCGAGCAACTGCCGTTGGCCAAGGGAGAGATTGGCCCCACGTTCACGGACTTCGTGCTCGTACCCATTGGGTAGACGCTCGATAAAGGTCGCTGCATTCACCATTTCAGCGGCCCAGCGCATGCGTGCATCGTCTATGGCCGTACTATGCAGGCGAATATTGCTGGCAATTGTCCCCGAAAAGCAGACCGGATCTTGCGGCACGGCGGCAATATGCTGCCGTAACTCGTGCTGGCGCAGATCACGCAGATCGATCCCATCAAGCGTAATGCGTCCTCCCTGGACATCATAAAAACGGGCCAGCAAGCCAACGAGACTGCTCTTGCCCGCCCCGGTTGCCCCGACAATTGCCACGGCCTGACCGGCTGGAATGTGCAGGCTGATCCCCTTAAGCACCGGCTCATTGGGGTCATACCCGAAAACAACGTTTTCGAGGCGAATTTCGCCGCGGACAGGCTGGGGCAGGGTCACAGGATGTTCGGGGTCACGCACCTCTTCGGTTGTATCAAGCACCCCCACCACGCGCTCGGCAGAAGCCATTGCGGCCTGCAAGATGGTATACCGCTCGGCGAGGTTACGGATGGGCTGAAAAGCGCGTTCGGTATAGAGCACAAACGCTGCCAACATACCGATCGATGCCCAGCCGCTCATCACGCCATAGCCACCACCCCAGAGAACAGCTGCGGTACCAATCGCGGCCATCAGTTGAACTGTGGGCATAAAAATGGCAAAGATCAGCAAGGATCGCACATTGGCCTGAAGGTAGGCTTCACTCAACCCACTGAAATGGCGTTGACTGGTCACCTCGCGGCCAAAGAGTTGGGTCACGAGGACGCCGCTGATCTGCTCGTTGAGAAACGCATTGATCTTTGCCAGCCGCTCGCGCACCAGGCGATACGTCGCCCGCATCATCCGCTGATAGATGGCAACTATCAGCATCAGGATGGGCAGCGTAGCGAGACTGATCAAGGCTAGCCGCCAGTTCAAGAAAAACATAATGCCAATAATGCTTAACAGTGTCACCAGATCAGCTAGGATGAGCACCAACCCCTGGGTCAAAAACTCATTGAGCGCATCAACATCGTTGGTAATGCGCGTCAGCAGCCGCCCGACCGGGTTACGGTCGTGGAAGCTCAAACTGAGCTGCTGGAGGTGCTGAAAGAGTTGCTTGCGCAAATCCATCACGACCGACTGGCCGGCGCTGTTTATGATATAGCTATGGGTATAACGCAGCGCAAAGCTGCTTGCCAGCACCAGCACATACAGGGCGAAAATTGGCCAGAGTCCCTCGAGGCGGCCCTCGCTAATTGGCCCATCAATGGCCTGCAAGACGAGCAAGGGTGGCACGATCTCGGTCAGCGCTGCCCCAAAGAGGAGCACCAGGGCCAGGGTCAGTTGCCGCCAGTAGGGCATGACAAAGACCACCATTCGGCGCATCAGTCGCCCATCATAGGCTTTCCCAAGGATTACATCATCATCAAAGCCACGTGCCATCGCATCATCCTCACCATTGGTCTTATGCCGATAATTCCGCTTCGAGCAATTCGCGCCGATACATCGCTGCATACTGCCCGCCGAGCTTCAGCAACGCACTATGGTTGCCTTGCTCAATAATCTGTCCATCGTGCAACACCACAATCTGGTCAACCTCGCGTACCGTTGCAATGCGTTGCGCAATGATAATCGTCGTCCGTCCACGCATCACCTCGCGCAGCCCGGCGAGGATTTGCGCCGCAGTCTGCGTATCAACGCTGCTCAATGCATCGTCGAGTACCAGCACTGGCGGATTGCGGAGGATTGCCCGTGCAAGCGAGACCCGTTGCTTTTGCCCGCCCGACAGGGTTACGCCACGTTCACCAACCATCGTATCCAGGCCATCGGGAAACTGGGCCAGATCATTGGCGAGGCGTGACACCGTCACGGCGTGCTCAATGCGTGCATCCAGGGCCGCATCGTGCCCTCCTTCCACCCCAAAAGCCACATTTTCGCGCAACGGCACACTAAAAAGAAAGGTCTCTTGGGGCACATACCCAATCGCACGCCGTAGATCGCCTAGATCCAGGGTTTGGACATTGATGCCATCGAGGAGCACCTGACCCTCATCGGGATCACGGACGCGTGACAAGAGATTGACGAGCGTTGTTTTGCCCACTCCGGTTGCGCCCACGATCGCCAACGAATGTCCTGCCGGAACGTGGATCGACAGATCGCGTAGCATCCACTCAGCCCGTCGCTCGGGGCACTGTGCTGTCGTTGCGTGATTGGCAGGTTCTTCATAGCGTAGCCCGACACGCCGAAACTCCAACTCACCACGGGGGTTGGGCAAAGGACGGGCATCGGGTGGATTGACCACTGCTGGCTGATAGCGCAGCACCTCCATCAAGCGCCCCATCGAAGCTGAGGCCTGCTGATAGAGGGAAACCATCCAGCCGAGCATAATCATTGGGAAGGCCAGTAAGCCCAAATATGCATTGAACTGCACCAGTTCACCGATGGTCAACGCACCGGCTACCACCAGACGCCCACCAACGAGCAGCACCAACGCGGCGACGATGCCAAGGCAGAGCGCCATCGCAGGCCAGAGCGCCCCACTGAGCAGCACATAGCGGAGATTCAGTTCGCGATAGCGCTCATTCTCAGCGGCAAAGACCCCGAGCTCGGCATCTTCCTGGGCATAGGCCTTGATCGTACGAATCCCAGAGAAATGCTCTTGGACACGGGTCGAAATGACACCGAATTGATCTTGCACGCGGGTAAAGGCCGTACGCATGCGATTGCCGAGCAGGACAAACACCACGGTTGCCACCGGCATAAGGAGCATCACAATCAGGGCCAGGGTCACATTCATCATCAACATCAAGACTGCGGCGGCCAGAAAGGTTAACAGAGCCGTTGCGGTGCCATTGATCCCAGGGCCGAGCAATTGACGGACGGCGCTGAGGTCATTGGTGGCACGGGCCATCAAATCGCCGGTATGATTGCGGCTAAAAAAAGCCTGATCGAGCCGCATATAGTGGGCAAAGAGTTGGGTGCGGAGATCGTACTCGATCTGATAGGAAACCCCGGCCAGCGTCATGCGCTGAATAAAACGAAAGACACCGTCAGCAAGGGCGACGATGATGAGCATCACACCATACCCGAGGATGCTCGTCAGCACCAGTTGGCCGGTTGCCAGTTCATCAACGGCAAGCCGCAAGATATATGGTCCAAGCGCACTCACCGAGGCAGCAAAGGCTGCACAAATCAAGCCTGCCAACAATGACCAGCGATAGCGCCTGAGATAGGGGATAAGATAACGAAGATTGGACATAGGGCACCATTGGTGAATAGTTGCTACACATTAACTTTTCGAAGAGAGACACCTGTTCGAGAAGATAGAGTGAGTATAGCATTGCTCTAGGGGGTTGTAGTCAGTCGTAAGGCTGATGGAAAGCGGTGCAAAAGACCATGAAACTGGTTGATTTTTCTTAAAAGCAACGGATTGACATTTTTTCTTGACTCCTATATAATTTAGGGCAATGAGCCAAGCAATCTACTACGCTTCCAGACGCACTGGCAAACCGACCTCAGCACGGCTGGGATCTCATTGTAGTAGTGCTTTGCTCCCACCCCGACAAAGGGTATGGAAGGTGCGACGACCGCCGCCAGGCGCGCAAGTCGTACCTGGTGTGTTCGGCCCTGGCGCTCGTAGTTGAAGTATCGGAGGTCCGCTCATGCGTGACGATGACGATCTGGTTCCCCCCAAATGGCGGTCGTTGTTCAACAATCAGGACTGGCTGGTTCATGACATCATGGTCAAATCCTTCTGGGCATTCGGTGTCATCGCCGTGATTGCTCACACTCTGGTCTGGGTGTGGCGTCCGTGGCTCAACGCCGGTTTCTAGCTCGGTCGGGTACAGGTGTGCGCGACGATGGTGGGCAATCGGCCCTGATTCAGATGCAACCTCTCCCAAAACCTGTTAAGGAGTTGACTTATGATGCCTCCACGCAGTGCAGTTCGCACCAACATCGTGATTTTTACGATCCTCGGCTTTGTCGTGGCTTTGCTCATCCACTTCATTGTGCTCAGTTCGGTTCGGTACAACTGGCTTGACAACCTCACACCAGATGGCGTAGTTGCGCCTGTGATGACAATGTTGCTCCAACTGTTCGCTATGTTCGGCTAGGTGCCGCTGGCGCTGGCGCGTCGCCAACTTATCGTGCGACACAAACGAAGCAACAGCCGCCAGCACACCATGCTGGTGGCTGTTGTCTTGTAAGCAATGCAACTGCACTTTTTTTGCACATATTCCAAAAGTTGACCTTCCGAAGTATCAGGTGTATACTGGCGCTACATTCAACTGGCTTGCCAGAGACCCTGCTACGGCTCAGCCTGATGGGTTGAGCAACGCAATCGTTTGCTGTCCCTCTTAAAGTGCTGCACGTCGGAGCCGGCCCCGGAGCCTCGGCACCGCCGAGCTGCTGATCCGGAGTTGAGGAGACCCTTATGCAATCGCCAACTCGACCGACAGATCGACAGGCGGCGATCTTTATTTCGGTGGCTGTAGGAATTGTGGTAGCTGTTGTGACTACGGCAACGTTCTGGTGGATCTACAGCCTGACGCTTGGTCCCGAACGGGCAGCAGCGGCGTTGACCGCCAATGCCCCGTGGAGTCCAAGTCAAGGCATCAAAGCCATCACCGATGCCGCACCCAATGTCCCTCCCGAAGGTCGCCAGGTTTGGCTTGGCAGTCAGGCGTGGACTGAGGGTGTTCAGGCTGGACAAGCCTGGGTGGACGCTAACCCCAATACCGTCAATGTCCAGGTGCTCTCAGGCATGACCTCAGCACAGGTATGGACGTATATGCAGCAGTATGTCTCAGGTGGCCTGGGCGTCGGCTGTCAGTATTGCCATAATCTGCAGAACTTTGCCAGTGATGAGTATGCCCAGAAAATCTCGGCGCGCAACATGCTCTATCTGGTATCTGATGTCAACACCGAATTTATTGTTGATCTGCCCAACTGGCGTGGCAACTATGTCCAGTGTGCGACGTGTCACTACAACGAGCCCAAGAATCTTGAGGCCGTTGGGACGCAGTTTATCAAGAGTGTGCCCGATATCCCGGTCGTGGTTGATCCCCTCGACGAGAATGGGATGCCCATCCTCGATCCGGCCCTGAAACCCGAAGAGATTCGTGGTCAGGTTGGTCTTCAGGATGCGGTGCTCTTCTACATTTACAACTATCAGATCTGGCGGCCGTTTGATCCTGCTGATGAAGAGAGTGGCCGTGGTTCACTTGCGCTGACCCTTGATGGTGGTCGTACCCAGGATCAGGTGACGATCAACCAGAATGTGATGAATTACAATTCCTGGGCGCTTGGTCAAGGCTGTGTCTATTGTCATAACTCGCGCAACTTTACTGCGTATGAATTAGGTGCGGCAAGTAACATCACCAACCCGGAAGCTGGCTATAACAAGCTGAAGGCAGCGCGGATGATGCAGTTGACAACCTGGCTTGCGTTCAACTGGACGATCAATGGGGCGATGCCGTACGGTGCGGTGCCGACGGCATTAGAAGGTGGAGCTAGTCGGTTCTCATATCGCAACATTGATGGTGAGATATTTAACGTGCCAGGGTGTTATACTTGTCACAGGGGTGTGAACATTCCGACCGGTGCGATCAATCAGACGCAAATTCCGGCTGGTGATGCAGGAGTGGTTGTTCTCCCGCCCGTCCTTCGTGGCAATTAGCCAATCGGTTGAGTAGTTCGTGTGCTGGCTTGCTCACAGTCACACACGATCTTGTGAAAGCCACGAAGGGCACAAAGTAGCGGCATACTCAGGTTTGCCCCTCAACTTTGTGGCCTTCGTGGCTTTCAAGCTAGAAATGAGCTGTTCATGAGCGATCTCCGCAAAGGTTCTAGTCTGGCCCCTCCGCCTTCTTCTTCGCCCATTCAGCCGTCGCTTACCCCCCGTGTTGCTGGTTTCCGTGGTACCCTCGGCCGCTCGATCACGTTGATGAAGCCAGTCACCTGGTTTGCCCCAGCGTGGGCGTTTCTCTGTGGGGCTATCGCGAGTGGTGGGCTCTCCTGGTCAGCCGAGCCGATCTTTCTCCTGGCGCTTGGTATATTGATGGCGGGGCCTATCCTTTGCGGCCTGTCGCAAGTTATTAATGACTATTGTGATCGGGATGTTGATGCGATTAATGAACCCCATCGCCTGATCCCTTCTGGGCAGGTCTCGTTGCGTCACGTCTACATTTTGACCCTGATCCTGACCTGGATCGGGACGAGTGTGGCGCTGTTGCTTGGCGGGGAAGTGGCCCTCTATGTCGGGCTTGGCTTGATCTGTGCCCTGGCCTATAGTCTCAAGCCGGTACGGGCCAAGCGCAATGGCTGGTTTGGCAATTCCCTGGTCGGTATCTCGTATGAGGGCCTGGCCTGGATGGCCGGTCACGCGGCCTTTGCGGCGTTGACAACCCAGAGTTTCTTGATTGCAATGCTCTATTCGCTCGGTGCTCACGGGATTATGACGGTCAATGATTTCAAGAGCATGAGCGGCGATACGCGGATGGGCCTTCGTTCGATTCCTGTGCAGTATGGCAAAGTTGTCGCTGCCCGTATGGTCGTGATTACGATGGGGGTTGCGCAGATCGGGGTGATTGCCCTGCTCTTCTTCTGGGGGCATCCTATCGCGGCTAGTGTGGTGGCGTTGCTGCTGATTGCCCAGAGTGTTCCGAACGTCCGCTTTATTCGTGACCCTGAGCATAACGAGGTCTTCTTTAACGCAACGGCGATTATGCTCTTTGTATGGGGCATGATGGCGGCTGCGATCGGGTTGGCGGCGTAACGAGAGGCTAGAAAGAACGATGGTATGGCACAGCGGGTGCTGATAGTTGGGGCGTCGGTGGGCGGGGCAACGGCGGCGATTACCCTGCGTAATCTGGGTATTGAGACGGTGTTGCTCGAGAAGGAACTGGTGAAGGCCAAACCATGTGGTGGGGCGGTTCCTCCAGCGGCGTTTCACGAGTTTGATCTCCCTCAGAGCCTGATCGACCGTAAGGTGAAGCAGTGTCTGATTGTTTCGCCTTCTGGTCAAGAGACACACGTCCCGGTGATGGGCAGTGTGCCTTCGGATGACGATTACGTGGCGATGGTGCGTCGTGAAGTCTTTGACGGCTTTCTCCGTGAGCGGGCGCAACAGCGTGGGGCCGAGTTGATCCACGGGCAGTTGGTCGGGTTACAGGTCGAGCCACATGGCGTGACGGCAACCTATCGCTCGATGCGTGATGGACGTGAGGCGAAACTGACGGCTGATGTGGTGATTGGGGCCGATGGGGCTTACTCGCCAACGGCACGGATGCTCGGTTTGCCCAATCTTCCCCGTGCCGTTGCGATCCAAGAGCGCATTGCTTTGCCACCAAGCAAGATGGCTCGCTGGGAAGAGACGGCCGATCTCTATCTTGGCCGTGAGGTGAGCCCCGATCTCTATGCGTGGGCCTTTCCGAAGTGTGATCATATTGCCGTCGGCATTGGGGCCGGACCCGGCCATACCGAAAAAGCGAAACAGTTGCTGGTTAATCTCAAGGCACGTCTTGGGCCAGCGCTTGATCAGGGCCGCCTGATTCTGCGTGAAGCTCATGCCTTGCCGATGGAGCCGCGCAAGCAGATGGCGTTTGATCGGGCGATGCTGATTGGTGATGCGGCTGGCCTAGTGGTGCATACCTCGGGCGAGGGGATTTACTGGGCGATGAAGAGTGGGCAGATCGCAGCCCAGGTGCTTGCGCATGCCCTCGATACGCCCGATGCCGCCCATCTGCGCCTCTACGAGCAGCTCTGGTGGCAACAGTATGGCACGATGTACACCTTCTTGCGCTGGTTGCAGCGTTGGGGCTATGGCAACGAGCGCCAGATGGAAGTGTTTACAGAGATGTGCCGCAATATTGATGTGCAACGTCTGACCTTTGACAGCTACATGTACAAACAGATGACGCCCGGCCCGTGGCTTGCGCAGATGCGGATGACCTGGGATATCATCAATGCCCAGGCACGCAACTATGTGCGTCGCCGTACCCCACTGCGTGAGCAGGAAGTGTACGCCGTTGTCTAGGAGTTGAAGCGCTTGCTGTTTGGATCGCATAAAAACGCCAGCTTTGCTGGCGTTTTTATG
This sequence comes from Candidatus Chloroploca sp. Khr17, assembly GCF_004138165.1. Taxonomy (GTDB): domain Bacteria; phylum Chloroflexota; class Chloroflexia; order Chloroflexales; family Chloroflexaceae; genus Chloroploca. The sequence goes on from NZ_RYFF01000010.1 coordinate 94,255, forward strand.
CGATCCAAGGGCTTGGGCCGCATCGCCGCAGCTGAGTTGACAGGAAGGCGTTGCGATGATACACTTGCGGCTAAACATCAGATCATATGATGTTTGAAGGGAGAGACAAGCATGGCGATCCAGCGGCGGCAACTGGTTGAGCAAGTGCTTGATCAGCTTCAACAGCAGATCAGTGTGGGCACCTATCCCCCAGGGAGTCGGTTGCCAACCGAGGTTCAGTTGATGGAAGAACTGGGTGTCGGGCGTTCGACGGTACGCGAGGCGGTACGGGTACTCGCGCATAGTGGCGTACTAGACGTACGGCAGGGTGATGGAACCTATGTACGGGCGCACCCTAGTGCGGGTGAGCCGCTGGCGCAGCGCTTGGCGCGGGCGCATGCCCCTGACGTGCATGAAGTACGTCGTGCGCTGGAAGTCGAGATTGCCCGTTTGGCCGCGCTCAGGCGAACTGAGACTGATATTGAGAATTTACGCCGCCTTGGGCAGCAACGGCGCACAGCATTGGCGAGCAATGATGGCGAGGCGGCGTTGGATGCCGATATTGCCTTGCATTGTGCGCTGGCCGATGCAACGCACAATCCCGTCCTGGCCGATCTCTACCGGGCGTTTGCGACGACGCTGCGTGGTGCCCTGGCCGCCCTCTGGAGCGAGCGCTGGCCTGATGAGGCGGTTGCTGATCAGCATGATGCCCTGATTGACGCCGTGATTGCCGGAAATCCGCACGAAGCGGCGGCAACGGTGGCGCACATTCTTGATCGTCATCAGGATCTGCTGGAGTGCGTCAGACCTCATAAATCTTGAAGGCCTGAGATGTCTCAGGCCGGTTTTGTTGCTTTGATAAGGTTTCAGGGTATGGAACTGTGGCAACTGGGACTTCTTTTTCTCGCGGCGTTGGTGGCGGGGGCAATCAACTCGGTGGCCGGTGGCGGGAGCTTTATCTCCTTTCCGGCACTCCTGTTGGTAGGGGTGCCGCCCATTGCTGCCAACGCCACCAATACAACAGCGTTGTGGCCTGGCATAGCCGCCAGTGTAGGCGCATATCGCCGTGAGCTCAGCCTGCAGAAACGTGGAATTATGCTCTTTAGCGGGTTAAGCATGTTGGGAGGACTCATCGGGGCGCTGCTCCTCTTGCGCACGCGTGAGGCCGTCTTTACCGAGATGATTCCGTACCTACTCTTGCTGGCGACCCTTGTCTTTGCCTTTAGCCCCTGGCTCACGGCGCAGGCGCGGCGGCTCAGTCATTCAGCCGAGAACACCCCAGGGCAGCGTTTTGTCATTCTGGGCATTTATTTGAGTATTGCGGTGTATGGCGGTTTCTTTGGCGCGGGGCTTGGCATTCTCACGCTGGCGGTACTTTCATTGATGGGGCAAGAGAACATTCACGAGATGAATGCGCTCAAGACGTTGCAGGCGACCCTCATCAACGGCATTGCAGTGGCGGCTTTTATTTTAGCGGGGATTGTGGAGTGGCCGATGGCCCTGATTATGATTTTGGGGGCGATTATTGGGGGCTATGGTGGGGCGGCGATTGCGCGCAAGCTTGATCCGTTGCTGGTGCGGCGCCTGGTGATTGCCTTAAGTGTCAGTTTGACGATCTACTTTTTTGTGGTCTGACGCGGCAGCAAGTTGGGTTGCTCGCACCACAAGCCGACGAAACTGGCTTGTAGTGCGAGCAAGAAACAAGTCTATTCAACAATCAGGACGCCCTGCATCCCGCCGACATAGTGACCGGGATAGGTGCAGATAAACTGATAGGTGCCGGGGCCGGGGACTTCAAAGGTGACGGTTACCTCTTCGCCTGGATTGATCATCTGGGTGGCTACCAGCACATCCGGGGTGTCAGGGGGGGGGACTGAGCCAAGGGCGTTGCGAAGCTGACGTTGCTGGGCATCGGCAAGATCATTGATCGCAGCAACGCGAGCGGCATCGCCGTCAATCAAGACCCAGTTGTGAGGTACTGCATCGGAACGATTGGCAAAAGTCAGCGTGACAAGGTTATCGGTGACCCGCACTTCCTTCTGGGCAAAGACCAGTTCAGCACCAGTTGCTGACTCGAGGTTGACCTGCTGACCTGTACCACTGGCGAGTGCCGGACCAACCGGCTCGGTTGGGATGCCAGGTGCAGCGGCAGGTGGCGTGGTTGCAGCGGGAGCCTCGGTGGGTGCCGTGGTTGCAGCGGGAGCCTCGGTGGGTGGCGTGGTTGCAGCGGGAGCCTCGGTGGGTGCCGTGGTTGTAGCGGGAGCCTCGGTAGCCACCGCTGCCGGCGGCGCAGTGGGCACGCTTGCGGCAGGTGGTGTTGTCGGTTGGGCCTGCGTTGGTTGCCCGCCTGCAGCACTGAACGAAATAGCGACGATCAAGCCAGTGAAACCCAACAACACGGTGATCGCAATCAAGACCTGCAACACGGGATCGATGACTGGAGTGCCGTTGCGTCCTCCCCCGCCCCCGCCGCCCCCGCCCCCGCTACCTCCACCGCGACGGGGGCGCGGATTATTGGGCCGAAAATTGCCGGATGAACGCCAGCTCATAACCGTACCTCCTTGTACCAACCAAAAAACTTCGTGACAATCTGAACAACATCTAGTGTAGCATAAAATGTTCAGTCTGGGGACAGGTTTTCTCTGGCTGATCGGGAGGATCGGGAGCCTTCTCAATACCCTTCAGGGGCGAGGTAGCGTTCGAGGTTCTGGAAGCGCGTGGTACGGGCTTCGAAGCGCAAGGGAATGACACCGAGGGGACCATTGCGATGCTTTGAGAGGTGGATTTCGGCAAGGCCCTTTTTGTCAGTCTCTTTATCATAGAGTTCTTCGCGATAGATGAACATCACGATATCGGCATCTTGCTCGATGCTATTGCTGACCACCAGGTTATTGGCGACGAAGGAGTGATGTTCATCGACGGTGAGATCATAGACCAGCGTGGTTCCTGCCGGTTCGATGCTGACAATTTCGTCCCAGGTGACATCACTTGAGGCGAGCAGCGCAAGGGCTTCAGCCTGCAAGGTTGTGGCGATGCGCTGGGCTGACGAGCGGGCGAGCGGGCGTTTGAGCAGCAATGAGCCGGTTGCGTGAGGGGCCGCAAAGATCGTCATATGCTCAAGCAGCGCCTGGTGGCGTGGCGACAGACCGGTCGCGAGGCGGCTTTGCCAACCGGCAGCGGGGATCAGGTCATCATGGGCTGGTGTCAGGCGTGGCAACTCAAGCGGATGGTGGGGGTGTGACCGCAGGGTGACTGGCAGGGCAAGGTGCTCGCCGGGATGGAGCCGATCGAGGCGGCGCCAGCCATTGACGGTCATAAACTTGTGGTTGCCGGTCGCCCGGATCGTATGCCCTCGGCGGGTGGTGAGGCGATAGACAGGCTTGTGGCCGGTTGCGAAGGCATTGGTCACGGGACGAGGTTCGAGTTTCCAGGTGGCGAGATTGAGCGCGAGCACCCTGAAGCCCGTGTCGCCAACGAGGTGATCGAGGCGCCGCGACCTACCCTCATCGGGCAAGTAGACCAGGGTTTCGCCGGCAAGACAGCCTGACTCGCGGAGGTCGCTGAGCATTGGGACGTGGCTTGTCCGGCCTTCCACGGCACGCGAGAGCTGGGAGAGGGCAATAATAGGCACATTGAGTTCGCGGGCGAGAGCTTTGAGGCCGCGGCTAATCTCACTAACCTCTTGGACACGATTATCATTGCGGCGTCCGGACATCAACTGAAGATAATCAATCATCAGCATATTGCAGCCTGTCTCAGCGGCGAGGCGACGGGCCTTGGAGCGCACCTCGGTAATGCTGAGGCCGGGCGTATCTTCGATATAGATCGGCAAATCGGAGAGCACGCCCATGCCCTCGAAAGCGAGGTTGAGCTCATCGGCGCGCAGATTGCCGGTACGGAGGCGCTGCATATCAATGCCCGTATGCATCGAGAGAATGCGTTGCACCAGTTGATCGCGGCTCATCTCGAGGCTAAAGATGCCGACGGTCGCGCGTGACAGGAAGGCGATATTATAGGCAATCGAAAGGGAGAGCGAGGTTTTGCCGACACCGGGGCGAGCGGCGAGGATAATCAAATCACTTGGTTGCAAGCCACCAGTGAGGGCATCGAGTTCGTGATAGCCGGTTGCGACGCCGGCGACCTCACCGCGGCGTTCCTGGAGGCGTTCGATCTGGGTAAAGAGGGTATTAACAATCTGGCCAATGGGTACAAAATCCTGGGTACTCCGGCGTTGTGAGACAGTAAAGAGCTCGGCCTCGGCCTTATCGAGGGTAACATCGAGTTCTTCGCTCTCATCGTAGCCAAGGGCCGCGATTTTGCCACCGGTTTCAATGAGGCGACGGAGGATGGCCGTACGCTCAACATTGCGGGCATAATATTCAATATGAACTGCGGTCGGCACTTCAGCGAGCAGTTCACCGAGGAACGCGATGCCACCGACGAGGTCGAGGCGTTCTTGGCGGCGCAACTCGGCGGCAACGGTGGCAAGATCGGGGGGCTCACGGCGGTTATAGCAGGCAAGCATGGCCTCATAGATGAGGGCGTGCTTTTCGAGATAAAAAAATTCAGCCGCAAGCCAGGCCGCGATGGCGATAATTGCATCGCGATCAAGCAAAATGGCCCCAAGCGTTGCCCGTTCAGCCTGGAGGTCAAAGGGTACTGAGCGTTCCAAAGGTGGCCTCTTGGTTCTCCGCCATTCTTCCCCAACCTATCGACAGCTTATCCACATTGGGCCAAGAAAGACGATGTGCCACAGCGCATGCTGCGGCACATCCTCAAAGTCGCAAATTCTTCTTCGCGGTCAGGGCTTCACGCGTACTTCGTTCACCGACGAATTACACTGATTCGGCGGCCACTTCCTCAGCGGGCGCATTTTCACCTGCGACGACAACTGTGACGGTAGGCTCGATGCCACTCGCGAGCCGGATCGGCACCGCAAAGGTTCCGGCACGCTTGATTGGCTCTTCGAGCTCAATCTTGCGGCGGTCGAACTCGATCCCAAGTGCAGCGCCGAGCTTTTCGGCAATATCGGCACTAGTCACCGAGCCATAGAGACGATTCTGCTCACCGACTTTCGCCGTGAAATGGAGGCTCAGGGCCGTAATCCGTGCCGCCAGCGCCTCGGCATCTTTGCGTGACGCCTCAGAGCGACGCTGCTGCGCGGCCAGGCGCTCTTCGGCCTGCTTGATCTGACCACGGGTAGCGAGCACGGCAAAACCCTTGGGAAGCAAATAGTTACGTCCAAAACCACCAGATACGTCTTTGAGTTCGCCGGTTTTGCCAAGATGTTCGACATCCTGCACCAGCAACACTTTCATTTTCGAACCCACAAAATCTCTCCTCACATGACATGCATTGGACAAAACATCGGCTCATATCTTACCACGGAGCAAGGTTGCCGTCAACGAAGAGTGCGATGGGTTTTAGGGCTACGCTGAAAATGGGGGAACCAAGTTCCCCCATTTTCAGCGTAGCCCTGGCAATGGGCTATGCTGCCCGATGGATAGTTGATCGCGACAATCAGCGCTGGAGATGGGGCGACACGGTCGGGGAACAGCACCGCCGTGCCCGTACGGGTTAGCGGGTGGCGACGACGACGATACGTGGTGAGTCTGGGGTGAGGGCGTGTAGGTTGATGCTGCCGTACCAGTTGATGGGTGCGAGGTTGGCCTGGCGGAGTATGCGGTCGAGTTCGGTGGCCGTGTAGATGCGAATGCGATGGATGCGTTCGTCTTCGTGGCCGTCGGGGTCGCGCCAGCGGTCAATTGAGGTGAGGATGCCGCGCAGCGGGTCGAAGTAGCGGCGGATCCAGACGACGGTGCCGTCATCGAGTTCGTACCAGTCGGTCGGTTGGAAGTCAGTGACGACGCGATCACGGTGGGCCAGTTCCATGATGAGGCGTCCGCCTGGTTTGAGGGCGCGGGCGATGCCTTCCAGGACGGACTGGTTTTCTTCTTCGCGGTCAAAATAGCCAAAGGCGGTGAACATGTTGATGACGGCGTCGAAGCATCCGCTGTAGGGGATGGCACGCATATCGCCGGCAACGAAGTCAACCTCGACGCCGGCGGCGGCTGCATCGGTACGGGCGAGGTCAAGCAGCGGCTCTGAGGCATCGAGGCCAATGACGGTGAAGCCTGCGCGAGCGAGATTGATACTGTGGCGGCCTTGCCCGCAGGCGAGATCAAGCAGATCGGCGGGTGGCTCGGGGAGCAGATCGCGCAACATCAGTACCTCGGCCACGGTCTGCTCGGAGTTGAGCGCGTAGCGTTGGGGATAGGTTGCATCAAAGTAGTCGTTCCACCAGTTCATTGGATGCTCCTTTGCTCAGGGAATGGTTCCGAGCGTCGCGAAATCGCCAAAATAGGTGCCATCAAGGTTCCAGACATCCTGGCGTCGGTCGTTTTCTTCGGGTAAAACCAGGGCGATGCGCAAGCGGTAGGGGCCAGGTGGAAGGGTGGTGGGGAGGATGAGCGTGTGGGTGTCGGCGATCCAATCGCCTGGGGTCCACAGCGGAAAGGGCAGCGAGGCCTTGCGGGGCTGGCTGAGGCTGGTGGTGACAATGCGCTCTTCTTGATCAAGCAGTTGTACCAGGACATGCCAGGGTTGGGGGACACGGCCCTGGCTTTGCCAGGTGAGGGTCACAGGGAGCGTTGCGCCGGGAGTCAATGGTTGTTCAAGCTTCCAGCCGCGGATCACGACGCCCTGTTCCCACGAGGCGGCAAAGCGTGCATAGACTGGTTGCCCAAGGGTAGCCTCGGCGGTACGCGGAGGAAGGGCGATCCAGGGATAGGCTGGTCGAATGATCTGAATCGGCGTGGCGAGGGCAAGAAGGAGCAAGCTTGACCAGATAGCGAGGGGGTTGATGCGGAGTTGCTGCAGGCCCACCGCGAGCAGGATGGCAAAGGCGGCGAGGGCGGGAAAGAGCATGCGGCCTTGCCATGCCACGAGACCGGCAGTATAGGCAAAGGCGAGTGTCCACACAACGGCCATCATGCTGGCGAGCAGCGGGCCGATTAGAATGGAGCGTGGAAGACCGGTGGCCCGCGTGGCAAACAGACGGACGAGACCGACCAGGGCGGCGAGGCTTAGCCCGGCGTAGAGCCAGAGCATCCAGGCGGGCGGGTGGAGGCTCATCCAGCCAAAGCGAGCCCAGAACGACGCAAAGAGTTGACGTAACGCGCCCGACCAGGCTTCGGCACTTGCCCAGGCAAAAGGTTGGGTCGCGAATTTCGCCGTAAATGCGCCGAGCGCAAAGGGATCGCCGTAGAGGTACAGATTGCGGAGGAACCACCAGCCAGCGACGAGCAGACTCGTCCCTCCCCAGGCGAGGGTGACGAGGACAAAGCGCCGCAGATCGGCCCTGGCGACCCACCATCCTGCCCAGAGCAGCAGTGGCCCGAGCAGCAGGGCGCTCTGTTTGGTCAGGAGAGCGAGGCCAAAGAGGAGACCGGCGACCAGTGCCCAGGGAAGCGTGCGGGTGTGCCAGGGACTCGGTGGTGTGTCTGGGGAGACCGAGGAGGCATAGCGAAGGGGAGGCATTGACCACCAGAGCAGAGCTGCCCCAAGGGCTGCGAGCAGGGCATCATTGGTAACGAGAGCGGTAGTGAAGAGAAATTGCGGATTGAACGCAACGAGGGCGGCGACGAGGGGCGGCAGGAGCGGATCGGCCTGGGCAAAAAGGCGTCGGGCGGCCAGATAGGCAAAGAGCACCGTCAGCACGCCCCAGAGCCCCGAGATAGCCCGAGCAGCGTGCCAGGCGAGGGTCATGCCCTGCCAGGGCCACAACTCACGGCTAGCGCGTTGGAAGGCCCCGGGCTCGTCGCCGCCGGCCCAGCGAAACTGCGGATTCGCGGTCAGGATAATGGACTGTTCAGCGGGGGGGAGCCAGGCGACGGCGGGCACCGCGAGCAGATAAGCCAGAGGCGGCTGATGGCCCTCACCGGGCACATCGGACGCCTCTGGCGGGAATTGCTGGACAGGCAAGCGTTGTTGTTGGGCAAGAAAGAGCACATAAGCCAGATGCCCTGGCTCATCGGGACCCTCGCCGAGGGGCACGGCCCAGTTATAGAGCAAGTGCAGCGCGGCGAAGATGACGAGCAGACCGTATCTACCCAAACTGCTCGACGAAGCGCGTATCGCCTGAGTAGAAGCCACGGATGTCATCAATTCCATACTTGAGCATGGCTATTCGTTCGGGGCCGAAACCGCCCGCGAAACCGCTAAATTCTTCGGGGTCATAGCCACCATTGCGGAGTACATTGGGATGCATCATGCCACAGCCACCGATCTCGAGCCAGCCGGCATACTTGCAGACACGGCAGCCTGTACCACCACAGAGGAAGCAACTGACGTCCATTTCAGCACTCGGCTCGGTGAACGGGAAGAAACTGGGGCGGAGACGGACTTTGGTACCGGGGCCATACATACGTTCAGCGAAATAGGCGAGGGTTCCCTTGAGATCGCCCATGGTAATATGGCGCCCGATAGCGAGAAACTCAAACTGATGGAACATCATCTCGCTGCGCACGGTCACCTGTTCATTGCGATAGACCTTGCCTGGCAGGAGGATACGGAGCGGTTCGGGGGCGCGTTCACGCATCACCCGGATCTGACCGGGGGAGGTATGGGTACGGAGCAAGACCGATGGCGCATCATCGGGCAGATCGAGGTAAAAAGTATCCTGCATATCGCGTGCCGGATGGTCATCGGCAAAATTGAGCAGGCTAAAATTATACTCATCGAACTCAACTTCAGGGCTTTCGGTCACGAGGAAGCCCATCTCGCCAAAGATCTCTTGGACCTGGGCCAGAACCTGATTGGTGAGGTGGACATAACCAAGGGCAGGAGTGCGTCCTGGCAGCGTAACATCAATGCGTTCAGCGGCAAGTTCAGCGGCCTGGGCAGCGAGTTTGAGGTGCTGCTCGGCGGCGGCATAGGCTGCTTCGAGTTGTTCGCGCAACTGATTGACACGGCGGCCAAACTCAGGGCGTTGCTCAACGGGCAGTGTCCCGAGGCTGCGACTGACGCGGGTCAACGCACCGGACTTACCGGTATACGTGCTCTTCCACTCAGCGAGCGCAGCGAGATCGCCGACCGATTCCAGGGCTATGGCGGCCTCTTGTTCAAGGCTTGCCAGCTCATTGCTCACCGTCATCACTAACTCCTTGTATGCGAGCCGAACCTGCATGAGCATGCCTGATCTATGGCTATTTGTCAACTACGTTGGCGCAAGGCCTCGAAGAGAATAATGCTACCGGCGACTGCGGCATTGAGTGACTCGGCCTGACCGACCATAGGAATCGTAATGCGCTGACGAGTAAGGTCAGCGGCTTCCGGGCTAAAGCCGTGGGCCTCATTGCCAATAATAAGGGCTGCTGGCTGGTGCCAATCGGCGGCGAAATAGGGCAGCGTAGCGTCGGCATCAGCGGCATAGACCGTAGGGAGCGCAGCCAGGGCCTCACCGATCTCCGACCAGGAGAGATCGGCTTGGAGGGGAAGGCTAACATGAGCCCCCATCGCGGCGCGGACGGCCTTGGGCTGAAAGGGATCGGCACTGCCGGGGGCACAGATGACGAGCCCGACGCCGGCAGCCTCAGCGGAGCGAAGAAGGGTTCCGAGGTTTCCAGGGTCTTGGATGCCATCAAGGAGGAGGCGGAGGCCGGGGCGTGGGGGGAGTTCGGGGCGAGCGACGGCGGCCACAACGCCCTGGGGATGGCGGGTATCAGCAGCGGCAGCGACGACCTCGGGGGTAGCGGGAAAAGCCCCGTAGTGAGGGGCGAGATCTTGGAGCAAGCGGGAGCCCTCGGGGGTCGTAGCGAGTTGTTGGGGCGCATAGAGGGCGCGTTGGAGCTGTGCGCCTGAGGCAAGGGCGTGAGCAACGAGGCGAACGCCCTCAAGGAAGAGGGAGCGCTCGCTCCGGCGAACTCGAACTGAGTCGCGGAGCGAGCGCAGGAACTTGACGTGCGGATTAGTCGTACTTGAAATCACGCGCCCTGAGTGGTTGGCGTTGCGGTCTGCATTGCGACAGCGACCACATTGCTAAAGGCAGCGGGATCACGGACGGCCATATCAGCGAGCATCTTGCGGTCGATCGTAATCCCAGCCTGCTTCATCCCGGCCACGAGGCGACTATAGGTCGTCCCATTGAGGCGTGCGCCCGCATTAATGCGCTGGATCCAGAGCCGACGGAACTCACGTTTGCGACGGCGGCGGTCGCGGTAGGCATAGGCCAGGGCGTGCATAACCGCTTCGTGGGCCACCTTATAATGGCGACTCCGCGCACCGCGAAACCCTTTTGCCTGATTGAGCAGCTTTTTGTGACGCTTATGCGTCATCGTGCCACGCTTCACACGAGCCATACGAGACACCTCCAATAAACAGGCCGGCCAGGGGGTGGCGAGACATCCCTGGACTACGCCCGACTAGATCTTGCTTTACTTCAAACCATACGGAAGGGCGACCTTGAGATGCTCACGATTTGCGCGTGAGGTCGGTTGGTCTTTGCCCCATTTCTGCTGCGAGCGCTTGGCGCGATTGATCTTATTGCCACGCACACCCTTCTGCTGCAGAACCTTGCCACTGCCCGTCACCTTAAAGCGGCGCTTGGCCCCTTTATGGGTCTTCATCTTTGGCATACAAACAACCTCTCGTTATGAACGCCGATCTTCTTCTTCGTCCTCATCGTCCTCATCGAGGTCTTCGTCGTCGAAGTCCTCTTCCTCAAACTCATCGTCGTCAAACTCATCGTCATCGAAGTCACCGTTGTCGAGGTCTTCGCCCTCCATCAACTCGTCATCAATTTCGACCTCGGCATCGACAGGCGCTTCACTCTGGCCTGGCTCATCAGTTTTGGCGGAGGCCTTCGACTGCGCAATTTTTGCCTTCTGGGCCTGCTGGGCGGCCTTGAGCACTTTGGCATTAGGTGCGACCAGCAGCGAGAGCACGCGCCCTTCCATCAGGGGTTTCTGCTCGACAACCGCAATATCGCGCAACTGCTCGGCAACGGACTCAAGCATCTTGCGCCCAATTTCCGGGTGAGCCATCTCACGCCCGCGGAAACGCACGTTAAACTTGACCTTGTCACCTGCAAGAAGAAACTTTTTGGCTTGATTCGCCTTGGTGGCAAGATCGTGGTCATCAGTCTTGGGCATCAAACGAATCTGTTTGAGCTCGGACTGTTTCTGGTTCTTGCGGGCCTCACGTTCTTTCTTGCTCTGCTCATAGCGGAATTTGCCATAATCAAGCAGGCGACAAACGGGTGGTACCGCATTAGGTGCGACCTCAACCAGGTCAAAACCGCGTTCTTCCGCCATCATGATGGCTTCACGAACACTTACGATCCCGACCTGCGTGCCATTCTCGTCAATCAGGCGCACCTCTCGTGCGCGGATGCGATTGTTGATCCGAAACCGTTCCCTAATGGCGTGACTCCTTCGTCTTCAGGGCATGTAGGCGGTGTTGAAGGGAGGAAAAGGCCACTTACAGCGTAGAAACACCGCCTCGACGTTTGATTGTCCGAGCGGTGCTTTTCTTCAACCCGAACCTGCCGACGATGACCAGCCTGCCCGGTCACTGTCATATTGAAAGCCTATTATAACAGCGTGCAAGAGTGTCGTCAACCTTGCTCATGCGGCTATGGAGGGCGATGGCATCTTCCACCACCTGCTGATTGCCCACGAGAGAAGCCTTTACCCGGCGTTAGGAGCCATTTTTTCTGTGCGCATGGGCTTAGATCTGATCGAGGTAATCTTTGAGCAGTTTGCCGAGCCGTGGGTGACGTAGTTTGCGCAGGGCTTTGACCTCGATCTGGCGGACGCGCTCGCGGGTGACACCAAAGGCTTTGCCTACTTCTTCGAGCGTCCGTGGTTGCCCATCAGAGAGGCCATAGCGCAATTCAAGCACCCGTCGTTCGCGTTCGGTGAGTTGATCGAGCGCGGTGGCAATCTGCTGGCGAAGCATGCCGCTCGCGGCGGCATCGTCGGCGTCGAGCGCATGCGGATCGGGAATGAAATCGGCCAGGGTGCTATCGGCCTCTTCGCCAACCGGGGTAGCGAGGGAGACCGGATCTTGCGCGGTACGCCGCAACTCGCGTAGTTTGTCTTCGCTCATATTGAGGAAGTTGGCCAGTTCGGCGTCGGTTGGTTCACGCCCCAGGTTCTGCGTCAGTTGACGGCGGGCCGCCTGGATGCGGTTGAGCGTTTCGCCCAGGTGAACGGGCAACCGGACGAGCCGCGATTGATCGGCGAGGGCGCGCGAGAGGGCCTGCTTGATCCACCACGTGGCATACGTCGAAAACTTGTAGCCTTTGTTGTGGTCAAACTTTTCGATCGCGCGCAAGAGCCCCAGGCTCCCTTCTTGAATCAGGTCAAGCAGGGGGAGGCCACGATCACGGTAGCGTTTGGCAATGCTGACCACAAGCCGTAAGTTGGCGGCGGCCATCTTCTGGCGGGCCTCGTTGCCGGCGGCGCGCTCAAGCTCAAGTTGTTTCGCCTCGGGCGAATCGGAGCTTACATCTTTATCTTTCAGCTTGCGCTCGGCGATCTGGCCCTTCTCGATCTCTTGGGCAAGATCTTTCAGCTTGCGCTCGGCGATCTGGCCCTTCTCGATCTCTTGGGCAAGCTTCTTCTCTTGCTCGGCGGTGAGCAAGGGAACCTGGCCGATTTCGCGCAGATAGAGGCGCACACTATCACCGAGCAGCGCATCAGACAGACCTTCATCAAGGTCAATCGCTACGGCTCCGTTGGGCTCCTCTTCGGCAGTTTGATCATCAGGCGTATCATAGACAGGAACGCCGGCCTCGGCCAGGGTTGCCTGAGCTACTTCCATTGCCTCTGCTGCATCTTCCGATGCAGGCACGACCTGGAGCAATTCGTCGAGGGTGACAAACCCTCGCTGCTTGCCCTGGACAATCAGCGCCTGCATATCGGTCGGATTGAGGGGCGGCAATGGACGCGCAGCTTCGGGTTGCGGTTGAGTCATCACTCTTCCTTAAGTCGGTTGGGCCTACACGCTTATGCTGGGCCCGTCCGAGGGGTACATATCTGGTCGTCAACCATATTCGGTGGGTTGCGATAACAAGATCAGGTTCGATTGAGCTTCACCACACACGAGGTCTATTTTAGCATATCGTGAGTCATCCTGGGGATGAACTGCGGGAGTGTTGTCAGGCGACCGTTTTGAGCAACGCTTGAACCGCTGCGGCATCGGGGGCTTCCAGGGCTTGCCGAGCCAGGATTTGCGCGGTAGCGTAGCTGGTTGCACGGATGGCGGCACGAACGTGTGGGATCGACCCAGGCGAGCAACTCAGCTCATCGACGCCAAGCCCGATGAGCAGGGCCGTAGCCTTTGGGTCGCCGCCAAGTTCACCACAGACGGCAACGTGACGTCCATGACGGTGGGCTGCGGTGCAGGTCATCGCGATCAGTTGCAGCACGGACGGGTGCAGGGGTTGATAGAGCGTTGCCACGCGCTGGTTGCCCCGGTCACACGCAAGCGTATACTGGGTCAGATCGTTGGTGCCGATGCTAAAGAAGTCAACTTCACGGGCAAGCGCATCGGCGGTCAGGGCAGCCGAGGGAACCTCGATCATCACGCCGAGCTCGACTTGCTGCGCATAGGCGCGCCCTTCGGCGTCGAGTTCACGACGTGCTCGGTCGAGCAATACCCGTGCCTGATGCACCTCGCTGACCGTGCTTATCATCGGCAGCATAATGCGTATCGTTGCATTGGCCCCCGCACGGAGCAACGCCCGCAATTGGGGGAGCAGCAGATCTGGTTCGCTCAACCCAATGCGCACGCCACGCCATCCAAGAAAGGGATTATCTTCGTGGGGGAGAGGAAAGGCGGGCAGATGTTTATCCCCCCCGACATCAAGGGTTCGCACCGTGATCGGCAAGCCGGACAATTCAGCCGCAATGGCGGTGTAGAGTGCGAGTTGTTCGGTCTCATTGGGCAGGGTCGAGCGTTCCAGAAAGAGCAACTCGGTACGCAGCAGGCCAATGCCTGCTGCACCCCAGGCGTGGGCTGCGCTCGCTTCGGCGACGGTCGAAGCGTTGGCGACCAGGGCAATCGCGTGGCCGTCGCTGGTCACGGTTGGCAACGATACGGCTTCACGCAGCGTCGCTTCTTGTTCGCGCAGAGCGGTAGCCTGCGCCCGTAGCGTTGCCAGTTCGGTTGCGTTGGGGGTGACATAGACCTGCCCGGTTGCTCCATCGAGCGCGAGCATCGTACCTGTCGGCACATTGTGCAGCAACGTCTCGCCGAGCCCAACCACAGCCGGAATACCGAGACCACGGGCGAGGATCGAGGCATGGGCAGTCAGCCCCCCGCCAGCGAGGACAAGGCCCAGCAGGCGCTCTTGAGGGACGCTCATCAGATCGGAAGGGCCAAGATCCCGGGCCACGATCACGGCGGGTTCACTCAATTGCTCGCCGAGACTCTTGGTACCGGTAAGTGCCCGTTCGAGCAACCGGGCCACATCGCGCAAATCGACCGCACGCGCTCGCAAATAGTCGTCCCCAATCTCCTCAAGCAACTCGGCCTGGGCATTGGCGGCGAGCAGCACTGCGTCAGGGGCGGGCAGGCTATGCTCGGTAATAGCCTGATCGATCATCTCGCGCAGCGAAGGGTCGTGCAACAACATGCGATGGGCGGCAAAAATATCAGCCTCTTCGGCTTTGTTGGTTTGGCGCAACCTAGCTTCGTGCTCACCCAGGCTTGCATCGGCCTGGGCGAGCGCCTTGCCAAGGCGCACTTGTTCCTGAGCCACCGAAAACGGCTTGGTTGAAGGTGTTGACGCAGGCGAAGCTTCGGCAGGTTGATAGACAAGGGCCGTCCCAATTGCAACACCGGGTGCAGCGGCAAGGCCGTGCAAAATCAGGGTAGACATACGAAAGCCACTCAATCTAGCTAGGGCCACGTCAATCGTTTGGCCTGAGCAGGGCCTGAACCCTTTACGCCCACTTTGACAGACGATGGTCACAGATACGTACCCGCAGATCAGACAACTTCAGCCAGTGCCTGGATCAGCAACGCCGCCGAGGTTGCGCCTGGATCCTGGTGCCCAATGGCACGTTCGCCGAGGTACGCGGCACGTCCACGGCGGGCAAGCAGAGGGATCGTTGCTACAGCCCCCTGGTGCGCTGCCGCCGCAGCTTGTTGCAGCGCCTCTGCGAGCGACTGCTGCTCGCTCAGGGCTTGCGCATAGGCTTCAACGGCAGGGGCCAAGGCATCAACCATCGTTTTATCACCTGGATGCGCCTTGCCCAGGGTTGCCACCCCGTCGAGAAACGCCTGGAGCATCGCAAGCACCTGGTATTCATCAAGGCTCTGGTACCCTTCGTTGAGCTTGCCAGCCCGACGGAAGGCTGTCCCGTAGAGGGGGCCACTGGCCCCGCCTACGGTCGCAATCATACGCATTGCTGCGGTCTTTAAGATTGTACCAGCATCGCCTCTGTGGTGCTGGGCCAGTGACTCGACAATCGCGGTAAAACCGCGATCAAGATTGACCCCATGATCGCCATCGCCAATCGCCGCATCAAGCCTGGTCAGATAGTCACGTTGTTCGTGGATCAGCGCTGCTGCATGGCGCAACCAGTTCCGCAAGGTTCCAGTCGTAAGAGACATCATGATGATATAGTTGCCTCAGATCAGCGCAGACCGAGGACAGACTGAGCAATCACCCCGCGCAAAATCTCCGACGTTCCTTCGCCAATGGTCAGCAGGCGGGTATCACGATACATCCGCTCGACGGGGAATTCCTGGCTATAGCCATACCCGCCAAAGATCTGGATGGCATCGCGGCAGACCCGTTCTGAAACCTCAGAGGCATAGAGTTTGCCGACGGCTGCTTCGCGGGAAAAGGGGCGATCTTGATCTTTGAGCCATGCCGCGTGGTAGATCGCGAGGCGGGCCGTCTGGAGGCCGACTTCCATATCGGCGATCAGATTCGCGACCGACTGATGGGCCCCGATCGGTTTGCCAAAGGCTTCGCGCTCGCGGGCGTAGCGTACGGACGCCTCAAACGCGCCCTGGGCGAGCCCGACGGCCATCGCGCCAATGCCAATGCGCCCGCCATCAAGCACCTGCAAAAACTGGACAAAGCCGCGCCCGCGGGTACCGAGCAGATTAGTTTTGGGGACGCGCACATCTTCAAGCATCACTGCGGTCGAGACCGAGCCACGCAGCCCCATTTTGGGCTCGTGTTTGCCAAAGCTCAGCCCGGGGGTGCCTCTGGGTACAAGAAGTGACGAAATCCCGTTTTTGCCACGGTCGGGATCAGTGACGGCGGTCACAATAAGATGGCCGGCAATGGGGGCATTAGTGATCCACATCTTTTGCCCATTGATCACCCACTCATTGCCCGCCAGGACGGCCGTTGTCCGGGTTGCGCCGGCATCTGAGCCTGCGTGCGGCTCGGTCAACCCGAAGGCACCGAGATACTCGCCCCGGGCTGCGGGCACGAGAAACTGTTGTTTCTGCTCTTCGGTGCCAAACATATAGATGGGCGCCGAACCGAGGCCCATATGGGCGGCATAGGCCAGCGCGGTTGAGCCACACACCCGAGCGACTTCTTCAATAGCTATGGCCGTGCTGACCGTATCAGCCCCGGCCCCGCCATACGCTTCGGGGAACGGCAACCCCATCAGTCCGGTACGCGCCATCGCCGCAAAGGTCGCGTGGGGAAACTCCCCGGTCTCATCAACGTGGCGCGCCCGGGGCGCAATCTCTTTCTCGGCGAACTCACGCATCGTACGCCGTATCAATTCCTGCTCATCGGTCAGTGCGAAGTGCATCGTTGTCTCCTCATATGCGCGATCATCGCTCTGGTGGCGATAGGGTCCCCTAGACCTCATCTCGGTGCATCGTTGCCTTCTCTCTGCGGGATGGTCTACCCTTGAGGCGTCAAGAGCTCAACCCCCTCCATTGTCTCCGCGACCAGATTATCAACCACCGCCCGCAGATCGTTGGTCTCGGCAAAGATGCGAAGTTGTCGGTCGGCACTCGACCCGCCTTCCGCGATCTTCAACAGATACTCAACCTCTTTGCGCGAACCGAGCATATCAACCACATCGTCAACGAGCTTGACAATCTCGTAGACAAGCGCTTTGGTCTCGACCTCGGTTCGTTTGCCAAAGTCGATCATTTTGGTCTCGAGACCCCAGCGCTGCGCACGCCACTTATTTTCGTTGATCAACGCTCGGCGATAGACGCGGAAGGTTGTATTCTCTTCGAACATAATATAAAACTTAACGATCAACGCCTGCATGACGGCTGCCAAGGCGAGGCACTCTTCGACGCGGGTCGCAATATCACAGACACGAAATTCGAGCGTGCCAAAGAAGGGATGCGGGCGCAGATCCCACCAGATCTTTTTGCCATTATCAATACAGCCTGTATTGATCAAGAGTTGTATATAACGCTCGAATTCGCCGGCGGAATTAAAACTTGGCGGAGTGCCGGTGCGTGGAAAACCGCTAAAGACAACGCTGCGATACGATTTAAAGCCCGTATTGCGCCCCATCCAGAAGGGCGATGAGGTTGAAAGTGCCAGCAGGTGGGGGCAGATATAGCGGGCTACATTCATCAATTCGATAGCTGTTTCATTGCTTGGCATACCGACATGGCAATGCATGCCAAAAATGAGCAATTGGAGGGCGGCATCCTGCATTTCACCAACCATCGCATCGTAGCGCTCGTGCTGAGTGATCTCTTGGGTCATCCACGAGGAAAACGGATGCGTGCCAGCTGCCGCGATCTTCAGGCCGTGACGCGATGCCAGGCCCGCAATCGTGCCCCGTAAATGGGTGATCTCGGCGCGGGCTTCCGCAATCGTACGGCAAGGTTTTGTCCCAACCTCAACGATGCTCTGATGCATTTCGGGCTTGATCTGCTCACGCAAGATCATCCGGCCTGGCTCGAGGATCTGGGTAATGTACGAGCGCAATTCGCGGGTATCGGGATCGATAATCTGGTACTCTTCTTCGATACCGAGCGTAAACGCAAAGTCGGAGTCCATCGGATTATAGACGCTCAAGGCTTTCTCCTGACACGTAGCGGCCTATTATCGTGCGCCTGGGGGCTTCTTTATTATACACTCAAATCCGTGGGTGAAGCTCATCCCGCCGAGCGCCGCTCCCTCCACCGTTCACGCAGGTAACTGAGCCCGTTGCGTTGATAGACGAGCCATTCAATGACGAGGATGATCAGCGCGATCAGCGCAACCCACCGCCAGAATTCTTGCCGTCCGTCGCGCTCGCGTGAGACGGTGCTCTGCGCCCCACTGGCCTGGGCAATGTTGAGGTCGCGTTGGGAGGCAATGCGCGATTCGCTCGGCGCAAAGAGATTGACTGCATACTGGCGCTGCGCAATCAGTTCGTTGCCCTGAAATTCTTCGACCAGATAGACGCCCAGGCTGCTGGTGGCAGCAAAGATCGCCTGCCCACCCTGGATCTGCACCTCGTTATTGCGACTGCTCATGGTGCTGCCGTCGGGTAGGCGCACCCGTACTTCAGTGATCGTCTCGTCAACCTGAAAGGCGAGCGGTTGCCCAGGCAGGATCTGGGCACCTTCGGCCCCACTACCTGGGGCCAGAAAATCCATCAGGTTCGAGAGCAAGAGCGGGAAGGCTACCTGGAGCGGGAGATCGGAATTGCGTAGGTCAAATGCGAGCACCGCAATCCGACGCCCTTCCCGTTCGCCAACGATCAAGAGCGGGGCCCCGTCGCTGTCAACCACGGTACGTGCCCAGTTTCCCGGGACAAGGCGTGCCGCCTTGAGAATGCTGACCTCGCTGAGACTCACGTTGCGCAGCAGTTCGTCGCCCCCAAGTGGGCGTACGACGGGAAACTCAATTTCGCCAGTGACCGAAAAATAGGGGCTTGAACGCAATGGCCCGATAAAGAGCAAGTTGCCTGCTGGAAGTTCTGGTGGCACGACGCCATCAAGAATGGTCACGGGAACCTGCACGACCGACTCGGGGAAGACCGTGGTTGCTGCTGGCACCTCAGTTACCGCGATCCCGCGCAGCAGACCGAGGCCCGTTGCGAGGAAGCGGTTGCCATCACTGACTAGGCGCACCTGAACGGTATCGCCCACACTACTGACGGCAAAGGCACGATCATCAGCGGCGAGCGCATCTTCACCGGCCAAGTGCGCCTCGACGACCTGCACCTGTGCTGGAAGCTCAACGACAATGCTCTGATCGCGGCCAGGTTCGAGGGTCAGGCCATAGGCGTTAAAGACCGCCCCGTCGAGATAGAGATCGAGGCGGCGATTGACGATGGTTTCGCCATAGTTGGTTGCCTGCACAAAGAGGGTCTGCCCTGCCAGGCTCGGCTGGAGATTGATCGTACTGAGGGCAACATTTTCGGTGCTGCGCCCAATTGGGAAATAGCTGACGCGGGCGGGTACGCGCAACTCGGCGGGCACGGTGACATTGCCATCCGAGATGATCGCCACCTCGCTATCGGCATCGCGGGCCGCCAGGGCCGACGCGAGTGTCAGCGCCTGACCAAGATCGGAGCCACCATTGTTGGTCAATTGGATTCCCTCGATCGCCTGGCGCAACTCGCGGCGGTCAGAGGTTGCCGCTGCTGGCACCTCCATTTCGCCACCTGCTGCAATAATGGTCGCCCTGCCATTGTCGGGCAACTGGTCAACCAGTTGACGGGCGCGTTGCTTGGCGGCTTCGAGGCGATTCGGTAGCTCATCGGTCGCGCCCATGCTGGCCGAGCGATCGAGAATGATGATCAGATTGGTGCCACTGATGCCCTGGGCGGCGACAAAAGGTCGTGCGAGCGCAAAGACCAGCAGCAGCATCAAGAGCAATTGGAGCAACAGCAACAGATTGCGCCGCAGCTTTTGCCACGGTGCATTGGCCTCGACATCGCGTACCATGCGTCGCCAGAGAAAGGTCGACGAGACCGGACGATCCTCGCGGCGCAACTTGAGCAGATACATCGCCACAATCAGTGGCCCAACGAGAGCAGCGCCGAGCAGCGCCAACGGAGCAAGCAATGACATAACGATGCCTCCTTAATTACACGATAGCAGCCCCTTTGCCTGTTCGTCAAGACCAAAAACCTACGCCCAAAGTCCCTTGTCGCTCGTACCAAGCAATGCTACAATCCATATACAGTGTCGTTAGGCGCACGTTCGTGCGTGATTGATTGGGACGTAGGCGCGTCCTGAAGGGAGACGAACATAGAAGAGTTGCGTTCTCAGGATGGGAAGCGGTTGCATACGACGGCGACGCCACGGACACGGGCGTTGCTCGTTGGTGCCGAGGTCGCAAGTGCGCGTAGTCCGTGGACGGCGAAAGATTCGCTGGCTGAGTTGACGATGCTGGCCGAGACGGCTGGCCTCGAAGTGGTCGGAAGCCTCTTTCAACGGCTCGATCAGCCCTTCCCCAAATTTTTTATTGGTCCTGGTAAAGTCAAAGAGGTTGCGGCCCTCTGCCAGGAACACGCCGCCGGCCTGGTAATCTTTGATGATGAGTTGAGCCCCGGACAGACGCGCAATCTTGAGCAGGAGTTGCAGATTGGGGTGTTGGATCGCACTGCGTTGATCCTTGACATCTTTGCTCAGCATGCCCGCACCCACGAGGGGCGTCTGCAAGTCGAACTCGCCCAATATCAGTACCTGTTGCCCCGCCTCCGACGCCAGTGGACGCACCTCGAGCGTCAGGCCGGTACCGGTGGGGGCACCTCGGCGGGCGGTGTGGTTGGTCTGCGTGGGCCTGGTGAAACCCAGCTCGAGATCGACCGTCGTCTGATTGATCGGCGCATCGCCTGGCTCAAAGATCAGCTCGTTGATGTCCATCGCCACCGTGAACTCTACCGCAAACGCCGTCGCCAGAGTCAGGTTCCCGTGGTGGCCCTGGTTGGCTATACCAACGCAGGCAAGAGTACGTTGCTGAATGCGTTATCGGGGGCGGATGTCTACGCGGCAGATCAGTTGTTTGCGACCCTTGATCCGACGACCCGCCAGCTGATGCTCCCTGGTGGTCAGATGATCTTGATGACCGATACGGTCGGTTTCATTCAAAAATTGCCGACCCAGCTTATTGCGGCCTTTCGGGCCACGCTTGAGGAGATCAATGAAGCTGATATTCTTTTACATGTTGTCGATTTGACGCATCCCAATGCGCAGGAGCATGCTCAGACCGTCGAGCAGACGCTGGCTGAACTTGGGGTAGACAAGCGTCCAACCTTGACCGTGCTCAACAAAATTGATCGTATGGAGGGCGTCGGTCCTGATGATGTTGCTCAGGTTGTGGCCGATATGGGTCTGCCCAGTGATGTGGTGGCTGTGTCGGCGCAGCGCGGGTGGGGGCTGGATCATCTGGCGAGCCGCATCGAGCAGGCGCTTGGCGAAGCGATGGTTGCCCTTGATGTGCTCATTCCCTACCAGCGCAATGATCTTGTCTCGCTCTGGCATCGTCGTGGCGTCATCGAGCAGGAGGAGTATGCCGGTGACGGAACCCACATTCTCGGGCGCATCCCACGGGATCTTGCCGCGCAATTTGGGCCGTATCGTGCGGCGCGTTCGACAAAGTAGAGGATGGTTGGGGTGCGGTGCTAGCATAGCTAGCACCGCACCCCAGGTGTAGCTGTTGGCAGGCGTGAGTGATCCTGTCCGCAAGCATTATGGCAAATACGCTCTGATCATCTCTTCAAAACGAGCCTGACTGGTGTCCCCACTGATGCGCAGGCGTGGCAGCGCAAAGGGGTCGTACTGGCTGAGATCGGTGCGCGTGGTGGTTGCCGAGCGATAGCCCGCTTCACGGGTGACGGCCATCACGGTATCGTTGTAGCGCCCCAGGGGATAGCAGAAGCTGACGATCGGCTGACCAAGCTCAGCTGCGAGTACCGCACCGGACCGCCCTACCTGGTCACGCAGTTCGTCAAGGCGCATGCGGGTAAGATCGGGGTGGTTGACACTGTGCGCCCCAATCTCCATCCCTGCATCCCGCAAGGCCCGTAACTCTTCCCATCCCATGTACCCCGGCCGCCCAATAAAATCACTGACGATATAAAACGTCGCCGTAGAGCCATAGGCCACTAACCGTGGCAAGGCTTCGGTATAGGCATCCAGATAACCATCGTCAAACGTAAGCGCCACCGCCCGGGCGGGGCACGGGCCTTCGCCCCGGATGCAACGGGCTACATCTGCCATCGAGACGGTTTCGTAGCCGTTGCTGTGCAGCCATGCTAGCTGTGCCGCGAATTGTTCAGGTGTCACCGAGAGCCCAAAGCCGAGCGGGTCAACTGCGCGGTCGACATAACGTACATAATGATACATAAGAATCGGAAGATACGGGCGTACCCCTTCAGGGGCCGGGGTGAAGGTCTGGCGGGCTTGCACTTCACGACCAGTGGGCCCGGGTTGCATCAGGGCTGGCTGCATCACCAGATCGTCGGAAGCGCTTGCCCCACCCTGATCAGGTTGCGCAGAACCGCCGAACCCGAACCCGAGCACAGCCTCAGCCGGGGCAAGCCGCACCGCAGGCTCGCGCTCAGCCAGCAGAAGGAAGGCTGCGGTGAGCAAGAGACCCACGACAAGGATCAGAGTTGAAGCTTTCATAGCGAACATAATAGCACACCTGTCTCTTTTAGTCAGCCACGGCCAGTCCCAAGGCCTCGCGGGCAGCAGCAACGACAAAAAGCGAGCCCGTGACCAGAATAAGATCGTGAGGATTGGCGAGTTCGCGGGCCATTTGAAGTGCGGTTGCCACATCAGGTTTTACGAGCAGCGTGCCTTGCATATGTGGTGTTACGGCGGCCACCATGCGATCCAGATCCATCGCCCGCGTGTGTGCCGAGCGCGTCAGGATCACCGTGGTCGCAGGTGGCACCAGCTCGGCGGCGATGTCACTGATCGCTTTGTCGCGCGAGGTGCCAAAGACGAGGATCAGGCGTTCATAGTGTACGCTGGCCTTGAGCGACGCAATCAGTTTCTGCGCCGAGTCACCGTTGTGGGCACCGTCAATCAGCACTGGTGGTGCCCCTGGAATCAGTTCAAAGCGACCGGGCCAGCGAACCTCGGCCAGTCCGCGCCGCATCGCCTCGGCACCGATGGTGAAACCGGTGTCCTCTAGCAGCAACGCTATCCCGAGCGCGAGGCGAGCATTTTCGCTTTGAAAAAGGCCCTGGAGCACAGGTTGTGGCGCAACTGGGTAGGCCATGGGCGTTCCTGGTGGTTGGAGAGGCACGAGTCCTGCTGGCGCAGCCTGCCACAGAGGGGCATGGCATAACGTTGCTTCATTGATGAGCACAGGCATGACTTCATCAGCCTGGGGCACGGTGACAACGGGCACCCCGGATTTGATAATGCCAGCCTTGTTCCAGGCAATCTCAGTGAGGCTTGCCCCCAGAATCGCCATATGGTCGTAACTGATCGAGCTGATCGCGGCAACGCTTGGGGTCACCACATTCACAGCGTCGAAGCGTCCCCCCAACCCGATCTCAAGCACGGCGAGGTCAACTGCCCGGCTGGCAAAATAGTGCAAGGCGAGCAAGAGGCTCAGATCGAATGTTGTTGGTCGACCATACGGTTCAGGATCAAAGCGATCAATCACTGGTCGGAGCGCAGCCACAAGGGTGATCAGATCGGCCTGGCTGATCGACGTACGGTCGATCTGGAACCGCTCGCGGTAGGAGTGCAGATGTGGCGAGGTAAAGAGACCGGTGCGCCATCCGGCGGCGCGAACGATTGCTTCAACCAGGGCGGCCGTACTCCCCTTGCCCTTCGTCCCCGCAATGACGACGGAACGGAACGTGTGGTGGGGATTGCCGGCATCCGCCAGCAGCGCACGCATCCGCAACAGATTCCGGTTCGCTTCCTCATCAGTTGTCGCCCCTTTGCGGGTCGGATCAATGAAGCGATAAATATAATCCAGGGCTTCCTGGTAGGTTGTCAGCATATGTTTCGTGTTGCGCTCCTCATGCGCATGAACTCAGGGCTGTCGCCCTCCAAACCCTGGCGTATGCTGGCGCAAACGCCAGATGCCTGGGTGCCGCAGGCCCCCAAACCTTCCCCTGGGTACGCAGGGAGCGAGACCTCCCTTGCACCGCAAGTATAGGTGAGAGTAGTACGCCGGTCAATCCACCCGGCAGACTCAAACCTATGGTACGATAGCTGTATCCTTGGTGCATGTGTTAGACAAGGTTTCACGCTGCTTTACAGTTGAAGCTTGCGCACCGCATTCCGATGCGTTTCAACTATCTTCTATGTGCTATTTCCTAAATCCTTGCCTTAAGGGAGAAAGACCAATGCGTTTGCTACGGCATTATGTTTGCCTTGTGCTTCTGGTTGTATTGCTGGCCTGGCCCGCTTCTTCAGCGCTGGCGCAGCAGCCACCGCAGCCGATCTGTTTTCCAGGGGTGCCGGGCATTGACCATTGCATTGATCCGGTGTTTGCCGCCTATTGGCAACGCAATGGTGGCCTGCCCGTCTTTGGCTATCCGCTCGGTCCGCTTCAGCAGGTCGCGATCGAAGGCCGCGTGTTGCAGGTGCAATGGTTTGAGCGCAATCGGCTCGAGTTGCATCCGCAGAATCCGCCTGCGTACCGCGTCTTGCTTGGGCGGATGGGCGCTGAACGCTTGCAGATCCTTGGCCGTGAGGCCCCGGCTCCTTCAGACGCGACACCTCAGCCGGGTTGTCGCTGGTTTGAAGCAACCCGCCAGAATGTCTGCGATCAGGGCGCGGGTCTGGGTTTCAAGCGTTATTGGGAGACCCAGGGGTTGCGGATTGCTGGTTTGAGTGCGTACGAACAGTCGCTCGCGCTCTTCGGTCTCCCCCTGACGGCGGCCCAATTTGAGCCTGCCGCCAATGGGGAACTGATCCTGACGCAGTGGTTCGAGCGCGCCCGCTTTGAGTGGCATCCTAATAATCCTGACCAGTTCAAGGTATTGCTTGGCCTGCTCGGCAATGAGCTGCGTGCCGATGCGAACTTTGTTGAACGGCCTTTTGATCCCCGTGGTGGTCGGACGCCTATTGGGGTTGAGATTAACCGCAATGCGGTCGCCAGCGTTGCCACCCGCCTCAACGAGTTGCGTCCTGACTGGGTGCGCTATAACGGTATTCTCTGGTCTGAGGTCGAGCCTGTTGCCGGGCAGCGCAATTGGGCGGCGCTCGACCCGGTGTTGCGTGAAATTGCCTTGATCAGCGCGAGTGGTGCCGCACCTATGGTGATTGTGCGTGGTACCCCGCCATGGGCGCAGGCGGTGTCTGGCTCGGCGTGTGGCCCGGTAGCAGCCCAACAATTGCCGGTGTTTGCCAGTTTTATGGGCGAACTTGTGACCCGCCTGAGCGGGCCGCCTTATAATGTCAAACATTGGGAATTTGGCAATGAGCCTGATGTTGATACCGCGCTGGTGCCTGGTGACTCGCAGTTTGGTTGTTGGGGCGATGCGAGTGATGCCGCTGGCTATGGTGGTGCCCGGTATGCCGCGATGCTCCAGGCCGTCTATCCAGCGATCAAACAGGCCGATCCGCAAGCTCAGGTTATCTTTGGTGGCCTGTTGCTCGACTGTGATCCTTCGTTTGATGCGTCGTGTCAGCCGGGGCGCTTCCTGGCGGGGGTGCTAGAGGCGGGTGGGGGTGCGTATTTCGATATCCTGGCCTATCACGCCTACACTTTCTGGAGCGAGCAGCGCAGTGATTTTGATCTGAATGTGCCCAAATGGACTCACCGCAATGGCCCGTTGCTCGGGCGGCTCGACTTTGTGCGTGCGACGATGGCTACCTATGGCGTCAGCAAGCCGGTCATGATGAATGAGGGCGGCCTACTCTGCCTCGGGGCGAATCAGCCCTGTGCCGCGCAGGGCTTGTATGACGACCAGGCGAGCTATGTTGTGCGGATGTATGCCCGCAGCTGGGCCTCGGATCTGGTCAATAGTGTCTGGTATACCTTGAATGGGCCGGGTTGGCGCGATGGCGGCCTGCTTGATCGCAGCCGTCAGCCGCGTCCAGCTTTTGTGGCGATGCGTTTCCTGCGTGAACGCCTCGACGGTGCAACCTACCTGCGACCGTTAACTACGGCTCTGCTCGAAGGCTATGCCTTCGCGACTCCTACCCGCGAGTACCATATCTATTGGAGCAATAGTTCGATGACGGCACCAGTTGCCCTTCCCCCTGGGTTTATCGCTGCCTATGGACCGACCGGCAACCCACTTGCTGTCGGGCGTGAACTGATCGTTGGCTTTGATCCAGTTATCATTGAAATGGATCGATAATATGATCATGTAAAAAGGCCAGCGTACGCTGGCCTTTTTGCATGATCATATTATCACTCTTACCGTTGGACAAACGGTAGATAGACCTGATGACTCTCGCCGAGCACGGCAAAGAGCGAGAGGTGGCTGATTGTTGCGGTGAGCCGGGTGCCATCTTCACTGACCGTGCTCGTGATCCCGTCCTGGGTCCAGGTTGCGCTCGCTTCGTCCCAACGCCATAAGCCGCAGGTTGCCGGAATTAGTGACCCTACCTCCAGCGGTTCAATGGTTAGCGTAAACGCTTGCCCAGGGGCCGGTTGCGTCGGTGCGCCACTGCTCGTCGCGACCGCAGTGAGCGTGAAGGCATAGCCGCTGCTGCGCCGCCCTCCGGTGGCGGGCAGGTTTGTTGTCGGTTGCGGCGTGTGGGTGAAGGTTACCGTCTCGGTAAAGGTGCCCGATGGGAAGAGGTAGGCCATGCCCTCATCAGGGATCGTCAGGGTCGCTTCACGGTCTGGCTCAAGCGTGGCCTGGGCGCTCGCCTGGAGGATGTAGCCCCCGAGTGACAGCCGCGGTAAGTTTTCAATTTCTGCAAACACCCCGCCGACAAGGAGCCGGTTCTCACTGGTCAGCGCAAGGTCATAGATGCCCGTTCCAAAGCCAAAGAAGCTGGTGACACCTACGCCAAAGTCCGGGTTGCGTTGACCGTTGGGTTGCAACTGGAAGAGATGATTGTAGATCTGCGTGGGCGCTGCAATCTGAAGCGTGCCGCCAACCATGATTGAGCCATCACTCAGGGTGTGCAAGGCTCGCACCGCACCCCCGGCGTTGCCAAACGGGTTGCCAAAAGTGGTGTCGATTGCCCCATCCGCGCCTAGCCGCACGAGGCTGCGCAGGTTCTCTTCGCCTGATTGCACAAACGCATTGCTCCCCACCAGCACCTGCTCTCCCTGGAGGGCCAGGGCATAGGCTTCTGGCGGCGAAAAACTCGGATTGAGCGTTTCAAACGCGGGTGGCACAAAGGTTGTGTCCAACGTACCATTGGCGTTGAGCCGGACAACGGTACTCCGTGCTTCGCCTGCAAAACTGCTGAATTTGCCTGCGACAAGCAGTTGCCCATTGGATAGTTCAAGCAGCGCATTGATGCGCCCTGGCATGCCATCGGGCTCTGTTCCACTGCCCGGTGCGCTGTCAGTTGCGAACGTGTCATCAAGCGTCCCATCTGCGAGCAGGCGGAAGAGCCCCCCCCATCCTCCGACGAGGATCCGTCCATTCGCATCAAGCACGAGGGTCGGAAATCGTATGCCATAGATGGGGAAGGGTAATAGCGCACCTCGTTGATCCACTAGCACCAGCGTCTGGCCAACTAAATCCTGATCAGTATAATTATCGGTAAAATTGCCGCCAAGCAGATAACTCCCGTCAGCCAGTGCTACCGCCGAGGAGAGTTGGTTGCTATTCCGGCGAAAAGGCGGCACAAAGGCTGCATCGAAGTCACCCTCGCGGCTCAACCGAGCAGCGGCGATCTGCGGCATCCCATTGACCAGGCTGAATGCCCCGACAACGAGTACCTCGCCATTCGCTAGGGGGACGATCTGCTGCACTTGCCCAGGATTGGCGACGATTACCTCGAAATTGCCAATCATCTCGAGGCCAGGTGTCAGCATCGCAAGGCTGTGCCGGTAGATCACAGGGACGTCTTCAACCTTGACGAGGTTGCGGAAATTGCCGCCGGCGATGATCTGCCCATCCGGTCGTGCAGCCAGCGTCTTCACTTCCGTTGGTTCCCCATCGAAGGTGACGACATTGCCAAGCACGCCTTCATGATCGATCAGGGCCATGCGCGCATCATGGTAGAGCGGTCTGCCCCCAAAGATGATACTTGAGAACCAGCCCCCCAGCACGAGTGAGTTGTCGGCAAGGGCGAGAATGCTCTTGACCTCGTAGAACATCCCCGGATTCAGGTCGTCCAGCGTTCCGTCAGGCTGCACCCGCGCCAGCGCAAAGCGTGTGACGTCATTGACTGCATTGAAGGCCCCACCAAAGACGATCTTGCCATCGGGTTGCACGGCGATCGCATAGACATCATCGTTCGCATTGACCACAAAGGTTGCATCCCGCGAGCCATCGCTCTCCAGGCGGGCAATGCGCGAGGCTGTTGCCCCGTTGAAGTTTCTGAACATCCCGCCAAGCAGAATTTTGCCATCGGCCTGCTGAGCCAGTGCGTACACTGCGCCATCAGCCCCTTCGCCGATGCCAAAACTCGGATCGAGGCTGCCATTCGCATTGAGCCGCGCCACATTTTGCCGATCCTCTCCTGCTACCTGGGTGAATTCGCCGCCAACCACGAGCTTGCCGTCCAGTTGCTCCAGGAGGGTGTAGAGCGAGCCGTTGACATCTGCAATGAAGGTCTCATCAAGCCTTCCATCGGCCTCAAGGCGCGCCACGTGATGCCGAAACTGGTCATCGTTTCCCATCATGCTGAAGCTCCCGCCGACAATGAGTTTGCCGTCAGCCAGCAGGATGAGTGTGCGAAACATTGGGGTGCCTAGAATCAACGGGGCCGTCAGATGAAACGACTGATCGAGCGTCCCGTCAGGGTTCAGTCGGGCGATGCCGTCCCGTAATTCGCCATTCACCGTCTGAAAAGAGCCGGCAAGAATGATCTTTTGATCTGGTTGCACCACGACTGCCTCGACCGTTCCCTCGACCTCGAAACGGGGGGCGAAGGTGGGGTCAAGCAGTGGTTGTTGGGTCATCTGGGTCAGATGGGCCGTGTCTTCCTGGTTTTGAACGGCCTGGAGACTGGTCGCGCCCTGCAGCAGCATGGCACTTGCCATGAAGAAGATTAGCATCAAACGCTTCACAATTGTCCTCCAAATGCTTGCTGGATGTGACCAACGAGGCCAGCATTGCTGGCCTCGTTGGTCACATCCAACAATTTTCTTTCCTCTTCACCGTACAGTCAGCGGCAAATAGACGGTGTAGCGACTCTGCACGGCGACGGTGGTGGTCGCCTCGGCCTGGGCGGGCTTGCTCTCGCGGTGGCCGACGTTGTCGGTGGCGACGACGTAGAAGCTGTAGGTCTGGCCGTCCTGTCCGTCAAAGGCCGCCGCCGTGGTGGTCGTGCTCGTCAGCCAGGGTGTCCAGGCACCTCCATTCTCCTGCACATAGACGTCGTACGAGCCCACGCCCGCGCCGTTCGTGTCGTCGGCTCCCTGCCAGGTGACGGTGAACGGGGTGCTCGAGGTCACGGCGGGCAGCGCGGTGACGCTGCTGGTGGGTGCCAGACGGTCGAAGGTGACCAGGGCCTCCTTGGTCGGGTCGGTGCCCTGGCTCTTATCCATTGGGTCAACCTGGTTGGTGTCAATCTCCAGGCTGAAGTCGAACTGGATCGTCGCGATGTTGCGGATGGCCGTGCCGCTCGGCAAGCCGGGTTGCGGACGAATGGTGTAGGCGACAAAGCCTGTGCCGCGCCCGGTCTCGGGGTCGGTTTCGGGCGGCAGGAAGCCCTTATCGACCGTCGGTGGCAGGTTGGTGACGGGATCAATCGAGGTGAAGTTGACGTTCAGTTGCCCGTCTTCCAGCCAGGCTTCGACATGGACTTCAATCGTAAAGTCGTACTCGTCGTCGGTGTAGGTGTAGTCAACGACCGTCTGGAATTCCTGACGGCCCGGCGGCACCTGGAGGATGACGTCGCCAAAGCCGAGCTCGGTCAATTCCAGGGTGCTCCAGTCCAGGTCGGTCGAGAGCGGGTCGCGAATGGTGACGACCTGGGCGGGGGCGGTGGCGTCAGGATAGTTCTCGAAGTCGATGCGGTAGGTCACGAGCGTATCGGCGCGGACGAAGTTGCCTGCTCCAAAGCCAGCGACGCTGATCTTCTCGTTGGGGTCTTGCGAACCCGCCGAGCCGCCGGCACCACTGGTGCCACTGCCCGCCGGTGGGTTGGGTGGCGGAATCGGTTTGCGAGAGAAGGAACATGGGAAGAAGGTCTCGCCCCACGTCTTCTTCTTATTCAATGCATCGCGTGAGATATCAAGCGCGTCCTTGTGCGGGATGGTTCCTCCCGCCACAAATTCAATTGCCGTCTCGGCATTCTTCGTGCCGCTCCGCAAATTGTGACGTGAACTCAGCCGTGAGCGTGCGTCGAGCGGATCGTCAATCAGGTTCGCTTCCCGTTTCTTACGCAACTCGTCCTGATTCGCATAGTAGATATCGGCAACGCCACACGAGGCCCGGTAGGTGGTATAGGCTCCAATCGCCCATTTGCCGATGACAATCACTGCAAAGGGGATTTCCCCATCCGGGTCCACAAAGCTCATCGGGTTGTTCATCGCGTAGCGGTAGCCATTGAGGTCACCCGAGCCAAAGCCGAGGGGATCCATCGCATTGAAGCGGCCTCGCTGCGCGTCATACTGCCGCGCACGGACATGATGCAGACCAGTCGTGTCTGCCATCACGCCAAAGGCCCCCATAAACTCGAACGGGTTCGCGATGGTCTCGGTGCGCAGTACGGTCTCGCCAAAGGGCCGGTAGGCATAGGCGTTCTGTCCGACCCCGGCAGCCCCGGTCATCTCGCTGACATTGCCCAGCGGGTCAAAGCTGTAGTAACTCGCTCCGTCAGTCGCCGACCAGCGCTGAAGCAGGCTGCTTCCGTAGGCGTAGCGCGCCAACAGGCTCCCGTCATTGGCATAGGTGCCAACCGTATTCCCCAGGCCCAGCGGGTCAACGACGTAGTGTGTCACGGCCCCGTTTTCATCAATCGCCACCCGGTTGCCCAGCGCATCGTAGGTGTAGGCCCAGGTATCGCCGCCACGGGTGACGCCGGTCAGCCGGTTCTCGTCGTTGTAGGTGTAGACCGTCACCCCGCCAGGACCTTCTTCACGGATCAGGTTGCCGTCGAGGTCATAGGTGTAGGTCTGGTCGCCAACGGTGGTGTACTGGTTCAGGTTGTTGGCTGCGTAGGCTTCTTCCACGCCATTGATCGTGGTGCGTACCCGGTTGCCTGCTGCGTCATACTCGTAGCGCAGATCCTGATCCGCAATCCCTGCCTCACTTGAAGTGAGTATTGCGCTGAGCAGTTGGCCCACATCGTCATAGGTGTAGGTCCACACTCCGTAGTGCGTCTCCATCGCGATGCGTCGCCCGCGCCGGTCGTAGGTGTAGACAAAGCGCGCCAGTTCGGTCGCGTCCGGGTTGCGGTTGATTTGGCTCAGCAGGCGCCCGGCTGGATCGTAGCCATAGGTGGTTACGATTCCGTTGCCAAGTTCTTGGCGGGCCAGCCGTCCCAGTTCGTCGTAGCTGTAGGTCACCAGATCGCCGTCGCCGTCGGCAACGCGGCTCAGACGTCCGGCTTCATCGTAGTGATACGTGACCTGATAGTCCAGTTGATCGGTGCTGGTGCTGCGCCGCCCCACCGTATCATAGGTAAAGCTTAGCCAGCGATCCTGCGGGAAGTCAATCCGGGTCAGGTAGTCGTGCTGATCATAGGTGAACGTCGTGGTTCCGGTCGCATCCACGGCGGTGGCAAGATTGCCGCGAGCATCGTAGGTATAGGTCACCGTACTGGCATCGGCATACGTCTTGCTCGTAATCCGCCCGGCAGTATCGTAGGTCGTGGCAATCGCGTTGCTGCGCCGGTTGGTGCGTGCGGTCGGATTGCCCTGGGCATCGTAGCTCCAGGCTTCGCTGCTGCCATCGGGATAGGCGATGGTGCTCAGGTTGCCTTTCGCATCATAGCTGTAGTTCGTCCGATTGCCAGTGGCATCGGTCACGGCTACCAGGCGATTGGTCGTCCGCTCATACGCAAAGCGGGTGGTACGCCGCATCGCATCGGTTGTCTCTGTGAGGTTGCCGCGTAGGTCATAAGCAAACGTGGTACTTAAACCATCCGGGTCGGTGGTCGCGGTCAGGTTGCCGAAATCGTTGAAGCTCATTACCACGGCTTGCCCCAGGGCGTTTTCGATTTTGACGATGCGACTCCACGTATCAAAGAAGAAGCGGTTGGTATTGCCGAGCGCATCCGTCATATTGACGCGCCCGCTGGCATAGGTGAAGCTGATCTGCTCTTGTCCATCGTCACGCGAGGTCGTCGCCAGACGGCCCAGGCTATCGTAGGTAAAGTTCTGCGTGACGCCGTCGGGTTGGCCGATGCTTGCCAGGGCGTGCTGTGCCGCCCCTTCGGTCGCGTACGTATAGGTCGTCGTGCGTCCATCATCCGTCGTCACCGAGGCAAGGTATGCACCGTTGTAGGTGTAGGTTGTCTGTCGCCCGTCCTGATCCGTGATCGTGGCGAGATAGCCAGCTGGGGTGTAGGTGAAGGCGAGCAAGCCCCCCGACGAGTGTTCCAGACGGGTCATCTGCTCACCAGTATAGGTGATGGTGATGCGGTTCCCGTTCGGTTCTTCGAGATATTGGAGCTTGCCGTCACGGTAGAACTGGATCAACCCACTCGCTTCGGTCAAGCGGTAGCCGCCATCGGCTGTTCGTAGCGTCGCCTGATCGCCTGGTTGCGCCAGATACCGCCCACTGTAGCGGCTGTCCGGCTGGAAGATGCGCGGTGTCCCCGTGAGATCGGTGATGCTCACGGTGCCATCGTCGCTGACGGTCATCCCCTGGTGCCAGTTGTGCGTCCAGCCACGCCCGAGATCGCCGAGTTCAAAGCGACGCGACAGCGGCTGCAAGTAGCTGCGCTCAAAGGCAATTGTCAGTCCCGGCCCTTCAACAACCGCGTCCATCCCACTCGCCAGGACGCGCATCGGGTTCAGGCCGTCAGCTTGACGGAAGCTGAAGGCTTGCAAGGTGGTGATGTCGTCCACCCGCTGTCCCAGCCGCGCTAGGTACTGCGCGTTCTGGCTCAGCATCCTGACGTAGTCGCCCCAGGTGTTGCCCGCCAACGTGGTGTAGTTCGCCCACAGCACGTCCCAGGCATCGGGTTGCACATAGTCGGGCCGCATGCCGTCCTTCAGCGCGGCCCAATCCACCGGGGTCGTGTCGTTCGCGTCCAGCACCTTCACTTCCCAGTCAAACGGGGGGTAGCTGAAGTCCCACGGTCGTTGCCAGCCGGCATAATACACCGGCACGCGCCGGGTTTCGCCTGGTTGCAAGACGCCTGGGGTCTCACCCGCGGCCAGGAATTGCACGTCATTCGCGAAGCCCTGGGGCATCGCCGAGGTCCAGAAGCCGCCGCTGAGCCGGTGCTGTTCGAGCGTGATGATCGCCCCCGGCTGTCCGTTCTGGGTGGCCGTGACGAGCAGCAGCGGCGCAGGCATCGGGGCGTCGCCGCTATTCGTGTATTCGACCAAGACCGTGGCTAACTGATGGTAGCCAAAGCGGCTGGGCAGGATGAGGTTGAGGTCGAGTTTGGCCGTGCCGCCTTCGATCAAGGTGACGGCCGTCGGCAGCGTGGCCGTCTGCGCGTGGTGCGTCACCCGGACATCATAGACGCCCGCTGGCACCGTGCCCGCCGGGAAGGTCGCCCGTGCGGCGGTCGAGCTGTCAACGTCAACCGTCTGCGCCTCGTAGACCGTGCCGGTCGACCCGACCAGCGCGATCTCCAGGGGGCTCAGCAAGCCCGCCCCGGTCAGGGCAAGTTCGAGGTCGGCCTGGGTGCCCTGGCGCGCCGGGGCACTGCCGGTGAGGGCGAGCGCGGTGAGGTCATATTGGATCGTGTAGGTGCCGTCGGTGGTCGCGTTGCCAGCGATCAGCAGGTACCACTGCCCCGCCGTCGCGGCGGGCACAACGAGTCGCTCGCCACCACGGATGCGCTCATCGTAGGTGCCTCGCGTCGGCAAGGCCCCAAAGCGGAGCGAGACCTCCAGTGTCGCGGGCACCCGGCTGGCATCAAGCACGAGGTGCTGCCCGCCACCGGTGGCATTCAGGCGATAGAAGTGTTCGACCCGTCCGGTCGTATAGGTACTCACCTGATCCACCCCCGCTTGCAGCGCGGGTACCTGGGCGGTAATCAGGGTGGCCTGCTCGTTGTTGAGCCGCCGCAGTTCCAGCACTTGCCAGGTGTCATTGACAACGACAATCAGGTTGTAGGTGCCCTCGTCCAGGGTCGGCAGGGTCACAAGCATCGTCTGCTCATAGCTCGCGCCGGGGGCAAGGGTGCGATTGCTGGCGACGGAACCGAGTTGTTGATCGGTACGATCCAGGTTGGCATCGGTCGAGAGATAGACCGCGTCTTGCCAGGTGGGGCCAGCGTCACCCTGGCCGGTATTCTGCACGCGGTAAGTCATGCTCGCTGGTTGTCCAACCGCAAGGGTCATCGGCACCGTCACCTGTGTCAGCACGAGGTCGGGCAAGTTGCCCGTGTCGGCAACCACCGTAAAGGTCTGCGCATCGGGATACGGGTCGTCCTCCCCGTCGCTGGTCGCGGTATAGGTGACGGTCACGACGCCCGTTGCGGGGAAGGCGATTAACCCCGGGGTACGGGTCGCAAAGCTACGGCCATCACCGAAAGTCCAGCGATAGGTTGCCTGCACATCATCCACAGTGGAGCCGCTAAAGCGGAGCCAGTCCCCGGCCACGAGGGTGCCGTCGCGCCGCGGGGCAAGGATCTGCCCACTGCTCGGCGTCGTGCGCCACGGCGTAAAGAGCACGCCATCGCTCACGGTATCGCCCAGGCCCTCGGGATTGCTCGCGTGACGCGGGCCAGCGGCATCGCCCCACCAGGTGCTGCGTGCATCCACCTCGGCTGAACTGACATTGCGCACGCCGAATGTGGTATTGCCCTCGATCAGATGGTTGCTGACCACCAGCGTCTCGGCCTGGTTCTGCACCAGGATGCCCGTCGTATTGCTAATGAACTGATTGCGCACCAGCGTATGCGTCCCGGTGCTGCCATTCAAGCGCAGGCCATCGCCATTCGTATTGCGGATGGTGCTGTGTTGAAGTGAAAGATCGCCGCTGCCACTCTTGAGCAACGCCACTGAGTCGTTCCAGCCAGCATAGGCGATCTGCGCATAGCTGAAACTGGCCGTGCCTGTGGCACGCACATTGATCCAGCGCCACCAGTTGGCCGCAGGGCCGTTGGCAGCGCCATTGTTGTTCGCATCTCCGCCGACGGTATCATCACGCCAGTCGGTGAAGGAGATCGGTGCCTCGGCGGTGCCTTCGGCGCGCAAGCTCCCGTCCACCCAGATGCCACCGTATTGCGCAAATTTCACCACGGTGCCGGGGAGGATGTCTAGCTCTCCCGGCGCTCCCACCGTGATATCGCTACTGACAAAGAAGGAATAGGCCGGATTGAGGTTCCAGGTGACGGGTTGGCTGATCGTGCCACCAGCGAGATAGGCATCAATGCCATTATCCGTGAAGGTGGAGCTATTGTCATCGAACGAGGCATTGATGCCAAGGTTGAGCCCATACCGGGTATTGTCGCGAAAGGTATTGTGGGCCGACGTGAAACTGCTATAGCCTGCCGCAATCCGCAGGCCATCGCCGTTGTTATTGCGGATGGTACTGTGCTGCAGATCTAGCGCCCCCGTGCCCG
>NZ_RYFF01000010.1:130002-144677 GCF_004138165.1 Candidatus Chloroploca sp. Khr17
TTGCCGACCCGTCATTTTGCACATTGATCCAGCGCCACCAGTTCGCCGCCTGGGTCGTGCCCGTGAAGGTGATCGGGTCTGCCGCCGTCCCAACGGCGTTCAGCGTCCCATCAACCGAGAGACCGGTGTACTGGACGAACTGAACCACCACCCCCGCCTCAATCGTCAATGTGACGCCCGCAGCCACGGTCACATCGCCGGTGACCCGATACGGGCTATTCGCGAGTGTCCAGGTGGTATTGCTGCTGATCGTGCCGCTCACATCAACGGCGGCAAGAGGGTATTCAACCGGCGTATCAGCTGTGGTTTCAAGCGCTCCGGGGGGCTTCGTGACACTAGCCGCCACCGGGCTACTGCTCAGGGCAACAAACATGCCCACACAGAGCAGGCTCAACACAAAACGGGGGATACAACGGATAGCCATCGTGGTGTCTCCTTTGAACCACGTTGCATGTCGCCCCCGTTCAAGACTTACATGACCCTAGCTTGGTGCGCTACGCTTGAATTGCCGTTTGACCCCTGGGATTGGCATGCATGTGATACTGGTTTCAGACGATCATTCCTGGCGTTGGGCACCCCCAACGCAGTCTATTTCATGGTACCGCACTTGGTTCACAAAAAAAGAAACAGTGTTGCAACCACTGGTTGCAACACTATTATGTAAATTAAAACGATTTTAACTTGCGCATACCCGTTGGGTCACGGCGGCGTGCCCCTTCCGCCCATTGGGTCACGGCGCCGCTGTGCCCCTTCCACTTCCTGCAATCTCCCCGGCATCTGCTCGAGGACAAAGAGGTTGCCAGCCACCACACAGAGCGGGATCGCGAAGAGATTGACCAGTGGGATCGAGACGAGCACAAAGGCAACGACCCCGAAACTTAGGCTGGCGGGCATGGTCGCACGAACGGTACCCAGCTTTTGGCGAAAGCTGAAGCGCCGCCGTTCCTGCGGTCCATCAAAAAAATCAAGGCACGAAAGCACGCCCCCCATCCCAAACCATAGCGTGGCAAAGAGCCCTCCCCCGAGCCCCGGAATGAGCAACAGGGGCACCGTACAAAGCCAACCCACCAGCAAAAGCAGCAGCTTCTTGCTCTCAAAGAGCAGCGCCCGCCAGACATCATAGACCATCTCGGTGGCCCTGGGTTTCGCGGGGCGCGGACGATCACCAAGGATCATGTGCTCTAATTCTTCCGAAAGTTGGCTATACCAGGGGGCACCCAGCACCACCCCAAAACGCACCAGCAAAAAACCAATGGCGATTGCCAACCCGATAGCCATCACAACGCCGAGGATCG
This sequence comes from Candidatus Chloroploca sp. Khr17, assembly GCF_004138165.1. Taxonomy (GTDB): domain Bacteria; phylum Chloroflexota; class Chloroflexia; order Chloroflexales; family Chloroflexaceae; genus Chloroploca. The sequence goes on from NZ_RYFF01000010.1 coordinate 131,298, forward strand.
CCAGCACGACCCCGCTCAACAGGGTGCTCTGGTCAAGCCGGGCCTGAAGTTGTTGCATCAAGACCACAAATAACCCGAGGTAGAGCAACGCTCCCAGCACCAGATTGACCAGCACCGGGATCACAATATACCCCCAGAGGCGACGCGTTTGATTGATCAGTTGGAGTGCCCGGACAGGATAGATTACGCCAGCTAGCAAGTGCATACGATCTCCATCTCTCTGTAACTCACGTCAGTATTGTGTATCATGACATCATCTGACGTGACGTGCAACTCGTGTGCCGGGATCTTTTTCTCTCCAGGAATAGCGTAACATTTCCTCTTTGAGACCACCTGGAATGCAGCATCATGCATTATATGTAAATCACAAGATAGTTGTACTGTAATGCAGAACACATCATTTGTGGCGTTATCTTCACATAACTCTGCTTTTTGATGGGTGATGGTGCAAGCCGTTTGGTTGACACAAAAGCAAAGAGCGCTATAATAAGGAAAAGCTCTTTCCTGCACAGGGGTCCCCTAGAAGGTTATGAGGCATGGGACAGATTTTTCCCCGTAACGCCAATCTACTGGCCCGGCTGAGCATTTTTGCCAGCCTCCTGCTGATCGCCGAGATCGCCCTGATGACCGCCGTCTATTTTCGCTCCAACTATTTTCGACAGATCAATGTTGCTGTCGAGCAGCCAGTGGCCTTTAGCCATCAGATCCATGCTGATAACCTGGGTATTGATTGCCGTTACTGCCATGTCTCGGTCAATCAGTCCTATTTTGCCAACATCCCTGCCACTGAGACCTGTATGACCTGCCATTCGCAGATCTTGACCTACCGCCCCACTCTGGCAGCTGTGGTTGAGAGCTACGCGACTGGTCAGCCTATCTTGTGGGAGCGTATCCACAACGTGCCTGATTTTGTCTATTTCAACCATGCAACGCACGTCAACAAAGGGGTGGGGTGTTCTACGTGCCATGGTCAGGTCAATGAAATGCCCGTGGTCTGGCAAACCCAGGCGCTCTACATGGGGTGGTGTCTCAATTGCCACCGTAACCCTGAAGAGTACCTCCGCCCTCGCGACGAAGTCTATAACATGGAATATGTCCAGCCTGCCAATCAGACGGCCCTTGGGCTGCAACTTGTCGCTGAGTATGGTGTGATGCATCCCGATCAATTGACGAACTGTTGGGTGTGCCATCGGTAAGATGCTGAGTCACCCTGGCACCCCTGCCTTCTGGGATGCCTTCTTGTTGGAGACTGTGAAGGTTGCACAAGAGCCTCAGGTTGAATGATATGGTTCAACTTCCGTGAGCATTGTGGTGAAACGTAGGCCGTAGCTCAGACAATGTAGTTCCTCGTTCGGAAGGTGCTGGTACCTTCCCCTTGCCGAGCGATAAACTACCCAGAAGTAAAGCGACAGTGGCAATGACAAGCACCACCCCGAATTCTGACCTCGAAGCCATCCGCGAGCAACTTCGCTCGTCAAACGGCAAGCAGTTCTGGCGCTCGCTCGATCAACTCGCTGACACCCCTGAATTCCGCGAATTGGTTGAGCGTGAGTTCCCTCGTGGAGCGTCTGAGATGCCAGATCCGGTGACACGTCGAACGTTCCTGAAGTTAATGGGTGCTTCCCTCGCCCTAGCCGGGGTGACGGGTTGTACCTATATGCGTCCTGAACAGCTTGCGCCTTTTGTTCAACAGCCTGAAGGACGGCTTGCAGGAATTCCGCAGTTTTTCGCAACAGCCGTAACCCTCAACGGGTATGCGTCGGGTGTGCTCGTACGCTCGAACGATGGCCGCCCAACCAAGATTGAGGGTAATCCCCTGCACCCAGCGAGCCTCGGGGCCACCGATATCTTTACTCAGGCCGAGATTTTGACGATGTATGACCCCGACCGCTCGCAGACGGTACTCAATGCCGGTGCGCCCAGCAGTTGGGATGATTTTGTGGCGACTGTCACTAATAGTTTGACAGCGCAAGGGGCTACCCAGGGTGCTGGTTTGCGTCTGTTGACCCCAACCGTAACCTCACCAACGCTCGCGGCCCAACTTGCGGCTTTCCAGGCTGCTTTCCCGCAAGCACGCTGGTATCAGTACGAGCCAATGAATCGCGATAATGTCTATGAAGGGGCGGTGCTCGCTTTTGGTGAGTATGTCTCTACGCGCTACAACTTTGCTCAGGCGAATGTGGTTGTTGCCCTTGATGCCGATTTCTTGGCACCTGGCCCTGGTTTCCTGCCCTATGCCCGCGCTTTTGTGGATGCTCGCCGGGTCAACAAAGAGAGTACCGAGATGAATCGGCTCTATGTGATCGAGGCCTCGCCCTCGACGACTGGTGCCACGGCTGATCATCGGTTGCCTCTCAAGGCGAGTGACGTTGCCAATGTCGCTGCCGCCATCTTTGCGCGTCTCGGCACTGGCTCGGCCCCGTCACTTTCCCCCGACGCAACGGCTTTTGTTGATGCTGTAGTGACCGATCTTCAGGCGCAGCGTGGTTCCAGTCTGGTGATTGCCGGTGATCAGCAGCCGCCCCAGGTGCATGCCCTTGTCCACGCGATCAATGCGGCCCTCGGCAATGCTGGTCAGACGGTGATCTATACCGAGCCAGTTGAGGCCCGCCCGACCCGCCAGGTCGGTGAACTCGCGAACCTGATCAATGAGGTGAATGCTGGCCTTGTTGAGGCGCTCTTTATCTTCGGTGGCAATCCCGTGTATGATGCCCCCGGTGATCTGCGCTTCCCTGATGCGATGCAACAGGTGCCCCTCACGGTGCATCATGGCCTCTTTGTGAATGAGACCGCGAACCTCGCGACGTGGCATGTTCCTGCAACTCACACCCTTGAAACCTGGAGCGATGCCCGTGCCTTTGATGGCACCGTTTCGCTGATCCAGCCGTTGATCGAGCCACTCTATGGCGGTAAGACCGTCCATCAGGTGATGGCTGTGCTTTTGCGGCAGCCTGCGTCCAGTGCCTACGATCTTGTGCGTGCCTATTGGCAAACCAGTGCGCTTGCGAATGGTAGTTTCGAGGCTTTCTGGCAGACGGCGCTTGCCAATGGCGTGGTGAATGGCAGCGCTGCTCCAACGGTGACGCCCGCGCTTCAACTCGGTGCGATCCAGTTGCCTGCCGCCGCCGAGGGTCTCGAGGTGGTCTTCCGCCCCGATCCTTCTATCTGGGACGGTAGCTATGCCAATAATGGCTGGCTGATGGAATTGCCCCGCCCATTGAATAAACTGGTCTGGGATAACGCGGCCCTGATGAATGCAAGCACGGCCATTCGCCTGCTTGGTCTGCCCTTCAGTATTGATGACCTGCATAAGAGTGATGAGCTCGAACGTTCCAATGCGCTCGAACAGCTCACGTCGGCAAATGGTACGGTCGTCACTATTGAGTATCGTGGTGGCACGATGCAGATGCCCCTCTGGATTACGCCTGGACACGCCGAAGACTCGATTACGGTCACGCTTGGCTATGGGCGTACGGCCGCTGGGCGGGTCGGCGATGGCGTAGGGGTGAATGTCTATCCGCTGCGTACCAGTGATGCCCTCTGGTTTGGTACCGGGGCGCAGGCGCGTAATAGTGGGCGTATGTACAAGCTCGTCTCGACCCAGAACCACTGGACGATGATGGAACGCGATATTTACCGGGTTGGCATCTTCGAGCGCTTCAAAGAAGATCCCAAGTATATTGCCAGGGAAGTCTACCAGCACCACTATGGCAAAGATACGCCCGGCCCTGGAACCGAGGGCTATGTTGGGCTCCAGCCGGGGGTTGATTACACAGGCCGCAATGCCTGGGGTATGACCATTAACCTCAATGCCTGTATCGGCTGCAATGCCTGTATTGCGGCATGTCAGGCCGAGAATAATATCCCGGTGGTAGGCAAAGATCAGGTTGCGGTGGGTCGTGAGATGCACTGGCTGCGGATTGACCGCTACTTTGCGGGGGCGGATCTTGATAATCCCTCCACCTTCTTGTTGCCACTGGGCTGTGTGCAGTGTGAGCATGCCCCATGTGAAGTGGTTTGCCCCGTCGTGGCTACCGTTCATGACTATGAAGGTTTGAACAACATGGTGTATAATCGCTGTGTTGGCACCAAGTACTGCTCCAATAACTGTCCTTACAAGGTGCGCCGCTTCAACTTCTTCCAATACACCGACCTCAATACGGCTAGCTACCAGTTGATGCGCAATCCTGATGTGACGGTTCGCAATCGTGGTGTGATGGAGAAATGCACCTATTGTATCCAGCGTATCAGCGCAGCTCGTCAGGCCGCCAAACGAGCTGCGGTCGCCGCCGGTCAGCAGGAGTACGTGATTGAGGATGAGGCGATTGTGACGGCGTGTGAAGCAGCGTGTCCCACCCAGGCGATTGTTTTCGGTGACATCAATGATCCCGGAAGCCGCGTCGCAAAATGGAAAGCTGAAGGTCATAACTACAAGTTCCTGGGCTTATTGAATACCTTCCCACGTACGACCTATCTTGCTCGGGTGCGCAATCCAAATGCGGCGCTCGAACATGAAGAAGATGATGAGCATGCCGGCTAGCGGCTAGGCCGGGGCTGACCAACCCCGGCTTTGTCCCCTGACCCAGTCTGGATGGCTTCCCGTCCACATGGGTATGGCTGACGCACACGCTGGCCACCCTCCAGGATCAGGTTCGATCCTGGCCGCGTTGTTCTTGCATGGCACTGCATAAGGCAGGCGGTGTCAGGCCAGCAGACCTAGTTTAAGGATAGTCATGGCACAGGCGCAACCCCTTCGCAACACGCCGCCGCCCGATCCGGGGGAGGCATACCTCCTCCCTGGCGAGACGTATACGTCGATGACCCAGAAGATCGGCGATGTACCGCTCGTGAGTCCGCTCAAGACCCCGAAAGGGTGGTTGGTTGGCTTCTCGATTGCTTTCACTCTCCTGATGATCTTTTTGATGTCCGTGACCTGGTTGCTCTTCCGCGGCGTTGGTATCTGGGGTATCAATGTTCCGGTCGCCTGGGGTATGGATATCATCAACTTCGTCTGGTGGATCGGTATCGGTCACGCTGGTACGCTGATCTCGGCCATTCTTTTGTTGCTGAACCAGGGTTGGCGTAACTCGATTAACCGCTTTGCGGAAGCAATGACGCTCTTTGCGGTCGCCTGTGCCGGGATGTATCCCATTCTGCACCTCGGGCGTCCGTGGCTTTTCTACTGGTTGATCCCCTATCCCAATACCCATGGGATGTGGCCCAACTTCCGTAGTGCGCTCGACTGGGACGTCTTTGCGATCTCGACCTATGCCAGTGTGTCGCTTGTCTTCTGGCTGGTTGGTCTGTTGCCTGACTTTGCAACCCTGCGTGATCGTTCAACCAATATCTGGGCCAAGCGAACCTATGGTCTCGCCTCCCTCGGTTGGCGTGGATCGGCCCGTCACTGGCACCGCTATGAGATGGCTTCGCTTTTGCTGGCAGGCCTCTCAACCCCGCTGGTGGTCTCGGTTCACTCGATCATCTCGCTCGACTTTGCCATTTCTCAGGTGCCCGGTTGGCAAGTCACTGTCTTCCCGCCCTACTTCGTTGCCGGTGCCGTCTTTGCTGGGTTTGCGATGGTGCTGCTCCTGATGATCCCGGTGCGCCAGATCTATGGCTTCCAGAGCTATATCACGATGCGCCACCTCGATGTGATGGCGAAGGTGATGTTGACGACGGGGATGATCGTCGTCTATGGCTACTTTATGGAGGTCTGGGCAGCGCTTTATGGTGGCAGCGTGTTTGAAGAATACCTGCTCTTTAATCGCCTGAATGGGCCGAGTGCCTGGGCCTACTTTGGCTTGCTCTTCTGTAATGCCGTGGCTATTCAGCCGCTCTGGTTCAAACGGGTACGTCAGAGCATTCCCGCCCTGCTGGTTATCTCGGTCATTATCAGTATCGGGATGTGGCTTGAGCGGTATGTGATCATTGTCATCTCGCTCGAGCGTGATTTCCTTCCCTCATCGTGGGGGCAGTATGTGCCAACGTTCTGGGACTGGTCACTTTACCTGGGTACCTTCGGGCTCTTCTTTACCCTGCTCTTCCTCTTCATCCGCGTGATGCCGATGATTAATATCTTTGAGATGCGGCTTTTCCAGTACCAGGAGGAAGAACGACTCCATCGGACGTCGCATTCTTCACATACAGGCGGCGAAAGCAATCCGGCTTCGGCTGACTGAGTGGCATGATGTCCTCAGGGGAGATGCTCTGTCTTCTCTGAAGGACGTAATCCTAGCGAGAGTAGATTATGCAGAATCGCAGCGACATCTACGGTGTGATGGCAGAGTTCCAGACTCCTGCTGCGCTTATTGAGGCCACTCATAAGGCCAAAGCGGCAGGCTATAGCAAAATGGATGCCTATACGCCCTTCCCGATCGAAGAGGTTATCGAAGAAGTTGCCCCGGGCAATACTGGTGTACCGATCCTGGTGTTGATTGCTGGCCTCAGTGGTGCGGCAGCCGGGTTTATCCTGCAGTATATCGGCAATATCATTGACTATCCGTTGAATATCGGTGGGCGACCGCTTGATATTTCCAACTGGCCGGCGATGATCCCGATTACTTTTGAGTTGGGCATCCTCTTTGCTGCTTTCACCGCCGCGATCTCGATGGTGGTGCTGAATGGCCTGCCGATGCCCTATCACCCCGCCTTCAATGCGCCTCGGTTCGACCGGGCGTCGCAGGATGCCTTCTTCCTGTGCATTGAGGCGACCGACCCGTTGTTTGACCGTTCGCAGACATCTCAGTTCCTGCGCAGCCTTGGCCCGCTGCAGGTTTCTGAAGTTGCCCACTAGGGGGGCCACCATGCAGACGCTACGCTCCCGTTGTTCGCTTGTGCTGACCCGTTTTGTTCGGTACGGTTGGCTTGTCATGCTGGCTTTCGCGTTGACCGCCTGTCACCAGGATATGTATCAACAGCCAAGTTATCGTACGTATGAGCCATCCAGTTTTTTTGAGGATGGGCGCAGTGCTCGTCCACAGGTGCCTGGGACGGTTGCTTATGGCCAGGCCCGTACGGATGAGTATCTCTATACCGGCTTGATTGATGGCGCTGTGGGCGATGTGATGCCCTTTGCGGTCTCGCGTGAATTGCTGGAACGCGGCCAGGAACAGTACAATATCTGGTGCTCGCTCTGCCACGGGGTGGCTGGCTATGGGCAGAGTATGGTGGCCCAGCGGGGCGGGATTGTCCCGGCTAATTTCCATCAGCAACGCCTGCGTGATGCGCCAATTGGTCACTTCTACAATATTATTACGGTTGGGGTCTATCGTGGCGATCCCGCAGCTGGTGGCTATCAGTCAATGTACTCGTATGCCTCTCGCATCGCGCCAGAAGACCGTTGGGCGATAGCCGCGTATATCCGTACACTCCAGTTGAGCCAGAATGCCACGCTGAGTGATGTTCCGCCCGATCAGCGCAGCACGCTCGGTAACTGACGAGGCAGTATGCAGGGGTGGATGTCAGGGAGAACGCAATGCGGACTCCATCACCCTGCCTCCGCCTCCTGTAGCCTGTATCCGGTCTTCTGTAGCGTAGAATAAAGGTTGAGTATGGCGACGACGACACTTTCTCGGTCTCAGGTTCCACAGTTGAACCGGCTTCAGTTGTTTGGGATCGGCGCGGCGGTGATCGGCCTGGCTTTGCTGGCGCTTGGCTTTTTCATCAATCCGCAACTCTTTCTCGAGTCTTATATCTTCGGCTTCTATTTTGTGATGGCCTTCCCGCTTGGCTGTCTCGCCTTTTTGATGATCCAACATCTGACGGGTGGGGCCTGGGGCATTATGAGCCGTCGTATGCTTGAAGCTGGGGCGCTGGCGCTGCCGATCTTCTTTATCCTAAGCGTGCCGGTGGTGCTGACTGTCTATAATTTCTTTAACCTTGAGCATTTCATCTACCATTGGGCTGACCCCAGTGTGGTGACGCCAGGTGGTGAGAATTTTGACCCGCTGGTCGCTCACAAGGTGCCTTGGCTCAGCCCGGCATGGTTTGCTGCCAGGATGGTCATCTACTTTGTGATCTGGAGTGGCCTGGCGCTGCTGTTGCGCAGTTGGTCGCTTCAACAGGATCGCGGGGCCAAGAGTCTGGCGATGGTTGACCGGATGCGAAAACTGAGTGGTATTGGTACGGCCCTCTTTGTGCTGAGTGTCACCTTCTTTGCGTTGGATGTTGGCCTTTCACTCGATGCGCACTGGTACTCGACCATGTATGGTGTGCATTATATGGTCAATGCCGGGCTTGGGACGCTGGCCTTTATCATTCTGGCCCTGACCCAGATTCGCCATACCGCGCTTTTTGAAGAGCATGTGCCGATCAAGCCGATCCACGATCTTGGTAAGTTGCTCTTTGCCTTTACGATCCTCTGGACGTATGTCTCCTTTGGGCAGTTTGTGATTATCTGGTCGGGCGATGTCGCTGAATTTACCCCCTGGTATGCGCGACGCATTGATGGCGGATGGGTGTATGTTTCGTTGCTGTTGATGACGCTTTCGTTCTTTGCACCGTTCCTTGCGCTGCTCAGCCGTGGCAATAAGCGGAATTTGAACCGTCTCGCGCAGATTGCGCTGGTGATCTTATTTATGCGTGTCGTTGATATGGTCTGGGTTATTCTGCCTGAATTCCACGAGCAGGTGACGCAGATTAGCTGGGTGAACCTGGCCGCACCGGTTGGCCTCTTTGGGGTCTGGCTGGCGATCTGGGCCTGGAATATGCAGCGTGCCTCGCTGCTGCCGCTCAACGATCCTCAAATGGACTCGTTGCACGCCGGAGGGCATCATTAATTATGAATTACCGCTTTTCTCCTTCTGTTCAGGACGAGCCGCAGTTGCCTTCCGCAGGTCGTTTGATGGCTCTGATGTTGACGATCTTTGTCATTGTGAGCATTGCTGTGCTGTTGGCGGGCCGCGTGCCGTTTGTGCCGAGTGCTGATCCGATTTCTGGCGCAAGCTACCGTGATTATGTTGGGCCTGATCGGGCTCTACTTAGTAGCTATGGCTATACACTCGAGGGCAATGTCCATATCCCGATTGACCGGGCGATGGATCTGATTCTTGAGCGTGGTCTGCCTACCCGCGATGCGCCGGTTGCGAACCCCTAGCGTTCTTTGTTTGGTCATGCGACACGAGAAACTGCCAGCAAAGCTGGCAGTTTCTCGTGTCGCATGACCTGATCTGCGTTGTTAGGCGTAGTAGCGTATCGGCACCCCTTGGTCGCGCTGGAGTTCGTTCTGGGCGACGAGATATTCGAGGTGGGCGAGGGTTTCGGCAAGTGCAAAACGCTGTTCGTGCGGGCTAAAGCGGTCATATGGGAAGACCCGCCCGACGACGTCGTAGGCTGTGGCTTCTGTGTTGCCGACGGCGCTGCGCATGGCGTCGAGTCGCAGGTCGTGGTGGGATTGGATGGCACTGATGCGCTCGTGCCAGTTGTTGATCAGGGTTTTGTGTCCTGGTAAGGCGAGGGCGACGTCAAGTTTGATCAGGGCACCGAGTGAGCGCAGGTAACGCCCCAGTGGATCTGGCTCACTGGTGGGCCAGACGCCGATGTGCGGCGTGATCTTGTTGAGTACCTGATCACCACAGAAGACCAACCGTTCCTCGGCGGTGTAGAAGATCAACTGGCTGTCGCTGTGCCCTGGTGCATAGAGCGCCTCGTATGCCCGTCCGCCCATGAGTAGCGTGCTGCCTGGTTCCAGGGGGGTTATGGTTGGCATTGGCTGCGTTGCGGCACGGAGGCGGGCCAGTGCGACCTCGATGGTTTCGACGTTGCTCATTGGTACGTCGTGAGCCTGTAACAGGGGGATGATGGGATCCTGTTGATCTGCGGGCAGGCCCCATGAGAGGTGCGCCAGTTCGCGTTCGCGCGGGGCCATCAGGACGGGTGCTTCGGTCAGTGCCTGGAGCCAGCCGGCCATCCCGAAGTGATCCGGGTGATAGTGCGTTAAGACAATCTGCCGAATGGCGGCAGGCTCGATCCTGAGCTCGTTAAATGCTATGCGCCACGCTGCTTCGCCTGCCCTTGTATGCAAGCCGGTGTCGAGGATCGTCCAGCCAGTGTCATCGTGCAAGAGGTAGCAGTTGACGCTGTTGAGGGCAAAAGGCAAAGGGAGGGGCACCAGATAGATGTTGTGGGCAACTTGCTGAAGAGGCATATGCGTTTTCCTGGGATCGGGTGAGTAGTCTGTGAACGAAGTTTCGTGGTATGCTGGAGTGTCGGCTTATGGCTTTTAAGAATTACATCAGGCAAACCGGAGTGCCGACTTCAGTCGGCTAAGCCGGAAGCCGACTGAAGTCGGCACTCCCTGTTTTCATTCTTGAAAACCAGCTGAAGTCGGCTAAGCCGGAAGCCGACTGAAGTCGGCACTCCCTGTTTTCATTCTTGAAAACCAGCTGAAGCCAGCACTCTCTTAGGCAGCAGAGCAGAAAATGTACTTCACAGACTAGTGAGTCAAGGACTATGACATCTGGTGTTAGTCTACCATTTCTGCGCAAGAGAAGGAATGGTTCCAGGTGGTCTGTGTTACAATAAATCCACCCCGAGGGCGGGACGCCCTCGCGCCCAGGCTTGTCTGTTCCCCCACATGTGAACAGTTACGCGGTCGCTGTGGTCAGGCTGAGCGCCGTGGAGTATCTGGGGCGGATGACACGCCAGGGACCCTTCGCTTTGCTCCTAAGGCAAGGTTTGTAGGCACTTGACAGTTGGCACCCTACGTAGTGCCGACTTTAGTTGGCCGAGCCGGAAGCCGACTGAAGTCGGCACTACGATGAGCGTAAACTGGAAAGCACCCTGAAACCTTCTCTAAGGCATGTTTCAAACGAGCTTGACCGTTCGCAGCGAAGGTAGCACCGGCTTCCAGCTGTCAGGAAGCCCCACCGGCTGGAAGCCGGTGCTACCAAACGGTCAAGCTGGAAGGCCCGATTCTGAAACATGTCTAAGAAACAAAGCTTGTTTCTTTCAGTGCCATTGGCCTGCGGGCCATTTGGTACTCAGGGTGACATGAAGCGGGAGCTTCAGAGGTAGTTGGTATAGTTGAGGATGAGGATTGTTCAAGGACGTATGACAACATACAATGATGATGAGCAGCGCGAAGCACCCGGGTGGCTGATGCCTGTTGTGGTTGTTTTCTTGCTGATGCTGGCTGCGATTGTGGCGGTTGTGTTGACGATACGGCCAGCGGCGGTCGAGCAGAGTATGCCTGCTACGCCAGAGACGGCTGTCTCGGCGGGATCGGTTGAGTCGCCGGGGGTTGTTCATGGTTCAGTTGACCCGGCTGGCCCTGCGGTGCAGGTGATCAGTCATACTGAGGCACGGGCCTATTTTGATGCCGGTCAGTCGATCTTTATTGATGTTCGTTCTGGTTCGGCGTATGGCGAGGGGCATATCCCCGGGGCCTTGACGATTACCTCGCGTGAACTGGAGGAACGTCTGAGCACGTTGCCCGAGGGGGCGGTCATTATTGCGTATGGAGATGCTGCGCGCCCTGACTCGGGGCAGCGTGGGGCGCAAATCTTTATGGAACAGGGCTTTCCCCAGGTGATCGCGCTTGAGGGTGGTTTTCAGGCATGGCGCGATGCCGGACATCCTGTTGAGTTTGAGTAGGTATGGCCGCAAAACAAGTGGTGCCCCGTAGCGCGATGGTGGTGGCGGCCCTCTGGATGAGTGGGGCGCTCTTTTCGTTTACGGCGATGGCGGTTGGCGGACGCGAGCTGACCGGGGCGTTGAGTACCTTTCAGATCCTCTTTTTCCGCAGCGTGATCGGGCTCTTTGTGGTGAGCCTGCTGATGTGGCGAACGGGGTGGCATCAGGTACGCACGCCGCAACTGGGGCTGCATTTTGTGCGCAATCTGGCTCATTTTGGGGGGCAGTTTGGTTGGTTCTACGGGCTGGCCTTTATTCCCCTGGCCGAGGTCTTTGCGCTTGAGTTTACCGTGCCGATCTGGACGGCGCTGCTGGCGGCGCTGATTCTGCGGGAACGGATTACGGTTCAGCGGGTGACGGCGATTGGGTTTGGGATGGTCGGGCTGATCATTATTCTGCGGCCTGGCTTTCAGGTGATCCATCCGGCGGCCCTGGCTGTGCTGGCAGGGGCGGTGGGCTATGCGCTCTCGCATACGTTGACGCGCAAGCTTGCGTTGCACGATACGCCGCTGACGATCCTTTTTTATATGACGGTGCTACAGTTGCCGATGGGCCTGATCCCGGCCCTGTCCAGTTGGCAGATCCCTGCGCTTGAACTCTGGCCGTGGCTGGGTGTCGTCGGGGTTGCGGCGCTGACGGCCCACTACTGTATGGCGCGTGCGCTGAAGGTGGCGGAAGCGACGGTTGTTGTCACGCTTGATTTTCTCCGGTTGCCCCTGGTGGCGATCGTCGGGGCGTTGCTCTATCAGGAGCCACTTGATCTGCTGGTGCTGGTCGGGGCGGCGGTGATGCTTTTTGGGAATTGGATTAACTTGCGTAAGTAGATTTGACATGATTGATTTGCATCTTCATACGACGGCAACGCCACACCATGCGACGTGGACGCCCGAAGCGCTGGCGGCGACGGCGGTAGCCCGTGGGCTGACGGTGATTGCGGCGACTGACCATAATACGATGGTGGGCGTGGCCCCGTTGATGGCGGCGGGCCAGCGGCACGGGGTGCGGGTTATCCCCGGGGTGGAATTGGACAGCGCGTATGGGGGCAAGCTCTGGCATACGCTGGTCTATGGGGTTGATCCCGCGGCTCGGGCACTGGTGGCGTTGTGCGCGGCGGTCTTTGAACGCAATCAGGCTGATGCTGAACGCCTACGGCGCGAGTTGCCTGCCGAGGGCTTTCGTCTGGAGGGGCTGGAAGAGCTCGGACGCGCCCCCAATGTGGCTGAGGTTGCGACGGCGTTGGCGCGTAGCAATAGCTTGCTCGGGCGTGTGGCGGGCGACGATGACGAAGCCGCCGGAATGCGCTTCTTGCTCCAGGAGCGCCCTGGTTCGTATCAGCCGTTGAGTGTGGCCGCGATCATCGAAGTGGCGCATACGCTGGGCGGGTTGGTTGTGCTGGCGCACCCTGGGCGCAGCAAAGGGGTGTATGCGATCCCGGCGGATGAGGCGGATATTGTGGCGATGGTTGAGGTAGGCCTGGATGGACTTGAAGTCTATTATCCGACGCACACCCCGGCACAGGAGCAGTTCTACCGAACGCTGGCTGCGACGTATGGCCTGCTGGTGAGTGGTGGATCTGACTCGCACCATCCGTCGCAGGCCTTGGCGGCGTTGGAGCCTGCACAGGTGACGTTGCTTGAGGGGAACGGCCTGGCTGGCCGAAGCCCTCGTCTGTGAGCGCGGCGGGCGGGGATGCGGCGGGGCACGGCGCCGCCGTGCCCGTACGGGGGCGGGGGCACGGCACGGCGGGGG
>NZ_RYFF01000055.1:0-27044 GCF_004138165.1 Candidatus Chloroploca sp. Khr17
AAGTAATGGGCAATCGCCTGAGGCTGTTCACCATAACGACGGAGCAAATCGGCAAGCCGGGCAAACTCAGCTGCGGCGGCTTCCGTCACCTGCTGAATCGTCAGGCTTGGCTCAAGCGCATACGGGTGAAAGAAGACCTTGCGGAGGATCTGCAAGCCTTCAGGCGTCTCCAGATCGGCCAACGCGAGCGTTTGCGTCTGCTTAACCGTATTGACAAAATTGGTATGAATAACGATGGTCTGAATATCGGAAACGACCAGCAATGGCGGGTTCTGGAGCGAGTCGCGGTACTGCTGGAGTTGCTGAAACGCCTTGCCGAGGTCAGCACGCGGCCCCTTATACTCCCAGCCAAAGTGGCCTTTCTTCCAGACATCAGCCCAACCTTGACCACCCGCACTCTTCGCCGCGCCCGCTTCAAACACCAGCGTCCCATCCCTATTCTCGCCCGGCGTCTCGTGGCCGACCAGGCGACAGAGATCAATAAAGTGCTCCTGACTCACACTGCGCTCTTTGCGCGTATCGCCAGACCACTTCGCAATAAACTCGTGTGGGGTGAGGCTGGGAGCCATGCGTATCCTTCTGCATTGTGCGGCTTCGGCGTAAGTATGCGACACGGGCAACGTGATGTCAAGGGAACCTACACAATAAAACGTCTATTAGAGGATAAAAGTTACGATCTGAGGAGGATGCTGATTATGGAGCAGGGCTGATGCAACATCCCAGGAGGGTTCGATAGTGTCCGCAGATGACGCAGATGACGCAGATGCGGAAGTGCTCATCTGCGTCATCTGCGGATGATCGGAAAGGCAACGCGTTCGACTGCGGAAGAGCAAGCATTGCGTTTTCCCATCCCCGCAGCCCACCATCCCGTGCAACCACCGCCCGTCATCGACCTCCCGCGCCCGCTGCCAGCGGTGCGGGCAACCACGCTCGACGAGCGAAGAAGCGGCCTCGCACCAATCCCCTGCAAAGAAGGCGCTTGTTTTGACGCAAAGGCGCAACGTTTTTCGCGTACGTGAGCGAACCCTTCGCGCCTTCGCGCCTTCGCGTGAGCTTCTTTGCAAGATACTGGTGGCAAACGAGCGTCGGTGGGGAAGCAAGCTCCTCAGCCAAGCCATTTGCGGGCCTGAGTGGGGAGTGACAGCGCCACAACGCCTGTTTTGCCTCCTCAGAGGGGACAACATGGTTAAAAACCGAGTTTGCCAACAGTATCTTTGAACCGCATTGGGACGAGGCCTCGTCGGTGCGGAATGCATAGGGTTTCCGGCGGACAGCGGTGCGTACCTGATTGAGCAAGCCGAGGCGAATTCGGTAACAAATTCATTCGCACTTCTTTTTTAGAGATAAATCTAAGTGTACAACAGCTTCTCTGATGCATACTATTTGATCAGCTTGAATGATACGGCATGTCGTATCCTAGACACAAAAGAAGCGGCCTCGCACTGACTAGGCTCGTGGATAGGCGGCAACCGTGCGGCGTCGCACCATACAGAGCAGATGTAGGTGGTATCATCGCGGTAGAGCACGGGTAAGGCTCATCTAGGCCGCTGAATCGCTGTCTAATTCATGTTGGGCGGCCTATCAAACGCCGCCACCTGGAGAAGCGTCCCGATCGCACAGACGTTCGCTGCCACGACTATCGCTCTATGGTACAATAGCCGTAGTGATATCGTCGTCGCGGAGGAAAGCTATGACGAATACAGCGATGCGTGATCACACAACCGTGGTACGGACGAGCCGCGGTCTCTCAATTGCCGGCACACGGATTACCTTAGCGCCTGATGGAGGCAACGATGAGTGTGACCCTTTCCGATGAAACCCGGCTCAAGGCACTGCTGAAAGAAGCCTTGGTTGAGGTGCTTGAGCAACGGCGCGAGTGGTTCTCGGCACTTATGGTCGAGGCACTCGAAGATAGTGCGTTCGTGCAGGCCATTAAAGAAGGGGAAGCGACCGAGATCGTCAGTCGAGAGGAAATCTTTGCCCTCTTAGGAGCCAAGCGGTGAAGATCATCTTCCGTCGGAGTTTTGCGAAAGACCTGAAGAAGATCCGCCAGAACGCGCTGCTCCAAGAGGTGCAAGCCGTGTTGGAACAGATCGAACAAAGCCCATCCTTGCACGACATCCCAAACGTCAAACATTTGACGAGTGAGGGGCCGTATTATCGCATTCGGATCGGTGATTACCGGCTCGGGCTGTTCGTCGAAGGCGAGGCCATAACCGTCGTGCGATTCCTCCATCGCCGTGACATCTATCGCTACTTTCCATAAACAAGCGTGCGCAGGCGCTGCCATGAGACGTCGCCTTGAACCTTGCTCAACGTCTTATACCTTGGTATACCTCTCGCCACATGAACGCCGATCCGCTTGTTTCACTGCTGCCGCAAGCGTTCTGGCGCTGCCGGCCAACAACGCCTTGCACACAGACGCCGCTGGCGCGGCAGCAACCTTGGCGCGATTTTTCGAAGGTGTACCAGTTTTCGGGAAAGACCGGAGTCCGTGGGAAATATTATCAGCGTATGCGCGATGGATATACGATCCGTGTGCATCAGATAGACGGAACTACGACCATCCAACACATTACCCGGCATGAAGGAAGTATTCTCTTGGATCGCGATGTCCAAGCGTATTTCCCGGATGCCGAAGCGGTCAATACCGCCCTCCGCGCCCTTATTCAGTTGATCCCGAACAAAAAACCGCGGAAGAAAGCAACCCAGAGTGCACGAAAACAATCAAGCATGAATATTATGCGGGCACCGTGTATGCCATGGCGGGGGCAAGCGAGCAGTATAATATCATCGCCCTCAATATCGCCGCAGCCCTGCATACCCACCTCCGCGGGCGCTCGTGCCGCGCCTATCCGAGTGACATGCGGGTGAAAGTCATCAAAACGGGACTGAATACCTATCCTGATTTTACCATTGTGTGTGGTCAGACCCAGTTTACGGATCCCGTCAAGCGGGACACCGTCATCAATCCAACCGTCATTATCGAGATCTTATCGCCATCAACGGAGCGATACGATCGGGGCATGAAATTCCAGCATTACCGCACGATCACCTCGCTGCAAGAATACATTCTCATCGCACAAGACAAACCCTATGTCGAGCGCTTTGTCCGTCATGAACAGAATGAATGGGTTTTTTCTGAGGCTATTGGGCTTGAAGCGATTATTCCGATCACCTCAATTCAGGGATCATTGGCCTTGCAAGCTATCTATGAGCAAGTCAGCTTCATTCCCGAAATCGTGCCAGGTATTACGCGCGATGTGCCAGAAGAGGAAGATCAGCCGGGGGTGTAAGGTGTGTTCTGTTAATATAGCGGAGCGAAGCGGTTCCACGTGCCGCCGACCAGCACGGAGTGATACGTGTCGGTGGCACGCGCGTTACGCTCGACACCGTGGTTGTTGCGTTTCGAGAGGGAGCGACGGCAGAAGAAATCGTGCAGCAGTATCCGTAACAACATTGTTCGTGGTTTGCTTCGTCGCGCTCCCAGCCTGGATATCGTCTTTTGCGACACAAACCCCATGACAACATATGTCTTCGCGAAGGACTACCATGGCACCGCCGGTCCGGTTCTGACCCGCCTGGCAAAGGAAGCGGAGAAGCGGTACGACGTATTCTTCCTTTGCGACACGGATATTCCCTATGCCGATACGTGGGATCGTAGTGGCGATCAGAAGAGGAAATGGTTTCAAGATCAGATCGATAGTTACCTCATGGGGTAAGGGATTATTATGTGATTTAACTATAAAATATAGATCTGATTTTGGATCAACAAGATCGATAGCTATTATTCATGGGACGTACGTAACACAGCAAGGGGTTTATGATTTCCAAGATAAAATCTTTCTTCAACAAATGAATGGTCGATGGTTTCTTATATTAGGTCGCCATCGTGATGGATTGGATCCAACAATATATTCACCATCAAAGCTATAAAATTATAGGGTACATATGGCAACAAGAAAACAGAGAATCCAACGTATCCTCTCCATAAGCGCGTGATCGTGTCGTGACAAGCCCGCCGAGATCTGGTACACTCTTTGCGATGCAGATTTTCGACATCAACCTGGATGCTCTTCCCGATCTGGTAACGCGCCAGATCGTGATTCAGCTGCTGAACCTCATTGAGGCGCTTGCCGCCGAGCATGGGGCACTGAGGATTGAAAACCAGCACCTGCGTGATGAGCACGCACGGCTGAAGGGGCAGTCGGCGAAGCCCGACATCAAACCACCCACGCCGCCCTCTGCGCCCCCGACCGATCACTCCTCGGAGGCCGAGCGCCGCACGCCCAGCGGCAAACCCAAAAAGAACGCCTCCCTGACCGTCACTCGCGAGGAGCGGCGGGTGGTTGACTTGGTCACCCTGCCCGCCGATGCGGAACCTTGGCCGAGTGAGGGTCTAAATTATTGGGTTCATTACAATTCCATTCCGGAGTTACGCGCGACCCGACACTCACGTGGGAAACCCTAACCCTCGCTCGCGCATGCTGACATAACGCCCGCGTCCGATGATCAGATGGTCCAGGACTTCGCAGTCAAGGAGTTTGCCGGCTTCGACGATTTGCCGGGTGACGAGGATGTCTTCGGGGGAGGGCGATGGGTCGCCGGAGGGATGATTGTGCGCAAGAATGAGCGCGGCGCTGTTGCGCCGGATGGCTTCTTTGAAGACTTCGCCGACACGGATCATGGCGCTGTTGACCGAGCCAATGTAGATCGTGGTGATTTGTTGTACCCGGTTTTTGGTGTCGAGCAAGACCGCCCGCAGGTGCTCTTGGTCGAGGTGGCTCATTTCGAGCATCAAGAGCGAGGCGGCGTCGGCGGGTGATTTGATCTGGAAGCGGGTGTCTGGCCCGGTGAGCAAGAGGCGTCGTCCGATTTCGAGCGAGGCTTTGACGGTGGCGGCTTTCGCGGCACCAAAGCCGCGCCGTTGACAGAGATCGTTATATTCTATGCGCAACAGACCCGGCCAGCCTTCGCATTCCACCAGGGTTTGCTGCGCAAGTTGCAGGACGTTGAAGCCGGGGATGCCGACGCGCAACAAGATCGCCAGCAATTCGGCGTCACTCAGCGCCGTCGGCCCCAGTTGCGCCAGCCGCTCGCGGGGCTGATCCGTCTGGGGCAATTCTTTCATGCGGAGCCGATACTGATCCATAGTCTCTTTCCGATGCAGTGAGCGCACGGCTTTGCGCCTTGTTTATGTACCGCATCGGCGGGTTTTTGGATACGCGGGTAGGCCGCACTGCTGTTCCGGTAGAGCGCCGTGTAGATGGATCATCTTCTTCACCCCAACTCACCCTTGGGGTCAGCCTCTTCTAGTCCCGCAGCGACCATGCTCAACTCGTTGAGCAACACCTCGAGCGCGGTCGGGGTCATTGACCGCGGCCTGGCTTGGTCGTGGATGAGCACAATGATTGCGTCAGTCAAGATTTCTGGCGGCATCAGGGCATCTGGCACAGCGGCGCGATCGAGCAGGCGCAGGTTGCGATCGCCTTGTTGCACAAAGTGGAGCAGTGCATCCTGCGCACGATGGGGCAGCCGTTCCCCGTGTTCGAGCGTAGGAAAAGCAGTGCTCAGGCTTGTTGTCGCGCTATGGTCGTTGTGGGTACGTTCCACCGTGACATTGAGTGGCTGGGGTATGTTAACCGCCAGCGCCATGCGCAGGTAGAATGTCGCCTGAAAGCTCGAGCGATGATGTGCGCCGTCATACGACCGCGAGAGAAAAACGACCGGCTTGAGGCCAAAGGCCCGGCCATGCAGCCACCCGCCATACCATTGCTGCATCAGGTTTGGCGCATTATGCAGCGGCTCCAGGCCCAAAACCCCGGCCAGATGGCGTGCGACTTGGCGCGACTGCCAGTTATCCCACAATGTCCACCCAAGCCCTGCCACGACAAAGAGGGGCAAGCCTACAAAGCCACACAACCAGAACGTGGTCACCACCACCCGGCGTACGCTATGCTCTGGCGGTAGCGACACAATCAACGCAAACAGGGGGATGAGGATGCAAGACAGTAGGAAAAAGCCTCCGAAAATGACAAAGATCGTTCTATTTTTGCTCATAAGCTGCCATCAAAGAGGACTCCTTCCCCTAAATCTACATCCTGCTGATGATCCGTTGTGCCGCCCGCCAACCGCTTTCAATCGCCAGGTGAACTCGCCCCAGGCCTTGTTCGCCATCGCCCGCCACATAGATGCCTGCCCGCCCTGCGCTGGCCGCCGCCAGGTAGGGTGTGCTGGCAAGCGCGTAGCGCCAACGATGCACATCGACCCAGAGGGGAGCACCCAGGTTGGTGCCAATGAAGCCGCAGACCATCGCGTGAACCTGGGCCAATGGGGTTGGCAGTTCTTCCTCTTCGCCGTACTGCCCTTTCATCAGGGCGTCCCAGTAGGCTGCACTCCAGGCTGGCCCCATTTGGGCCAGGATCAACCCGTTTGCTGCCGGGGCGCGTCCAGGTTTGCTGTGCTCGCAGGCAAGCCAGGCAATGGCATGCTGGCGATCGGTATTGATCAGGGCGTACCAGGGTTTTTGTGGGCGCTGCGGGTAGGCTAGGGCGATCGAAAGGCACATCCGATAACTGGCGGGGGCCAGCGCTGCAAGCAATTCACGCTTGACTGCAGGCTCGACGGCGCTTGTCGCCAGCATATGGGCTACCTGTGGTGCTGGCGGTGTCAAGAGCACCGCCTGGTATGGGCCAAAAGCCCCGCCCGAGCTTTCCACCAGATCGTACCCTGCGCCCACCCGGCGCAACGAGGCGATCGTTACCTCGGTGCGTAAGGGCAGCCCGCGGGCAAGATATTTGGCGAGCGCACTATTGCCGCCCGGCCAGACCCATTTGGGTTCGGCGTTCATCGCGGGATCGCCGGGCGTGACCCGCCCCTGGCCGTCGAACGTCCAGACCGGGGCCGTCAGATCTTCGGCACCCCCAACTGCTTGCACCAAACTCAACAATTCAGCCGTTGGAGCCTTGACCACCTGCGCCCCATGGTCAACCCGAAAGAGGCCGACGGTACAAGAGGCGACGCGCCCACCGGGCCCGCGACTCTTCTCAAAGACAGTTACACTGTATCCGGCCTGCTGTAAGACCTGCCCTGCGGCTAAGCCTGCTACCCCTGCACCAACAATTGCGATATCAGCCATAGATTTTTGCCCGCTAAATTCCTTGGGTGATCATTGCTTTGAGATCAAGCGCATCGTCATCGGCATATGGGCCAATGACGGCCAGGTGGAGTCCGTTGCTGCGGAGGAGCCGCTGGGCTACGCGTTGCACATCATCGAGCGTGACTTGTTCGACTTCAGCAATGACCTGTTCAACCGGTATGACGTGTCCATACCGGAGCAAATGCGCCCCGTTGCGCGAGGCGACCGACCAGGTGTCTTCGAGCGAAAGCAGCAGGCCGCCTTTCACCTGCTCTTTGATCATTTCTAGTTCAGGCTGGGTGACGCCTCCGCGCACCAGGTCGCGCAGGGTGTCAAGCACTAGCACGACGGCATCGCGCAAGGCTTCCGGCTCAACGCTGCCATACATCACCCATGTCCCGCTATCCGAGAGGTCGTTGTGGTATGAGCCGACATGGTACGCGAGGCCGTGTTCTTCGCGGAGCAGTTGGAAGAGGCGGGACGACATGCCCCCGCCAAGAATCGAGTCGAGGACCTGGAGTGCGCGACGGTCAGGATCGTTATAGGCGAGACCGGGGAGGCCGAGACAGAAGTTGCCTTGCTCGCAGTCACGACTGAGCATGGTCAAACGCGGGCCAGACAGCGGGATCGGGCGTGGCTGAGGAGGGAGGTGCGAACCCGACGGCAAGCCATCAAAGGCCGCATTGATCGCGTCTACGACCGTATCACGCTGAAGATTGCCTGCCACCGAGATGATCATGTTGGCACGGTTGTAGTGGCGTTGCCAGAAGGTGGTCAGATCAGCCCGGGTGAGCATGCTTACCGTCTCGACGCTGCCGGCAATATCGCGCCCCAGGGCGCTTCCTGTCCACATGGTCTGCTGGAGCAACTCGTGAACCCAGTCGCCCGGGGCATCCTGCAGGCCACGTAACTCTTCGATGATGACGCGGCGTTCTTTTTCTAGTTCCTGCAGATCAAAGAGCGGGCGCAGAAGCATTTCGCCCAGAACGTCAAGCGCTCGATGCATATGCAGGGTCGCAACTTTGGCATAGTAGACGGTTGATTCGTATGCGGTTGAAGCATTGAGCATCCCGCCTACCCCCTCGACAGCCTGGGAAATCATGCGCGCGTTCGGATAGCGCCGCGTCCCCTTAAAGAGCATATGCTCAATAAAGTGGGCCGCACCACTATGCACCGGAGGCTCGTGGCGCGCACCGGCGGCCACAAAACATCCAATCGATACAGAATAGGTGTGCGGCAACGGTTCAATGAGGATACGGAGGCCGCTCGGGGAGGTAATCAGCTCTGGCATAGCCAGGAAGGATACCACATTTGCCTGCGTTTTGGGGGCTTTTTGTCCCGAGGAGTTTGCGCAAGCCACAAAACATCGGCAACGCCGATGTTTTGTGGCTTGCGCAAACTCCTCGGTTGTAATTCACATGCGTTCGAGCCAGAAAAATTGATAGGCTTCCACGCTCAGTGTCCCGCTCGCCTCGATCTCGCTGGTGCTTACGAGGTCGCGGAAGCGGTAGCCTGAGCCATGCAGACGCAGGCGATTGGCCTCCAGTTGCTGCGGAAGTTCACTCACATTGGCAATGATGATGAGCCGTGACCCTTTGTGCCGCCGGACATAGCCGAGCAGATGGGCGTTGCCCGTTGCAAAGACCTCTAGGTGCATACCGGCTAGGGCGGGCTGGGTTTTGCGCAGGGCAATGAGGCGTTGCAGCGCGTGGAAGATCTTGCCCTCGGGCAGTTCCGGGTCACGCCAGCGGGCGTGCGCCTCCCAGTTGAACCGGACGCGATGGATCCAGCGGCTATCGTCGGCCTGGGCCGGATCGTAGAGGTAGTCATAGTTGTTGAGGGTCGCCACTTCGTCGCCCAGGTAGATCAACGGCATCCCGCCTGCGCTCAAGATAATGCTGTGCAGCAAGAGAATGCGCCGCACGGCCAGGTCGATCAGGCGCAGATCGCGTTGTTGCATCGCCGCTTCGAGGCCTGCCAGTGACGCGAGCGTCCCACTGATACGGGCGTCGCCTGTGGTGGGGTTGGCCTGAAAAGGCACCCCGCGGGCAAACGAGGCCGGGTGATCGCCGGTGTAGAAGGCATTGAGAAACTGACGATGCCCCCACGGATCGATCTGTAACGCACGTGCATCCTCATCATCAAACGTCCAGCCAATATCATCGTGCCCACGCAGATAGTTGACCCAACTGCACCCTTCGGCAATGCGCCAGCGGGTGCTCAGTGAATGCGCCAGCAGCCGCACCTCACGCGTCGCCAGCGCCTCCCAGCAGAGTGCCATCAGCAACGGGTTGTACGAGAGTTGCGCCTCACCCTGGTCAATGTATTTGACCACTTCGTCGGGGTGGACAATCGCCTCTGATTTGAAGAGCAGGGCGGGGCAGGCGATGCGGGTCAACGCATTATAGGCCTGAATGATCTTGTGGGCCTCGGGCTGATTCTCGCAGTTGGTGCCGAGACGTTTCCACACAAAGGCGACCGCATCAAGGCGGAGCACTTCGACCCCGACATTCGCCAGAAAGAGCAATTCTTCACCCATAACCCGAAAGACTTCGGGATTGGCATAGTTGAGATCCCATTGGAAGCTGTTAAAGGTTGTCCAGATCCAGCGGCCCATCGCCTCGTCCCAGGTGAAATTGCCCCGCCGCACCGTCGGAAAGATCTCGCGCAGCGTCAGGTCATACTGGTCGGGGATCGTGCGATCAGGGAAGATGAAGTAAAACTGTTCGTAACGCGCTTCACCGGCCCGCGCTCGTCGGGCCCATTCGTGCTCGTCAGAGGTGTGGTTAAAGACAAAATCAACGACGAGGCTGATGCCTTGCTCGCGGAAGGTGTCAGCGAGTTCGGCCAGTTCCTCCATTGTGCCCAGTTCAGGCTGCACAGTGCGGTAGCTGCTCACGGCATAGCCGCCATCATTTTTGCCTTCTGGGGCCAAAAAGAGGGGCATGAGGTGAAGATAGGTGATGCCAAGCTGTTTGAGATGGGGCAGGCGCTCGCGTAGACCAGTCAGCGTTCCGGCAAAGAGATCAACGTAGAGCACTGCACCAACCATGGTCTGCTGCTGAAACCAGGTTGGCTCGGCTTCACGCGCTTCATCAAGCGCACGCAAGGCTGGTCGCCGTGACGCCCAGGCGCGGGCTGTACTCAAGAGAATCGCTTCGAGGTGATAAAAAAAGTCGTACTGCTGCCCATAGAGATCAAGCAGGAGTTCGAAGAGGCGCGGCCATTCCCGTTTCAGCCGGGCCTCGAAGCGGACGTAGCCGGTCGGGTCGTGGTGGCGTGCTTCCTCCAGTTCAGCCGATACTCGTGGCAAGAGCCGTTCCAAAGAAAGGGCTGCTTCAGTTTGAAACCATTCACGTCTGTTCATAGGATACCCCTCAATCAGGGACGATAGCCAAGCAATGCTCCGGGGAGCGCGATGCCGTGGGCTTGGAGTTGTTGCAGGCGGGCCAGGTAGGCGGCCCCGGTCATTAGCTGGAAGCCAACATCGGCGACCCGCCGGGCGGTATAAGGTTCGAGATAGGTGCCGCGCACCCAATCGTTGAAGGCTCCCATCGCTGGCCCGCACCAGATCTGATAATCGAGTTCGCGCCCTGGTTCGCCGCTATTCGACCAGCGCGATGAGAGGCCCAGGTACCAGCGGAAGACCAGGGCCATTTTGCGGCGTGGGTTGTCGGCAGCGCGCTGGAGTTGCGCTGGGTCGCGGGCGGCAAAGAAGCGCTCGGTCTCTTGCCAGATGGCCTCGAGCGGTTGGCGAAAGATCTGCCGTTCGAGTTGTTCGCGCTCAGGGGCGCTGATCGCGTCGAGCGAGTCGTATTTCTGGTAGAGTTCGTAGAGCTTCTGGGCGCGCATCGGGAAGAAGGTGCCTCGTTTGAGCACCTGTAGTTTCACGCCGAGTTCAAACATGTCCGCCGCCGGGGCCATCGTGACATCAGCCATGCCCGCTTCGGCCAGCAACTTGCGGGTGTGGGCCGAGGCACCGGCCTCGACGCAGGCCTGGTTGATCGAGCCGGTGACGAGATAGGCTGCGCCCATCATCAATGCGCCCAGGGCCGCTTCGGGCGTACCAATGCCGCCGCCTGCCCCTACACGTACCATCTGCGGGTAGCGCTGTTCGGCCTGGATCGTGTCGCGCAGGGCCAGGATCGACGGCAGCAAACAGACCAGCGGGCGATTGTCGGTGTGCCCGCCCGAGTCGGCTTCGACCGTGATATCGTCGGCCATCGGGAGATGCGCGGCCAGTTCAGCCTGAAGCGGCGTGATGATTCCCGCTTCGACGAGCGGTTGCAGCAGGGCCGGTGGGGCCGGGCGCATAAATGGCTCGGCAACCTCGCGCCGCGAGATCTTGGCAATCACACGATTGTCAGCGTGGATCCTTCCATCGGGTTGGCGGCTCAGTCCGGCCACTCGATAGGCGACAATATGTGGCGTCAGGCTCAAAAACGCCGAAGCTTCGACCGTACGTACCCTGTGCCGCAGGTAGAGTTCGACCGCATGCCGTTCCAGCGCCTCTTCGCTTGGGCTATGGATGAGGTTGAAGGCATACGGGCCATGCGGCAGTTCGGCCTGGATCCGGGCAATCGTCGCCTCAATGACGCTTGGCACAAGCCCGGCTGCCCCAAACGAGCCAAGCATGCCGGCTTTGCCGAGGGCAAGCACCAGTTCGGCTGACGCAATCCCGTTGGCCATCGCCCCGGCCATGTAGGCGTATCGCAACCCGTGCGTCGTGCGAAACGCCGCTGCCCCGAGGTGCTCAGGCAGCGACGGGGGCAGCCAGCCAAGCAACTCACCCTCAACCGGCCCGCCGCCTTGTCCAGCCTGACCTGCGTTCGTCAGTCCGATCTGACCATCAATGCGCACCACAAAACATGGCTGGGCAAGCTCAGACAGAACGGCACGACACCCGGCAACATCAACAGACACTGACTGAGGCGGGCCACTCCAACGCGGTCGCGCATACGGTTGATCGCGCTCGATCCTGAGCGCGTGGGCTTCGACTCCTGGTGTCATTGCTTATTTCCTGTTGCTGCATTGATCGCAATTCCCAGATCCTTCACCTCATAAATTCGCAAGCCGTCGCGCCACAGACTCGCGTTGGCGACGATGACGATCGCTGGGCCGCGCTGTTCGATCCGGGTGATGTGCGCCTCCAGGCTCATCAGGCCGGTGGTCGGGATGATCTGGCCGCGGTATTTCCAGACGGTGCGTTGATCAATGGCTGGGGCAAAATGGGGCGCTGGTAACTCGCGACCGATGCCGCAAAAGAGGGCGTACGCTTGCACGGCTTCGCTGATCGCCTCGACGCCGAGCGAGCCGGGCATGACCGGGTCGAGGTAGAAGTGACACGGAAAGAACCAGTTTGTTGGATCGACCCGTTTTTCGCCATAGATGTAGCCCGCCCCGTGCGTGCCCCCTTCCGGCATCACCAGTACCCGGTCGAGCAGGTTCAGTTGACCGCCGGCCAGTCGTTCGTGTGGTCGTCCTGGTGGTGCCGTAAAGAGTGGGTGCCGATCGCCGCGCAGATCCAGTTCGGTGCAGTTGGCCTGGTTGCCACTCGTGACCAACCAGGGTGCAGTCGTTTTGCCTCCGTCCAGGCCGGTCTGGTTGGCGAGCACGCTTTTGCTGAAGAAGCCGAAGGCCGCGTCGCCTACATAAAAATCGCTTCCGTCCACACTCAAGCCAAAGTCAAAGGTCTGGATGATAATGCCGGCAATCGCATTCGACTTGCGCAGCGTTGCCCGGCTCGCGATCCGTTTGCCTCGCAGGTCTACCTCGCGTAACAGATGCCCGCTGCCATCCAGGTTCCGGAAGTAGAAGTCTTGCTCGGGGTCGGTCAGGGTTGACCCGAGCGCTGTCGTGAGGAAACCACACGGTTGCAGTCCGATCTCCATCAAGACGGCATAGGGTGTGGTTGGGTAGCTGTTGCGATGGCAGAACCAGGGATTGATCGGCACGTCATATTCGCCGATCAGGTACGCGCCGTCGCGCAGGTCGCCGCGCTGCCCTTCGAGATGCACGATACGACTGAGCAGTTGCAAGTCGCCATTGGGGTTGCGCGGGGTGCGGCGTCCCTCGAAGATGGCGTAGTCCGGGCCAAAACAGGCGACCATCGAGCCGGTTGTGAAGTGCTGCAATTGGTCTTCGTTGTAGGCCACTGGTTCGTTGTGCGCCGGATGTTCCGCAAGACGCGGCGGTGTGAGCTGAGGGTTCTTCTCGGCCAGTTTGAGCGCTAGATCCTTGAAGCGGACGACAATGCGTCCTTCCAAAATCACATCAATATTCGCATACGCATATGGCTCTGGCTCAACCCCGAGTGCCGTGACCTCCATGCGATAGATCAACGTACTGGTGATTGGTGTCACCTGGCCCCGGCAGCGCACGACCTGCGCCACCTCGGGCACCGGCTGGAAGCGTGCGTCGAAGGTGTAGGTTTGCAGGCCGAGGAAGAGCATATAGATCTGGAGCAACTGGCTACAGCCTTCGGCCATCAGCGAGCCGGCCATCACCTGATCATCCGAGAAATGGCACGGGAAGAACCAGCTTTCGGGGGTGAGATCCTGTTCGCCAATGACGAGACCAAGGCCCCAGTCGCCGCCGTGCGGGTCAAGCGAGGCAATGCGGCTCAGCATCAGCATCTGGCGTATCGGTAGCCGCAACGAAGCATTGCGCCCGCCCTGGGCATAGCTCGGGCCAAAGCAGGCTTCCAGGTGCCCCGCAATCAACTGATCGAGATCCGTCTCACTCAACGAGCGGCGACTGCTCGCCAACGGTGGCACAAACATCTGCTTGACCGCTTGACGGCGCTGTTCGAGATCGTCTTTTGAGTCGACCACCCCGCGCCCATGGTCAAGTTCGCTATCGGTAAAGAACCCGGCGCAGCCGCCGTCCATCTTGAGCACCATCCGCTCGCCGACGAAACATTCGTAGCTGAAAAAGAAGAGCAGCGTATCGCCACTGCGCGCAAACGAGTTGATCGAAATATCGTAGCGCAGCGTCTCGCCCTCTTTGGGCAGGTCATCAAGGAAGGTCAACGTGCAGTCGAGCAACCGGTAGACGCGCTCGCCGCGACACTCGAAATCAATGCCCAGATAGCTGATCAACAATAGGTCGCACTGGCCCGACTCGACCGCCACCGCCGTTGGCGCTTGCCCATCGACGCTGTACCAGGCATCGGGTGGAATGTCATATTCAGTGGTGATTTTTGATGGTTGGAAAGATCCGCATGTAGCATCGAGGTGGGTTACGCGACTCACGAGCAGATACGGCGGCAACGGCAACCGTACCCGCCGGTGATACTGGTCAATACTGGCATAGGTTGGCCCAAAAACCTTGGCAATCGCGCCACCGGCAAATTCGAGCAAGGCCGCCTCGTCCCAGATCACCGCCACCGCTGCTTTGGCTGCCTCTGCGGCAACAACCCCATTCTCCGAGGGCGTGACGCTGATCGGCGTCGTCGCATCCTGCTGCCGTGATAACCGCTCACCATACGCCCGCAACAACGCATGCCGCTCGGCCAACCACGCTTGATGTCGCTCAATCACATTCACTGGCCCATCCTCCGCGCCTCCGCGCCCCCGCGCCTCTGCGTTAAAAAATTTCGGCCCATCCTCCGCGCCTCCGCGCCCCCGCGCCTCTGCGTTAAAAAACTCCGGCCCGTCCTCTGCGCCTCCGCGCCCCCGCGCCTCTGCGTTAAAAAATTCCGGCTCATCCTCTGCGTTAAAAAATTCCGGCACCACTCCCCGTACGCCCTTCCCCCCGAGCGCAATCCACTTCATCAGACTACGCCCAGCCACTTCATCGCGCCTCACCGGCAGCAGCGGCGTCAGATCAAGCGCAACCCGCTGGCTCTGCAGACGCGCAAGGAGCGTCAAGAGATTCGTTGCATCATCGCTGCCCTGCCGATTCACTGCGCCAGCGAAGTGCGGTTGCCCTGCGAGGATCGTACCAATCCAGCGGCTGCATGCATTGGCCGGCCCGGCCTCGATGAAGATCCTGGCCCCATCAGCGTACACCTGTTGCACCAACTGCGGAAAATCCACTGACTGGCAGGTCGCCCGGGCGATGTTGTGGGCAATCACATTCGCCTCAAGCACGGTCGGGCGCATCGTTGCGGCACTGTAAAAACGGATCCCCGGCACATCAACCGTGGTCACATGATTCAGTTCAACCAGCAGATCATACTCCGAGCGCATCGCCGGGCAGTGGATCGCTGTGTTGAAGGGCGCCTGAAATGCTTCACAGCCCAGGTCGGCAATGATCGCCCGCACCGTTGCTGGCTCGCCGGCAATGACCACTTCGTCGGGGGTGTTGATGTGCGTCAAGAAGGCGCGTTGCTCGCCACGGAGCCGCGCCTGCGCCTGGGTTGCGTTGACACGGGCGGTGTAGATGCTCCAACATGCCTCATCCCCCGCTGGATCAAGGCCAAAATAGGCGCGTACGGCCTCGTGGCGTCCCGCCAGTCGTCGCGTAAAGAGCGGCAATTGGCGGAGTTTCGCCAGGGCTGCATCACTTGCTTGCCATGCCCCCATCGCCCAGAGCATGCTCGCTTCGCCCATGCTGTAGCCAAAGGCTGCCGTTGGTTGCAGCTTGAAGTACTCACGCAATACCGTCGTAAAGAGCAGCGTAAAGGCCAGGCTTGTCTGCACCATTCCGGGGGGATCGCTGCGCAACACGGCCTTGGCCTGATCAAGCTCGTTTTGCCCAGGCTGGCCCCGGTAGCGCGGGTAGAGGCGTGTCGCACCAATCAGCTCGGGCACATCACGCACCAGTGCGCCGAGGCGTTCGTGCAACCCCGGGAAGAGTTGCAACAGATCGCGCCCGAGCCCTGGGTAGGCGCTGAAGGCCCCTGGGTAAACAAAGGCAACCTCGGCGTGCGGGCCGAGTGGCTGCGGGGTGAAATAGCTGCCGAGCGGCGTTTCCCAGGTTTGCCCGGTCGCAAAGGCTTCGGCAACACCCCGTTCGGCAAAACCGACTTCGCGTAGCAATTCGTTGGTTGTGCGGGCCAGCAGACTCACACTGTAACGGGCCTCAGCGCGCACCTGACTGGAGCGCAAAGCCTGCTCCGCGATCGCCTCCAGCGGCGTGCCTGTTTCAAGGGTGCTTTTCAGTGCAGCCAGGCTGTCGTGCAGTTCGGCCTGATGATCGCCGACCAGGGGCACGAGCCAGATGCGGGTGTAGTGGGCCACGGTTGAAGCCTCGCGCTCACGCGTTCTGTCGGTCGCCTCGGCGAGCACCAGATGGCTGGCGCACCCGTCGCTCCCGAGCGTGCTGATGGCGGCGCGACGGCCTTCTCCAGGCCCGGTGAGCCAGGGGCGCGAGGCTTCGGGCAGATAGAAGGGGGTGTCCGCCAGTTGCGCGGCTGACGGCAGACTGGCCCCCGTCGTCACCGCCGGGAGGTAGCGTCCGTGCAGTGCAAGGGTCGTGCGGATCAAGCTGACCATGCCACTCACCGCGCCTGTCTGCCCTACCTGCGCCTGGGCCGAGCCAAGCGCACATGAGCTAGAGCGCATTGGAGCGTCATGCGCGGCAATCTCCAAGCCAAAATCTGCCATCGGCAATGGTGTAAGTTGGTGGACATCCAGGTACCCAATGCTCGCCGGGGTGACATGGGCGGTTTTAAGCGCTAGCCGAGCGGCCGTCTCAAGCGCCTGGCGATCAGGCTCGTGCGGCAAGACCGAGCGGCTGCGCCCGGCGGATGAACTGACTGCAATGGCCTCGATGGTCGCATAGGCAGGCGTAGGCCGACCGGCCTCGGCACGTTTGAGTACCACGGCACCCGCGCCTTCGCCCGGATGCAGCGGAGTGGCGGTGCGCCGTGGATCGAGCAAGATCCGTTCAATGCTGCCGGCCAGATCCACTGCCGCAACCACAACTGCTTCCAGGTTCGCGTCGGCAAGCAGGGTTTGTGCCGTTTCCAGCGCTCGTGTCGCCGAACTCTCGTCAGCCGAGAGGGTGAAGGCCGGCCCGCTGAGATCCCAGAGCGCGGCGACCCGACAGGCCATGATGTTGCCGATGAAGCTGAGATACTGATTGACTTGGGCGCGTGGATGCAGGGCGTCTTTTAGGCTGGTTGTGAGTTCTGCCTCTTCTTCTGGGGTTAGGTGCAGGCCCATGTGCTCGCAGAGACGCGGCAATTGCCAGGTCAGATCCTGCCGCCCGCGCAATTGATGGATCGCAGCTTCGGCCTCCATC
Source organism: Candidatus Chloroploca sp. Khr17 (assembly GCF_004138165.1). GTDB lineage: Bacteria > Chloroflexota > Chloroflexia > Chloroflexales > Chloroflexaceae > Chloroploca. The sequence continues at coordinate 17,330 of NZ_RYFF01000055.1, forward strand.
GCAACAATCACCGCGACATGCGCCCCACGCTCGATCTGGGCATCGCGCAGCGCCCCGTCGGCGACGCGCAACAGCAAGAGTTGCTGCGCCAGCGGTTGATCCGTCGCGTCGGGCGGGATCTTGGCCCGCAAAAAGTCAAACGCAAAGCCCTGGAGGTACGCCCCTTCGGGTGCGCTGCCTCCAGGCAGGCCAAAGTGGCTCGCCAGAGCCGGATGCGTCTCGTGCTCGTGCCAACGCCTCGGTGGCAGCGGGTATTTCGCCATGTCGCCCGCATATGTGCCCTGCTCAAAGGCGCTGCGATCTTTGTATGGCCCGAGACAGATATCCATGCCAATGATTGCCAGGGGCATCTGCGTTGCCTGACTTTTGTCGGTTATATCATCGGTCGTTCTGCCAGAGCGCAAGGAACCGTCATACGCGGCAATCTGCAAGCCAAAATCTGCAATCTGAAATGGTCGTCCTTCCGCAAACTCACCATTGCCTTCCAGAATCAGGTGGGCATTGGTGCCCCCAAACCCGAAGGCACTGATGCCCGCCCGCCGCGGCCCGGCTTGCTCGGGCCAGGGCGTCAGGCGCTGCACAATGCCTGCGCCGCCAACGGTGCCCCCCTGCGAGACAAGCGGCTCGTTGATGCCGATGGTCGGCGGTAGTTGATTGTGCTGCATACTCAGCACAACCTTGAGCAAGCCCGCCATGCCTGCGGCGGTCAACAGGTGCCCAAAATTTGATTTGACCGAGCCAAGCCAGGGCGCCGCACCATAGGCCCCGAAAAAGCGCTCCATACTGTTGAGTTCAACAATGTCGCCGACCGGGGTGCCAGTCGCGTGGCACTCGACATAACGAATAGTTGCTGGCGAGACACCCGCCGAGGCGTAGGCTCGCTCAAAGGCGAGATGCTGCCCTTTGGGATTGGGCACGAGCAGGTGTTTGCCAGCCCCGTCGTTCGAAAGCCCGATGCCTCTGATGATCCCGTAGATCCGGTCGCCGTCGCGCAGGGCATCGGCGTGTCGTTTGAGCACCACCATACCCGCGCCCTCGCCCGAGGTCAGGCCCTTAGAGCCGCGGTCAAGCGGGCGACTCGTTCCGCCTTCGGGCGGATAGGCCTGGAAGATCGAGAAACCCGTATGCACAAAGAGTGGATCGGCGCAACTCACCGCCCCGGCCAGCATCAGGTCGGCTTTGCCCGAAGCCAGGCAGTCGCAGGCAAACTTGAGCGCATAGAGCGACGATGCGCACGCGGCGTCGAGCGCATAGTGAACGCTGCCAAGCCCACAGGCCCTGGCGATCAGACTGGCCGGTTGCCCCGAGATGCGCCCGTTCAGCGGGTTGGACGTGCTGCCCTCGGACAACGGCGGCAGTTCGTCCAGTTGCACCGGTCGCCCTCCCAGCGCATCACGCAGCGCATCGGCAACCGCGCTCGTGTAGAGTCGCGCGATCAACCGATGCGACGAGCGTGTCGGGAACGAGAGGTTGCCCAGGATCACGCCACACCGGGCGAGCCTCGCCTCGTCACCCAGGTAGCCACTATCGCGTAACGCTTGCCGGGCCACCTCGAGTGACCAGGTGTAGAGCGGATCAAGCCCTTGCAGCATTGTCGCGGGCAGCGCAAAGCCGTGCGGGTCAAAGCTGAAAGCGCGCACGAAGCCACCCCGCGCATACGCAAACCCATCAGAATTGTGGCGGGTAGGGTCAAAGAAAAAGGCCGGATCAACCCCGAGTTCGGTTGCGGTCAGCAGCGAGGTTCCATCCTCCCCCGCCGCCAGCGTGCGCCAGAACGCTTCGGGCGCGTGTGCCCCCGGAAAGAGACCGCCCAGACCGATGATCGCAACAGGTTCCACGTTAGATCCTCACTGCACCTTGGCAAAACCGACCGCTACGCGTTGCGCAAGGCAAAGAGGCGGTCGAGTTGATGACTCACGGCAAATTCGGCCCCGTGCATCGCAAGCAGCACCTGCCCAGCGGCATCAAAGGCGGTGATGTCGGCACTCAGGCGCAATTCGTTGCTCGCACAGGGTGTCAGGGTTAGATAGAATGGCTGCTCAAAGGCAAGCGGTTGGTAGTGCCCAAGCCTCGCCCAACCGAGTGGGAGGCTCGCCGCATGGTGCTTCTGGCGAATCCAGACGAGTCCCGCCTGCAAGAGCGCGTCCGCGACGTAGGCGTTGAAGGTCTCGGCGCGAAACTGGCCCTGCGCCGCCAGACTCACCGCAGGCAATTGGCACCGCAGCACGAGCCGGTCGGCCCTCTGTGGTACGACGCATTGAATGCTCTGCAACAGTGGCCCGTGAAAGAGCGTGCCATCGCGATAGAGCTGTGCGCCGTCAAGGCACTGATCTTCACCAGGCCCAACCGCTCCAGGTGACGGGGGGGCAAGCCGTTTTCGCCCAAGTTCGATGGTCGCACGGTAGTGAAACCGTGGTTTGCCTGCGCTTGTCTTGCTTGAGATGACCGCATCCAGTCGCAACACACCCTCGGCTTCATCCTTGAAGGTCTCGCGCAGTTCGAGTTGATACGTCGGGGCGAGGTGCTCGTCAAAGATGATGCCTTTCAAGACCTGGAAGGTATCACACCGGCGCAGATGGTAGCCGGGATAGAGTTGCGCACAGCCATCGCTCATCCAACTTGCGGCGGCGGTGGCTGGCAGCACAGCGTGCAACCCGATCATATGGTCGCGCAGGAAGGGATTCGCTGCTTCGGTCAACTGTCTGTGCAGGCGATAGGTACGCAGCGTTTGCTCAAGTGGAGCCGGGGCAGGCAACATCGGGCTCCCCACCAGCAGTTGCACCGTCGTCTCGGCTCTGGCCAGTTGCTCAACAAGTACCGCGACGCCGCCGTCAACGGGAATCACCGCAATCTGCCGTTGTGCAAAGAGCGCCTTGATCGCCGGCGTTACCATGCCCCCGTCCCACGGCCCCCAGTTGAGCGACAGCACCCGGCACGCCGGATGATCGCGTTGCAACTGGTAAGCGGCCTTATTGAGGATCTCGTTCGCAAGCGCATAATCGGTCTGACCAAGATTGCCAAAGAAGCCCGCCCCCGAAGAGAAGAGCACCAGGTAGCGCAACTGGCCTGGTGGCAGAACGGTGAGCAGACTCTGCAACCCCGTGATCTTGGGGCCATAGACGGCGTCAAAGTCGGCCCCGGTCTTCTGCTCAATGCGTTTATCGGCGAGTGCACCGGCCCCGTGGATGAGCCCGGTAATGCCCGCAGGATCGATGTCCGCCTGACGCAGTGCCGCTCGTAGGCCCTCGGGATCAGTGACATCGGCGCTCACATAGCGCGCTGTGCCACCTGCCACACGAATCGCCGCCAGCGTCGCCTCTATTTCTTCGCACGCCCTGATGGTCCTCCAGACCCGCTGGATCGCCGCTGGCACGGCACGTTCACCCTGCGCGGTGAATGTCCCTGCAATGCGCTGCTTGAGCGTCGCATCGTCCATCCCCGGCTCAACCCAGGCGGGCACCGGCGTGAGCGTCGTGCGCCCAAGCAATACAAACTGGCACCGAAAACGCTGGGCCATCCCGATGACACATGCCGCCGTAATGCCCCGTGCACCCCCACTCACGAAAAAGATCGTTGCTTCGTTGATTGGCACAGTTGACACAGTGTCAATCATGATATATCACCTGTGGGAAGATCGGCCTCAAGCGTGACTCGGCCCTGATACCCATACCCAACCTCAACCAGACGCTGATCGGGATCATACATCTCGCCGAGCACAAGGCCGACAATCTGTTCGGCTTCGTAGGCCGGATGCACGTCCATTGCGCGGCAAAAGACCGTCGGCCACTCTTGGCGCAGGCTCTTGACCAACCCAAAGAGACCACCACCGACCGGACTGATCGGCTGGCGCATACTGGTGCCCAATTCACCATCAAGTCTCGTCAGCGTCACAAAGAAGGCTCGGCTTACCTGACTGGCCGCAACAAGCGAGGCTTTGAGTTGCCCGGCGGCCAGAAAGATGTGGCGCACAAGCTGATGCTCGATCGCACTAAAAAGGGTACTGGATGTCAGCGGGCTAGTAGCCTGTGGATGCAAGTGGATCAGCCCGCAGATTGGCCCATAACTCTCGGCCAGCGCATGCAGGGTCTGGTTTAGGTGCGTTTCACTCATATCGGGTAGCACGACCCGCGCAATGCCACGCGGCAGTGGCGCATGCGTACCGACAACTGCCGTCGGAAGCCGTAGCACAACCGGTTGCCAGCCACGTTCGGCAAGTGCCTGTGCAAGCATCCCTGGCACACTGCTGCCATCATCCGTAACCACACAACTCCATCCATCCACCGGGGCAAGCTCGAGCAGATCAGGCATCGGTAACTGCACCAACCGTGGCGGCGCAGACGGTACCGTCGGCACAGGCGCAGGCGCAAATACGGCCGGAGCGTGGGGCACCACACTCCCTCCCCCCTGGTGGGGGAGGGCCGGGGTGGGGGGGACGGCACTGCGGTTCACTGTCTGATGCAAATGCTCAACCACCTGCCCGAGGGTGCGCAACTCGGCCAATTCTTCCGGGGCCAGGCGCGGCAGGGCAAAGCGGCTCTGCATGGTACCGAGAATGTCAACCCGCTTGATCGAGTCAATGCCGAGGTCGGACTCCATATCCATCGCGAGTTCAAGGGTCTCGTAAGGATACCCGGTCTTCTCACTCACCACCGTCAGCAAGCCCTCGATGAGTTCTGGGCTCAGCGTCGGGGCAGGCACCACACTCCCTCCTATGGCCGAGGCAGGGGGCGGCGCAACAGTCGTCGGTGGCGACACCGGCGGCGCAGGCACCGCACTCCCTCCCCCCAGCGGCGTGAGGGCCGGGGTGGGGGGAGGGGTAAAGGCCGGGGCGGGGGCCACCGCACTCCCTCCCCCCTGGTGGGGGAGGGCCGGGGTGGGGGGCGGCGTGAGGGCCGGGGCGTGGGGCACCACACTCCCGCCCCCCTGGTGGGGGAGGGCCGGGGAGGGGGGGAGACTCCCATTCACCGTCTGATGCAAATGCTCAACCACCTGCCCGAGGGTACGCAACTCGGCCAGTTCTTCCGGGGCAAGACGCGGCAGGGCAAAGCGGCTCTGCATCGTACCGAGAATATCAACCCGCTTGATCGAGTCAATGCCGAGGTCGGACTCCATATCCATCGCGAGTTCAAGGGTCTCGTAGGGATACCCAGTCTTCTCACTCACCACCGTCAGCAAGCCCTCGATGAGTTCTGGGCTAAGCGCCGGTGCTGGGCTTGCCGTCTTCTTGGCCTCAGGTGGCGGAACCGCCGTTGGTGGCAGCACTGGCGGTACCGGCGGCGCAAAAGCCGGGGCCACCGCACTCCCTCCCCCCTGGTGAGGGAGGGCCGGGGTGGGGGGTATCGTACTCCCGAGGGCCGGAGCAGGCACCGCACTCTCTCCCCCCAGCGGGGGGAGGGTTGGGGAGGGGGGCGGCGTACCCGCGTGGGGCAGGGCCGGAGCGGTGGGCGGTGCAAAGGCCGGGGCGACCGCGAGGGCCGGGGCGGGGGGGACTGACCTCCCCCCCAGCGGGGGGAGGGCCGGGGTGGGGGGCGGCAACGCACTCCGCAGGGCCGACGCGGGGGGCACATTGACGCTTACGTGCTGAATCTGGCTCAGCAACCCGCTGGCGTAGTTCGCCTGTTGGGCCAGGAATTCCTCGTGGATGCGCAAGGTCTCACGCTGCATCGCATGGATCGCCGCGAGATCTTCTTGGCTCTGTGGGGTCTTCGGTTCAGGTGCCTGGAGCAAGAGCCGGGTGTAATCCCATTGATAGTTGAGAAATTGCTGGTGAACCTGGAGCAGATCGCGTTGATGGTTCAACAAACGCGCCACAAGCTCTCCAGGGGCAAGCGTGTTTTGTTCGTGCGAACCGTTCTGTGAAAGCGACTGAGGGTTCATTTGCATATCTGTTTGCATGCTTATCCCGTTAGCATTATCTGATCCAATGTGATCTGTCTGTTGCGGGCGCTTCGTTGTGCTTGCCGTGTCCACTGCGACGGGCGTAACGTGGGCAACTGCGGTCTCAAATGCGGTGCGTGTCGCGTCGCTGACATAGCTCGCGCCACTCAGACGCACCCGTAGTCCTTTGCGTTTGCCGATGGGCGTTGGTGCTGGTGGCCGTTGATACCCGTCAATCCCGCGCATGGGCACGCCGAGGACGCGTAGTTGCACGGCGGCCTCACGTAGCTGACGGTCGCTGTCCTGTTTGCGCTGCGGGTTCAGGGCGATGGCAACATGAGGACGATCATGCAGGATTGTTTTGACGAGATTGGTGAGGATGCTGCGCGGGCCACATTCCACAAAGATGCTGCCCCCAGCCGCGTAGATCTGCTCGATCTGCTGCAAGAAGTAGACCGGTTGCAGCAACTGGTCGGCGAGCATCGTCTGCATTGCCTCGGGCTGACTGGGGTAGGGCTGGGCTGTTGTATTTGCGTAGACTGGGATCTGCGTTGGGTTGAAGGTCGTTTGCCGAATGGCCTGGCTGAATGGTTCGTGCGCGTGACGCACCAGGGGGGTATGAAAGGCAGCAGCGACGGGCAAGAGCGTGCTAGTGTGTCCTGCGGCCTGGGCAAGCTGATGCATCTGGGCGATCGCCGCATGAGGGCCAGCCAGCACAACCTGGTTCCGTGCGTTGAGATTCGCAATCATTACCCCAGGCACCTGTGCCATCAAGTTTTGCACAACGGTCACATCAGCAGCCACGGCCAGCATCGTGCCGGCATCAAACGAGGGGTCATCAGGCGGTGCCATGGCTCGTCCCCGGGCATGCATCAGCCTGAAGAAACCCGCATCGTCAAGCGCCCCCGCCGCCCAGAGGGCGGTCAATTCACCAAAGCTATGCCCCGCCGCAAACGCGGGCCGCAAGCCAGCCGCGCTCAGCAGTCGAAACAACCCGGCGCTCAGGGCACCAAGCGCTGGTTGGGCGTAGGCCGTCTGTTGCAACTGGGCCTCTTGGCGCGCCTCTTCCTGAGGGGTAAAGACCGGGGAAGGAAAAAGAATCTCGGCCAGCGATGGGCGTACCGCGCCGCCCGCCGCATTTGCCTCACCAAGGAGCGTGCGCAATGGCGGGAAGTTGAGCATAACCTCACGCCCCATCTCGCGGTACTGCGAACCCTGCCCCGGAAAGAGCGCCACGACCCGCCCCTCGGTCGCCATCCCGGCGCGTTGATACCAGACGCCGCGTGGATGCTGCAGGCGCTCGGCCTCGAGTTGAGCGTGCAAGAGCGGCATGATCCGTTGGAGTTGCTCGCACGCTTCGTCAGGATGCGCGGCGACAAAGCCGAGGCGGGCATGCGCCTGGGGCACAACAACCGTCTGGCTGGCCTCGGCGAGTTCAGCAAAAATCCGGGTCGCTTCCGAGCCAGCGAGCGCCTCGGCGAGGTTTGTACAGATAGTGTGTAGTTCGACCGGGGTGGCCGCACTGATCAGAATCTCGCGGGCAGTCTGGTGGATACGATAGGGTTGCTGCTGCTCGGCTTCGTACTCTTCCAACACCACATGAAAATTGGTGCCCCCAAAGCCAAAGGCACTCACCCCGGCGCGTCGCGGCGCGTCATCGGGCCTCCGCAGCCACGGGCGTGGACGGGTGTTGACATAAAGCGGCGAGCCATCAAGACCAAATTTTGGATTGGGTTGGGTCACATTGATCGTTGGGGGCAGCACCTTGTGATGCAACGCGAGCGCGGCCTTGATCATCCCCGCCGCACCAGCGGCCGCTTTGGTATGGCCGATCTGCGACTTGACGCTCCCGAGGGCGATCTGCTCCTGGCCGGCGTTGGCGCTCCCAAAGACCTCACGCAAGGCCGTCACCTCGCAGAGATCGCCGGCAACGGTGCCTGTGCCGTGGGCCTCGATCAGCCCGACGGTCGCAGGATCAACCTCGGCCAGTTCGTACGCACGGCGCAACGCCCGCACCTGACCGTCAACCCTGGGCGCATAAATGCTTCGGTAGCGACCATCGCTTGACGACCCAATACCACGGATCAGCGCATAAATACGGTCGCCGTCGCGCTCGGCATCCGAGAGCCGTTTGAGCACCAGCATGCCGATGCCCTCGCCAACCATCATCCCGTCCGACGCAACATCAAAGGGACGAACCATGTTGCTCCGCGAAAAAGCCGGGGTTTTGCTAAAACAGAGGTACATAAAAGGTGAATTATCGGTATCCACCCCACCGGTCAGCATCATATCGCAACGATGCGCACTCAGTTCACTGATCGCCATCTGCAACGCACTGAGTGATGACGCACAGGCCGCATCGGTGACACAATTGATGCCACCCAGATCAAAACGATTGGCGATCCGCCCGGCAATCACATTGCCGAGCATCCCTGGGAACGAATTCTCTTCCCACCGGATATAGGCCAGTTTGATCTTCTCAACCGCCTCGTTGATCACCTCATCGCCCAGCCCGCAACTGCGCAAGGCCCGTTCCCAGACGGGGTATTGCAGGCGCGCGATCAGCGGCGTCATTAATTTTTGCCCACCGCCAATGCCAAGCACCACCCCGGTACGCCCGAAATCGTAGCCGCAGCCCTCACCATAGCCAGCATCGTCAAACGCCTGACGTGCGGCAACCAGGGCCAGCAACTGCGAAACATCTGTCACTTCGAGAATGTTGGGTGGAAGGCCAAATTCAAGGGGGTCAAAATCAAGGTCCGGTAAAAAACCACCCCGGCGCGAATAGGTCTTATCGGGAACCGTCGGGTCGGGATCGTAATAATCCTCCAACTTCCAACGCGAGGGAGGCACATCCGTGATGCTATCACGTTCGCGCAGAATATTATCCCAATAGGTGGTCACATCATGCGCCTGGGGGAAGAACGAAGCCAGACCGATAATCGCGATTGGCTCCATCCTCGCCGAACGCGCAGAAGAAGAGTGCATACGCTTTCCTCAAAAGCCGGAACCGATGCGTGGCGATCGCGCACGCGGTTGCATTATAACCGTTCCTGCAACAATTGTTGTTTATGAAGAGTTAAAGGACATCCACTGAAGCGCACGCTTCACTTACCAAATTCTTAACATCCTCTTAATAAAATCTCTCTGTCGCCTTAACAGAGGCAGCGTAGAATGGCGTTGGTGTCACAGTTTGCAGGATCAAGCTATATGAACCCACCATGATGTGTTTACTAGGATGAAGCTCGCTCATCCTGGTTTTTGGTGTGACGTGCAACCTGTGATGCACCTGTGTGTTTCGTTCAATCAGGAGGATTGACAAGTATGGCCCCGAATTTCAGACGCCTTATGCCGCTTTTCATGATGTTGGCCCTGCTGCTGCCGATGCTGGTTGCCTGTGGTGGTGCCCCTGCGGCAACCCCCACCGACGCCCCGGTTGCGCAGGCGACAGATGCCCCGGCCCCTACCGCTGTCCCCGAGCCAACGGCCGCACCAACGGCTGCGCCCACGGCTGCCCCTGAGCCCACGGCTGCCCCTGAGCCCACGGCTGCCCCAGCAGGCGATGCTATTGAGTTGCCCGAGGTTGATCCTGCGTCGGTGACGGGCGATATTATCATCGCTGGTTCGTCGACAGTCTTCCCGCTGACCGAGCGCATGGCCGAGTTGTTCATTGACGATGGCTTTGGCGGCCAGATCACGATTGACAGCATTGGCTCAGGTGCTGGGTTTGAGCGCTTCTGCACGGCAGCCGAGAGCGATATCTCGAATGCGTCGCGTGGCATCAATGCCGAAGAAGTGGCCGCGTGTGAGGCAAGTGGTCGCCCGGCCATCGAGTTCC
>NZ_RYFF01000055.1:27550-32476 GCF_004138165.1 Candidatus Chloroploca sp. Khr17
GATGAAGTGATTGATGTCGGGTACTTCCCAGCCAGTGTCGAAGCCCTCAATGGTGCCAAGACCAGTTGGCTTGAGGCACAATAGTCTGCTGGTGAAGGCCTTGGGATGGCTTCACCCTCCCAAAAACGTTCAATGTTCGCAGATCAAGACCATTATGGAGGGGCGAGTCGCCCCTCCACGCCATTTCAGTTTTCAAAAATACATCAATTTGAATTGATATAAAACAAAAGATAGGCAACCCGGTTTATAATACAGCTAGGACGAAGGCTTTTCAGATAGCTTCTCAGCAGCAGTAATCGGCTTACCAAGGAGGATTGCATGGCGGATCAGATCCGCGTCAACTCAGATCCGCGAGCGGCAGTTACCGGAGATTCGGTCAAACCGATCGACCTGCGTAAACGTCCGCGTATTGGTGAAATAATTATTCAAACAATGCTCTACGCATGTGGTTTTATTTCCATCTTTACAACTATTGGCATTGTTTATGTCTTAGGTCACGAGTCACTGGCTTTTTTTGCCAGCGATGAGGTGGGCCTGGTCGAATTTTTTACCAATACCGTCTGGCAGCCACAGATCGGTGAATTTGGGATTTTGCCATTGGTCAACTCGACCATGATGGTGACCGTGATTGCGCTGATTGTCGCTATTCCTCTTGGGTTGGCGATGGCGATTTATATGGCCGAATATGCCTCCGAGCGTGTGCGGGCCTTCCTCAAGCCGGTCATTGAGTTGCTCGCTGGCATTCCTACGGTGGTCTATGGCTTCTTTGCCCTCACCTTTGTCACTCCCTGGCTCCGCGAAATCTTTGGCCGCGATGTTGTCCAGATCTACAATGTGATGTCGGCCGGGCTTGTGGTAGGCATCCTGATTACACCCATTATTGCCACGCTCAGCGAAGATGCGCTGAGTGCTGTGCCGAGCGGTCTGCGCCAGGCCAGCCTTGGTCTTGGCGCAACCAAATGGGAGACGGCGATTCGGGTCGTTGTGCCCGCTGCTTTTTCAGGCATTGTCGCTGCCAGCATCGTCGCGATGTCACGGGCGATTGGTGAGACGATGGTTGTGGCGCTCGCGGCTGGCGCAAGCCCCCAGTTTACCTTCAACCCCTTCTTGCCTGCCGAGACGATGACCGGCCATATTGCCCGGATTTCAGGAGGCGACCTGAGCTACCAGTCAATTGACTACAATAGCATCTTTGCCATTGGCCTGGTGCTCTTTTTTATGACCCTGATCTTGAATATTGCCAGCCGTATGATCGTGCGGCGCTTCCGGGAGGTCTACGAATAATGAGTGCTGAACCCGTGAACCGACCGTCTGCGTCAACTGGACGGTTGCCCCAAGGCGAAGAGGTCAAGCAAAATGTGGCCTCACGTCAGCAACGTGGCAAACTCTGGCAGGCTAGCCTGCTCTTCAGTGTGGTTGTTGGCCTGAGTGTGCTTTTGATGCTGGCCTGGAATATTGCCAATGATGCGTTCGGTGGCATCGCGGTTCAGGCGGATGTCGAAGTTGAGACGTTGACCGACGGACGTCCATTGGAAGATTTGACCCAACCTGAACTGGTTGCTCTTCTTGAGGAAAATCTACGTTCCCGTGTCTTACGCAATCTCAACCGCGAACAACCGCTTGCTGAACGCGATGCCGAGAACCTGATCGAGGTTGTCCTGCTCGAAATTGTCAAGCCCGAGGTTGTCGCAACCTACAAGCTTGCTGATTTTCTCTTCAATCGCGCCGAGATCGAAGCGCAACTGGCCGAGGATTTCCCCCGTGCCGAGTTGGAATTCAAGAGTTGGGTACGCTGGGATTTCATCGTCAATCCGATGTCCAGTAACCCTGTGTATGCTGGCGTTCGCACTGCTTTGCTCGGAACCCTCTGGTTGCTGATGTTGACGATTCTGATTGCATTTCCCCTTGGTCTCGGTGCGGCGATCTATCTTGAGGAGTATCAAAGCGATAAGATCTTTGATGAGCGCACGCCTGCCGGCCGCTTTTTCAACCGGGTGATTGCACGCAGTACCAGTATTATCAGTACCAATATCTATAATCTCTCGGGCGTACCGTCGATTATCTATGGCATGCTAGGCCTGGCGATCTTTGTGCGTGCCCTTGAGAATTTTACGAGTGGGGCTATGTTTGGGGTCGGTGGCGATGCGACGGCCAATGGCCGCACCATCATTTCGGCGGCCCTGACGATGTCGCTGCTGGTGCTTCCGGTTGTCATTATTAGTTCGCAAGAGGCGATCAAGGCTGTGCCAAGCACACTGCGTCAGGCGAGCCTTGGCCTTGGCGCGACCAAGTGGCAGACGATCTGGAAGATTGTGTTGCCCAATGCCCTGCCTGGTATCTTGACCGGCACGATCCTCGCGATTTCACGGGCGATTGGTGAAACGGCCCCTCTGATTGTGGTGGGAGCCTCAACGTTCATTGTTACCGACCCGACCAGTATCTTCTCGAAGTTTACCGTCTTGCCAATTCAGATCTATAACTGGACGTCGCGACCGCAAGACGAGTTTCGGGCTATTGCCGCTGCGGCGATTATCGTGCTCTTGATTTTGCTGCTCTCGCTCAACGCGACGGCAATTCTCCTCAGAAATTATCTGCGTTCCAGGAGGGTGACCTAACTATGGCGATGAAGGCGATTGACCCCCAGTACACGGCTGACACCAAATACGCGCTCGAGGTTCGTAACGTAGACATTTATTACAGCGCCTTCCGTGCAGTGAAAAATTGCAGCTTTGGCATGGAGCGCAACAAGATTACGGCGCTCATTGGCCCATCAGGGTGCGGCAAGAGCACCGTGCTGCGCTCGCTCAATCGGATGAACGATCTGATCGCCGGGGCACGCACCGAGGGCGAGGTGCTCTATCGTGGGCAGAATCTCTATGACCCCGACATTGACGCTGTCCAGGTGCGCCGTAGCATTGGCATGGTCTTCCAGAAAGCCAACCCCTTCCCCAAGTCGATCTACGATAACATCGCCTACGGTCCGCGGGTCAATGGCTGGAAGGGAAGCAAGGCCGAGATGGACGAACTGGTCGAGCGTGCGCTGCGGGGTGCGGCGCTTTGGGATGAGGTGAAGGATGATCTCAAGAAGAGCGGGCTTGCCATTTCGGGTGGGCAGCAGCAGCGCCTCTGCATTGCGCGAGCGCTTGCCGTCGAGCCCGAGGTGATCCTGATGGACGAGCCCTGCTCGGCGCTTGACCCGATCTCGACCCTGAAGATCGAGGAGTTGATGTTCGAGTTGCGTCAGCGCTATTCAATCGTCATTGTGACCCATAATATGCAACAGGCCGCCCGCGCCTCAGATAATACGGTCTTTTTCTTGATGGACAAAGAAGACCGGGCCGGCCAGATCGTCGAATATGGTCCCACCGAGCAAATCTTCCAGAGCCCCAAAGACGAACGCACCGAGCAGTATATCTCGGGCCGTTTCGGCTAAAGGCAGTTTGTCGATGCAAAAAAGGCCAGCGTACGCTGGCCTTTTTTGCATCGACAAACTGGCGACCCTGATTGGGCTCGAACCAACAACCTTCAGCTCCGGAGGCTGACGCTCTATCCAATTGAGCTACAGGGTCACTCGCCTGAAAGTATACCGTACCCCTTGGGCGCTGTCAATCAAGCAGCTCAGCCGCTTCAATTTTAGCGAGCGCAAACGTGCGCACATTTTGCCGCAATTCACAGAAGGCCCGCAAATAGAGCCCATTCGGCTCCTGGCTCAGGTAGATCGGACGAACGACACGTGCCGTAGGCTCGGGGGTACTCATTGAGCGGTAGACAATGCGCAGCGGGCGTTGCTCAGCGAGGGCTTGCGCGATCACTGGGGGCACTTCGGGCTCGGGAGCTTCGGGCCGCAAGCCACGTTCGAGCCTGAAGGTGTCTCCCAATGTGATGATCCCTTCTGCCTCCATCAGATCGCGGAGGTGGTGAAAGAGCGCACGCAGGGCAATGACATCGTCCATGGCCCGATGGGTTGGCATAGGCAACTGTAAGGTGGTTGTCAGCGCCTTGAGGCCATACGAAGGGCGGCGCAAGAGGCGGCGCGCCAAGGGGAGGGTGTCGATCCCTGGCCCATCGAAGGCTGGTCGCCCGAGTTGGGCCATCTCGAAGCTCAGGAAGGCACGATCAAAGGCGAGGTTATGGGCCACGAGAATCGCCCCGTCGGCCAGCGCTTCGATCTGTGGCACCACGCTTGCAAATGAGGCTGCCTCGGCTAATTCGGCATCATTGAGCCCATTCACTGCTGCGGATCCAGGGTCAAGCGGGCGGCCAGGATCAACCAGGCACGCGAAGCGTTCCTGTTCCTGGCCGTTCTCTTCGCGCAACAAGGCCACTTCGCAAACCCGATGACCGGCCCCCAGGCTGAGGCCGGTTGTTTCGAGATCGAGGAAGAGCAGCGGCACCTCGTGCAGCGGTGTGCTCGGGTCGTACATCCTATTCAGCAACTGGCACCGCCGCTGCTACATCATCAGGAATGCCCAGCAGATTTGCCGCCACCCAGCCCGAGATGTCACGTACGGTAGTTACCTCGTACCAAGCGCCGTCGGCTGTCTTCCGCGTGAGCGCCACCACCTCGTTGCGATTGACCTGATCCACCACGGCGCTTGACGTATTCGCCGCGGCATAGACCGAACCATCAACAAAGACCGAGACAACCGTAGCGACCGGCACGTCGGTGCCAGGTGGTACATTGAGCAGCGTTACCGAAACCCAGCCAACCTCATCGCGTTCGGTTCGTACGCGATACCACGCACCGTTGGGCGTGCGTTCGAGCAGTTGTACCTCTTCACCAGCGCTGATGCCACCAATGACATTATCGACGAGCGCGGGCAAACGTCGCACGTTGCCACCATTGACGACACCCACCGGAACCCCTGTCGGCAGTTCAGGCTCGGGGGGTGGCTCGGGTTCAGGTTCTGGCGTTGCCTCAGCTTC
>NZ_RYFF01000137.1 GCF_004138165.1 Candidatus Chloroploca sp. Khr17
GCGGCACTGATCGCGAGGCCATCCGCGTCGCGCTGGAAGCTGAAAACATCGAAGCGCGGCCCGTCTGGAAACCAATGCCTCGAAGACCTCGCACGCGTCGTCGCGGTAGTGCGGCGAACATTTTAACGCAGAGGCGCAAAGGCGCAGAGATACAAGAGGAAACGCTGCGCCTCCGCGCCTCCGCGTCTCTGCGTTAAAACCTCCGGAACGCCGTGGTCCCAAGGCCTCGCCTGGGTGCCACGGCGTTTGTCGTGTGCCAAAAAACAACCCCATGGCAATGGCCTCTATGCTATACTGATTCACCAGAAACCCTGGGAGACCGTCTACGCATGCGGAGGCAAAAAAGATGCCCGTGACCTCAAAACAGGAAATCCTGACCCTGCTCGCTGCGCACGAAGCCTCTCTTCGGGGCTATGGTGTGACCCGCTCCGGACTCTTTGGCTCGTTTGTCCGGAATGAAGCACATGCCGAGAGCGATATTGATGTGCTGGTGGAGTTTGACCCAACCCAGAAAACATTTGATAATTTCATCCAACTCGCCTGGTATCTCGAAGACCTTTTTGGACGACCGGTTGACCTGATTACGACCGACTCATTAAGTCCCTATCTCGGGCCGCGTATTCTCCAAGAGGTCGAATATGTCACGCGTCGTACGTGATTATCTTCAGCATATCCGGGATGAAACGAGCTTTCTCCTGTCCTATCATCCTATCCTAACCCGCGAGGCCTTGAGTCAGGATGAACTGTTGAAGCGTGCCGCGGTACGGAGTATCGAAATTATTGGTGAAGCTATCAAGCATATTCCAGATACCATCCGTCAACGTTATCCCGAGGTGGAATGGCGAGCTATTGCGGCAATGCGTGATCGTCTGATTCATGCTTATTTTGGAATTGATTATGACATCGTGTACGATGTTATAATCAATAAGATACCCGTACTTCACCAACATATCCTCTTTATTCTGGAGGAAGAGGAGTAAGCGAGCCTCGTGGGGCCGCCACACGCGCTGGCTCACGGTGATCACCATTGACGCGACGCAGAGCGGCATCGATCGCGAGGCCATCCGCGTGGCGCTGGAAGCCGAGCACATCGAAGCGCGGCCCGTCTGGAAGCCAATGCCTCGAAGACCTCGCACGCGTCGTCGCGGTGGTGGGGCGAACATTTTAACGCAGAGGCGCAAAGGCGCAGAGATACAAGAGGAAACGCTGCGCCTCCGCGTCTCTGCGTCTCTGCGTTAAAACCTCCGAAACGCCGTGGCGTCGGCCTTGCGCGACTGGTGGATTTTCTGCTCGTGGTGCGGTACACTCATGGTCTGAGGGAACTGATTGTGTGGAGTTATGCGAGAAGGAGAGAGGAGCACACGATGAACCCTTCCCTTGAACTGAAGCAGCAAACGCAAGAATTACTCCGTGACACCGTGCCAGGCGAACAGGATCTCGATGCCAAGGTGCGTCACCTGATTGAAGCGGAGTATATGCGGCAATTGGGGCAGTATCGACGGGTTGATCTGACCCTCACCCACAAGTATGGCATGACCTTCAACGACTTCCTGGAGCAGTCCATGCCCCGTCAGAAGGAGTATTCCTGGGAAGTTGAGCAGGATGCCATGGATTGGGAAACCGCAATGGGCGGTATGGCAACCGTGGAACGCAAACTACGCGCCTTGCGGGAGACGACCCGTGAGTGAGCTTCATGCGCTTGCTTTCGAAGCCCAGGAAGCCCTTCAGACCATATGGTTCCTCCGTTCGCTTGAAGAGGTTGAACGCACTGATCTGACGCTCTCCTTACGCTTACACATTCGCGCTTCTCTGTTCATCCAGATATTTTATGGTCAACAGTCAAACGTGCTTTACATGGCATTGATTGAAGGCAGACGTCGCGTGTATGGCATTGACAGAGATCGGCATGGATGGCACATGCATCCGTATGGTGATATAGAGAAACATGAGCCATTATCAGAGGGACTTGCCCCCAGACCAATTTTCACTTTTTTAGCGCGGGTGGAACAACTGCTGCTGGAGAAAGACCTGCTGTAACTCCGTGCTACCAGCAAGCCCCGGGCGACACGGCGTTTTTGGTGTGGGTGGTGGGGGAACGACTGTTTTTGACGCCAAGGCGCGAAGGCGCAAAGGGATAAAAAGAATCTTTGCGCCCTTGCGCCTTTGCGTCTATCAAGCGTCTTGGCGTCAAAACAGCCTCGTGGGGCCGCCACACGCGCTGGCTCACGGTGATCACCATCGACCCGGCGCAGC
>NZ_RYFF01000056.1 GCF_004138165.1 Candidatus Chloroploca sp. Khr17
CAGCCGAAGAGACTCGCCACGTTCCTCGTACGCCCGCTTGCGCTCGGCAAGCGTCTCGTTATACACCCAGCGGCACTCCTCAAGCTGCTGCTCAAGGATACGCCGTTGGCCGTTCGTGAGGTAGATGCGGTATTTGAACGTCTTTCGCATGGTTTAAGTATGGCACATAGTTGCTTAAATTGCAAGTTTGTGCTACCTGGGCTGAAGCCGCTCAAGCGGGTGAAGCCCTTCTATCCCAGGGCTAAAGCTCCTGGGCTTTACGGGCTATTTCCGTAAAGTTTGCTTGCAATGTGTAGTATCATGCACGTGCGGATCATGCTCACCCAGGGCGATCAACACGGCCAAATGGTTGTGACAATGCGCTCAACCTTCACCTGCAAAAAATTTTTCTGGTTGAAACAGCATGCGAAAGAGAGGCTCGGGTTATGGAGATGAAAACACGCCTTGTGGACAAGGTCAACATTGTCGATATCATCGGACGGTTTGATGCCAATACAGTCGCCCCGGTCGCAGCGTGGCTTGAACAAATGACCACAAAACCAGGGTGTCGTGTGCTGGTCAACCTGAGCGAGACGACCTTTGCTGACTCGACTGGCCTGGCAACGCTGGTACAGGCGATGAAGCGAGCGCAGCAACATCAGGGGGAAATCTATCTCTGTGGGATGCGGCGGTCAGTCTATATGACCTTTGAATTAACCCGTCTGGATAAGGCCTTTACGATTTTTGCCGATGAAGAGCACGCGCTCAAAGCTTTTGCAAAGTAAGTTATGTTAGTATCCATCCTCAGTTCACAATACGCACGCTTTGCGGCCCTGGCCGAGTCATGGCTAGCCCTGGGTGCGTCGGCCTTTGGGGTCTGGCAGGATGGACATCCGCTTGTCTACTGGCCTTCGAGTCATCGTCTCACCAACCCCAGCCTCCGCGCTCCATTGATAATACAGGGTACCGAGGAAATCGGTGAGTTGCGCGTCGCCGGCATTACCGGCACAGCCTTTGAACAACGGCTCCGCGCTGATGCAGAATTGATCAGCTATCTGTTGCAACTCGAAGAAGAGCTGCAGCAGATAACCGCTGATCTGGTCACCAGTCAGGATCAACAACTGGCCCTCTATCGCCTGACCCAGCGGATGCGCGAGTATGTCACCGTCGAGCAGACATTAGACGTGGTCGTAAAAGAGACGATGCGGATTCTGAAAGCCGACGTGTGTAGCATGCTGTTTGTGCCAAGCTCGGGGCAAGATGCGTTGCTGGTGCAACAACCCGAGGGGTTTCTGCCTGATGACTACCTCTGGCAACTCTACTGGCAAGGGTTGGCGACCGAACAGCCAATCCATCTCCCCAAAGTACGCCCCACAGACGGGCCAGAAGGGTTGTATAATCTCTTATATCTTCCCCTGCGTATTCGTAATAATTTTATGGCTGGCCTGGCGATTATTAATCGATCCGGCGGCTTTGGCACCCCTGACATCAAGCTGAGCAAGGCGATCGCCGATCAGGCAAGTGCGCAGATTGATCGGGTCTTACTCTATCAAGAGATGTTTGACCAGGCCAAGCTCCGTACTGAAATGGATCTGGCCCGCCGGGTGCAACTCGAATTGCTGCCGCCAACCTTGCCAAGCATCGCCGGGCTCGATATCTATGCACATTCACGTCCTGCCTCAGAGGTTGGGGGCGATTTTTATGACTTTGTGGTGCAAGATGGACGACCGTTTATCTTTGTCATCGGCGATGTAACAGGCAAAGGCTTGTCTGCGGCGCTCTTGATGACGATGACGCGCACCGCGATCCATAGCAAAGCCCAGTTTATGCCTTATCCAACGCCAGAAGCAATTATGCGCCAGTCAAATGAGGATTTGTATAACGACTTTACCAGGGTGGGTGTCTTTGCGACGGCCCTGGTTGGACAGTTCGAACCAGGGAGCAATGTCTTGATGTACGCCAATGCGGGCCACGCACCAGTGATCTACCGACCCTGCGATGGTGAGGCGGTGTTGCTACGCGCCGATAGCACGGCGATCGGCATCTTGCCAGTGAATCCGTGCCGAAATCAGCGCCTGCGCCTCGGACCTGGGGATCTGCTGGTTGCCGCCACCGATGGCTTCACCGATGTGCGCGATCACGATGATGATCTGCTTGGCATTGAACGCCTGCTCCAACTGGTCAATGCCTCTCATCACAAGAGCGCGCACGAGATCGCGGAGGCATTCTTTGCCGAGACTGAAGACTTTGGTCAAGGGGGCAAACAAGATGATGATCAGACTCTCGTCATACTAAAAGGAGCAGTGTCGTGACAGTGCCTCAACCGGAACAGGTCCGGCTTGACCTGCCGGCCCGCTATACCTACCTTCATCTGTTGGGCGATTGCATTGCCGATATGCTACGCTTGCTTGAGCAGATGCAAGATGCTGAAATGGTGATTTATAATATTCAACTAGCAGTCCATGAAGCATGTACGAATATTGTTCGCCATGCATATGAAAATAAGGGTGAAGGGCGTATTCTCATTACGCTGACGCTTGCTTTTGATCCGCCGCAGTTAACAATTGAGTTGCAAGATACCGGCAAGCCGTTTGATGCAGCGAGCTATGAGCCGCCGGATCTTGATGATGTACCGAGTGGTGGCCTGGGTATCTTTTTGATCCGTAATCTTATGGATGATGTGACCTATACGCCAGTTCCAGGTCATAATCACTGGAGTCTTACCAAGAGTTTGCTTATGAAAGGGATATAATGCTCGATGAGCACTATTCTGGTAGTTGATGATTATGCGCCAAATCATCGTTTGATGAGTTTTGTGCTAGAGCACCATGGCTATGCTGTTGTTTCTGCGCACGATGGGGTACACGCCCTCGAATGTCTGGCGACGGTACCAATCGATCTGATGGTGACCGATTTGACGATGCCTCGCCTTGATGGGCTTGCGCTGGTTGAACGCATCCGCAGTGATCCACGGTATGCCAAGATGCCTATTGTGATTGTTACCGCCAGCAGCAAAGAGACTGATGAAATCAAGGCCGCCGGGATCGGTGTCAATGCGTTTCTCACCAAGCCGGTTGACTCAGAGGATCTCGCCCAAACAGTCGCTCAATTACTTACCCAGGAGGCGAGTCATCCCGACTCGCGCTTTCTGAAAACCGGCCAGAGCGCTGCCTGATCAACGAACAAACGTATGCCACCACAGTCTTCGGTTCCTCGCTCTCCTTCCAAGCGCACGCTCGGCCTGACCCTGATGGCGACCGCCTGGCTCGGTCTGCTCATCAGTCTGTCGGGCATTCTTTTTGTGCTCGTGACGGGACGGGTCGCCTCCGAGGCGCTCTCGCGTGAGCTTGGAACCCTCGATCGCGCCTTGCTGGTGACCCAGGAGGGGTTGCAGGTGGCCGATGGGACGCTCGCTGACACGCAGGTGACAATCCAATCGCTGAGTAACACGGTCAATAGTGCCTCGCGTACCCTGGTTGCAACCGATCCCACGCTCACCACGCTCCGCGATGTGACCGGGACGAGTTTGCCCAAGACACTTGACTCGACCAATCAGGCGCTCAAGGCCGCGAGCGAGTCGGCCCGCCTCGTTGATGATGTGCTCGGTACCCTCGGTTTTTTTGGGCTCCGCTATGAGCCCGAGGTGCCGTTGAGCGTCGCCATCAAACAGGTTGCCGATAGTCTGGTTGATCTGCCAACGGCGCTCGATGAAGTGACTGAGGGCCTTGGAACGGCGCAGGATAATCTGCGTACGATTGCAGATGATTTAGAAGAGGTAGCTGAGGGCCTCGATCTCATTGCGTTGAATCTCGATGAGGCGATGACGGTCGTCGCTGACTATGAAACCATTGTCATCCAGTTACGCGACGAGGTCGCGGCTATCCAGGTCAGTGCGCCCTTCTGGTTTGCCATTGTCCAATTCGGGCTGGTGCTGCTCTTGGTCTGGCTTGGTCTCGCCCAGATCAGTCTGTTTGTCCAGGGGCGGCAACTGCTGGCGGAAGGACAGATTGAACAGATAGAGAGGTGACGTCTGGATCCAACGACACTTGCGGTCTATGACGCCGAGGCCGAGCGTTTCACGCAGACCCAACGGAGCAAAACGCCACGTGCGTTGCAACTGCAGGTGCTGGCGGCGTTTGTGCCCGGGCAGCCGACCGTTGATATTGGTTGCGGCAGTGGCCGCGATACGGCCTGGCTTGTGGCGGCAGGCTTTCCTACGGTTGGCTATGATGGCTCGATCGGTATGGTTGCCGCAGCACGCGCTGCGTATCCCGAGCTTGATCTGCGCCACGATACGTTGCCTCACCTCGCGACGATTCCCGATGAGAGCTATGCGAATGTGCTCTGTAGTGCCGTCTTGATGCATCTGCCGTCTGAGGCGCTTGCGCCCGCCGTGGCCGGATTGGCGCGAATTATGCGTCCCGGTGGGCGGCTGGTGCTGACGTATCGTGCCAGTGAGACGACAACGCCCCGCGAGCCCGATGGCCGTCTCTATACGCCCATCGATCAGGATGAACTGGCCCAATGCTGTGCGGCCTCCGGCTTGGGTGTACTGAAACAAGACGTTGAAGCCGATGGTGGACGGGCGGGGGTACACTGGTCAATCGTGGTCGCCGAACGAATATAGCAGTCCTAGACGCAATACTTTGCAACGAAGGCGATTGTTTTGACGCAAAGGCGCAAAGGTTTTCGCGTAGGACAAGGTTCGTAGGCACTTGACAGTTTGCGCCCTACGTCGTGGGAGTGCCGACTTTAGTCGGCTGAGGCCGACTGTTATGCTCAAAAGCTCTTTCTGAAACCTTGTCTAGGTGAGGGAATCCTTTACGACGACGCGTGAGCTTGGTTGAAAGATATTTGTTCTAGACTAGGAGTGCTCTCGTTTACAAGGAGGAATCATGGAATATACCATTATAGGAACGATTGCCCAACGCGCACGCCTCGATTTTGCGCCGGGTGAGGCTGTCTGGCTGAGCAAGGGCGCGTTGATGGCCTATTCGCCCGGGATCGAGTGGCGGCCGCGGGTGCCTGGTGGGCTTGGCGGAGCTTTGCGTCGCTCGCTGGCAGGCGAGGGTATTTCGCTTACCTATGCCGAAACGACCCAGGCGGGCCAGTTTGCCCTGATCGCCTCGAATGCGCCTGGACATATCACCGAGTGGGATCTTGCTGATGGCCCCGTGCTGGCGACGCGTGGCTCGTTTCTGGCGGCCTGGGGAAGCGACGTAGATATTACGGTCGTGATCGCCCGACGGGCCGGGGCGGCCTTCTTTGGCGGGGCCGGGCTCTTCCTGCAACGCATCTCGGGCGAGGGCAAGGTGCTGTTGCACGGCAGCGGGGACTTCGATCGTCGCCAACTTGCCCAGAACGAGACCTTGCTGGTCAGTACGGGCAATCTCGCCGCTTTTGCCGATAGCGTTGACTACGATATTCAGACGGTTGGCAGCGTTGGGCGGGCTTTCTTTGGGGGCGAGGGCATCTTTATGACCCGTCTGCAAGGGCCAGGGACAGTGCTGTTGCAGAGCCTCAAGCGCGGGTCAGGCAGTAGTAGTGAGTAGGTTTTTTGCCGCTCAGCACGCAAGCGAAGCTTGCGTGCTGAGCGGCAGGGATGAGCTTGCGTTGGGAGAGGCAGGATTATGCGTGCTTAGGCGGTGCGGCGGGGCATGAGCACGGTGTAATCAACGTCGAGCACGACGGCGGGATCATAGGTGCCTGCACTATCCTGGTAGAGAAAATCGGAGGCAGCGTGATCTTTGAGGGCAACGGTGCGAACACGTAACGCACCAAAATCGGTGCGGCCCGGCAAGGGCTCGTGCGCAAGGATCTCGGACCAGGCGTAGATGGTGTCGCCGGCAAAGGTCGGGTTGGTGTGACGCCCCCCGTTGATCGCCGCGATGCTGAGTGCATTGGCTAACCCGTTGAACGAGAGCGCCCGGGCGAGGCTGATGATGTGGCCGCCATAAATGATGCGGCGACCAAAACGGCCCTCGCGTTCAACATGCTGATTGAAGTGAACACGGGCGGTATTCTGGTAGAGGCGCGCCGCCAGCATATGTTCGGCCTCTTCAATGGTGATGCCATCAACGTGATCAATGCGCTCGCCAACCTCGTAGTCTTCCCAGAGATAGGGACTGCCTGCGAGATCGGTATCATAACTGCCTGGCGTCAACGCATAGGGAACGTGCAGGTCGGCCACATCAACCGCTTCGACCAGCGTTGGGATCACCGGCTCGGGGGCGGGGGCCTCCAGGTTCTTTTTGCGTACCATCACCCAGCGCGTATATTCAACGACCATTTGATGGTGCTGGTTTGAGCCAACGGAACGCACATAGACAACGCCGGTCTTGCCATCACGATTCTGGCGCAGACCAAGCACCGTCGAGCGGGTCGTGATCGTATCACCAGGATAGACTGGTTGCCCAAAACGGCCATTGGCATAGCCGAGATTGGCGATGGCATTGAGCGAAATGTCGGGCACGGTTTTGCCAAAGACGATATGGAACGTCAGCATGCTATCGAGGGGCGCACGCTCGAGGCCAAGCGTCTGGGCAAAGGGCGTCGAACTGTTGAGCGCAAACCGCGAACCAAAGAGCGCCGTATAGAGCGCCACATCGCCCTCGGTGACGGTACGCGGCGTTGCGTGGATCAACTCTTGACCAACATAAAAATCCTCGAAAAAGTTCCCTGCTCTGGTTTTGCTAGGCATCGCTGCTCCTTGAAATTGGATCCGGCGCAGGGCGCTGAAACCCATGTGTATAAATGTTCGTGGTGTGTGAAGGGAGTTTTCTGACAGCCCTTGCCGACCACGAATATTGATCACGAATAAACGAATATGGGCTGCCCCATGCGCTCTTCGTTTTTTTGTGGCCCCGTTCGTGGTCGGCTGAGGACGCCAGGAAACTTAGTAGTTTGTGAACTAAATTTCCTGATACTTCGCGCCCTGGGAGCGCGGGCGTCCCGCCCGCTGATGCCCGCGCTCCCAGGCCAGTCGTGCCGCAAGAAACAGGGCGAGTGCCCGTCAGACTTCACAGGTTTTGAAGACCTGTGAAGTCTCTTCTCGTCCTTATTTGAAAGGTCTTGCCCCTAGAGTCCGTAGGCTTCGGCCAGTTCGGGGTCTTTTTTGGCGACGAGGCGAGCGAGGTCAACAATGACCTTGGCCTGTTTCCAGGTGGCGTCATCTTGCATTTTGCCGTCGATCATCGCAACGCCGGCCCCGTCGGGCATCGCTTCGAGGATGCGTTTGGCAAAGAGAACTTCTTTGACATCGGGGCTAAAGACGCGGCGGGCAATCGGGATTTGATTCGGGGCAAGCGACCAGGCCCCCGTGCAACCCATGAGAAAGGCATTGCGGAACTGCGACTCGCAGGCTGCTTCATCTTTGAGGTCGCCAAATGGCCCGTAGAAGGCGCGGATGCCATGCGCAACACAGGCGTCGACCATACGGGCAACGGTATAGTGCCAGAGATCCTGCTGATAGAAGGCGCGCTCGGTCTGGCCTTCGACGGGATCGGTGAGCACACCGTAGAAAGGATGGCCGCCGCCGACGCGGGTGGTCTTCATCCCGCGTGACGCGGCGAGATCGGCTGGGCCAAGGCTGAGCCCGTGCATCCGGGGGCTTGCGCCGGCGATCTGCTCGACATTCTTGACCCCTTCGGCTGTTTCGAGCAGGGCGTGCAAGAGGATCGGCTTCTGCACGCCATACCGTGCTTCAAGCAGGGCGAGGTACTGGTCAGCAAAATGAATATCCCAGGGGCCTTCGACCTTGGGGAGCATGATCACATCGAGGCGATTGCCCACGGCTTTGACAATCTGGTCCATATCATCGAGGATCCACGGGCTATTGAGGGCATTGACGCGCACCCAGATGGCGGTCTCGGGGGCATCGAGGGTCGCAATGGCCTCGATAAAGCCAGCGCGGGCGGCTTCTTTGGCATCAAGCGGGATTGCATCTTCGAGGTTGCCGCAGAGCACATCAACCTGGCGGGCCGTTTCGGGCAGACGGGCGCGGATCTTCTCGATATGGGGCGGAAAAAAATGGATCATCCGCTCGGGGCGAATCGGCAACTCGCGCAGCGGCTGCGGGGCGCCGGTCGCCAGCGGCTTATAGAAATTCACGGGTAGCTTCATTCTGGTCTCCTTTGATCAGGCAGGCCCTGCAACGATGCCATCATCGTGCAGTTTGCCGACTTCAGCCTCGCTCAGGCCAAGCATGTCGAGCAGGATTTCGTCGGTATGTTCGCCGAGGCGTGGCGCAGGCGTCACGGGGAACCGTGGAACCTGGCTAAAAGCGAGCGGCGAGCCAGCGGCGAGGTAGGTGCCAAGGCCGGGTTGTTCAAGCAGCGCGAACATCGGATTGTCGGTCGAGCAATCAGGATCTTCGGCGAGTGCCTCGCGGACGCTGCGATAGGGCGCCCAGGTGACCCGGTGAGCCTCGAAGATCTGACTAATCTCGGCGAGGGTGCGGGCGCGAAACCAGGGATCAAGCAAATCAGCGAGGGCGTGACGAGCGCGGAAACGATTGCCCTCTTGAGCGAGATCAAGCCCGAGGCGCTGGCCTAGGGCCGCAAACTGCTCGGCCATCCCCGTCGCCTTCGTCAGGCAACTCCACTGCAAACTGGTCAAACCAACGACCATGACATGCTTGCCATCAAGCGTCTCAAAATCGCGCCCAAAGGCCCCATAGAGATAGTTGCCCTGACGCGGGCGATCGGTATCGTTGACCATCACCTCGGCGATCATGCCAAGATGCCCAAGCATCGCCAGACCAACATCCTTGAGCGCCAGCTTGACCAATTGACCCTCGCCAGTCAAGCGGCGATGGCGCTCGGCGGCGAGGATCGCCACCGCGATCATCTGCCCAGCAATGAAATCCCAGGCTGGCAAGACATGATTGACCGGCTCGGGCGTACTGGTTGGCCCAGTCATGAACGGAAAGCCGAGTTGCGGATTGATCGTATAGTCAACGTCCGAGCCACCATCGCGGCGACCGAGCAGATTGACCATCACGAGATCGGCGCGCTGCTTTTGCAGCGCCTCATAGCTGAGCCAACCGCGCGCCGGAAAATTGGTACTGAAGATGCCGCCCTCGTCACCGGGGAGCGCGATCAACTGCGTGAGCAACTCTTGCCCACGCGGATGGCGCAGATCAACGGCGATCGAGCGTTTGCCCTTATTGAGGCCAGCCCAGAAGAGACTCTGGCCGGTCTCGGTGACAGGCCAGCGACGATAATCAAGACCCCCACCGATGGGATCGAAGCGGATGACATCGGCACCAAGTTGAGCCAGGGTCATCCCGCCGAGCGGGGCAGCGACGAAGGCCGAGCCCTCGATCACCCGCAGACCCTTGAGAATGCCTTGCATAGTTATTCCTGTGAGACCTCACCGGTCTTGAAGACCGGCGAGGTCTGACGCATGCCAGCGTTAAATAACCCGTTTCTGGCGAAGTTCAGCGATCTGTTGTTCGTCCATGCCAAGCAGTTCGGTCAGAACTTCGGTGGTATGCTCGCCGAGTTTCGGGCCGAGACTGCGCAGGCTACCGGGGGTTTCCGAGAGCTTGGGAATTGTTGACGGGACAATGACGGTTTCACCGGTATCCGGGACATCAACCGCCATCAAGTTGCGGCGAGCGTGAAACTGGCGGTCGCCGAAGATATCGGCAATGTTGTTGAGTGGTCCGGCGGGCGTCCCGGTCTCATAACAGCGGTCAAGCACCTCATCGCGCGTGAGTGAACCACACCAGTCGCGAACAATCTCATTAACATCGTGGCGATGTTCGAGGCGCGTCTTCTGTTCGCCATAGGTACTCGACGAGGCGAGCTCGGGCCTGCCCATAGCCAAGGCGAGGCGCGCAAAGAGCTTGTCGGTGGCACACGAGATCGCGACCCACTTGCCATCTTTGGTCGGGAAGTGGCCGTGCGGACAGGCGAAATCGTTGTGTGATGGGCCGTGGCGTTCGCGAACGATGCCGTACATGCCATAAGCCGGGGCAAGTTCATCGGTACAACGAAAGACCGACTCGTAGAGTGCGGCATCAACATACTGACCTTGACCAGTGCGATCGCGATGGCGCAGCGCCAGCAACACACCGAGGCAGCCGTACAAACCCGTCATGTAATCACCAAGCGTCGTTGAGCCAGGCGTCACCGGGGTACCCCTGGGCATTCCGGCGAGATAGGCAATGCCACCGACGGCGTGAGCAACACGGGCAAACCCGGGACGATCCTTGTAGGGGCCGGTCTGGCCATAGCCAGTGACACGGAGCATAATCAGACCAGGATTGAGCTCGTGCAACACTTCCCAGCCGAGGCCCCATTTTTCGAGCGTACCGGGGCGAAAATTCTCACAGAGCACATCGCTCTGCGCGATCAGTTGCTTGAACACGGCCACGCCTTCGGGACGATGGAGGTCAATTGTTACTGAGCGCTTATTGCGCGCCTCACTGAGCCAGGTCAGCGTATCGCCGCGCTGGCTGGGCGTCCCAAAGCGGCGCAGGGCATCACCGCCAACCGGATGCTCAACCTTCAACACATCAGCGCCAAACTCACCGAGCAGCGTCGCGCAGTAGGGGGCGGCAATCACCGTTGCCACATCAATGACACGAATGCCCGCCAGGGGCAACGCAGGTGCAGACTCTGCGGTCATGGGTTATATCCTTCTCAAATAATCTTGTGCTGCCGCAGCCGTCGAATCTCGTCCGCCGTAATATCGAGCAGTTCGCGCATCACTTCATAGGTCGCGTCGCCGAGGGGCGGCCCCAGGTTGGTAATGCGCCCGGGGGTTGCCGAAAGCGTCGGCACCACTGCGGGCACGACCACCTCACCGAGGCCCTCTTCCTCAAACCTGGCGAGATTGCCTCTGGCCTGAAAATGCTCATCTTCAAAGATATCGGCAATGCTATTGACCTTGCCGACGGGCACCTCTTTCTCGAGGCAGCGTTCGAGCACCTCGGCACGCGTGAGCGAACCGACCCACTCGATCACAATCTGATTGACCTGATCGCGGGCGGCGAGGCGCTTGCGCTGATCGCCGTAGAGCCCGGTCGTCGCGAGTTCAGACTGTTCCATCGCTTCAGCGAGGCGCTCGAACATCTTGTCGGTCGTACAAGCAATCGCGATCCACTTGTCATCTTTGGTGCGAAAATGGCCGTGGGGCACCGCGACAAAGCTGCCCGAGCCTTCGCGTTCGCGCACCTTGCCAAAAAGGCCATAGGCAGCCGCGATCTCATCGAGTTGACGAAAGACCGCCTCATAGATGCCGACATCAATCACCTGCCCGCGCCCGGTCTCCTCCTGATGGCGCAGCGCCACCAGCACCCCGATGATCCCATAGAGACTCGACATATAATCGCCGAGGGGCACGGTGCCGGGCAACACCGGCGTCTCACCAGGGAAACCGGCAAGATACGAGAGGCCGCCAAAGGCGTGGGCGATGTGGGCAAACCCAGAGCGACGGCGGTAGGGGCCAGTCTGCCCATACCCCGAAACCCGCAGCACCACCAGGCGGGGATTCGCCTCACGCAACTGCTCCCAGCCAAGGCCCCACTCTTCCATCGTCCCGGGGCGAAAATTCTCGATCAGCACATCAGATTTGGCGATGAGCTTGAGAAAGATCTGCACGCCCTCTTTCTGGCGAAGATCGATGGTCACCGACTTCTTATTGCGCCCCTCACTAAGCCATGCAAGAGTCGCATCGTGACGCTTGGTTGGTGTCCCAAAACGGCGCATGGGATCGCCGGAAATCGGGTGTTCAACCTTCAGCACCTCGGCACCAAACTCGCCCATAATCGAAGCCGCATACGGGCCAGCCAGGAAGTTGCCGACATCCACCACGCGAATGCCACTCAGAGGTAACTGTTCGTGATCTGAAGGACGATCGGAAGGTGGGAGCGGCTTCACGTGCGGTTTCTCCTGGTGCTGCGCCGTTGAGGGTGGTGGTTGCGCTGGTTCAGCCTCAGGGGAAACCTGTGCTGCTCCTTCGCCCTCAGGCACCCCCGTTGCTGTCTCGGCAACGTCCGTCGCATCCGCCTGATCCGTAGGAATACGCTCGCGCTTGCTCAACGATTTGCCTCCGCTTCAATATGTATGCATATCGCCCTCGATATGCGTCAAGACACATCACGCAAAGAAGTTCAGGGAGTCACTTTTTTGGGGTAGCAATGTTATAATGTCGAATTATATGTCAGAATATCATCAGATGCAAAGTTGGAGCGGTGCGCTTACACCGACCAGCGATGCTGGTCGGTGTAAGCGCACGATAGATCCTCCGGCTAAGGAAGCAAACAATGAGTGACGCAGAGGCAACGTTCAGCAGTTGGATCGGTACCACCGAACTGCTGGAAGACGATCTGAGTCCCGCGCAGGCATATGCGGCGGCGGCAACGCTTGATGATACGACCACCATGATCAACGGCAACGCGACGCTGCCGCCATTGTGGCACTGGTTCTATTTTGTGCCCCGCGCCCCACAGTCAAAACTGAGTAGTGACGGGCACCCCGAACGCGGCGGGTTTCTGCCGCCGATTCCGTATCCACGTCGCATGTTTGCTGGTGCGCGACTTACATTCTATCGCCCTTTGCTGCTCGGGCGAACAGCTCAGCGCAAGGGCGAGATCCGCAATATCGTGCAAAAGTCAGGGCGCAGTGGCAACCTAGCCTTTGTCACCGTTGGCTACCAGTTTTACCAGCAAGGCATCCTCTGCCTTGAAGAAGAGCAGGACATCGTCTACCGCGAGCCCGGGCCACCAGTGCCCGCGCCGGTGCCCGCCGAACTCCCCCCGGTTCCCGAGGGAGCGTGGACGCGCACCGTCACACCCGATCCGCGGTTGCTCTTTCGCTTTTCGGCCCTGACCTTCAACGCGCACCGCATTCACTACGACCGGCCCTATGCGACCAATGAAGAGGGTTATCCAGGACTGGTCGTGCATGGCCCCCTGACGGCCGTGCTGCTGCTCGAACTGGTACGCCACTCGACCAACCGCCGCATCACGGGCTTTAGCTTTCGCGGCCAGGCCCCGCTCTTTGACCTAGCCCCCTTCCGTCTCGTCGCCACGCCCGAAGAAGAGCGCGTCATGCTTGAAGCCCAGGGGCCCGATGGGAGAGTTGCGCTGAGCGCAGTTGCCGAGCTTGGGTAGGAGGTTTGCTTGTCCTGCAAAAAGCCAGCTACGCTGGCTTTTTGCAAGACAAGCAGAGAGGAGGGAGGGGCACTAGGGCGCAGGTGCTGCGCCCCGCGTGATGCTATAATGGGCCAGACACGCGCAACCCTCGCAGGAGAGCTATGCCCTGGCAGATCCTCGGTCATGATTGGGCGATCGCCCAGTTAAAAAACAACATTCAGGCGGGAACCGATGCCCACGCCTATCTGATCAGTGGCGTCCCGGGGATCGGCAAGGCACTGCTCGCCTTGCGTTTTGCCCAGGCCCTCAACTGTGAAGCGGGCCTGGGCGAGCCGTGTCTGACCTGTCGCACCTGCCGCCGCATCGAGCGAGGCAATCATCCCGATGTGCGCATTGCGAGTATGGCGACCCAGGCCGCGGGCTTGAAAGCCGACGAGGCGGCGCGCCAGAAGGAATTGAAGATTGCGACGATCCGCGCATGGCAAAACGATCTAAGCCTGCGCCCCTATGAGGCGCGGCGCCGGATCTTGATCCTGCACGATGCCGAACGCCTCAATGAGGAGGCGTCGAATGCGATGCTGAAAACACTTGAGGAACCACCGCCGTACGCAACCCTGATTTTGGTTGCCAATAGCACTAACCTGCTGCCGACGATTGTCTCGCGCTGTCGTGTCTTGCGGTTGCGGCCCTTGCCACGCCGTGAGGTGGCAACGGCGTTAGAGGCACGCGGGATTGCCTCAGATGAGGCAGCCACCCTTGCGGCCTGGAGTGGGGGGCGGATCGGGTGGGCGATCCAGATGCTTGCCCAGCCCGAGGCGATCGCCCAACGCGATGAGCAACTTGAAAGCTTGCTTGCCTTATCACAACAGGGCGTGAGCGCTGGCCTGCGTTGGGCCGAACAACGGGCCAAAGAGTACCGCACCGGCGAACAGGCGACCGTCTTTGCCTGGCTTGACCTCTGGCAGAGTTGGTGGCGCGATGTGCTGCTCGTGGCGGCTGGGTGCGCTGAAAGCGTGATCAACCTTGATCGGCAGGAGCATCTCGCACAGGCTGCACGACGCTATGATGCGCGTCAGGCATATACCATGGTTGCGAAGATCAACCAGGCGGTGCAACAACTTCGTGAAAATGGCAACCCACAACTGGTGCTCGAAAGCGTTGTCTTGCAATTGCCACGAGGAGATTGAACCCATGACCTGGTTTGAAAAGCTCACCGGAGTGCGTGAAACCTCGCCTAGCGACGTGCGCACCCACCTGCGGGTTGAGGGCACGCACCTTCATTCAACGGCGAATGGCGCAACCTTTGTCTGTGGTCAACTGGCAACCCCGTCGCTCGGCGAGTTGCGACGCGAGGCTGCCGCGTGTACGTCGGTGTACGGGCATTTGACGATACGCGAAGTTGTCGCGAATGTGCAGCACCTTCACGCTGACCCGGCCAACGCATCAGCGCTCTTTCAAGTTGCCTCGCAGTTCAACCTGCTCGAAATGGCGTCGCCGAACGTCACCCCCGAAGAGGGCGTGGGCATCTATGAACATGACCATACCCAGGGGCCGGCATGCGCCGTTGCCGCTGGCGCGGGGACAATCTATCGCAACTATTTTGCGCCAGTCAACGGTGCAAGCGGGCAAACGGCCAGCAACCAGATCGATTGTCTGGCCGATCTCGGTCAGGCGCTGGGCAACGCTAACGGCGAACTTTGGCACATGCAGAACGGCTATGCCCTCCCCTCGCGCAGCGGGCTCACCGCGATCGCCGAGCGGCTGCAAGCCGCAAGCGAAGCTGAACGTGATGAACTGCGCGGGTTGCTTCGCATCGGCATGCAATGGCAAACCCAGGTGACCATCGCGGCGTCTGGGCACCTCGTCTCGCAGGCCTACTGTTCAGCCCTGCCGGTCGCGTATGCGAGTCATCCCACTGATCTCTGGGAGCCCTTTGCTCGGCTGGTGCTCGAAGCGGCCTACGAAGCGACGATCTGCGCCGGCATCATCAATGCCGCCACGTACGGCTCGCCGCGCCTCTTCCTGACCCTGCTTGGTGGAGGTGTCTTTGGCAACGACATCAGATGGATCATCGCCAGCATCGCCCGTACGCTCCATCGCTATCAGGACTACGGGCTCGAGGTTGCCATCGTGAGCTATGGGCGCTCAAACGAGCATGTACGGCAACTGGTTGCGGCTTAGGGCGATTACCTTGCACATAAGGCGGTTTTTTTGACGCAAAGGCGCAAAGCTGCGTCGAGAGAACATCTGGACGCCAAGTGTGCGACGGATAGCTGCGCCAGACGTGTATCAGGAAACTCCGTTACCGTAGCAGGACGTCAGCCGTCACCCTGATGCGTATGGTGCCAAGTCTTACCCCGGATCACTCCCGATCCGGGGGCAAGGGTTCAAGGGGATCGAGCGCAATATTCGCATAGAGGGTTGCGAGCAGGTTTTTCAAGACAGCGACCTCATCATCGCGGAGCCCTGCGGTAGCCTGCGCAATGACGCCCTGGGCCAGCGGGATCAGTTCGTCTTTGAGCGCACGCCCGGCCGGCGTCAGCGAGATTTGGTAATTGCGCCGATCGACCGGATCGCGCTCACGCACAACAAACTGCTGCTCGATCAGCAACGCCAATGTGCGCGCCGTCGTTGTCTTATCGCGAAACGTACGCTCGGCAAGGTCGTGCTGTGTGAGGCCCTCCTCTTGCCAGAGGCGATTGAGAATGAGCCACTGTGGCATCGTGATCGAGTAGCCGTGGGCGGCAAATTGGCGCTGCAACTCCTGGCGCATACGAGTATGGGCCAGATAGAGCAGATAGCCGAGCGAATGCTCAAGCTGAAAGTCACTCATCGTACATCAACCTTAGCTTAGCGTTTCGCGGCACGCTTCCACGGCTTGAGCACCGAAATGAAGATCAGCGTCAAGAGCAACAACACCTGCGGAGCGACCGATAGCGCAATGGCCGACTGATTGCGCAGAAAGGTCGGATCTTGCAGGGCGACCAATGGATCGGCAGCAGCGATAGCGACCATGCCATTGAGCCAGGGGCCGAGGAAGAAGGAACCAAAGAGGATCATTGCCACTGTCCCGATCCACTTGAGCGTTACCCAGCGCCACTTGAAAAAGCCCCACGGGGTGCGCCAGCTGATCAGCAAACCCGTCAAGAGCGAACCTATCGCTGCTGGAATGATGACCCAGTTGTCAATCATCTGCAGCGCAAGCAGGCCAGCATACAACGCCTCGCCACTAGCAGGCTGACCAACAAACGTGAGGATCGTCATACAGAGCGCAGCGCCAACCCAGGCGCTCGCGAAGAGAATATGAAACCCTTTGAGCCAGGCACGCAGAGGGGGACTCAGATATTGCATAATCGCCAGCCTTTCCTTTCATGCTTAGACATGTTTCAACCGAGCTTGACGGTTTGCGGTGTTTGGAGTGCCGACTTCAGTCGGCTGAACAGGAAGCCGACTGAAGTCGGCACTCCAAGCGGTTAAGCTCGGTTGAACCATATCTTTGTCATAGTTTTGATTATAAACAAATGGTTGTCATGCCCCCTATTATACAAACAGAGATACGTGCCTGTCAAGCAGGCAGGAGAGAAAGCCTAGGGCTAAGAGCTACAGGTTCAAGCAAGCCTAAGCGGAACTAGCTCGCCCCTGCGAGCAAGCGTTCCATCGTCGCCACCAGATGATCAAAGTCAATCGGCTTGGTTTCAAATGCATCGCATCCGGCGGCCATGCTGCGATGATAATCATCACTCATTGCATAGGCAGTCAGCGCAATAATCGGAATCGTTGCTAAGACAGGATTAGCCTTGATCTGGGTCGTCGCCTCCCAACCGCTCAACAAAGGCAGGCCCATATCCATCAAGATCAGATCAGGATGGAGATCGGCGGCCAATTCAACCGCCTGATGCCCATCGGCGGCCAGGAAGACCTCGTACCCGAGCCACTTCAGATGTCCGACGATCATTTGTCGGTTCATTTCATTATCTTCAACGAGAAGGAGGCGAGGCATATACTTCTCCTGTGTCGGCCACATATATTCGTTTGCCCGAGACTTCAAGAGCCATGGTTGGGGGCGCAATAATGGCCCAATCACGTTCAACCGGCAGACGCACATAGAACGAAGAGCCCCGGTTTTCTTCACTCGTTACGCTAATCGTCCCTTTCATCAACTCGGTATAGCGTTTGCAGATCGTCAGACCAAGCCCGGTACCACCATACTGTTGTTGAAGTGAACCAGGGATCTGCGAAAATTCTTCAAAGATCGTCGTAAGAAAGGCAGGTGCAATGCCAATCCCCGTATCATGCACACTGAACTCGATCCATGCACCATCGTTGCGGAGATCATACCTGACCTGCAGGGTAATCGTACCCTGTTGCGTAAACTTGGCGGCATTGGAAAGCAGATTAATCAAAATCTGACCGATTTTTTGCTCATCACCATAGTAGGTCTCAACCTCATCTGACACATCAATGACTAAGCGATTGCCCCCACGCTGAGTCAGTGGTTGCACCATCTGGACGGTGCGATCAATCCACGGGCCGATCGCGAATTCACCATACTTGAATTGCATCTGACCAGCCTCGATTTTCGCAAGATCGAGCACATCATTGATCAGTTCCACCTGGTGGCGACCGGCACTGATGATGATATCAAGTTCAGAGCGGATCAAGTCATGATCGCTGCCAACAATTTGGCGCTGGATCAATTGTGCATATCCAATGATCGAGGTCAGTGGTGTGCGAAGCTCGTGACTCATATTGCCAATAAACGCACTTTTGGTACGACTCGAAGCCTCAGCCATGTCGCGTGCCTGGGCAAGGGCGATTTCAGCGCGCCGACGCTCGGCCAACTCTTGTTGCAGAGAAAGATGCAAAGCTTCAAGTTCAGCATTGCGCAACCGCAGCAACTCCTCGTCCTGGCGACGGCTGGTGATATCGCGCCAGTGAACCAACCAGCCTTTGATCCGCCCTCGCCACCCCGCAAGCGGAAACACCTGGATCGAGAACCAACGCAGGCCTGTGCTGGTCGTAAGGGCGATCTCCTCATCAATCTCGTGGGCTGTCAGGTATTCGATGGGGAGGTTGGTATCAGGAGGAAAGAGGGCGGTAATCGGCATCCCAATCACCTCGGCAATCGCACGATTAAACATCTTGCTTGCGGTGATATTGAGATCAACAATGCGCCGCTCAGGATCAAGCACAACCACCCCATCGCGCATCTGCTCAAACGTCAACGTACGTGCCAGAGGAATCACTTCAAGCAGACGCCCCCTCATTGTCAGCAGGGCGACCAGTATCACCGAGATACCAAACCCGATGGGCAACAGGTCAAGAAACTGACCCGGCCCGATCCGTAGCAGATACAGAAGATTGCCGAGCAGAGGCGCAACTGCGGCCATCACGAGCATCAGCGCCTGCCAACGAAAGAGCCGATGCGTACGCAGCGCGGTCATCATCAAGAAACCAGTCGCCGGCAGGATCAAGCTATAGCTATAGAGTGTATGCACCCAAAACCAAGAACCGTACGTTGGCGCAAAAAAAGTACCGTTTTCATTAACGTTAACCGCAGTGTTTTGCCAGATTAAACCATGAAAGTCGTTCGTCCACGCCAGGATCAGGGTTAACGCCGGCACGATCAGCAAAGCATACTGGCGGGATGTATCAACCATTTTGCTTCGGCCCGTGTAGGTCAGCGCAAACCAGAGCCAGAAGACGGGGATGCTCACGATGCCAATATATTGAAAACGCACTGCCAGGAGTATGTGCTCAAGCTGAGTATTGGCTAGCTCAACCGCATAACCTGCAGCCATGATCGTAACGGCAATGCCAGCCAACGACAACGGACGAGCCCAGACGCGATCACGCCGTCGCCAACTCTGCAGACTCACAATGCTGCTGGTCAAAGCCGTCACAACGAGCACGAACATGCAGACAATGGTCACCAACGATGGCATAAATTAACCCGAATACATTAACGAAATGACACAACTGGGCTGATGATCTTGGTAGTCAGCAGTGACCTGACAGCACAAAGCCTTCTTGGTTGTGAGAGGATGCTAACTTTATATGTAACAGGAAATGACCGCATTTGTCAAGTGAAAAACTATTTAACTAGCTCTGGTCATCTCGTCCTGAGAGTAGCAGCGTCACCTCGCCATCGGCTGCGCACCCACTCCGCAGGGAATGCAACTGCGCATCAGCGCCAGGGGCCAGCACAACCGTAATGCGCATGTGTGGTTCAAGCCGGGTGGCCGCCGTGGGAACCCATTCACGCGCACCGTCGTGGCAGCGCACAATGATGCATCCCGGGGCCAGGCCAAGATCGCGGATGGCACGCCCGACAAAGGGAGCCCCCGGCTTGATTTCTAGCTCGAGCACCATGGGATCGCGGAGCGCATACGTGATGCCATTGCGATGCAAATCGCGTTCCAACAGCGCCTCGTACACCGGCAATTCCCTGAGCGCTTCCGCAACCATATACGCACACAAACACGCCACAAGCAGGGGAAGCATCTGATTATAGCTGCCGGTCATCTCCACAATCAACACAATGCCCGTCAGGGGTGCCCGCACAATCGCCGTAAAATAGGCCGCCATGCCCACGACAGCAAAAACGGCAGGCTCGGGCACAGCGGTTGGGGTAAGCTCGTGGGCCACTTCGCCAACCCCGAGGCCAATCAAAGCGCCGAGGGCAAGCAGTGGAGCAAAAATTCCACCAGGTGCCCCCGTGCCATAACTCAACAAGGTGAGCAGCAGGCGCACAAGAAAAAAGAGCGGGATCAAGGTCAACGCTACCTCGCCAACCAGCGCATGTTCGGTCAACGTATGCCCACCGCCAATCAGCATGGGCGCATACCAACCGATCAGCCCAGCCCCAGCCCCGATTGCCGCAGTTGACCCCAGAATGGCACCGGGTCGCAAGCTGCCAAACCAGTTCAAGGTGGAGAGCAGCCCCCGGTTGAAGAGCACCCCCAGCCCACCAGCAAGGCAACCAAGCACCGCAAAAGCGGGCAAGGCAGCAAGCGGGGGCATGGCATAATCAGGGATGGTAAACACAGGTAACTGGCCGGCCACCAAGCGCGACAGGATATCGGCCACTGCTGCTGCAATAAAGGCCGCCCCAAAGACCATCGGGCGAAAATCACGCCGCACTTCTTCTAAGACAAAGACTAAACCAGCTAATGGCGCATTGAATGCTGCCGCCAAGCCAGCCCCGGCACCCGCGGCAATCAATGTCATGCGCTCACGGACTGGGGCACGCAACCACTCGGCGACTGCACCGCCGATCGCACCACCCAATTGCACCGTTGGACCTTCGCGCCCCAGGGCAAGCCCTGAACCAAGCGCGAGGGCTCCGCCTACCAGTTTGACAGGGATGATGCGCCGCCAGCGCAATTCGCGCAACCGATACAAAACGGCCTCGATATGAGGAATGCCGCTTCCGCTTGCTTCGGGCGCATAGCGGCGGGTGATGCCGACGGCCAATACTGCGCCTGTTGCCCCAAAGAGCATCGGGGCCAGCCACCCGACCGAAGGATAGTGTTGCGACCATGCAATCAGGCCATCACGCGCCTGCTCACCAAGAGCCAGCAGGCCACGAAAAATGATCGCCACCAGGCCAGCCAGGAAGCCAACCAGTGCCGCCCGAGGAAAGAGACGCCGGCGCTGCTGGCTTGCCCCCAGATATTCGGTCAGTTCAGTATCAGCCTCAGTTCTGGCTCGTAGTTGATCGGTTGCCTGAGGTGCTGTGGATACGGGAAGATGCGCCGCTTCAGCGGCGGCCTCACCAGCGTCACGAACCAACACTTGCTCGGCACGTTCGTCAGCGTTCCCCCCAGTAGTATCATCAGCATCACGGGCTGAGACGTGATCGGCAGTGGTGGCCGCGTTTTCCCTCGTGGCATCATCAACATCACGGATCGCTGCGCGGTCTGGCGTGCTTCCCTCAGCAGGTCGAAAATCATCTGATGGATGGGGATCTTGTTTCATCATAAGCTTATAGTAGCACACGCTGTCACCCCACCCGTACACTTGCTTTTAGCGCCCGACGCGGCTACCATGCTGAGCGCAGCGAAGCATGGCAGCCATTGGGACGCCTGAGACCCTTCGCTGTGCTCAGGGTGGCAAGCTAGCGGAAAACGTACGTTACAGACACCACTAAATAATCTGGGAACTACATTTCCCGGGGGTGCCGCCGACCACGAATATTGAGAACGAATAAACGAATATGGGCGGCTCGATGCGCTCTTCGTTGCTTCGTGGCCCCATTCATGGTCGGCGAACGACGCCAGAAAACTCACAAGAGGTCGATGATGAACAACCAGGCTGGATCAGTCTTGATTACAGGCGCTTCAACCGGGATCGGGCGAGCATGCGCCCTCCATCTGGTCGCACGGGGCTTTCAGGTCTTCGCCGGGGTGCGTTCGCCCGAGGATGCCGAGCAGTTGCGGCTTGTGAGTGGGGGCCGTGTGACCCCTGTGATGCTTGATGTCACCGATGCTGCCCAGATCGACGCCGCTGTTGCCACAATTCGCGCCCAGACCAATGGGCATGGCCTGCGCGCCCTGGTCAACAATGCGGGCATTGCCGTGCCAGGGCCACTCGAGGTGGTGCCGATCGATGCGTTTCGCCGCCAACTCGAAGTCAATACGCTCTCACCGATCGCCGTCACCCAGGCCTTTTTGCCATTGCTGCGCGAATCGTCCCGCCCTGCCACGATTGTCAACATGGGCTCGATTTCGGGGCGCTTCACGCACCCGCTCTTTGGCCCTTACTCGGCCTCAAAATTCGCCCTCGAAGCATGCAGCGACGCCTTGCGCATTGAACTGAGCCCGTGGGGCATTCGGGTGGTCTGCATCGAGCCGGGCATCATCGCGACGCCAATCTGGGACAAAACGCTCGCATCGAGTCTCCAGATGCTGGCCGACGTATCGCAGGCGCGCCTGGCCCCCTACCAACCCCTGATCGACATGGTGAAAGCCACGGTCAAACCAGGCATGGGCATCCCGCCCGAGCGGGTTGCCCGCGTCGTCGGCCAGGCGATCACTTGCCGTCGCCCACGGGCGCGCTACGTGATTGGGCTCGACGCGTACGGCCAACTCGTGCTGACCCACCTCCCCACGTGGCTACGCGACTGGCTCGTACGGCTCGCCTTGCCGCCGTTTGGCGACCTTGCGGCGACAAAGAAATAAGGCGGTTTTTTTGACGCAACGGCGCAAAGGCGCAAAGCTGCATGTATAGAGTTCACACTTTCCCTGGGAGCGAGGGTGTCCCGCCCTCGCTCCCAGGGTTGCCTGTTCCCGCAAGTGTGAAGACGTACGCTTGATGCGGCGGGGTGTGGGTCAACAGATGAAGTGCCAGCCTCATGGTTTTGCAGGAAATGATCCGCTCTGCGCCTGATGCCGTGGGGCTGAAGCCCTCGGCTAGGGGGAGCGAAGCCCACCTTCGTGGGCTAGACCGGATTCATTTCTGGAAGACCATTAGGCCGCTACCTGTGCCCTGGTGGGAACAGATCAGCGGAGCGCCTATACCGTCACCTGGCCCTGCTCGACCAGGGTCATCCCGTCGGCACGGAGGGTGGCGTTGCCGAGGGCGAAGTCGATGTTGAGCGACGAGCGATTGGCGCCGCCCATGTAGCGGTTCTCTCCCAGCGCCAGGAACAGCGCACCATGCACATGCTCGTCTACCAGTGTCCAGCCGATCGGCATGCGCAAATAAGGGTTAAGCCCGATGCCAACGTGACTGATTCGCCGCGGCTCCCCGTCGTGGGAGTCAAGGAACGCCGCAAGCTCATTGGCTCCTGTCTCTGCCTCGATCGCGACGATCCGCCCGTCGCGGAACTGGAACACGACCCCGCGAGCCGACCCCACACGCTCCAACGCAACACTCCCCTCGGCACTCTCTTCGACGATGGTTGTGTACAACGACGCAGCAGGCAGGTTGCTCACAAGCGCCCCTGTGGCCTGGTCGTCGGCATCGATCACCCCGTCGTCGGCAAGCCAAGGGCGACCGCGCCGGATCATGCGCAACTCGTGGTCTTCACCAGTGCGGATGGTCAGGCGCTCAGCCACCCCGGCGACCGCCAGAACGCGCCCGATCTCCGCCCGTAACTCCTCGACGGGGGCGAGTAGCGCGGGCATCAGGTGGGCCAGCAGCGCTTCGGGCAGCAGATTAAACCTGTCTGCCTGGGCCGCGGTGGGAATGGCAGCAACCAGGTACGGGAGACGTCGCGTTTCCTCTACGGCGGTCCACTGTGTGTCGAGAGCGTCGAAGGCGGCACGGGCTTCTGGTGGTACGTGATCGAGCTTCGGCTGAGCGCCGCCGAGGATCAGCACGCGATCGATGCGCTGCAGCAGTTGTGTCCAGCCCGCGCCATGGGCGGTGATGAGCGCCGGGTCACTCGCGGCAAGCATCTGCTCCATCTTCGCGGCCGACATCAGGTAGGGGAGCGCGACGGCGCCCCGGAGTTCAAGGGCGAGCACGGTCTCTAGCAGCAACTCGGGACTGCCCGCGACGTCCCGTACCAGTACCAGATCGCCAGGTCTCGCCTGTACACCCAGAGCAAGGCGCCGTCCGAGATCCACCCATTGGTTCTGCATTGTTCGATCCTCTCACTCTATCGCGATACGTCTATATACCTTGCCGAAGTAGTCGTGCTCGGAGGTAAACAGCCCAGGCCGCTGCGGCCTGGGCAAGGGCTCACCGGGGCGTCGCGGCGTAGGCACCGGTGGCCGGGTTCCAGACCAGCAGCACGCTGCGTCCCGCCACAGCGCCGTTGCTCGCGAGCGGGGTGAGGATGAGCCCAGCGTCGCCGAAGACCACGGTGTATGCAACGGGGAAGGGTGAGCCGCTCCCGTCCCCAAAGGCGTAGATCAGGTAGCCACCGGCGTAGATCGCGCCGTTGAGCAGACTAGCCTGGGCCTCGGTGCCGTTCCCGCCAACCACGAAGATCCCCAGTTCCTTCGCCACCACTTCACCCGAGGCCAGGACAAGCTCTGAGGGCACGTAGGCCACCAAATCCGGGAGGCCGTCGCTGTTGAGGTCGTCCCGGCTCAACTCAGTAAAGCCGGACGGCGTCTGGGGCTCGACGGGCGGCGTGGGCTGGTAGCCCCCAGAACCGAGGCTGGTCACCCGGTAGGCCAGGACGCCACTATCCCAGTAGACCTTGAACTCGGGGCCGAAGGGCATGCCATCGCGGTTCAGCAGGGTGAAGAGAACGCTCCGGTCGGCGCTTCCGCGGACCAGCAGGGCCGAGGGGCGGACGCCGTTCTGGCTGAGTTGCACAAGCGCCTGGCCATCAGCGGAGATCGTGTCGAGATTGGCGCTCAGGCGCACTGCGGCACCGCCGTTCGCCGCCCGGTCGACGAGCACGAACTCGCTCGCCGGTACCGCAAAGAAGTCGAAGGGCGGTATGGAGCCCACGGGCGTGCTTGCGGGCTTGTACGCGATCACCCCATCGCTCACGCCGGGGGTGAATGACCCGTTGAGCGCTACGGTCCACTCGGGGCCGACAAGGGGCAGCGGCAGCACACCGCCGGGTCCGGCGACGACATAGCGGCCCACCACGTCCACATAGCTGATCGCCACATCCTGGGCGTACTGCTCGCCGGCGCCGTTGAGCGGCGTCAGCACCAGCTTGCGCTCTGCGCCCTGGAGCCGCACGATGAACCCTGCGGGCCGATTGTCGCCGCTGCCGAAGCTGGCCACTGACAGATTGTCGGCCAGCACCCCATCGCGGGTGATCAGCAGGCGCACCACTGGAGCGCCACTGGGGTCGCGCTCGGCCACCACAACCTCGCTGGACAGGTAGCCGCCGCTGGTGCTGACACCGGAGTTCACGTTGGCGGGCTTGTAGCCAAGCATATCGCTGCGACCGTTGCGATCGAAATCCCCCGAGGTGATCAAGGTCCACTCAGAGCCGAGCAGGGACTGCCCGCCGGGGATCTCGCCACCGAGCCGATTGTAGCTACCTGTGGCTTGGTCGTAGGCCGCCCCGATAGGGTAACTGGTCTGCTGACCCTGAGCGTCCAGCGGATAGAGCAGGAACTGCCGCCGGTCGTTGATCAGCGCCAGCATGTAGGCGGCGGGATGGGAACTGGTGTGGGCAATCACGCGCGTGCCGTCGATGCTCAGGCCGCCCAGATCGCCGAGCACCCGTACCGACGGCGTGCCGTCGGCCTTGGACTCCACCAACACCGCCTCGCTCACCACGGCGGCAAAGCTGACCGCGCCCGGGTTCACGCTCGAACGAACCGACGAGGGCTTGAAGGCAATGACATCCTGGCGACCGTTGCCGTCGAAGTCGCCTTGGAAGGCCACCGTCCACTCGGGGCCGACGAGCGTGTTGGAGGGACGGGTGGGCGTGGTGGTGGGCGCAACACTCGGCATGGTCGTAGGGACCGTGCTGGGCGCCAGAGTGGGAACGCTCGTTGCGCTCGTGGTTGGGATGCGGGTTGGGCCGACGATGGGAGCGCCGGGGCTGCCGATCGGCTCGGCGGGTTGCGCGACACAGGTGGCGAGAGCCAGCGCGGTGATGCCCGCGAGGATGAACTGGCTCGCGCTGCGAATTGGATGTCGTAAGAGATTCATAGGTTGGGTACTTCCTGAAAATGCACTAATATTTACTATAGCAGCCCGTCGGAGCAAACGCCGAAAGCGGCTCCGTCGGGCTGCATGACGAACATGTGGCCGGGCTGGTTCCACTCGAGCCTCCAGCCGCTGCTCACCAACGACCGCGCCGTACCCCTACGGTACGATCGTCCAGCGGGCCCGGGCGGTGAACACCCAAACGTCGATCGTCCGGCCCCGCTTTTTGGTGCCCCACTGGTCGATCCACTCGTCCATCCCCGGCTGGCAGATGCTTGTCCCTACGGCATTGGTAAGCAGGCGCATGCCACCGTTGTGAGTAACGAGGAGCTGGTTGGTGGCGTGCTCCCAACTGCTGGTGGGGATGCTGCACACCGGCGGCGTGGCGACCGGGTTCTTGATCGGCAGCTCCGTCTCCATCTCATTAGAGCTGCTGATGATGCGCGCCTGCCAGTTTGCATCTGGGGCGTAGCAGTCGCCAGTCGTGCATGTTGCCAACTCCACGATCCGCTCACCGTTTTCGCTTGTGGCCGCAGCCAACAGCCAGAACGGTCGATCTTGCCGGTCAAGCTGCATGTTCAGCCCAAAGGCTCCGTTGTTGGCGAAGGGCCGCCCGCTCCAGCTACCAGCCTCGATGCAGCCCGTCGCACAGCGCAGGAGATACGCCCGGTTCGGAGCGTCCATCCCTGGTGTTGGCCCGCCGAAGGCGACCACCACGCCCCCGGTCCGGTCGAGCTCCATGTCCAGGTTCGCGGGGTAGACCGCCATCGGGAGCTGGTCGCTGATGGCTTGCTGGTTGTAGTCCGCAAGCGCCAGTCGCTGCCAGCTTTCCGCTGCGGCGCAGTTGGCCGCACAGGTCAGGTAGACCAACTCGGGCCGACTGATCCTGCCCAGGATATGGATCCGGCCATCCTCGCCGACCCGTAGCACCGGGTCGAAGAGCTGCGTGGTGAGAAAGGGGTCGCCGGTGGTGTCGAGGGAGGTGACGCTCCAACCCTCGCCGCCGGTGGCGCAGGCCTGGCTACAGCTGAGATAGAAACTGCCCTGCTGGGTAGCGACGAGCATGTGGGGCAGGCCGGTGCGATCAATGGCGAACCAGCGCTGGTCGCTATGCTGCAGGAAAGCTCCGCCGAACGA
Organism: Candidatus Chloroploca sp. Khr17; assembly: GCF_004138165.1. Classification (GTDB taxonomy): domain Bacteria; phylum Chloroflexota; class Chloroflexia; order Chloroflexales; family Chloroflexaceae; genus Chloroploca. The sequence goes on from NZ_RYFF01000056.1 coordinate 26,798, forward strand.
GAGCCCTTGGCCCAAGGCGATGCCCTCCCAGCCGGCGTTGGTCAGGCAGTTCGCTTCGCAGGCCATGTAGGCCAGGCGAACGCTGACGGTCGTGAACTCGTCCTGGATGGCCAACCGCGGGCGCCCGTCGGCGGTAACGGCGAGCTGAACCGAGCCAATGTTGCCGCTATGGATCACCACGGTGTGCCAGTTCGCGGCGCGATCACAGTCCGCATCGGCGGGGCACTGGCCGTAGAGCAACTCCTGGACATTCTCGGCGCGGGTGTGCCGCACGAAGACCAGATGCATGACGCCAGTGGAGTCGTAGACGGCGGCGAAGTTGCGAGTTGGCGCCTCGCCGGGCAGGAAGAACGAGCCAGTTGGCGGCGGAGGCGGCGGCGGCGGTGGCGGCGGCGGCGGCGGCGGCGGCGGCGGCGGCGGCGGCGGCGGCGGGTCGCCGGGGTTGACCGGCGGCTGGCCGCGCTCGACGATGACCATCGGCATGTACACGCGGTAGGCCGCTGTGGTCTCCTGCGCCTCGGCAGGCAGGCCGAGTGGCAGCAGGCCACCCAGGAGCAGGAGCGCCAGCGCGAGCAGCAGGACAAGGCGGAACGGGCGATTCATCATCATGATAAGCTATCTCCTCAATAGAGCTTAATGAACTGCACGGTGTCAAGGTCTGAATTACCTCGTTGCGCGGCTCGGAGCGCCGGACGCGCAAGTCGTTGCTTCGTGTCAGACAGGTTCGCTGCGCCGCTCAAGCAGACCGCGACGCCACCACCGATGTGCGAGCAGGAGTCCGCTGGCGAGCAGCAGCGTGGGGACAAGGCAGAAGGCGCGCACGAGAGCCCACCAGAAACCTGCACCGATCCCGCCGCTCGTCCCTGCTACCTGTGCCGTCGGATCCTGGTTGTAGTTGCCGTTGCCGAGCCCGACATCACCCAACACCCGGGCCTGCGGCCCCAGGTGCAGATTGCCGGTGAGCAGTTGAACGTCACCGCGAACTTCACCGTTCACCAGCACGTTGCAGCAGAGCACAAAGAGCCCACTGTCGAGTCGGGCGCGTTCCGTGACATGGAGGTTGCCTGAGAGCACGAGCAGATCGCTACCCTCGCTGACGCCCGCGAGCATCAGGTTGCCCTCGCGTATGCGCACGCCGGTTCCGGTAAGCAGCAGCAGCAACCCAAGACCGAGGAGCGCGTATGCCAACCATGGTCTCCGCTGTACAGACCAGATCATCTGACCGCGACTCGTCGCCGGAGCCTGCGGATTGTCGCGGGAATGGAGCTTGAACATTGGGTGTCTCCTTACCCCTGCCCCCTGGCGTGGCCCAGGGGGCACCTCGTAACATCCGGGGGCCGCTAAAGCATGTCGGTCAAACGGCGCCTTGCCCCCGCCACCTCGGCGTTGTCCTGGGGCTCAAGCTGATCCAGCAGCGTCGGGTTCTGACTCCGCGCAGCGCGGACGCTGCTGAAGTCCTCGACTTCGACCCGCTGGCCGGCGATCGGCTGGGCGGCGGGATTGGTGCCGAGGTTGGCGGTGACACCGACGACCAGGGCGAGGGCGATCATGATCATCTCTTTCACGCGGGGCATATGGCACTCCTGTCAGTATTGCATTGGGCTGGTGGACGTTCCACCGAGGGTTACGATAGCAGGTGCGAACCACGCTGACCCGTGACAGAGTAAGACAACCGCTTGTACCGTAGGTATGACAGCCAGGTGTATCACTGGCGTGGTAACACCCAGGACGCACCCGCTCTGCGCCGACGGTGTCGGTGCCAGGTTGCTCCAATGGCGATAGTCACGCGAAAGGGTGCCAGGCTTGAAGGCATGGATCGCACAACCGTGACATAACTGTTCACACTTCGCCTGGGAGCGCGGGCGGCTCGCCCGCATCCAGACCAGAGCGGGCGAGCCGCCCGCGCTCCCAGGGTGGTGCTTTACCCCAAGGGTGAACACGTACACCGTGACAAGAACTGGGACAGACTCGTGGGCGGCTGTCCAGGTAGCTGTATGAGTCTGTGACTCCCACGGCCTGAGGCCGGCTGCTTCAATAGGTGTGTCATCCGTCACGACTTACCGAAGGAGTAGCGAGGAGATGTTTACCACTTCGCCCGTGTCCACCAACCGGCTGCGCAGGCTGCTGAGCCTGCTGCTGCTGCCCGCCGTCGTGCTGAGCCTGTTCGCGCCGGCTGCGCCAGAGGCGCGGGCTCAGGAACCCCCGCCGCCCCCGCCACCACCAAGCTACCAGGCACAAGTGTTGGAAGGGCCGCAAGGTGAGTTTTTTCGCGCCGTCGACCTCAACAACCGCGGGCAGGTGATCGGCACCTTTGCCGCCCGCCCGAACGACATCCCCGAGCTGTGGGAGGATGGCCGCTTCACCAGGCTGCCCATGCTTGCTGGCGAGCTGGAGCCGTTCTACCCGCAGCCCTCCGCGCTGAACGATGCCGGCCATGTCCTGGTGCGCGACAGCAACAGCTTCCACATCTGGATCGGGGGCTCGTATGTCACACCAACCCGTCCGGAACCCTACTACTGGCACAGCAGTTATCTCTCTTCGGCCAAACTGAACACTCAAGGGGTGGTCTACGTCGCGGTCACCGATTATCGCACCTACCCCAATCGAGGTACCGCAGTCTTCTGGAACAGTGGCGCATTCGGCTTCCTGCCCGCGCCGAGCAACACCGGCGCGGTTATTACCACCGACCTGAACGAAACGAACCAGGCCGTTGGCGTTTACCTGCTCAACGTCGGCAACAGCTCTGTTATGGCGGGCTTCCGCTATGTCAACAATCAGGTACAGGTGCTGACCGCCCCCGACAGCAGCTACACGCGGCCCGAGGCGATCAATAGCCAGGGCCAGATCGCCGGCTTCGCCTATACCACCCAGCGCCTAGAGCGCCCGGTGATCTGGCAGGCCGATGGCACCATTGCCGATCTGCCCATCGGCACAGCCCTTAGCGGACGAGCGTTTGACATCAACGACAACGGCGAGGTTATTGGCGAGTTGATGAATGTTGGCCCGGTGATCTGGCGCGGGGGGGTGCTCTACCGCCTAGCCGAGCTGCTGCCCGCCGAGCTGCAGCTCAATCTCGTGCGGGCGGTGAGCATCAACAACGCCGGCCAGATCCTCGTCGAGGGTGCTGCGGCCGGCCAGCAAGGTCGCTTCTACCTGCTGACCCCCGAAGTTGGCGTCGAACTCGCCGACCTGACTCTGCAGCGCCAGGAGCGCGAGAGCGCCGAGTGGGTCAACCTGCCCCCCGCGGACCAGGAGGTCAATCTGCCCGACGGCAGCCCCGCCCGCCTGGTCGCGTCCATCCGCAACCCCGGCAGCGCCCCCGTGACCGTGGCCGTTCGCTTCCACAACGCCACCACCGACCGGCCTCTCGCCGGCTGCCCTGCCACCGCCACGGTGCCTCCCACCGGCACCGACGAGCCCTTCCAGCTGCAGTGCGAACTCACCACCAGCGGCATGGCCTTTGCCGACGGCGACCCCTCCACCCCGGGCAGCGTCCACACCCTCGAAATCGAGCTCACCCTGCCCGACGCCAGCACCCGCACCCGTTCGCGCGACCTGCGCGTCCGCCCCCGCCCCCTGGTCTTCGTTCCCGGCATCGGCGGCAACTACGCCCGCAACGACGACGAGTTCTGGCTGCTCAACCGCGGCGTCGCCCCCGGCCTGCTCGAGATCGACCCGCTGATCCGTTCCTACGACGGCATCCTCACCACTCTGGAGAACACCGGCTACCGGCGCGACCGCGACATCTTCATCGCCAATTACGACTGGCGCCTCGTCCCCGGCCCCTCACCGCTGCCGAACGCCGACGGCAGCTACAGCTACGACGGCGTGATTCTCGGCCTCAACCCTCGCGACATCAGCGACAACGAGTACACCTACGGCGTGGACTACTTCGGCGAGGCCGCCCGCGCCGCCGAGGCGCTCTGGCGCGATGTCTACGGCACGCCGCTCGACTACGTCGATGTGATCGCCCACTCCACCGGCGGCCTGGTCACCCGCACCTACATCCAGAGCACCGCCTATGGCGGTGTGTACGACCCCGCCACGGGCGCCGAGTTGCCCAAGGTGCGCCACTTCATCTCGGTTGGCGTACCACATCGCGGCGCCTCCAAGGCCTGGAACCCGCTCCACGACAACTGGGGCATCGACGCCTCGTTCAGTGCCGTGCTCTCCAAGATCGCCAACCACGCCTTCCAGAAAGTCGATGCCGGCGCAATCATCCCCGGCCCTGACCTCGAGATCTCGCGCGCCGAGTTCGTACGCCCCTCGACCGGCGAGATGGATCCGGTGCCCTTTATCAAGCGCTACGTGCCGACGATCAACACCCTGCTGGCCACCTACGCCTTTTTTGACAACGGCTCGCGGCGCCTGGAGCCGGTGCATACGGGGACGTTTGCCAATCATCTGCTGCTTGATCTGAACAACGGTGCCGACATCGACCCCACCCGCGACCCGAACGTCTTTCTGGAGCGAACTCGGCTGACGGCCATCGCCGGGATCAGCGAGCGTACGCCGCTCTATGTCTCGCAGGACGTCGGCCCCGCAGCGAGTGTGCTCTCGCCCTTCACAGACTTTGTTAAGAGCGACGCCGCAGCGGGCGAGATCTTTTTCTGGGACGACTTCGAGAACAACGCCGGCGATGGCACGGTGCCGACGCTTTCAGCAGTGGGCCAGTTCGTGAACGACCCGCGGGCCCGCGTGCTGACCTACCGCAGAGGCATCGACACCCAGGGCAAGGTAACTCACACCGACCTGCTGGATAACTTCGACATCCAGGCCGCCATCCTGCTCACCCTGGACGCGCCGCTCAAGCCGGAGAACCTGGCGGCGTTCGGTCGCGAGGATCTTGGCAACATTGCTACGGTAGTGCTGGATCCGGTGCAAGGCTTTGTGGTGGACGGGCAGGGCCGGCGGCTGGGCTGGAGCGAGGCGACCGGGCCGCTCCAGGAGATCCCGAACAGCTTCTGGCGCGGCCAGGGCGACGGCTTCGGCCTGATCTTCGGCCCGGTCAGCGGTGAGTTGCGGCTGGAGCTGCAGGGCCTCGATGGCCCCTACTACGCCCAGGTGCAGCGCTACACCGCCGCGGGCGAGCAGGGCGGCGTAACCCTGGCCGGCCCAAGCCTGGCGCGCAGCGAGACGGTGAGCGCCCCTGCGCTGCTACCGAGCCAGCCCTACACGCCCCAGGTCAGCGCCAGCGGCCCCTACACGGTCGCCGAGGGCATGAGCGTGCCGCTCGCCGCGACGGGTGAGGGCGGGTTGAGCTTCGCCTGGGACCTCGACGGCGACGGGGTCTTCGAGACGGTGGGTCAGGGGGCGAGCTTCCGCGCGGCGGGCGTGGATGGCCCGTCCACCCGCACCGTGGCGGTGCGCGGCACGCTGCCCACGGGCCAGAGCGCGACAAGCGCGGCGACGGTGACGGTGGAGAATGTGGCGCCCACGGCGACCCTCGCGGCCCCGGCGACGGCCACCGCCGACCAGCCCTTCACCCTAAGCCTGAGCGGGGCGAGTGACCCTGGCGGCGACATGCTTAGCTTCGCCTTCGACTGCGGGCAGGGCTTCGGCCCCGCGGGCAGTGCCACAAGTGTTAAATGTCAACTAGATTTGCCGCCCGCATTGCCTCACGTTAGATGTAACCTTGACAAGCATCGTTGCCTCACG